>SXUI01000014.1 GCA_005790605.1 Planctomycetia bacterium | reverse complement strand
GTGCGCAGTGCATAAACTTTCAGCAGGCAGGTGCCATGCGCAGAACTTTTGCGCTTGTGCGTTACAGGCAACTGGTGCGTGGCGGCGAAGTTCGCGTCGACAGGCTGCGACTTGGCGGCGGAGTTGGCACGCGGGGCGGTAGATTAAACGAACGCATGAGCCGCCCACTCGTTTGGTTCCGTCGAGATCTCCGCACGCACGACAACGCTGCGTTGCATGGTGCGAGTATGACCGCGACTCGCGGAGTTGTCGGTGCGTACGTGATCTGCTCCGAGATGTGGCGCAAACATGATGATGCGAGCATCAAGATTGATTTCTGGCTACGAAATCTCCGCGAACTCTCCACGGCGTTGGCGCGTCTGCATATTCCGCTGCTCGTCGTGCGCGCAGAGGGCACGAAGCAGATTGGCGATTGTCTGCTGGCTGTAGCACGCGCAGCACACTGTGACTCGCTTGTCTACAACCATGAGTACGAAGTGAACGAACGGCGGAGAGATGAAGTGGTTGCGCGAAGACTAGAATCCGAGGGACTCCGCGTGAGCGGATTCCATGATCGCGTCATCTTTGCGCCCGGTTCCATCCGGACTGACGAAGGGCGGTTTTATTCGGTGTTTACGCCATTCAAACGCCGCGCGCTACAGCGGCTCAAGGAACAAAGCGTCGAGCTGCTTCCTGAGCCAAAGTGCCAGAGCCCGATTGAGGTGCAGGCGACGTCGATTCCCGCGCGAATTGAGGGTTGGGACGTACCCGCGGATGCTGATCAATGGCCGGCGGGAGAGCGTGCGGCCATTGACCGACTCAGAGTGTTTGTTGAGAGCAGTATCGTCACTTATAGCCGCGATCGCGATGCACCCGCGATAGATGGCACGAGCTCCTTGTCGCCGTACCTCGCCGCTGGAGTCTTGTCGCCGCGGCAGTGTTTCGTTACCGCATGCCGCGCGAACGGCGGAAGGTATGAGGAACACAACGCGGGCAATGGCGGCGCCGCGCAGTGGATAAGCGAGCTCATTTGGCGCGAGTTTTACCAACACATCCTTGTTGGCTTTCCAAGGGTGTCCATGCATCGAGCGTTTAAGCCTTCCACAAATCACATTCGGTGGAATGAAAACGCGGACCACTTTGCTCGTTCGCGCGCTTGACATTCGAAAATCGTCATGCGTGACGCGCGACCGCGCATCCGGGAGACCATTCGCGGTTCACTGCGCGCAGGGAGACCGAGGATGCAGGGTGGATGTCCCGTTACGAGGACTTGTCAGCCTGTTTAATCCCAGGAGGAAGCTGTCCCCGAAACCGGGAGTCACGCAATCGCTCTTTGATACCCCGCCCGTCGTTGGTCGGTCGCATCCCGTGGAAGCATGGATACAGGAGCGTTTTCGTGAATCCTATCGTTGTGCTGCTTGCGCTTTGCTTTACGCCGTCGACCGAGTTCACGCTTGTGCGTGTCGGTGATCCTGGAAACGCAGCGCTGCCGATCGACAACTTCAATCCGACATTTCCCACGCCCAAGGCCGCTGACGAGTTTGTTGGGGCCGTCGCATACGAGTATGAGATCGGTCGCTTTGAAGTGACCGTGGCGCAGTATGTGCAGTTCCTCAATGCTGTCGATCCTGAAGGATCGAACGCGCGGCAATTGTGGGATCCGCTGATGGATCCTTCGACGAATCCAAAGTACGGCTCCGTCCGTCGCGTCTCGGATGCACCCGTGGGCGATCACTTCCGCGTTGCATTTCCAGTGTGGGAGAACAAGCCGATCGGCTTCATTGATTTCTTTCGCGCCGCACGCTTTATCAATGCGCTGCACAATGGGAAACACTCGCGTGAAGTTGGCGCGGATGGCGCGGTTCACTATCACTGTGAGTTCTCGCCGCAAACGGAAACTGGCGCATATGACCTTCGGAACCAAAACACATTCGGCTCCTACGCGACGCGTGGTGTGGTCGAGGGATTTGTTTTGCCGAGTCAGGATGAGTGGATCAAGGCGGCGTACTACACGCCCGTGTTGACGCCAGCGGGCCGACACTATTGGCGATATCCAGAGCGAACCGACGAAACGCCGACCGCAGCAACTTGCGACCCATGTGGCCATGTGACGAACGCTTCTACCCAACCGCTCGCGTGCTACAACGACATTGCAAACTGGTGTCCTGCGTCGTGTGCTAATGGTGAGACATCGACTTGCCCCGATGCTGTCTTCGTTGGCAATCTCGTGGGCGTCGGCGAATGTCATTCTCCGAGTCCATGGGGCACCTTCGATCAGGGAGGCAATGTCGTCGAATGGACAGACACGGTAGTGCCGCCGATTGCTGGAGCTCCAAACCCGCAAGGCATGCCGATCTGGCGCCAGATGCACGGCGGCATTTCCGCAGCTGGCGCGTGGCAACTTTGGATGTCCGCAACAGGCGCCAGCGATCCGTATTCCCAAGTGTTGGGGAATACGCGAGCGTTCGGTGGATTTCGCGTTGCGCTGCTTCCGCGCGCGGCTGGTGCAGGCGGAGGCGGAAGTTGTGATGGCGATGTGAATGGAGACGGCGCTGTGGATGGCGCGGACTTAGGTCAGCTCCTCGGAGAGTGGGGGCAGTGCCCGTGAAGGCGCGCGAGCGTTCAACGCGCCCATGTTTCGCAAATCAGCAGCCGCGTCGTGAGTGATCAACGACAACAGTGATCGTCGCGCGATTGATTCATCACGCAACTGGACAGGCGCGCGAAGAGGTTCGCGTGCGCAATTGGATCATTTGCTGACAGGGGCGCTTGGAGCCGTGACGGTCTCACGCTTCGGTGCTGGTTCGGCCTGCGCCGGCGCTAGAGGCGCGGGTGGCGGCGTCTTCCCTTGCTCGACGAGAAGCGCGTCGATGAGCTTTGTCTTCTGCGCAAATGGCATGCTTGGGTGAAGGCCGTTGTGACGCAGCACGCCTTTCGCATCAATGATCGCGATGTGTGGAATGCCCATCACTTCGTACGACGGATTGATGACATCAGCCTTACTGAAGGCGATCGGCCATGTGATGCCGACATCCTTGATGTACTCAGCCATCAGCGTATGCTCGAGCGCGGGATTACCTTTGGTGTCAACCGCTGGTTTGGCCTTCGGATAGTGGTGGTCGTGACAGCTCGTGACGCCGATTACCACGACGTCGGTCGGTGCATAGTGCGCGCAGAGTTCCTTCAGCTTTGGGAAGCTCGCGATGCAAGGTCCACACCAAGTGGCCCAGAAGTCGAGCACCACGATCTTGCCTTTGAGATCGTCGAGCGTCTTGAACTCCAATAGCCCATTTTGATCCGCTGCCCAGAGAAACTCGATGTCGGGGGCTTCGTGATTGAGGAACTCGCCCTTGCTGGCACTGCTGTCAAGAATTCCCAGAGCGCGCTCGAGGCGGCCGATGGCCCGTCCATCGTTTGCTGTTCGCGCTGCGGCGAGTGCTTGCGTTGCGAAATCCACGAGATGCACGCGCACGGCCTCGCGTTGTTCGGCGGGGACCGCGTCACCGAGCGCGGTCAGCATCATCATGTAGAGTGCGATTCCATCGGTGCCTTCAATGGTTGGCTTGAAGCGACTCTCCATCGCGAGAATCACATCTTTGTACGGCGCGAGCATGCCCCCTGGAGCGCGTTGATAGACCTGCAGCAGCGGCCGCACGCCTTCGCGGTCGAACCATGCGTTCAAGTATGGGCTGGTGAAAATGCGGCGCAGCAGGCAGCCGCACCAACTCGCACCACTTCGCACTCATCATCGATAAACCCAGAAACGCGACGAGGTTGCGCTGCTCCTTGCGAACCAGTGCAACCTCGCGCAACTGCCTGTAATGGGCGATATAGGATTCGAACCTACGACCCCACGCGTGTGATGCGTGTGCTCTAACCAGCTGAGCTAATCGCCCGAACGGCGGAGAGTGTAGCACGCCATCGCGGCTGCTGATGGATACGATGCGGGCCATGGATGGAATCTCATTGCTTGTGGGAATCGCGCTCGGTGGCGGCGTTTTTGCCGCCGTCGGGTACTGGTTCGCGATGAACAAGGCTCGCTCGCTCACTGCCATCGACGACGCTGCGAGCGCCGCGCGTGCGGCTGAGGTGGTTTCGCTTCGAACCGAACGCGACACGCTTCGCGTCGAGGGCGCTACCACTGCGCGCGATGCGTCCGCAGCGAAGGCGTTGCTCGAAGAATCGCGTGCATCATCTATCGCGCTTCAGACTCGCGTGGACAGTGAGCGAACTCGCGCTGAGGAGATCGCCGCGCGTCACTCTCAAGCGCAGGCCGAACTTCGGGAGATGCAAGCACGCATCACAGAGCGCGAGTCGGCGATGGAGAAGCAACTCGCCGAGCGGGAACGATCGATTGAGGAGATGCGCAAGGTTGTTGAACAGTCGCGCGAGACGCTGCGCGATACCTTTGCCGCAACCGGCGCGGAGTTACTGAAGGCGACGGGGGAATCACTCGTCAAGCAGGCGAAGGAGCAGTTCGAAGGACAGAGCAAGCTCTCTGCGCAAGAGCTTGAATCACGGCAGAAGTCCATCACCGCGACTCTGGATCCATTGCGTGAACAGTTGGTCAAGCAGGAAGAACTGATGAAGTCGCTTGGCGAAAAGCGCGAGGGTGACACGCGGACGCTCGCTGAGCAATTGCGCCAGATCGCAGAACTCCAGCAGCGTGCGTCGACAGCCGCGCAAACGCTTTCGAGTGCGCTTCGCGACAATCGCCAACGAGGCCAGTGGGGCGAGGTTTCGCTCCACAACATCGCGGAGATGGCTGGACTCGTTGAAAATGTCGACTTCACGGAGCAAACGAGCGTCGACGACGAGGAAGGAAATCGGCTTCGACCCGACATGACCGTGCGTCTTCCAGGCGGACGATTCGTCCCTATCGATGCCAAGGTTCCGATGAATGCCTACCTCGACTCGCTTGAGCCTGCGCACTCGGATGCAGAGCGCGCGGCGCGTCGAAGCGACCATGCGCAAGCATTG
The DNA here is from genome assembly GCA_005790605.1 of Planctomycetia bacterium. Taxonomy (GTDB): domain Bacteria; phylum Planctomycetota; class Phycisphaerae; order Phycisphaerales; family SM1A02; genus F1-140-MAGs142. Next base: position 39,988 of record SXUI01000014.1, on the reverse strand, counting down.
AGGAACCATGTCCGGATGCTTGCGTCCCGCGAGTACGCGAAGGCGATGGGCGAAGGCGTGGAGATCACTGTGCTCTTTGTGCCACTCGAGAGCGGACTCATCGCCGCACTTGAAGAGGATGCGACCATCTATCGCGAGGCATTAGATAAGCGAATCATCATCACGACCGCGTCAACGCTGCTGTGCTTGTTGCGCACATGCGCGATGCAGTGGCAGCAGTCGAAACTCAATGAGAATGCGCGCAAGATTGGTGAGAACGCGAAGGAACTGCTTGAGCGCATTCAGACATTCGCTGAGCATCTCGAGAGCGTCGGCGCAGGCATCAACGCGGCTTCGAAGGGTTACAACAAGGCCGTGGGGAGTTTCAATTCGCGCCTCCTACCGAGTGCTCGAAGTACCGCCGAGCTTGCAGGCGAGCTCACATTGATCCCAGCGGAACTTTCGCCCGCAGGAGAAGAACTGCGCGAGTTGCAGGGCAGGGCGCTCCCCGATCGATCGAAGCAGGATTGAGAGAAACAGCGCAGCGGCCGCCTTCCTTGCGGCGCCGAAACGGAGTACTTACGGTTCAGGGATCAGCCGAAGGCGGACCGAGACGAACTCCACGCGGACTGCCCGTGCATGAGTTCGAGTTTTTGGGGGGACGCCTCGCGACTCAGTGCGTCGTCGACTCTGAGCGCTGCGAAGATTGGCTCGACTGCGCGCTGCTTGAAGGCAGCTCAGGCGTCCGCGCTTGGCTCGAGCCCGCGCCATCCTTCGCGCCGTTGTCGACATCCTTCAGGCCCTTCTTGAACTCGTTGATGCCCTGACCAAGCGAGCGACCGACTTCAGGCAGGCGCTTGCCGAACAGCAGTAGACCGATGGCGAGCACCACGAGCCATTCCATGCCGCTTGGCATTGAGAATGCCAGGATCGAGGTGGAGAGGTCGGCGCTTGCAGTGGTGATCGAGTCGAGGTTCATGGGTGTCCTAAATCCTGTACGCGGGAGCGACGAGTATAGCCCTCGGCACCGCCGGTGCATGTGTGCTTCGACCAAACGCCTGTGATCGCGGGAGATTGTGGCGAAACCGCTGAAATTGCCGATCAGCGGGGACCCTCTTCAACCCGTCAAGAAATCCAGTTTTTGCACCCTCGCACCGCACTTCCGCCATGCAATCAAAAGTCGCCTCGGCCGTCCTTTTCTTCGCGTTCGCTCCCGCACTGACGCTCGGTCTGACTGCATGTCAGAACGGGAAGGCTATCGCGGGTCGCACTGCAGATATGGAAACGAATGGTCCGGCGCTCATCAAGCTTGGGCCCAACGATGCGCAACCCGAAGTCGCGAAGGCGTACGCGCGCAAGAGTTTCTACCTCGATCGGTCACTCGATCAGAGCATCGGTTGGTTTCAGAAGCCATCGAGTAAGCAGTGGTATCCCTTCAAGAATCAAGGGAGCGGCGAAGAGGTCTGCACGCATGAGCAGGCAGCGTCAAGTTTGATCGCGTTCAAAGATCTCCTCGCGACGAGTAAGGACGCTGAGGAGTTCAAGTCGCGCTTCCTTTCGATGTTTGATGTCTGGCAGAGCGTTGGATGGAATGAGGAACGCGAAGTGCTCTTCACCGGGTACTTCTCTCCGATCTTTCATGCGAGCGCGACGCCCACCGATCAGTTTCAACACGCGCTCTATCGTCGACCGGCAGACCTCGTGACGGATCCGCTCACTGGTCAACCCAAAGGTCGCCGCGCCGCCGATGGAAGCGTCGAGCCTTATCCCACGCGTTCAGAGATTGAAGCGAGTGGCATGCTGAAGGGAAGCGAACTCGTCTACCTCGAGAGCCCACTCGATGTGTACATCGTGCAAGTCAATGGCAGTGCGAAACTCTTGATGCCCGACAACTCCGTGATGTATGTGGGTTACGCCGGAAAGACGGATCGACCGTACTTCGGACTCGGACGCGCGATGGTTGACGCGGGTTTGCTGCGGAAATCACAACTCTCACTCTCCTCCATTCGTCGTGCGTGGGAGAAGGACCCCTCGACCGTCGACGCGCTCATCGCAAAGAATGAGTCGTATGTGTTTTTCACTGAGTATCCCGAAGGCCAGTGGCCGAAGGGCTCACTGGGCGTGCGGGTGAGCGAGGATGCGTCGATCGCAACAGACAAGACGATCTTCCCCCGAGGTGGGCTTACGATGGTGGACACACTTGCGCAGACTTTCGCGCGCGAGAACATCGAGTTCGTGAACTTCATGCTCGACCAAGACACGGGCGGCGCCATTCGCGCTGCGGGTCGCGCCGACCTCTACATGGGTTCGGGTCCTGCTGCTGAGTTGCTCGCAGGCGGTCAATACGCGAACGGCAAACTTTTCTACTTCTTCCTGAAGCCAGAGTTCGTCTCGCAGTATCCGCTTCCGGAAGTTGCCAAGGTCGCGCCACCAATCGCGCCACGGCCGACGAAGGGCTGAGTATTTCAACTTGCCCCTCTGAATCAGGTGCCAGCTGCGCAACGCACGCAGGCGCGACAGGTACCCTTTCGCCTCATGGTTGAAGCCGACGCATCTCACGCGCTGCACCTCACACTCGTCGACAAGATCTACGCGGGTGGAGTGCACGCCCTGCGATCGATCGCGATGCGCGTATCGAAAGGCGAGATCTTCGGACTGCTCGGTCCCAATGGCGCAGGAAAATCGACGCTCGTCAAAGTCGTGACGACGATCGTTCGACCCACGCGCGTGGAGGGGACGGTCCTCGGTCATCCCGTTGGGCACATTCCGACACTCGGTCGCATTGGGTATCTCCCCGAGCACCATCGATTTCCGGCCTACTTGACTGGTCGCCAGTGTGTGGAGTTTTTCGGCGCGATGACGGGCGTGGAGAAGCGACAACGGAGGCGCCGCGCGAACGAACTTCTTGACACGGTCGGCATGCTTGTGTGGGCCGACAAGCGAATCGGCTCGTACTCCAAAGGCATGCAGCAGCGCATTGGTATCGCATCGGCGATGGTGAACGATCCTGAACTTGTCATTCTTGATGAGCCAACCGATGGCGTCGATCCGGTTGGAAGGCGAGAGATTCGTGATGTCTTGCTACAGATTCGTGCGCGCGGCACAACAGTGTTCCTGAACAGCCATCTCTTGAGCGAAATCGAACTTGTATGCGATCGTGTCGCGATCATGGTGCAGGGCCGTGTCGCGAAGCAGGGCAGCATTGAGGAACTCACTCGAGACAGTCATTGCATGCGCGTGGTGTTTTCTGGTGCCTCGCCAGCGTGGGCAGCCGAAGTCGGCGGAGTCGCTGCGATGGATCGCGGATTCCATGCGCTGGACTTTCCGAAAGCGTCGAGCGAGAGCGTGCAGCCGATTCTCGACAGACTCCGCAGCGAAGGCCGCACGCTGCACTCGTTTGCGGAAACCCGCGAGTCCCTTGAGGCTGTGTTCATGCGTGAAGTGACTGATCCAACAAGCGGGCGCGCGCGGCCCATCGGCGCGGAGGCTGGGCGATGAACATCGTGTGGATGCAAACATGGGCGCTGCTTGTCGATGCGTATCGCGAGCTCAATGCGCGCAAACTTTTCTGGATCGCGCTTGTGCTCAATGCGCTTGTCGTTGCGGTCATTGGTGCCCTTGGCATTGACGAGAAGGGTGTCACGATCATCGTTTGGCACTTAGACATTCAAGGCGTGACTTCGGCACTCTTTCCGCCTGAACAGTTCTATCACACGCTCTTTGCGTCGTTTGGTGTGGGCTTCTGGCTGGCTTGGATTTCCACAATTCTCGCGCTGCTCTCGACCGCCACCATATTTCCTGAACTTGTGACCGGTGGCGTTGACACGCTTGTTTCCAAGCCGATCTCTCGACCCCGTCTCTTCCTCACGAAGTTCGCGACTGGATTGCTTTTTACGCTCGCCCAAGTGCTGGTGTTTACAACGCTGTCATTTTTCGTTCTCGGCATTCGCGGAGGCGTGTGGAGCATTGGACTGTTCGTCGCGGTGCCGATCATGCTCATCTTCTACAGCTATCTCTACTGTGTGATGGCGGTTGTGGGAAGCCTGACGCGATCCGTGATCGCGTCGGTCATCGTGACGCTGCTCTTCTGGGTCTTCGTGTGGGTTGCACACCTTGGCGAACAGTTCACCTTGCTTGGTGAAACGGTGCAGCGCGTGGAGATTGCCGCGATTGAAAAGCGACTCGAGCAGGCACAAACGGTTGATGGCCGCGCGCCACTTGAAGTTGATCTGAGCGAAGCGAAGGATTCGCTCGCGGTGTGGCGCCCGATTCACCTTTCACTCTTCGCGCTCAAGACCGCGCTTCCCAAGGCGAGTGAAACGATTCAACTTCTCAATCGTTCATTGAAACAAGTTGCAGATGTGCCGACGATCGATGAGGACGAAATGGGCGATGGCGCCGTGGCTGGTCGTGGATTTCTTGGATCGAAGTACGCGCGCCGCCGCGATGTGCAAGCGGCGGTCGAACGAGATATGACCGCGAGACCCGTTTGGTGGATCGTCGGTACAAGCCTCATGTTTGAAGCGGCGTTGCTCGGATTTGGCGCGTGGCGATTTTCTCGACGCGACTTCTGAGTGCTCAACCGTCTCGGCTGAGTTCAGTGCTACGGTCGCGCGCGGAAGTAAGCGTCTGTTCCACCATCACATCAAGTCCTGCGTCGAGGTGCGCCATGCCCGCAGCAGTCGTGCCGCCCTTGCTTGTCACCTTTGCACGGAGTGTGCGCGGCGATGCGCCACTCACGCGCAACAATTCCGCGGCTCCAAAGAGCGTCTCGCGCGCGAGCGTTTGCGCGACATCTTTTGGTAGCCCGATGTGCTCGCCTGCTCGTTCCCAGCTTTCAAGAAAGCGGTAGAGAAACGCTGGGCCTGAACCGCTCGCCGCAGTGACGGCGTCGAAGAGTGATTCAGGAACGCGCACGCTCGCCCCGATGCTTCCACAGAGACCTTCCACGCGTTTGAAATCTGCGTCGGTGATCTGCGCATCAAGCGCTATCGCAGTGACCGCCCGTCGTACGGATGCTGCCATGTTTGGCATGACGCGGCACACGCGAGCTTTTCCCCCGAGCGCAGTTTGAATCTGCGCGCTGCTGATGCCTGCCATGATGCTGACGACGAGTGGGCCGTCATGCGGGATCTCGCCGATCGCCGCGGCGACTTCTCGGAAGGACTGTGGTTTGACGGAAAGCATGATGACTTTGGCGTCACGAAGTCCATCGTGCGTCGCCAACTGCATGCCGCAATCGCGAGCGTGCGTTCGGCTTTCTTCTCCCGCAGCGCCGGGCTCTGGAATGACGCAAATTTGCGCTGGGAGGAGGAACTTCGCTTGCACTGCGCCGTGCGCGATGGATCGACCAAGTGAGCCGAATCCAACAATCGCAAGTTCCATCGTCATGCGCACACTGTATCGAGGGGGAGTGTGGGCGGCTACACTTGACGCATGGCGCGAGCTGGTTTTAGTCCGTTGTATCAACTCGATTTCGAGAACCCGGTCAATGAGATCGAGGAGCAGATCGAGGCGCTCGAAGCGAATCCGAATGCAGCGAGCTTTGGCGACGAACTCAGGAAGCTTCGCGAGACCCGCGACTCGTTCTTGCGCAAGATCTACGGGAACCTCACGCCGTGGCAGTCGGTGCGTATCGCGCGCCACCCATTGCGCCCTCACACCTCTGATTACATTTCACTCATCTGTCGCGACTTCTGCGAGTTGCACGGCGACCGCGCGTTTGGTGATGATCCAGCCATCAAGGTTGGATTTGCGCGGATCGGTCCATTCAAGGTGCTCATTGTCGGTCACCACAAGGGCAAGACCGTGCAGGAGAAGGTCGCGGCAAATTTCGGTTGCGCGCAACCTGAGGGGTATCGCAAGGCTCTCCTCAAAATGCGTCTCGCCGAGAAGCTGCGCCTTCCCATCGTGACACTGATTGATACTCCAGGCGCATATCCCGGCATCGGGAGCGAGCAGCGGGGGCAAGCGCAGGCGATCGCGGTCAATCTGATGGAGATGAGTCGTCTTCGTTCGCCCATCGTGTCGGTTGTGATCGGTGAAGGTGGATCTGGCGGCGCGCTCGGCATTGCTGTGTCCGATCGAGTGGCGATGCTTGAACACTCGTGGTACTCCGTCATTAGCCCAGAAGGCTGCGCGGCGATCTTGTTCAAGGAAGCCAACGAGCAAACCAACACGATTGCGGCGCAGAGCCTCGCGCTCACGGCCAAGCGCAATCTCGAGAACGGCCTTGTCGACGAAGTGCTCGCGGAACCTCTTGGTGGTGCCCATCGTGACCACGCGAAGGCTGCCGAAACGGTGCAGACCTGGATCGTGGATCGATTGCAAGAGCTCGTTCGCGTGAACTCCGATGTGCTCATTGCGCAGCGATTCGAGAAGTTTCGCGGGATGGGCGCATTTGAGGAAGAAGCCGCTGCGTCGATCGGATAGGTCTCCTACGCTTGCAACTTGCGTAGTTTTGACGCATTTCCACGAAGTCGATAGACTGCGCCCCCTTCCCCCTGAGGCGCACATTGGATATCGCGATTGCGCAACGCTGAAAGGCGGTGCTCAAAGCGCGAGGCACATGAGACAGTTGCGTTGAGGGGACCACTTGGGCCTGATGAAGGCCGCATCACAGACGAGGATCGATCTTTGGCCGCAAAAAAGTCGTCGAAGCCTGCACCGAGCAAGCCTTCTGCCAAGAAACCCAATAGCAAGCCCGCCGCAAAGTCCGCGGCGAAGGTTGCGAAGAAAGCGCCGGTTGTGAAGCCAGCCGCCAAGTCGGCGAAGGCACCTGCTTCAAAGGCTGTGGTGAAGGAGAAAACCTCGAGCGCGAAAGCGCCGAGCAAAGCGCCCGCGAAGTCGCCGGCGAAGAACGCGCCAGCGGTTGCACCTGGAAAGAAGGGCGCTCCCGCCCCAACCGGAAAGTCAGCCGCGAAAGTCGTCGCAGGAAAACCCGCAGTTGTTGGAAAGGGTGCCGCTGGGAAAGCGGTTGTCCCGGTTGCCGTTGGAAAGAACGGCAAACCCCTCGTGGTCCCCGTGCCGCCCAAGCCTACTGGAAAAATGCCAACCGTCCCTGAGGTCATCGATCTCAAGGTGTCTCGTAAGGGACCGCTTGAACTCGGCACGCATAAGTCGGTGTCGGCGATGGCCGTCTCCGTGTTGCAGGGTCGAGGCGATTCGAGCGGATACCTCATCATCAACGGTCGGCGCGTGCGCGCGATTTCGACGAAGAACATCGTCCTTCCGAAGAAGGCGCGCGGATCAAGTTCTGCAGCGGTCGAGCCGCCAACGCAGTCGCAGATCGAAGAGATTCGCACAAAGATGACCGCAGCTGAGTTGGCGGAGTATCGCGATCGACTTCTGCTCAAGCGCAAGAGTCTTGTTTCGATGCTCACGGGTCTTGAGGATGAAGCACTCCGAAGCCCTGGTGGGAACCTCTCCAACATGCCCGTGCACATGGCGGATATGGGGAGCGATGTTTATGAACAAGAATTCAACCTCGGCATGGTGGCGAACGAGCGTGAGCTGCTCGCCGAGATCGACGCCGCGCTGACTCGCATCGCGCAAAAGACCTTTGGAATCTGCCAGATGACGGGGAAGCCCATCACGAAGGCTCGACTCGACGCGAAGCCATGGGCGAAGTACTCCATTGAAGCAGAGCGCATCGCAGAGTCAAACGCGCAGCGCTGAGTCGCCCTCAGTTCATCGATGGCACACGCATCGCAGCAAGTTGATTCATGCGCCCCGTCGCCGACGAGCGGGTCGGTTGATCTTCCTGCGTGGAAGTCATGCGCGGCGTGGTCGCGGCTGATCGGCGTGTTTGTCCCGGTGATGTTGCTGGATCTCTTCACGAAGGCATGGGCATTTCGATCGGTCGCTCCGATGCCTGTTGAACTCGATCGAGAGACGATCCTTCACGATCCGACCTTTCGCCTGCCGTATCACGAAGGCGTTGAAGTTCTCCCGTGGGGATTGCTTGATCTTCGACTGGTCCTGAATCATGGCGCCGTCTTTGGCATCGGGCAGGGGAGTCGAATGACCTTCATTCTCTTCACGATTGCCGCCACAACTGCCGCACTGCTTCTGTTTGCGCGAGGCACGCGAGCCTCCATGCGACTCGCGCACTGCGCCATCGCGCTCATTCTCGCCGGTGGACTCGGAAACCTCTGCGATCGAATGCAGTACGGCGCCGTTCGAGACTTCCTGCACATGTTGCCCGGATGGAACCTTCCCATGGGTTGGCAATGGCCGGGTTGTGAAACGAGTGAAGTGTTCCCGTGGATCTTTAACATCGCGGATGTTTCACTGCTCACTGGTATGGCACTCTTCCTGTTCGCGTCCTGGAAGAGTGACAAGAAGGCCGCTTCGCTAGACAAGCAACAGGTGTGAGCCATCGATCGGATTGGGAAGCTGATCGAGTTTCCATGCTTGATCTAAGGTGAAGGACCCGACCGCAGTACGGCGAAGCGATGCGCAATGCCCGCCAGTTCCAAGCGCGCGGCCTAAGTCGCGTGCGAGACTCCGCACATAGAAGCCCTTTCCCGTGCGAAGTGTCACGCGAGCGATGGGGAATGTGTAATCAAGAAGCACGCCTTCAAGCAGCGTGACATCTCGCGGCGGCGGTTGTATCGCGTTGCCACTTCTCGCGAGTGCGTAGGCGCGGCGACCATTGATGTGCACTGCGGAAAATGCGGGCGGTGTCTGTGCGTGCGTGCCAAGAAACCGCTCCAGCGCCTCGGTCACCTGCTCACGCGTTGGCGGTGTATGAACCGTCACTTCCGTTCGCTCGCCTTCCCGGTCATCGGTCGAAGTGAACGCGCTCAGGTCGAGCTCGGTTTCGTATCGCTTCTCCGTCGCCATCATGCCTTCGATGCCTTTCGTCGCTCCGCCAAGCGCGAGGACGAGCACGCCCGTCGCGAGTGGATCAAGCGTTCCGGCATGACCTGTTCGCGCGTGCTGCGCGTGTCGACGAACAATCTCCACCACGCGCGAACTCGACATGCCAAGCGGTTTGTCGATGACGAGCACGCCATCGAGAGGCGGAAGATTCGGGTCGCGCTTGCGGATTAGCGGCTCTCCTGTGCGGCATGCCGTCGATTCCACATGATGACCAAGACGCAGACACCAAGAGTCATCGCGCCAACAACAAGGAACACACGATTCGATGGCATGCCGAGACTTCTGAGTGCGAAGAAGAGCACGCCGCCGAGCGCGCCCATCGCGAATGACATGCCGTTGGCGGTGCCAAGGACGCGACCGCGCGATCGGTCGGGCGCGTGCATTTGGAGCATCGATTGCAACGGAATGATGTAGAAGCCTGCAACGAGGCCCATCGTAATGAGCAGGATCATTGTCAAGGTGTAGTCTGGGGGCGCGAGACCGAGCGCGAGAAACACAACGCCAAGTCCGAACGCGCCGAGCGCGACGAAACGCCCGCGCCACGCGGCTTTATCAAGATACGCGGCGCTTAAACATCCCACGCCGATGGATGCACCCATCGCAGCCATCAGGTAGGAGTTCCACTCGTCACTGATGGAGAGGAACGCGGAGTAGTCGGGCAGAATGACGAGCACGATCGCCGCGACGAAGTAGAAGTAGGTCCACGCCAAACAGGTCGCAAGAAGCGGCGTTTGCCGCATCTCGCGGATTGTCGTGATGTAGGTCGAGAACGGATCGAGATTGACGGGGAGATCTGGATCTTGCGGCGCGAGCTTCGGAAGCGTGAGACAGGTGAGGAATCCGCACAGCACGAGCGCAACGATCGCGACACCAGGTGCGTACGCGCCAACACCAGTCGGCACGCCGTCGACGACCGAGTCCTTCCAATGCACCGAGACGAGTCCGGCGAGCAGGCCGCCGCTGATCACCGCGACATTCGTCGCCATATTGATCACGCCGTTGGCACGAACGAGTTTGTCGGACGCGACGAGCTCCGCGATCATGCCGTACTTCACGGGTCCAAAGAACGCGCTCACGATGGCGAAGAGGATGAGCGCAGTCAGCGCGACGATCGGTGATCCAGAGGCGAAGCCGAGGCAAGCGATACCAGCGACGATGAAGGAGATGGACTTCAGTAGGATGGTGATGCGTGACTTCGAGTGGCGATCGGCAATGCGTCCGCCAAATGCGCTGAGCAGGATGAACGGGAACGCAAACGCGAGCGCAACGAGTCCGTTTCCGCCAGCGCCGAAGAACGACTCCCATGGACCGCCGACCGCGATGGCGTATCCGATGGCGCCTTTGACGAGATTGTCACTCGCGGCTTCGAAAAACTGCGTCGCGAGAAGCGAGAGGAAGCCGAGGTTCCAAAGTCGCGCGCGAGGTTTCATCGGTCGTCCACAGTTGCGGCACTCTTGGGCGCGGTGGCGCGCGGCGGAATCTGCACACGCGCGTCGTCACGGCCAACTCCTGGCGTCCAAGGAAGCGCAGGAACCACTTTCGCGCTCGTCACGAAGTGCAACTGCTTTGGCTTGCCAGTGGCGATGTCTGCGATCTCAACATCGGCGACTTTGAGAATCGCTTCGGCGCCCGCGGTTGCTTCACCAAACGCGCAATACTGTCCGTCAAGTCGCGCGGTGCCTTCGCGCGAGAGGCAGAAGAAGAACTGACTGCCTCCTGAATCCGGCCAATCGTTGCGAGCGATGGAGATCACGCCGAAGTCATGCGGGAGCTTCGACGGCTCAAGCATGATGTCGTACCCCGGGCCACCGTCGCCGGTGCCGATCGGATCTCCGCCTTGAATCACGAAGGGGCGGCCTTCGCGGTCAAGCGGAACGACGCGGTGAAACGGCGTGCCGTCGTAGAAGCCGCATCTCGCCAATTCGACAAAGTTGTGCGCGGTGTTGGGGGCTTCGTCAGGTCTCATTCGGATGCGGATTTCGCCAGCGGTTGTGTCGAAGACGACATCTTCATCGAGCGAAAGTCGAAGTCCCGAAAACGGCGCGGGGTCTGCGTCTGACCAAGAGAGTTTCAACTTCTGGTACTCCGCATTCGACTCGTCGAGAAGCCGATCACCCCAGCCGATCACGCGTGTGTAGGCGGTCTTGCCATCCGCACGCAAAGCACTTGCCAATCGGATGGTGGGACGACCGTGGAGCGGCGTGATGAGCAATGGAGCCGCGAGCGCCGTGCCGTCGACGAGCAGTTGCACGCGAAGCGCCTGCATGGGCGCCGCAATGCTCGGCAGCATCGCAACGAGGTCGACTTCGCCAGCCGTGACAGACGCGCGCCCAACTTCCTTCGCGCTAGAGTCGAGCGCGACAAGTTCTACGGTGTGTCCAGCGTCGCAGTCGACGCGCGCCTTCAAGGGTGCATTTGGTTTCGCAAAGGAACTCACCGGTGTCAGTCCAGTGCTTCCGATTGCGGCGTGCGCGGCCATCGCTGCAGCGCAGAGGGGGATGGTCGAGTTGCTGAGCGTTCGCATAGGGTCGTGCCATTGTCGCACTTTGGCGGGAAGTGTGGAACGCGCTTTCGAAACGGATTCGCCGTGACCTGAGGCAATCAGAAATGGCAGTTTCCGCGATACGATTCGTCGCATGTCTGCGACCCATTCGAGTGCCAAGATTGTCCGCACCCAACTTATGGTTGGGCTTGAGATTCACATTGAGCTTGCGACGCGCTCGAAGATGTTTACGCGCGCGCCCAATCCAGCCCATCCCGATCACTACGACTGCGCGCCCAACTCGCTCGTGGATCCCGTCGTGCTTGCGCTGCCGGGAAGCCTTCCGGTCATGAATCTCGCCGCAGTCGAGATGTCGATGCAGGTTGGCCTCGCGCTCGGTTGTGAGATCGCTTCATTCTCGAAGTGGGATCGCAAGAATTACTTCTATCCCGATCTTCCGAAGGCGTATCAGATTTCGCAGTACGACTTGCCGCTTTGCGTCAACGGCGCCGTGGAGATTCCTGCTGCGGCGGGCGGCTCCCGCACGATTGGCATCATCCGCGCGCATCTCGAAGAAGACACGGGGAAACTAAGTCACGAACTTCCGGGTGGAGGCGCGTACGCGGGCTCACTGGTCGATCTCAATCGCGCGGGAACGCCGCTGCTTGAGGTGGTGACGGCGCCCGACTTCGACTGCGCGGATGATGTAGTGACCTTCGGGCAGGAGCTCCGCAACATTTGTCGGTTTCTTGGCGTGACGGGCGGGATCATGCAGCGCGGGCACATGCGCTTTGAGCCGAATGTGAACGTCGTCATGACGCTCGAGGATGGCAGCATCGTCAAGACGCCGATCGTCGAGATCAAGAATCTCAACAGTTTCAAAGCAGTCAAGGGCGCGATTGAGTTTGAGGCGAAGCGACAAGTCGACGCGTGGCGCGCGGACGGCCGCGTCATGGGGAAGGGCATGAAGATCACGCGCGGTTGGGATGACCTCAAGGGCCAGACTTTCGTGCAGCGTGAGAAGGAAGATGCGCATGACTATCGATATTTCCCAGATCCCGATCTTGTGCCTGTCGTTGTGAGTGAGGAGTGGCGCGCACGCGTTCGCGCGTCGCTTCCAGAATTGCCCATGGCGCGACGCGCGCGATATCGCGAGCAGTTTCGCTTGAGCGAAGTCGATGCGCGCGTGCTGACCGATGACGCAGACCTCTGCGCGTTCTATGAATCGTGCGTGGCAGCGACGAACGCAAAGGGCTGCTTCGGTCAACGCACCGACGCCGGTTACGCGACGGGCAAGATGCTGCTCAACGCAGGAGCGAAGCGCGCGAATGAGCGCGGTTGCATGGTGCAGGAACTTGGCATCGACGCAGGCCAAGTGGCCGAAGTCCTCGCGCTTCGCGAAGCAGGCACGATCGGCCCACAGGCGGCTGATGCGCTGTTTGGATTGCTGTGTGAGTCGAAGGAAGACGCTGCGGTCGTCGCCGAGCGCAACGGTCTTGTGCAGGTTCGAGACTCCGGCGCGCTTGAGAAGTGGTGTGACGAAGCGATCGCCGCGAATCCGCAGCCTGCGGCCGATGTTCGCGCCGGAAAGATGGCGGCAATCGGACGGCTCGTCGGTGCGGTCATGAAACTCTCTGGCGGTAAGGCCGAGGCGCAGAGCGTCAATGACATGCTGCGGAAGCGCCTGAGTTAGGATCAACACATCATGGCCTCGCCGCACCCTGACATCGACCACATTCTGCTCACTGCCGATGCAATCGCGGCGCGTGTGGCGGAACTTGGCGCGGAAGTGGGGCGTGACCTCGCAGGCGCCGACGGTCAACTGGTCATCGTTCCGGTGATGACCGGCGGTTTCATCATCGTCGCGGATCTCGTTCGCCATCTTCCGCAGCGTCGAGTGCGCATCGAGGTAGTGACGGTTTCGAGTTACGGCGGCACCAACATGACGAGCCGTGGCGCGCAACTCATTGGCGCGCTTCCGCCCACACTCGAAGGCAAGCATGTGCTCGTCGTCGATGACATTCTTGACACCGGCGGAACGCTTCGTTTGTTGCAAGCGGAGATTTTGCGACGGGGGGCAGCGAGTTCGCGTTCCTGTGTGTTGCTTCGAAAGCCCACGGCAGGCGCGGCGCAGACGAAGTGCGACTATGTCGGATTTGACATCCCGGATGAGTTCGTCGTTGGGTATGGGCTCGACTTTGACGGGCTGTATCGGAATCTGCCGTATGTGGGCACGCTCGCGATGCACGCGCGGACCGCAACGCCGCCGCCACTGACAGAGGTGCGCGCGTCGTGAGCATGACTCGCGTGCAACTGCCAGTCGCCATCGATGGGAGTCGAATCCCGCAGGCGGTGCTTCCACTCTCTGCTCCAGCGGTCGCTCCGATTTCCATACTTGAAACGCTCCAAGGCGACGAAGTCATCATCTTGCTCATTCGACCAAGTGCGTGGCTGATCGTGCTCAATGCCCTTGCGCCACTTGGATGGATCTTGGCGTTCACCATCTTGTTCATGTGGATTCCGAGGCTGCCGTTGCCGCAGGGACTCATCGGATGGAGTGATATCCAAGCCGCGATCGTTGGACTTGGCTTGTGCGGCATGCGACTCGCGTGGTCGAGTTTGGAGTGGTCCATGCGTTGGTTCGTGTTGACCGATCGCCGCATCCTCATTCGTCGAGGTGTGCTGAGCGTGCGGCTCTTTGAAGCTCCGCTCTCTAAACTGCAGCACTCCATCGTCGTGCAGTCCGTCGCGGAGCGCGTGCTCGGTTTGGGCACGATCGGCTTTGCGACCGCCGGCAGTGACACATTCATCGCCATCTGGGAAACGGTGCGTCGCCCGTTTGAGGTGCATCGCACAGTGCTCGAGGCGATCGAGCGTTACGGCAAACGCCGATGAGTGTTAGTTTTCGCGTTTCGCCCAAGCCGCGCGAGCGCGTGGGTTGGGAAGCCGTTTCCCAATCTCGCCGAGCAACTGGCGATCAAGATCGGTGAGCGAGTCGGGCGGAATGATGTCGACGACCGCGTAGAGGTCGCCGCGCGCGCGACCTTCAGGTTCGACGCCTTGACCCTTCAATCGGATGCGCTTCCCGCTCGCGGTTCCGGCAGGAATCGAGACGGTTGCGACACCGCTGAGCGTCGGGACTTCAATCTTTGCACCGAGTGTCGCCTCGATGATCGAGACGGGTACATGCACGGAGAGATCGAGACCGTCGCGCGTAAACCATGCGTGCGTGCCGACCACGAGTTTTACGATGAAATCGATCCGCTCAATCGGATGCACGAGCTCGCCGTCATTCGCGCCCTTTGGAACCACGAACTCCGCGCGTGCACCATCGTCAAGAAGGACGCTCCACTTCCCACCCTTGATGGCGAGGTCGAATGGGACGGTGACTTCAAGTTCATACGCACTCTGTCGACGCGCACCCTGTGGCGCGCTGCGAGATGCGCGGCCGGTCGAAGTCGCACCGAAGGGGCCACGCTGACCGAACGCTTCCGCGAAAATGTCATCGAAGCTTGAAGGATCCGCGCTGCCCCAGCTGCGACCGGTTGCACTGCCTCCGCGAGCGGCGCCCGTTCCTCCAAACGGGGAGTCGCCGCCGAGCCGTTGGAACTCGTCGTATTTTCGGCGCTTCTCTGCGTCGGACAGAATGTCGTAGGCCTCTTGGATCTCGGCGAATCGCTTGGCCGCGTCGGGTGCCTTATTGAGATCGGGGTGATGCTGCCTCGCGAGTTTGCGGTGGGCAGACCGAATCTCATTCGCAGATGCAGTCTTGCTAACCCCGAGCACTTCGTAGTGAGATCGTGACGCCATGGGAGAAGCGACAGTATAGGAGCGACTCGCGTGAAAGCGGTCAACGCTTAGACTGCAGTCATGAGTTGCCCGTCGAAGAGCGAGAACCGCGTTTCGAAGTCCGATGTTTCCTTGCCGGTGCTGCCTGCAGCGGGCCGCGCGACGGGCGTCGGCGCGGCGCCGCACTCCTCGATGGGTTGGAAGCGTGCGATCGTGCTCGGCGTCGTGCAACTTCTCATGGTCGCACATGTCGTCCAGTACATGATCAGTGGCGAGACGCTCGCGCCCGTGGAGCCGAGCGAAGGCATGAAGACCCTGAAGGACGGCGTTGTGACGGCGGGATTCTTGTTCCTCGCGCTCGCGCTTCTTTCAACCGCGATACTCGGCCGGTGGTTTTGCGGTTGGGGTTGCCACATCGTCATGCTTCAGGACCTGTGTGGATGGATGATGAAGAAGATCGGTATTCGCCCGCACGCATTCCGATCGCGACTGCTGCTGTTCTT
The DNA here is from genome assembly GCA_005790605.1 of Planctomycetia bacterium. GTDB lineage: Bacteria > Planctomycetota > Phycisphaerae > Phycisphaerales > SM1A02 > F1-140-MAGs142. The sequence continues at coordinate 24,349 of SXUI01000014.1, read as the reverse complement.
GCCGCTGTGCCTTGCGATTTACATGTTCTTGTGGCCGCTCTTCTATCGACTCGCGATTGCGCCTTGGACGATGCCGGAGCTTGCCGCGCCCACGCTTTCTTTCGAACTGACCGTGACGAATTTCTGGGCGACTTTTCCTGGCATTGTCATGGCGATTCCATTCCTGCTCGTATGCGGGTTTCTCACCGTGTACATGCTTGGTTCGAAGGGCTATTGCACCTACGGATGTCCGTACGGTGGATTCTTCGCGCCTCTCGATGAAATCGCACCGATGCGCATTCGTGTGACGGATGCGTGCGATCAGTGCGGACACTGCACAGCGGTGTGCACCTCCAATGTTGAAGTGCACCGAGAGGTGCGCGACTTTGGCGCGGTGGTGTCGGCCGGGTGCATGAAGTGTCTTGACTGTGTCAGCGCGTGTCCAAAGGAAGCGCTCTACTTTGGCATCGGAGCGCCGGCATTTCTCACCAAGCCGCGCACCGATGCGAAACTTAGTGCGCTTTGGGATCTGTCGATGCGCGAGGAGATCGCGCTGGCGGTCGTGGCGCTCATCACCTTCTTCGCCGTGCGAGGCACCATCGCGCTGCCACTGCTCTTTGCTTCGGGTGTCGCCGCAATCGCGGTCTTCATGACATGGAAAGTATGGTCGATGCTGACGACGCCATCCGTGCGTTTTCACCGATGGCAATTGAAACTTGCTGGCTCCATACGCTTGAGTGGTTGGGTGTTCTCGGGAATCACGGCGTGCGTGATGGCGGCATTTCTCTATGTGGGCCTGCTCAATGCTTCGATCGCACTCGCAGAGCGGGCGAGTGACGCAGTCGTCACGCCGGCGGAGGTGGTGTTCTCGGGATCGCCGCTGACACCGACGGATGTTGAAACTGCTGCCGCACGCCGCGCGATTGCTCTGTATTCATTCGCGCTGCCAGGGCCAGTCGGATACGGCATCGAGGGACCATGGCTCATCGGAGTGGAGAGTCGCGTTGCGTACTTGCGCTGCGTGCTCGGAGACTTTGACGGCGCCGAGGCGATGCTGCGAGCAGCGGCGGCGCGCGATGGTTGGAGCGAAGCGATCGCGACGGGTATCGGTCAGACCATGAAGGGAAGAGGTCGGCTCGACCTTGCGACTGCGTGGGGTCTTGAACAATGCGCGGCGCATCCAGAGTGGGATGGCTTCGTGGATTCCGTCAGCGTGTGGCTTCGTGACGATGGGCGAGGCGCGGACGCCATCGCGCTCATGCGTGACGCTGTGGCGCGAAAGCCAGATTCACTCGCGCTGCTCCGTCGCTTGTCGTTGCTCTTGTGCGAGAGTGGAGATGACGCGCAGCGCCTCGAGGGCATCGCGATCATCGACCGAACTCTCGAAATCGCGCCCAACAACGCGTTTGCGTATGTCGCGCGTGGACGCGCGTTTCAAGTTGGACAAGACTTCGCGCGGGCCGAGGCAGACTTACGCAAGGCTGCGGAACTCGCGCCGGACAGTTCCATCGTGCTCGACACGCTAGGTCAATTCTTAATGAGCGTTGACAAAGTGAGAGAAGCTGCGCCGATTCTCAAGCAGGCAGGCGAACTGCGGTTGCACGGCAAGTAGTTGCATTGCGCGCGCGTGACTAGCTGTCAGCGCGCATGAAGAGGTCGTACAACTCCGCCGGCGTCGTCGCGTTGTATGCGTGGATTCGGAATTGCGGGCTCGACATGATCTTGGAGATTTTGCCGAGCGCCTGAATGTGCTCATCCTTTTTCTCGGGTCGGGAGAGCAAGAGCACGATCAGTTGCACCGGCTTCTTGTCGATCGATCCAAACTCCATGGGACGCGCGGGCTTTCCGATCGCGAGGGCGAGACTCTGCACGGACGGACACTTGCCATGTGGGATCGCGAGCCCTTCGCCAATACCCGTGGATCGTTGTGACTCGCGCTCCCAAACCGCACGCTTCACTTCATCGCTGTCGGTGCAGCCGCCACATGCTGCGATGGCATCGACGAGTTCGTTGATCGCCGCCTGCTTATCACCGACCGCAAGGGGCGTGCGAACTGCATTCGGATTGAGAAGATCAGCAAGGCGCATGGGGCAGGAGTGAGTCGAGAGCGAACGGGAAATACTATCGCGAGTCGTCTTGTGTGGATGCTGCGCGTATCGCGCCGCCCGAGTGTTTCACAAGGAGCGCGTGGTATCCGCCATCTGCGTAGGCCTCAGGTGCTTCGCCTGGAACTCCCGACGGAAGAACGAGTCGGTCGACGATGAGAGAGAGATCATGCACTTTCGCCAGACGCTTGGCTTGCCGAGTGTTCTCCGCGGTCTCGATGGAACAAGTCGTGTAGAGCAACATGCCTCCGGCTTGGAGCAGGCCAACTGCTGGGTCGGCAATCTCGCGCTGCTTTCCTAACACGCTATCGAGACGCTTCTTCGCAAATCGATATCGCGCTTCGGCGCGTCGAGCGAGCACGCCGGTGTTGGAACATGGCACATCGAGTACAAGGAGGTCCGTGCGCCCCGCGGCCTCGCGAAGCAGGGCTTCAGGATCGAGCGCGCGGATCGACGGATGCCCCTGCGCAAGTTCACAGAGTGAGGCGAAGCGAACAGGATCTGGATCGGTCGCTAAGACTGTCGCGCTTGGATAGAGCGCTGCAAGCTGTCGCGTCTTTGTCCCACGGCCCGCACAGAGATCCACGATCAGTCGTGGCGCTTGGAAGAGATGGCGAGCTGCCATCGCAACGCTCTCCGCGCTCGTGGAGTCTTGCACGCGGCGCGCCAGGGTGGAGTCATCCGCAAGCCACTGCAGCATCGCGTCGTGTGGACCGGTCCACAGTGCAAACCCTTCTTTGCTGTGCGGACGCATATGTGGATTCGTCGATGCGTTCCCGCTCGGCGTCACAACGATTGGAGGCTCCACGAGCGTGTGCAGCGCGCACGCCACCGCCGCATCCCATCCAAACTGCGCGATCCATTGCAACAACAGTTCGCGGCCAACGGAAGTCTGCTCGGCGAGGCGCGTCGCGTGTTCTTCGCTGAAGACTTCGGACTTCAGGCGAATCGCACCGCCGTTCGAGAGGGGAATGAGGTCGCGACGCTTTCGATCGAGGATCTCGCTCGCGCCGACTGGGAGTTCCTCTGCAATGTTGTCCGCGACTTTTCGCAGCACCGCGTTGACAAACGCAGCGGCGCCCGGTCGTAACGCCCGCTTGACCCACTCCACACTTCCGTCCACCGCAGCATGTGGTGGCACGGACATGAAGAGGAGTTGCGCAGTGCCACCCACGAGCGCAGCTTGGATTGGTTTCTCGAGAAGGTGCCACGCCTTCGATAGATGCGGCCGAATACATGCGGTAATCGTGGTCCATCGACGAATCGCCGTGAGTTCGATCGCGCGCGCGAATGCTGCATCGCGCGCGTCAAGCTCGGCGACATCTGGTCCACCAAGTGGCAGATCGGGGAAGCGCCGAGCGTGCACGAGAAGTCGATCGAGTGCCGCCGCGCGTGCGTCTCTTGGAACGAACACCTCACGGGCGCTATTCGAGCGGCCGCGAGCGTGGGGAGGTCGAGCGTTCGACTCGCGAGCGCGATGTTGATCAGGGCGCGACACTGCGATTTAGACGGCGATGAGCGAACGCTTCTTCGACTTTGACGCGGTACTTCCAGCAGCCTTGCTCGCTCCATTCGCGGATCGGGCCGACTTGGCAAGCGCGGTTGCGAGGTCGGTGCGTTCCCATGAGAAGGTGCCCTTGCCGCCTTCGCCTGGTTCACGGCCGAAGTGACCATGCCTTGCGGTGGGGGAGTAGATCGGTGCTCGCAACTTGAGTTGTTCGATGAGGCCGAAGGGGGTGAGATCGAAGTGATCGCGGACGATCTTGCTCAGGATCGCGTCGTCGGCCGTGCCAGTGCCTTGCGTGTCAACGAGCACCGAGACTGGTTCCGCAACACCGATTGCGTACGCGAGTTGCACTTCACACACTGCGGCGAGCTTCGCAGCAACGATGTTTTTCGCGATATAGCGCGCCATGTACGCAGCACTGCGATCGACTTTCGATGGATCCTTGCCGCTAAACGCGCCGCCGCCATGTCGACCGCGACCTCCGTAGGTATCCACGATGATCTTGCGGCCGGTGAGTCCACAATCGCCGTGTGGTCCACCGATCTCAAACTGACCGGTTGGATTCACAAAGACCTTCACGCCGGAGTGCCACCAACTTCCGAGGACCGGCTTGATGACATGTTCCGTGATCGCGGCTTTGAGCGCAGCCTGTCGCACTTCGCCATTCCACATGGGTGCATGTTGCGTGGAAAGCACAACGGTTTCGACGCGCTTGGGTTCGATGCCTTCATACTCGAAGGTCACTTGGCTCTTCGCGTCAGGACGGAGCCCTTCAATGGTGCCTTGTTCGCGAGCCGTGGCTTGTCGCTCGACGAGGCGATGGGCGAAGTCGATCGGCAGTGGCATGAGGCGTTCGCTCTCGCGGCACGCGAAACCGAACATCATGCCTTGATCGCCAGCGCCTTGCGCCTTCTTCGACTTGCGCACGACGCCGCGCGCGATGTCGGCGGACTGCTCGTGCAGGAGGTTGAGCACGCCGCAACCGCGCGCATCGAAACCCATCGCCGCATCGTTGTAGCCAATGCGAGCGATCGCATCGCGCACAGTCTGCTGCACATCGAACGGCTTCTTGTGATTGTGATTGAACTTGATTTCACCCGCGACAACGACCTGCGCGGTGGTGACCAAGGTCTCGCATGCACAGCGACCGCTCGCGTCGTGCGTGAGGATGAGATCGAGGATCGCATCAGAGATTTGGTCGGCCACCTTGTCGGGGTGACCCATGGAAACGCTTTCAGACGTGAAGAGGTAGCGATTGGACACGAGTGATGATCCTAGAGTCGGAAATCGATGATCGAAACTGCTGGCGCCGCTTGCGCACGCGAAGGCGCCCTCGCGTGGCGGGAAGGGGGGTGATGATAGCCAAGGAGCCCCTTTCGCCCCTGCAATGCGCACAGTCGGCACAGAAATGTTGCACAGATTGTCATTTTCCCTCGGCAGGGAACCGAGAGGTCATTCACGGAGTAGATTCAGAGCGAGCCCGCGCTTACGCACGCACACACGCAGATACTCCAGATCCGACCCAATGCCATTGCTTGCAGCCGTTTTCTGTTCGCTCCTCCTTGCGCCGCCGCCCGTTGTGGTAGGGGGAGCACCGCCCTTCGTGCAGGGCGTAACCGAGCAGTTGCCTGAGCATGCGACGGGCCATGTCCTCGTGAAACTTGCCCCTGGAGTTCGAGTTGGGCAGGGGAAGGGCGGCGAATGGAAGTTCACATCGTTGCGAGCATCGCTGCGCACGATGGAAGGCGCGAGCGCGCGCGTCTTGAAGAGCATCGGCGCCTCAAACATCGCTCCGGCGGTTGAACAGATTCCCAAGGATGCCGCGCTTGCCGCGTCACTCGGTCTCACGCGCTGGATGCGCGTCACGATTCCAGAGCGAAGCGATGCGCTTCAATGCGTGCGTGCGCTCGCTGGGCTTCGCGGTCTCGTGGAGTGTGCGGAGGTTGACGGCGTTGGTTCGACGGCCTTGACACCAAACGACACGGACTTTTGGTTCCAGTACGCCCTGCAGAACACGGGTCAGACCATTAGTGGTCAAGCAGGAATCGTGAACGCTGACATCGGTGTGACTGAAGCATGGGACCTGACGACGGGCAACGATGTGATCATCGCGGTCTTGGACTCCGGCGTCGATGCGCATCCGGAGATCGCGAGCCGACTCTTGCCGGGCTACAACTTTCCTGACAACACGACCACGACGATTGATGAGTGTTCGCACGGCACGCATGTTGCGGGGATTCTCGCCGCAAAGGGCAACAACGCAACCGGCATCGCGGGCATCGCGTGGAACGCGCGCATCCTTCCAGGGGTTGTCGTGAATGGATGTACTGGGTTTGAGAGTGACGCGGCCGAAGGTGTGATTTGGGCGATCGACCAAGGCTCGCGTCTGATCAATATGAGTTTGCAGTACTACACGGGCACGACGCTCCTACATGACGCAGTGATTTACGCCGTGAATCAAGGCGGAATCGTGGTCGCCGCGACTGGAAACAATGGGAATGGCACGGTTGCGTTTCCAGCGCGATGGGACGAAACGATCGCCGTTGCTGCGACGGACAATCGCGATGCTCGTGCATCGTTTTCGAACTACGGTGTCACGGTGGATGTTGCGGCCCCTGGCGTTGGCATCTGGTCAACGATCTCGACGAATGGGTACACGCAGAAGAACGGAACGAGTCAGGCGGTCCCGCATGTGACTGGGACCATCGCTCTGATGCGGACTGTGAATCCAACGATCTCGCTCGCGGAGGTGCGCGCAATTCTCGCTGCGACAGCGCACGACATCTTGCCTGTCGGCACAGATCAGTGGACTGGTGCCGGTCGCATCAACGCAGGGGCGGCTGTTGCGGCGGCGATGCCAACCTATGACATTGCCGACTTCAACCATGATGGAATCGTGAACGCACAAGACCTCAGTATCTTCCTGCAGAGTTGGGGCGCGTGCGTGGATTGCGATGCGTGCGTGGCGGATCTTGACGGGAACTGCATCGTCGATTCGCCAGACCTCACTATTCTTCTTTCGCATTGGAATGGGTAGGCCTGACTGCTGCCTGGGCTCGTCGCGCCTGAGGGGCGGAAGTGCTTCCTCGCCTACACTTGCGGCATGTCCATCGCGATCGAACTTGAGCGCGTGCTGATTCTCGACGCAGCGAGCGAGCAGTTCATTCAATTGCGCGAGCGACCATCAGGCGCGACTGACGCTCGCTCGTCGACCGCGCCGCGGCGAGTTTTTTCGATCAAGATTGGCACGCCCGAAGCGATTGCGATCGAACGCAGGCTTCGCGGTTTGCCAGTGCCTCGGCCCCAGACGCATGACTTACTCGCGACTGCGATTCAAGCACTTGGCGCCAAGGTGAAGAGCGTCGAGATTCACACGCTCGAAGAGGGGACCTTTTTCGCTGACATTCACCTTGTTCGCGAAGGCGAGGACGAAGTGATCACGCTTGACGCACGACCGAGCGACGCCATCGCGCTCGCGGTCGGGCTCATGGTTCCGTTGTTCGCGACCGAATCCGTGCTCGAGGCGGCCAGCGAAGCGGAAGCCCAAGTCGAACCGCCTGCGTTTGATCCTGAGGATGACGAAGATGACTGATGCGCCTTCTGTTCCGGTTGATGCACTCGACACAGCGGCACACACGCCGCCCCAGCCCGAAGCGTGGGTGACTGACGGCGAAGGAGTCACTCGGCGCGAGGTCGGTCCAGGTCAACGCGCGTCGAATGAGCAACCTCTCGGCGGCACGCTGAAGGAGCGGGTCGAAGATTTTCTTGTGGATGAGATTCCTTCCTACGACCCTGTCGGTGATGGCGAGCATCTTTATCTTGGTGTGCAGAAGAGCGACATGCCGCACGGCGAGATGATGGCCGTGCTTGCGCGGCACTTCAAAGTGGACGAGAGCGCGATCGGATTCGCCGGAATGAAAGATCGCGTTGCGGTGACGCGGCAGTCCGTCTCCATTCATCTTCCCGGTCGCACAGCAGAACTGACGGGCGCCTTCGCGCCGCTAGAGCATGGTCGCATGCAGATTCTTTGGTCGAAGCGGCACCTCAATAAGTTGCGCAGAGGTCACCTCAAGGGGAATCGTTTTTCGATTCGCGTGCGCGGTGTTGACCCGCTTGGTGTGCGACAGGTCTATCGATCGATGCAAGCCCTTGAGCGCGTAGGCGTGCCCGCCTACTTCGGTGATCAGCGCTTTGGATATCGCCGGAACAACCATCTGTGCGGACTGAGCGTCGTGCTCGCACAGCCCAAGATGTTGCTTGACGAATTGCTTGGATCGAAGGGGACGCCATTTCCTCCTCGGCAACTGAAAATGCGCCGCCTTTATGAAGAGGGGAAGTTCACTGAGGCGCTGGAGGGATGGGGGCGCAACGATCGCTCGGAGCGCATCGCGCTGCAAGCGCTTGCTCGAGGACGCGATGCCGCCGGTGCAGTGCGGGCGCTGCCCGAGTACATGAAGTCTTTTTGGGTGAGTGCGTTGCAGAGCGCGATCTTCAATGTGCAACTTGATACACGAGTCCGTGAAGGGTCCTATGCAGGACATGTCGAGGGCGACATCATGTTCAAGCACGATTCCGGCGCATGCTTTCAGGCGAGCGACGCCGCTGCGACTGAACTCGATGAACGATTGCGGCTTGCGGAGATTTCCCCGACCGGACCGTTGCACGGGAAGGGCATGTTGCCTCCAACGAGCCGTGCAGCTGCGATGGAACAAGATGCGCTCTCTGCCTGCGGCGTGACGCTTGAGGCGATGACGGCTCCATGTGCGACGGAGTTCACAGGCGCGCGACGACCTTTACGCGTGTTCTTTTCGAATTGGGAAGTGGAAGGCGGCGTGGATGAGCACGGCGCATTCATTCGCTGCGTCTTTGATCTTCCGAAGGGGTCGTTCGCCACCGTCATGATGCGCGAATTGCTGGGTGCGACCGTCGCTTCGATCGATGGTCGAGCGATCGATACCGAGCAATCTTGATCGCATTCCTTGAGCGGTCGTGTCAGGTTTCTTGCCGCTGCAAGGCCAGCGGCAAAAACCTGCACTCCCTTTGGACTCCGGCGGGCCGAATGAATCGGCACCGCCGGAGGGCGAACTCAGTCCGTCGAACAACGCCTGCGGGCACACCCGCTCAACGACGCAAGAGCCTAGCAAGTGTGTATCCAAGCCACGCCATCGGGAGATACGCGCAGACGAGGTCGATCGTATTGAACCAAGTCGGTGCCGGAATCATGATCACTGCCAGGGTCCCGCCAGCGAGGAAGAGCAGTCCAATCAGCGAACAGAGCGCGATCCGAGAATGCCGTGTGATCGCGAGGAGCGCTGCGACGAACGCTCCTACGAGCGTTCCTCCAGCGTGCGCAGCGAAGGGGACGGACAGTTGAAGCACGCTGTACTCATTGATGTGGGCTTTGATGGTTTCGATGTCGTTGATGTCGACGCCAGCGGGCATCGGAACAAGTTTCCCGCCCACGATGAGAATGCCCATGTTCACGCATCCACCGAGGATCATGCCGAGCACGAAACCGAGGAATCCTCGGAGAAGGACTTGAAATGTATTGAGGTTTAGCGTGCTCGGCGCGGGAGATGGCATGGGTGAGGGCTCCTTGGTTGGAGTGCACAGTAACAGCCAGTGCTTCCCTTACTTTGCGACCTATCGCGAAACACCGTTGCTCGTCGCGCCGCGGCTACATTTTCTCCATCGCGTACATCCCAACGCGCCGCAAGTCGCGAGCGCTCAAACCACGCGCGGCAGAATTCCGCGCTCCCGCTCAAATCTTTGCGTCGTGGCAGGCGTGGCGGACTTGCGCCGCCGTGTCGCCCTCGTGATCGATGCGCACTGCGTTCCACCCGCAGGCGATGGCCGCCGCGCAATTTTCCGCGAGATCGTCGAAGAGGACGATGTCTTCGGGCTTCGCGTCAAGGGCGCGTTCGAACGCGCGGAAGATCTCGGGGTTCGGCTTTTCGAGTCCGAAGAGATGGGAAGCGTGTCTTGCGTCCATTGCTTGAAGCGCGGGCATTTCGAGCAGGCTCTTCCAATGCAGATCATTTGTGTTCGAGAGGCAGGCGGTGATCCAGCCGGCGCTTCGAAGTCGGGAGATTTCGTCGGTGATGCCTGGATACTCAGCGACGATCACCGATTGATGCGCGCGAGCAAGTTCATCCGCACTCGCGAGCCCTTCGCAGAGACTCGCGAGCTTGTCGAGATAAATCGCGCCATTGAGTTCGCCGCGCTGATGTTGGCGACCAAGAGCAGTCGCTGCTTTCGCCAGAGCCTCAAAGTCGGTCGCTGCGAGGCGATCATCATCAATGCCTGCGGCGGCAAACATCTCGGGGTAGGTACGCCTGATCCGGACGACGACACCGCCGAGGTCAAAGCACGCGATCTTCGGTTGACGAGTATGCATAAGGAGGGGATAGATGGCGTCAAGCTGCGGCGGGTGGAACGCGCGTAACTAGTTTCTCAAGCCGCTTTGCCTCTCGGCGTTCGCGGAAGAAAACGCGAAGCAGTTCGCCGCAATGCGTGGAGAGCACTCCTGCGTGCAACTCGACGCGATGATTCAACCGAGAATCCGTGCAGATGCCGTAGAGCGTGGTGCACGCGCCAGCTTTTGGATCCGTCGCTCCAAAGATGACACGACCGACGCGCGCGTTGACGATGGCGCCCGCGCACATGGGGCAAGGTTCGAGTGTGACTGCGAGTGAGCAATCCGAGAGGCGCCATTCGCCGAGGACGCGCCCCGCTTCACGAATGGCAACGAGTTCAGCGTGACCGGTTGGATCGGCGCGGAACTCTCGATTGTTCGCTGCTTCCGCGATGATCTCGGTTCCGCGATAGATCACGGCCCCGACAGGGATTTCGCCTTCGGCCGCGGCCCTTCGCGCGAGCGTGATGGCTCGCTGCATCATTGCGACATCAGTGGATGTCACCCCGTTGTCGGCGCGTTGCGCGCTTCCTACCTGCTGCATCACTCTCCTCCTTCTCCGCCGAACTCGATCGATCCAGAGAGATCGACCATCGAGTCCGCGGGAAAGGGCTCCGCGTTCATGCCGGGGGCTCACCGTTTGACGCCCCGGTCCTCACCCTCATCGGTTCGTCTCGCGTCGCGATCGCCCTCGGTGCTCTGTTCACTTGATGCGGGACGCACGGATTGATCCTGCTGCGACGACCGTTCCGTCTGTGCGGGCTGACGAGACGCGTTATCGGTGCCGGACGCGCGTTTCTTGCTGAAATTGAAGCGGAAGAGCGATCCCTCGCGCACGCGAGAGGCAGGGAGGTAGATCAACAGGAGGATGCCGAGCTCGTAGAGCGCGTAGAGCGGCACAAGCATGATGAACATACTTGTCGCGTCGGGTGGAGTGACGACTGCCGCGATGATCGCCATGACGAAGAGCGCGATCTTTCGTTTCTTTCGAAGGAGTGCGACATCAACAAGCCCGATCCATCCAAGCAAGAGGATCGCGAGCGGCATTTGGAACGCGACAACAACTCCGGCGAGCAAGAGAAGCGCGAAATCGGTGTAGTCCTCAAGCCGAAAGTTCGGCTGCACTCCACCTGCTTGCCCAAGCGCAATCTCAAGCACGCGCATCGGAGCGCGAGGCGGTGTTGCGGGTGCCGTCTCGCTCGCAGGCGCAGGTGTGCTTGCGGAACTTACCACCGCGTCGAGCGCGGATTGCACCGCGGATTCCGTTCCCTTCACGATCTTGCTTGTGAGTGGTTGCGCGACCAACTCGTTGGGAACCGCGATGCAGAGCACTTGCTCTGGCATGCGAACCCACATCTGCCCAGCCTGTGGGAACTGCGGGTTTGCCGCGAGAATTGGCAGGTTTGGGCCACCGGCGATTTCGCCCGCGATCGATCCGTCCACGACAAGCGGCACCGGTGCTCCCCATCCCACGAGGAACATCAGCGTGAATGGGAGCATGATGAAGTAGAAGAGGCTCACGCCGATTGCGGTGAGCACGCAACTCGCTGGAACGAGGAAGTGCACGAATCGCTTCTCATGTGAGTAGAGACCCGGAGAGATGAACTTCCAAATCTGAAACAGGATCCAAGGTGCGCCGACGACGATGGCGCCAATGATCGAGAGTTTGAACTCGACCATCAGCGTCTCGGCGGGTGCGATCGATTGGACTTGCGCCGGTTGGCCGTTGGCGCGCAGCGCATCAAACAGCGGCTGGCAGAGCGCTTCGCGAAGGTAGGGCGCGAGGAAGAACAGCAGAATCGCGAGCGGGATCAGTACCGCGACCGCCTTAAACACTCGCGAGCGAAGTTCTTCGAGGTGATCCCCGAAGCTCATGCTGTGTGTGTCGGATTGCTTCTGGTCGAGCGGCATGAGGAATGAGGGAGGAGACGGGGGAGGGGAAGGGTACGAGGATTGCCGCCGCGCGACGGATCGTCAGATTCCGAAGAATCGTTTGCAGTTCGCAGCAAGCTGCGCACGCATCACTCCGTGCTTAACGCCACGGAGGTCAGCCAGTTTGTCAGCGACATGAGTGACATATCGAGGTTCATTCGGCCGGATCAGTCGATGCGGTTCTGGCGAGAGGAATGGGGAGTCGGTTTCCACCATGATCCGATCCGCCGGTGGAAGGAGGGCCGCCTCTTGCGTCGCCCTCGCGTTCTTATAGGTAAGGACGCCAGTGAAACTCACCATCGCACCGAAGTCGAGAAGGGCGCGCATTTCGGAAGGCCCACCCGTGAAGCAGTGAAAGACGAATCTCGGGGCCGGTAGGGTGCAGGCCCGAAGGATCGGAATGAGTCGATCGAACGCGTCGCGGCAGTGAATCACCACGGGCTTTTCGAGCCCATCCCCACGGAGTCCCTCGAGCACGGCGAGTTGGTCCTCAAGCACCGTAAGTTGTTGTTCTATAGGAGGTTTGGAGTGGAACGCATCGAGTCCCAGCTCCCCCCAAGCGATGCACTTCGCATCCCGTCCAACCTCGCCAAGAGCGCTCCACTCGCAGGGTTCGTCGCAGTAGAGAGGGTGCACTCCGGCGGAGCACCAGAGGTTGTCGTGGGACTTCGCAAGCGCTAAGCACTCCCGTGCATTCGAGGTCGAGGTAGAGATCGTGATCGCGCCACGGATTCCAACTCTCGAAGCGTTCGCGAGGACCTCTCCGACACGCCCGCTGAATTCCGGAAAGGTGAGGTGGCAATGTGTATCGATGAGGTCGACGGAGTCGGTCACGGCGGGCCGAGATTAGCCGATCACTCGCACGCGTTCGTGGTGGTAACCTCCGACAACTCATCAGGATTGTTTCCCCCGTTGACCGATGGCGCTTGTGCATTTAGACTGTCGCGATCGAATTCGTGAAATATTTCACGAACTTGTGTTGTTGGCTGCGTCGCGGACATATTTTTCTGCGCGAAGCCGAGTGCGTTTGCGTCAGCGTCGCGCGCGCGATGGTGTTTGGATTCCGCTTGCATCCCCTCGAGTTGATCTCGCATGAGTAGGTTCTCCTTCCCTCGCTGGTCCAATCTTCTTCTGCCGGTGATCATCCTTGTTGGCGCGACGATGCCGCTTTACGCGGCGTACTTTGTCGCGTACGGATTCAGCCCCAAGACGCTCGATGCGGGCTATCAGCCAACGCAACCCATTCCGTTCAGCCACGCGTTGCACGCGGGACAACTTGGACTCGATTGCCGCTATTGCCACATCGGCGTTGATCGGGGCGCGAGCGCTTCGATTCCCGTCACGCAGACTTGCATGAACTGCCACACGACGATTCGCCCCGAGTCGCCGAAGCTCGCGAAGCTGAATGACAGCAATCTGACGGGTATGCCGGTGGAGTGGACGCGCATCCACAAACTGCCTGATTTTGCCTTCTTTAATCATGCGGCGCATGTCACGCGTGGCGTTGGTTGCGCCACATGCCACGGACGCATCGACAAGATGGAAGTTGTCTACCAACACGCACCACTCTCGATGGGTTGGTGCTTGGAGTGCCATCGCGATCCAGTCACGAATCTCCGATCGCCCGCAGATGTCACGAACATGCGCCTCGATCCAGCGAAGGACTTGGGGCTCGACGCACAAACCCAACTCGAAGCGAAATTCCAAATCGCGCCGAGTGAGAATTGCACGACCTGCCACCGCTGAGCGCGAATCCCAAGCCGCGCGCCTCATCGCGCGCCACCGAACACGAACTGATCAGACGAAACGGAATGCCGATGCAGAAGAACGACACAGGATGCGCTCCCCAAGGCACGACTCTCGATGCGCATGCGCGCACCGCCGCTCCAGAGTTCTGGCGCAGCCTCGAAGAGTTTTCGCACGCCGAGGAGTTTCAGCAACTCATGGCGCGCGAGTTCTCGCCAGGTGCTGCGGAGCTTGCTGCCGGCGATGATCGACGCACGTTTATTAAGGTGATGGGCGCGAGCTTCGCGCTTGCTGGCTTGGCTGCGTGCCGCCGCATTCCAGAGGCGAAGATTGTTCCATTTGCCGCTGCGCAGAAGAACCGTACGGCGGGGGTCCCCGTCCCTTACGCCACGATGGTCGAAACTTGGGGTGTGGCGCAGCCCGCGGTTGCGAAGACCTTTGATGGTCGTCCAGTCAAGCTCGACGGCAACCGTCTCTTCGCAGGCGCAGGCGCGTCGATGCCTTCCACGCAGGCGCGCATCCTTGAGTTGTATGACACCGATCGCAGCCGAAGCGCGAGTCGCGGGCAGGCACCGTCGAACTACGCAGCATTCGCGGAGTGGTGCGCCACGAACCGCGCGACTTGGAGCGGCAACGGCGGTGAGGGCCTCGCAGTGCTTTGCGATCTCTCTGCATCGCCAACCCTTGCCGACATGAAGTCGCGTTTCGCGACGGCGTATCCGAAGGCGACTTGGACCTGGTGGGGCGCGGCGAATGACGACGCTTCGATTGCCGGAACAGGCGCGGTCGCGACACCTGATTTTTCGAAGGCGAGCGTCATGCTCGTGCTCGACGGAGATCCGCTCAATGACGCCGCGATGGGTGTGAAGTTCGCCGGTGATTGGGCGAAGGGTCGCAGGATCGCGAACACTGATCCGTCCAAGCAAGAGATGAGTCGCCTCTATGTTGCGGAGAGCACACTGAGCGTGACTGGGCTGAGTGCGGATGAGCGATTCACGATGCGCCCGAGCGAAGTCGCAGTCTTTGCGGCGATGGTCGCGAAGGAACTTGGTGTGTCGGGCGCGGATGCACTTCTTTCGGGCAGTGCTGCGGACCACATCTTGGACGCGCACGGCAAAGAAGTCTTTGCCGAGTTGGCAAAGGATCTTGCGAAGGCTGGCGCGGGCGCGCTTGTGTTTGCGGGCCGCACTGCGGATCCTGCATGCCACGCGATTGCCGCATCAATCAATGCGAAATTGCAGAGCGCAGCCGCGGCGTACCGTGCGAGCTCGACCGGCGCGCCGGTGACGACGCAGCTTGCGTCACTCGCGAGTGCACTTGGCGATGGCAAGGTCTCGACGCTTGTGATCCTCGGGAGCAATCCTGCGTATGACGCGCCGGCAGATCTCGGCTTTGGTGCGAAGATCAAGAAGGCCACCGAGGTTGTTCACCTCTCCTTCTACGCGAATGAAACGACCGCGCTCAGTTCGTGGCACATTCCCGCGTGCCATGCGCTCGAGAATTGGTTCGACGGCCGCGCGTGGGATGGTTCGATCGTGCTGGGGCAGCCGACGATTCTTCCGATGATGGATGAAGCGCAGGGCGGCAAGAACGCCGTTGAATTGCTCGCCGAACTCACCGGTGACGCGCTCAAGGATGCGTACTCGATCGTCCGTCGCACGCATACCGCGATGTGCGGGCTGTCGGGCGCGGAGTTTGAGAAGTACTGGCGCACGAATCTCGACGCGGGCTTCGTGCCATCGACGGCGACTGCGACGATTGCTGCAGCACCAGTTGCATCGACAATCGCACAAGCAGCGTCGCGCGTTGGTGATGGATTCGAAGTGAGTTTCTTCTTCGACAACAAGATGGTCGATGGGCGTCTCGCCAACATGGCATGGATGCAGGAGTTGCCCGATCCAATCACCAAGATCACTTGGGACAATGCGCTTCTCGTCTCGCCGACGACCGCGAGCGCAAAGGGTTGGGCAAACGGCGATGTGCTTGAAGTCAAGGTCGCGGGCGGTGACTTGAAGGTTGCTGCTTGGATCGTGCCTGGTCATCCCGATGACTGCGCCTCGATTGCATTTGGGTATGGACGATCTGCGGTTGCGGGCAAGATTGCTGCTGATGCGGGCTTCAACTCGTATCAATTGCAGTCGTCGACCGAGCCCTACTTCACCCGTACTGCTGGCATCACGAAGACCTCCGAGCGCTACGCCTTCGCGCACACACAAGATCACGGTGCGATTGATGCACTCGATCCGAAGGTTCCAGAGTCTGGCATTCAGGAGCGTCTGCCTGCGCTCGTGCGTAGCGCGTCGCTCGCGACATACCAGCACGAGCCTGGATTTGCAGCGCATGCGAACCATGTCCCGCACACGCTCTCGTTGTGGGATGAATCGAATCTCGCGGGCGCGAAGTTCCGCTGGGCGATGTCGATTGACTTGGCCTCGTGCACCGGCTGCAGCGCGTGCGTGACAGCATGTCAAGCTGAAAACAACACGCCGATCGTGGGTAAGGATCAAGTCGCTCGCGGTCGAGAGATGCACTGGATTCGTGTTGATCGCTACTTCCGCGGATCGGATCCGGCCAAGCCAAGCGGCTTTGCGGTGCAGCCGATCGCGTGCATGCATTGCGAGAACGCGCCGTGCGAACAAGTTTGCCCCGTCGCGGCAACGGTGCATGATGAGCAAGGGCTCAACGCGATGGTCTACAACCGTTGCATCGGTACCCGTTACTGCAGCAACAACTGCCCATACAAGGTTCGTCGCTTCAACTTCTTCGATTGGCATCGACGCGAGCCAGTGCGAGAGGGCGGCGTCTTCATGACCAAGCCCGAGTACTACACCTCCGAAGGTCCCAACGAGTGGCCACGCATGCAGTTCAATCCTGATGTCACTGTGCGCACGCGCGGCGTCATGGAGAAATGCACCTTCTGCGTGCAGCGCATCCAAGACGCCCGCATCAACACGAAGAATGCGTGGGCGAAGCAGGGCGGTGTGGAAGGCGCGCCTGAGTGGGCGATTGCTGATGGCACCGTCCAGACCGCGTGCCAAGAGGCATGCCCGACTGGCGCGATCGTGTTTGGCGATCTCAATGTGAAGACGAGCGAAGTAGCCGCGGCTCAGAAGGGCCCGCGCAGCTATGGACTTCTTGATGAACTCAATACGAAGCCGCGCTTGAAGTATCTCGCGCGCGTTTGGAATCCAGCGATCGAGCATGGCGCCGACGCACATGATCATGGCCATGGCACAGGCCATGACTCGACTGACTCGCATAGTTCAGCGGCTTCGCACGAGGCGCATTCATGAGCACGCTTCCCGTTTCTCACACGCACGCCGCTGAAGTCATCGACAACACTGTCGAAGAGCCAGGAACACGCGCGCCGTTGGTCTTGAATCTCACGACCTTCGCGGAGGTCACCACGACAGTGTGTCGTGTCGCGGAAGCGCGTCGCGCTCCGAAGGCGTGGTACATCGCCTTCGCATTGTCGCTCGCAGTACTCGGATTCCTCGGATTCTGCGTCTCCTACCTCATCTTCACCGGTGTCGGTGTTTGGGGCCTCAACAACCCTGTCATGTGGGCGTTCGACATCACGAACTTCGTGTTCTGGGTCGGTATCGGTCACGCAGGAACGCTCATTAGCGCGATCTTGTTCCTCTTCCGCCAGAAGTGGCGCACCGGCATCAATCGATTCGCGGAAGCGATGACGATCTTCGCAGTCATCTGCGCCGGTCTGTTCCCAGGTATCCATGTCGGTCGCGTGTGGTTCGCGTACTGGCTCTTCCCGATTCCCAACCAGATGGACATGTGGCCGCAGTTCCGCTCGCCATTGCTCTGGGACGTTTTCGCAGTGAGTACCTACTTCACTGTTTCGCTCGTGTTCTGGTACACGGGCATGATTCCAGATCTCGCAACGCTTCGCGATCGCGCGAAGGGCAAACTGCAGCAGTTCGCGTACGGGCTCTTCGCCCTCGGATGGCGCGGTTCGAATCGACACTGGCATCGTTACGAGCGCGCATACCTCATCCTCGCAGCGCTCTCGACTCCGCTCGTGCTTTCGGTGCACTCGGTCGTTTCGTTCGACTTCGCCACATCCCAACTTCCCGGTTGGCACACGACCATCTTCCCGCCGTACTTCGTCGCGGGCGCCATCTTCAGCGGATTCGCGATGGTGTTGACCCTTGCGGTTCCTGCGCGCGAGCTCTTCGGACTCAAGGATCTCATCACGCTGCGCCACCTCGACAACATGAACAAGGTCATTCTCGCGACCGGTTGCATGGTGGGTTATGCGTACTCGATGGAGTTCTTCGTCGCGTGGTACTCCGGCGCAGCCTTCGAGAAGTTCGCATTTGTGAATCGCGCCTTCGGTCAGTACTGGTGGGCATACTGGATCATGGTGAGCTGCAATGTGATCACGCCGCAGCTCTTCTGGTTTAAGAAGATGCGCACCAGCATCCCGATGATGTTCGTCCTCTCGATCGTCGTGAATGTCGGCATGTGGTTTGAGCGATTCGTCATCATCGTGACGAGCCTTGCGAACGACTTCCTCCCGAGTTCGTGGGATCAGTTCACGCCGACTTGGGTCGACATCGGCACGATGCTCGGCGCATTCGGGCTGTTCTTCACGCTGTTCCTCTTGTTCTGCCGTTTCCTTCCGATGATTGCGATGGCTGAAGTGAAGGCCGTCATGCCCGCAGCAGATCCGCACAACCCTGATCACGCGCATGCGCATGGTCACGCCAAGCATGGGAGCGCACACTGATGTCCGCCGTTTCGCATGCACCGTCTCCTGCCTCGCGCCGTCCGGTCTACGGACTCATCGCGGAGTTTGAGAATACGCACGACCTCATGCACGCCGCCGAGAAGGTGCGCGATGCTGGATTCATTTGGTGGGACTGCTGTACGCCTTTCCCTGTGCACGGACTCGATAAAGCGATGGGCGTGAAGCGCACTTGGCTTCCCTTCTTCGTGTTCGGCGCGGGCGCGACGGGCACTGCCGCCGCATTCGCGTTGCAGACTTTCACCAACTCGTTTGGGTTCCCTGCCTGGGCTCTCGTGAAGGTGACTGGTTACCCGTACCTGATCTCCGGCAAGCCGATGATGAGTTTGCCGGCGTTTATCCCGGTGATGTTCGAGTTGACGGTGCTCTTCTCCGCACTCTCCTGTGTGGGGTTGATGTTCCTCTTCAACGGACTTCCTCGGCTCTACCACCCACTCCTACAGAACAACCGCTTCCGTCGAGCAACGAACGATCGTTTCTTCGTTGTGATCGAGGCACGCGACCCAAAATTCTTGCGCGGCTCTACGGAGGCTTTCCTTCGTACCCTCGGTGCAAGTGCGGTCGAAGCGGTGGAGGACTGACATGCCCCCACGCTGGCTCGTATTTCTAGCTCTTCTCGCGACCGTCGCCGCGGTCTTGCCATTCACCATCATCGCACGTGTTCGTGCGACGCCGGATGCAAATCGCGCCGTGCATATCTTTCAAGACATGGACTTCCAACCGAAGTTCAAGACGCAGACGAAGAATCCCCTCTTCGCAGATCATCGCGCGATGCGGCCGGCTGTCGAAGGAAGCGTGGCTCGTGGCGAAACCTACGATGACACGCATTACTGGGAAGGCGCGGTGCAAGGTGATTGGGCCGACAGTTTGCCGTCGCAGTTGCAGCTGACCGACGCATTCATTGCTCGCGGTCAGCAGCGGTACAACATCTATTGCTCGGCATGCCACGGTTACGCGGGCTACGGCGATGGGATTGTGAACCAACGCGCCATGGCGCTGATGTCGAACACCAATGGTCCAGTCATGGGAACCAAGTGGGTTGCGGCGAAGAGCTTGCATGACCCACTGATTCGCGAACATCGACTCGGCATGATTTTCAATGTCGCGACGAATGGCATCCGCAACATGGCGGGATATCAAGGACAGATTACGACCGACGATCGATGGGCAATCGCCTGTTATGTGCAGGCGCTGCAACGATCACAGAACGCGACCACCCAAGATGTGCCACCGGAACGTCGCAAGGATCTTCCACTTCTGAAGTAAGCCACGCTTGAATGGAAGCGCACCGTTGGGCGCGCTTCAAACGAAAGACTGATTTCATGAGTCACGCTTCGCACGCAGATCTCTCTCCCAAGAACACCCAACTGGGTCCTGGTAGCCTCACGCTCCGCAATGCGGCGGTCGGCATCGGGATTGTCTGCCTTGGCGCAGGCGTCTACCTCGGAAAGACCGGCGCGTTTGAGACCGATGCGCGGACCTTCTGGAAGATGTATCTCGTGAGTTTCCTCTTTGGGCTCACGATCTGCCTTGGTGGTTTGTTCTTCGTCATCATTCAGTTCCTGACACGCGCAGGCTGGAGTGTCGCCGTGCGTCGTCCGGCCGAAGCGCTCGCATCGAACCTGAAGTGGATTTGGCTGCTCTTCATCCCAGTGCTGTGGATGTTCTTCAACGGCACGGCGGGAACGCTCTTCCCTTGGGCTGACATGGCCACTCTTGAGGCGAATGACCCAGGCATGGCGCATGTGGTCGAGAAGAAGGTCGCATTCTTGAATGCGAATTTCTTCCTCATTCGTGCAGTGGTGTACTTCGCCGCGTGGGGACTGCTCGCGTGGTTCTTCACGAACCAGAGCACGAAGCAAGATCAAGACGGAGCGATGTGCCGTACCTACGCCATGCAGAAATGGTCTGGCCCGGCGGCGATCGCGTTTGGACTCACGACTACCTTCGCGGCCGTTGACTGGATCATGTCGCTCTCGCCCGCGTGGTTCTCCACAATGTTCGGCGTGTACTTCTTCACTGGTTGCGTGACAGGCGGGTACGCATCGTTGGCACTCATCACCGTTCGATTGAAGCGCTGGGGGTTCCTCTCCGGCATCGTGAGCGGCGAGCACCTTCAAGACTTGGGCAAACTGCTTTTCGCCTTCGGCATGGTGTTCTGGGCCTACATCGGATTCAGCCAGTACATGCTGATTTGGTACGCGAATCTCCCAGAAGAAACCGGTTGGTTCCTCACGCGCCAAGTCGGCGGTTGGCTCCCCGTCACTCTCATGCTCCTCTTCGGGCACTTCGTCATCCCATTCGTGGGCATGATCAGCCGATGGCCAAAGCGATACGGAGTCTCACTCGCGATCGCCGCGGCGTGGATGCTCTGCTGTCACTGGATCGATCTGTACTGGCTCGTGATGCCTGAGATTCCAAGCGACATTGGTTCGTTCGCGACCTATGGCGACCTCGTCGCGAAGTATGGCACGCAATCGAATGGCCTCGACAATCCTTTGAATTACCTCCTCTCGTTCGGGGTCCTCAGCCTCGTCGTTGCGGGATCGGTTGCGTACCTCCAGGGTCGCTCGCTCGTTCCAGCGCGCGATCCTCGTCTGCATGAATCACTCTCGTTTGAAAACGCCTGATGCGTCTCTGAGAAAGCGATTGCTATGAGTCAAGAACTTCCTCCCCATGTCACACTCACGGATGACCCAGAGCCGGGCATGACCTGGTTTCTGTCGCTCGCAGGAACCGTTGGGTTTGCAGCACTCGTGATTGCGACCTGTGTGATGTTCTTTGGAATGCAGGATTCCTTCACGCAGACGCGCGTGATTGAAGAATTGCCCCAAGAGTCATTTGAACTTGCGAATGCGCAAAAGGCGCGCATCGCGCAGTACGGTCGTTTCATCGAAATCGACAGTGACGACAAGTCCACCGAGCGCATTCACATTCCGATCGACCAGGCGATGAAGTTGCTCGTCGCCGACGCAGCAGCTAAGCGAGCCACAAAGTAACGCCGAAGCCATGTTCGTTTCTCGTTCCATCTTCACGCAATGCACTTCGATCGTCGCCTTGGGCGCGGCGTTGTGCCTTGTCAATGGGGCTGAGGCACAGCTGAACGGCGATGTTCCTGCCGAGCTGAAGGGCGTGGACATCGTGGAGCATCTCGATGCCACGCTCCCCCTCGAGACTGCGCTGACCAATGAGGCGGGCGAGAGCGTGCGCTTGGCGGACTACTTCAAGCGAGAGCGACCGGTTGTTCTCCAGATTGGATACATGAAGTGCCCGATGCTCTGCGGGCTTGTACTCAATGGCGCGGTCGATGCGTTCACTGAGCTCGATTGGAGCATCGGCAACGAGTACGAGGTCATCTGCCTGTCGATCGATCCGAGCGAGACCGCTGACCTTGCTCGCGCGAAGAAGGAAGGCTATGTCGCGGAGTACGGGCGGCCTGGCGCGGCGCAAGGGTTCCATTTCCTCACCGGAAGTGCGAAGTCCTCAAAGGCGATCGCAGACGCAGTCGGCTTTGAGTATCGCCGGCAAGAGAATGGTGACTACGCGCATGCGGCCGCGATCTTCGTGATCACGCCGGATGGGCGGGTCGGTCGCTATATCTACGGAACGAAGTTTGATCCACCGCAGCTCCGAATGGCGCTGCTTGAGGCATCCGAAGGAAAGATCGGTTCGACGCTCGACCGATTCATCCTCTGGTGCCATGTCTATGACCCGAACGCGGGAAGCTATGTGGTGGGGGCCATGCGTGTCATGCAGCTTGCAGGCGCGCTCACGCTCGTTGTTGTCGCGAGCGGTCTTGTGTACTTCTGGCGTCGTGAGCGATTGCAAGGTCAGGGTCGCGCGGTCGAGCCACACTCAACTGCGCACGCGTCTGTTTGATTGTCATTCAGTTTGAACCGAGTCGATCCATGATTCACCTTCTGCTTCAGGCCAATTCCGAATCTCAAGGTCAGGCTGCGCTCTCGACGAGTGTGCCTATCAGTCCCGCGGATTTTTGGTTGCCCGAGGGCGCGTCAACGGCCGCTCCACAGGTCGACTTTGCGTTCCAGTTCATCGCGTGGATCAGCTACTTCTTCTTCGTGCTCGTCATCGGTCTCATGATCTACTTCGCGATCAAGTATCGCCAGAAGGGGCGTGAGGTCTACGCGCGCGGTCCGGCGCACCACACGATGCTCGAGCTCGGCTGGACGATCATCCCCACAATTCTCTGCGTCTTCATGTTCTGGTTTGGGTTCCGCGGGTTCATCGACCTTTCGACGCCGCCGCAGAACGCTTATCAAATCGATGTGACGGGTCAGAAGTGGTTCTGGAACTTCCGCTACCCAACGGGTGCGGCGAGTGCGGATTCCAATCTCTATGTGCCGGTCGGCCGACCGGTCAAGCTCGTGATGCGTTCGGAGGATGTGCTCCACGCGGTGTACATCCCCGCATTCCGAGTGAAGAAGGATGTCGTTCCGGGTCGGTATTCCACGCTGTGGTTCCAAACCGACCATGTCACCGAAGGGTGGAACGACGCAGATCCATCGAAGCAGAAGTTCCACCACTTGTTCTGCGCGGAGTACTGCGGCAAGGATCACTCGAAGATGCACGCGAAGGTCTTTGCGCTTCCGCAAGCAGACTTTGATCTCTGGCTCGACAAGCAGGGTCGATGGATGGACGAGCTCAAGGGTGACGAACTCTGGCAAGTTGCGGGCCCGAAGTTGTTCGGACGCTGCGCGTCGTGCCACACGCTCAATGGCGGTTCGAGCACGGGCCCGACCTGGCAAGGCTTGTGGGCGCGCGTGTCGGGTGGGGCGGGCGCCGATGGCAAGCTCGACAACGGCCGCGAGACTTACGCCTCGCTCATCGGCCCAGGGAAGGCATTCGAAAACCCCGAGTCGTATGTTCGCAACTCGATCTTGAATCCGGGCGAGCACATCGTTGTGCCTTTCGGCAACGTGATGCCGACCTTCAAGGGTCAACTCAACGACAGGGCGATCGATGCCATCATCGGCATGATGAAGAACCTCGATCAGTTCGACGCGAAGGGCAAGTTCATCGGCGGCGCAGGCGCCGCGAAGTAACGCAGAGCGCGCTTGCGGCGCAGGACCCGTGCAGAGCAGGACAGAGTCTCGACAGAGCCATTGACAGACGGACGCGAAGCCATGACCACGCTGACTCCTTCAAGCCACGCAGCATCGACCGACAACTATCTCACCTATACGCGTGGGATCAAGTCGTGGATGTTTACGCTCGATCACAAGCGCATCGGCGTGATGTATCTGATTTCCGTGCTGGCATCGTTCTTCGTCGGCGGTCTGTTCGCGCTCATTGTGCGCACCAAACTGTTGACGCCAGGCGAAGTCTCGTGGATCGACGCGGATCAGTACAACCAAGCGTTCACGCTGCACGGCGCGATCATGGTCTTCCTCGTGATCATTCCGAGCATCCCTGGCGCGTTGGGTAACTTCGTGTTGCCCGTCATGCTCGGCGCCAAGGATGTCGCGTTTCCAAGGCTCAATCTCTTCAGTTACTACCTCTGGATCACCGGCGCACTGCTCTCGGTCTATGCGCTGCTCGCCGGCGGATTCGACACAGGTTGGACTTTCTACACGCCCTACAGCACGAGCACCGAAACCGCTGGCGTGATTCCGGTCGTCATGGGCGTCTTCGTCCTCGGCTTTAGTTCGATCTTCACCGGTCTGAACTTCGTCGTGACGATTCACAAACTTCGTCCACCGGGGATGACTTGGTTCCGGATGCCGCTGCTCTTGTGGGCGCTGTACGCGACGGCACTGATTCAAGTGCTCGCGACACCGGTACTCGGTATCACGCTGTTGCTTCTCATCATTGAGCGCGCGTTCGGCATCGGCATCTTCGATCCTGGCATGGGAGGCGATCCCGTCCTCTTCCAGCACTTC
>SXUI01000078.1 GCA_005790605.1 Planctomycetia bacterium | reverse complement strand
GACGAGCTACCAACTGCTCTACCCCGCAGTCTGTGAGTCTAACCGAAGCCGCCCTGATGAGCAAGCGGCGCGGACGACGCGAACAGGCGCTCATCGATTCACGAAGACTTGCGCAATCTGCCCGCGAATGCGCTCTACTTCGCCTGCGGAGCGCGCGATCGTTCCCTAGGATTGCCCCCTCAATCCGTTTCTACGAAAGAGTTCGCGACCTCCCATGGCTACTAACGCTCCAGCATCGCAACGCGTCATCTACTCCATGCTTGATGTGACGAAGCGCATCAATCAAAAGGACATTCTGAAGGGCATCAGCCTCTCGTACTTCTATGGCGCGAAAATCGGCGTGCTCGGACTCAATGGTTCGGGAAAGTCGACGCTGCTTCGGATTCTCGCCGGAATCGACAAGGAGTTCGAAGGCAAGATCGAGATGGCGCCCGGATTTCGCGTTGGATTCCTCGAGCAAGAGCCGCTGAAACACGAGACGCGGACGGTCGACGAAGTCGTGCGCGAAGGCGCCGCGGAAGTCACCAAGCTCATGGATGAATACGATCGACTCAACGAGAAGTTGTGTGATCCGAATCTCACGCCCGAGGACATGGAGAAGACGCTCGAGCGCGTCGGCGATCTCCAAGAGAAACTCGATTTGATTGACGCATGGACGCTCGATAGCCAACTTGAAATGGCAATGGACGCGCTGCGCTGTCCCCCGAAAGAGGCGGCATGCAACATGTTGAGCGGTGGAGAACGGCGTCGAGTGGCGCTGTGCCGCTTGCTTCTTTCAAACCCAGATGTGTTGCTGT
Organism: Planctomycetia bacterium; assembly: GCA_005790605.1. Lineage (GTDB taxonomy): Bacteria > Planctomycetota > Phycisphaerae > Phycisphaerales > SM1A02 > F1-140-MAGs142. Next base: position 26,026 of record SXUI01000078.1, on the reverse strand, counting down.
TGGATGAACCGACGAACCACCTCGATGCCGAAAGCGTCAACTGGCTCGAGCAGCATCTCAAGCGCTACGCCGGCACGGTCATCGCGGTCACGCACGATCGTTACTTCCTTGACAATGTTGCGGGTTGGATTCTCGAACTTGATCGAGGCATCGGTATCCCATTCAAGGGTAACTACACCGGTTGGCTCGAGCAGAAATCGCGTCGACTGCAACAGGAAGAGAAGCAAGAGACTGTGCGACAGAAGATGCTCGCGCGCGAACTTGATTGGGTTCGCCAGAACCCGAAGGGCCGGCAGGCCAAGTCCAAGGCTCGCGTGAGTGCGTACGAAAAACTCTTGAGCGAAGATCAAGAGAAGCGCGCGAAGGACATCGAGATCTACATTCCGCCGGGCCCGCGCCTTGGCGATCTGGTGATCGAGGCGAAGGGAATCTCGAAGGCGTTCGGTGACACGCTCCTCCTTGAGGGCGCGACCTTCTCGATTCCGCCAGGCGCGATCGTGGGCATCATCGGACCAAATGGCGCAGGCAAGACGACGCTCTTCCGCATGATCACGGGACTTGAGAAGCCCGACAGCGGTTCCTTCAAGGTCGGTGAGACTGTCACACTCTCCTATGTCGAACAGTCACGCGACTCGCTTCCCGCAGGCAAGAATGTGTGGGAAGCGATCACCGACGGAAGCGAAGAAATCAAACTCGGAACGGTCAAGGTCAATAGTCGTTCGTATGTTGCGCGCTTCGGATTCAGCGGCAACGATCAGCAGAAGTTTGTCGACCAGCTCTCCGGTGGTGAACGCAATCGCGTGCACCTCGCGCGATTGTTGCGGCAAGGTTCGAATGTCATTCTGCTCGACGAGCCGACGAACGATCTCGATGTGAATGTCATGCGCGGACTTGAAGAGGCGCTTGAGAACTTCGTGGGCACGGCTGTCATCATCAGCCACGATCGTTGGTTCCTTGACCGTCTCGCAACGCACATCATTGCGTTTGAGGGCGACGCGAAGCTTCACTTCCATCACGGCAACTGGTCAAGCTACGAGGAGGATCGCCACCGACGACTTGGAGCCGAGGCGGATCAACCGCACCGAATGAAGTATCGGAAACTGACTCGCTCGTGATTTCCCATTCCGCGCAGCGCAAGCGAAAATCACGAGCTCGCTGCATTCGTTTGAGCGCGAGCCGCGGATTCTGACCCGCAGCGGGTCAAATCCTTCGCTCGCTTTCGACTGCGCCGGGGCGAGTGAATCGCCCGCAAATCAGACGTCTCGTGAAGGATCCCGGCGCGAGTGAATCGCCACCGGCGCAACAACGTGGCAAGGTTCGTTTCGTGCTCAGTCGGCGTGCAGTCCCTCATCCATCCGGTTGAAGTTCTCGCAACCGGTTGTGGTGACTGCGACCATGTCCTCCACGCGCACGCCGCCAACATCGAGGGCATAGAGTCCCGGCTCAACCGTGAGGACATCGCCGACGATCAGCGCGGGCGCCTTGGCGGCGAGTAGCGGGGGCTCATGCACTTCAAGTCCGATGCCGTGACCAGTGCCGTGACTCATCACTGGAACTCGTGATGATGTCGGCTGTCCACTCGAAAAACCGCTGCCCGCGAGTGACGCGAGCGTGGCGGCATGCACCGCTTCGCCCGTGACGCCGGGTTTCACTGCATCGATTGCAGCACGCTTGGCTGCGACGACTGCGGCGTGCATTCGCGCGATGAGCGGATCGATCGCGCCATGCACAAAGGTCCGCGTCATGTCTCCGTTGTAAAGCGTTTTCTTGTTCCGCGGAAAAATGTCCACGATGATGGGTTGCTCAGTCCGAAGATCGCCCGATCCGTGATCGTGGCAGTCTGCGCCCTGCGGTCCGCAGGCGACGATCGAGTTGGGGTTGTCGTAACCTTCGCCAAGGAGAAACACATCGATCATCGTCCGCAGCGAGTCTGAAGTCAGCGTCGCGCCGTCAAGTTGCAGCGTGCCGTCCTTCGCGGCGCGTGCCTGCAAAATCGTCCGACTTGCGAGCTGCATGGCGCGCTCCGTTGCGGCTTGTGCTTCGCGAAGCCACGCAAGTTCCTGTTCGTCCTTGGCTCGACGCGCAAGGATGCCCCATTCGACATCACATTCGACGCGCATGCCGGCAAGTTGAATGAAGTGCGCGTAGATCGTCGGTAGCGTCCGATCGGTGTGCACGACTTGAATGCTCGCGCGACGAAGGCACTCCGCAACGGCTTGTGCCGTCGCGGTCTCGCGATCGCCGCTCAATCCAGATGCCGGTTCAAACTCCGCCGCGCACGCAACGCGATGCACGCGAGCATGTTTGCGTGCGCGATCCATCTCAATATCGCGAATGAGCAGCAGGCGCTCCACTCCGCCGCATGCCTGAGGAAGCAGCATCAACGCAGTTGGGTCGCCTACTTTGAACCGGATTTCTCGATACAGCGTGAGATTGGTTGTGGGCAATCCCGCGATCAGCGTGGCATGTCCTTGCGTCATGCCACAAGCGTAGCACGCGCTCATTCGTCTTCGTCGACGCTGGCTTCGTCGAGGTCGGAAACTGCTGCACGCCTGCGCGACGGCGGAAGTTCGGCGATGCGCCGTTCTTCTCGCGCTGCCATCTTGCAAGCCTCCGCAAGCGCTTGGTGGAGTTTTTCGTGATCGGGATGCGAGTCGACACACTGCAGCAGGGCGTCGACTTGACGGACTGGCTCAATGCCGCGATCGATGGATGCGATTGCGGCATCTCCAAGTTGTTCGAGCGCCGAGAGATACCAGGAGAACGATGGCTTCTCCCACTTTGTCGGTGGATCAATTCGCGTGCGGATTGTCACTTGGCCAATACTCACGATTGGGCAGAGACCCGCGGAAGTCTTCGGTTCACGGCAGAGGACGAGCGACGGCGCATCTCGTTCCAACAATGCAAGTCGCAGTCGCCGTGCGTCTGCCCCGACTGCAGGAGGTTGAATGAGGTAACAGCCGGCGCTGATTTTGGTGTCCTCAGGAACACTCTCGTTGACGATCGTCAACTTGCCGACCTCCGCTGCGATCAACATGCGTTGGCGACGCGCTTCTTGAAGGGGCAGCGTGATGCGCGCCATCTCATCGAACTCGCGCGCTGCGCGAGCGGACTCAAGTGCTTTGAGCGCGAGTCGCTCCGCTTCAAACCACTGGTGCCGCTTCAGCGCTTGTTCGGCTTTCGCGACGAGTGAAGAGTTGGGGTTCGATCGAGCGGCGGTCATAGGCGAGGTTTCGATGTCACGCAGTGGCGAGTTTGGCGCATTCGGTCAGCATCGTCGCAAAGACTCGCGTCGTTTGCGGAAACTCATAGAGCAGGCAATCGCTCACGGCGACATGATCTTGTCGGCTCATCGCGAGTTTCAAGGTTTGCAACTGGGCCTCGAGCGACTGCACAGACGCATCCACGGAGACTCCGGCGCCGAGCGCTCGTTCACGCGTCACGATGCCGAGACTCAGTCCTTGCGCGAGCGCACTCTGGACTTGGCTCCAAGTGTTCAGTGCCTCGAGCAATGCGGGGTATGCATCAGTCGCCCGGTCCTCTTGGAGGAGTTTCGCCGCTGCGCGCTGCTGCTCATCAGCGTTGAGCACCGCTTCGGCGGCATGGAGAAAAATGTCTCGGAGCAAATCCTTCCGGCAGACCGTGGTGAGGCGCACTTCGCTCGCATCACGCGAGACGAGCGCGGGGGACTCGAAGTCTTCTTCTTCCCAGCGCACGCCATCGATGTGGACATCCACCACGAGGCGTCCCGCCGCCTCCGCGAGACGCGCAGCTTCACTGAGTGCATCCGCAATGTTCGCCGGAGAGAGGCCGGTGTCAATTTCGTCGAGGAGAACGCGCATGAATGGGTGTTGAGAGATCGGCGATTCTGTCGTTACGGTTGACAATCGTCGCGGATTGCGTGGCAGACCAGTCACTTCCAAGCGTTCCAATGGCATCTGCGGCGGGAAAGTGCGCTCGCAACGAACGAGGGCGTTATGGCAACGGGACCCCGGCGCCATGTGTCGCGAGTTTGTCGTCGTGACGCATTTTTTCGAGTGCACGGCCGTGTACGCCGTTCGCGCTTGCGAGCAGCGCGTCGCAGAGCTTCGCCAGTGGCTTGATCGTCGGAAACTCCAAACGCAATTCCGCGACTTTCTCCGCCACCGTTCCGCCAACTTCGCGGAACACCTTCTTGTACGCCTGTTTCACTGCCTCAATCTCTTCTTCACTAAAACCGCGGCGTGTCATTTGTACATGGTTGTGACCACGGACCTGCGCGGGAGATCCTTCGACAATGAGAAAGGGCGGAATGTCTTTCGAGCACCGAGCGAAGCCGCCGACGAGTGCGCACGATCCGATCGTGACGAAGTGGTGAAACGCGGCACCGCCTCCGATGTTGGCGCCGGTGTGGACATGCACATGCCCAGCGAGCATCGCGGCGTTCGCGATCGTGATCTCGTCTTCGAGTTGGCAGTCGTGCGCGACATGCACGCCGACCATGAAGAGATTCCGATCGCCGATCCGCGTCGCGCTGCCGCCATTGCCTGTGCCGCGGTGCATCGTGACATGTTCACGAATGTGGTTGCCATTCCCGACATGAAGCCAGGTCTCTTCGCCACGGAACTTGCGGTCCTGCGGTGTGCCACCAACGGCGCAGAACGGGAAGAGCACATTGCCCGCGCCCATTCTTGTGTTGCACTCAATCGTCGCGTGTGAGCGCAGCACGCAGTGCTCGCCGAGAAAGACTTTGGGACCAATCACGCACCATGGACCAACCTCCACAGTCGAGGCAAGCTCGGCTGAGGGATCGATGATGGCGGTGGGGTGAATGCGAGTCATGAGGCGAGAAAACGATTTCGCTTGCTTGGGATGTCGGTCTATTCAATATCAGGGTCGACCATCATAAACCGGAGCTCCGCTTCGGCTGCAATCTTGTCTCCAACCTTGGCGCGGCACTTGAGATGCCCCGTGCGCGCAGTCGCACGAATGTTCTCTGCCTCGAGGACAACTTGGTCGCCCGGGACGACTGGCTTGCGAAGTTTCACTCGATCGATCGAGAGCAAAATCGCGACTTTCCCAGTGTGTTCGAGCACCGTCGAGAGCAACAGTCCACCGAGTTGTGCCATCGCTTCAACGAGCAGCACGCCAGGCATAATCGGTGTACCTGGGTAGTGGCCCTGGAAGAAGGGCTCATTGATCGTGACATTCTTGATCCCGATCGCGCGACGGGTGCCTTCCACCTCGATGACGCGATCGACGAGCAGCATCGGGTATCGATGCGGCATCAACTTCTGAATCGATCGAATGTCCATCACGCGACCTTCGATCATCGTCTTCTTCATGTCCGCGGCAAGCATCTGCTCGCGAATCTTGAGACCCAGTTTTCGATTGAGTCCGTGGCCCGATCGCACGGCGAGAATGCGGCACTGGACGGGGCAACCGACGAGGGAGAGATCGCCGATCACATCGAGCACCTTGTGACGGACTGGTTCGTCGTCAAACCGATATCGGTTGTCGATGGGGTCGCCGTTTTCGCCAATGACGAGAATGTCGCGCGGGCTGAGATGCTTGCAGAGCCCCGCATCTTGCAGCGCTTGCGCCTCCTCCTTCAGTGCGAAGGTGCGGCACGGCGAGATCTCTGCGAGGTAATCGCCGCTTCCGAGATTGAACGAGCAGGTCTGGTGACGAATGCGAGAACGCTTCGCGCCGTAATCAAGGTCATACACAATGCGCATGCCAATGTCGTCGTAGGGCATCGCGGCGATCATGCCTTCGCCCTCTTCGATCACGATGGGCTCGCGCAGTTTGAACGAGCGGCGCTGCGCGTCCTGCTCAACAAATCCCGCTTCGAGAATGGGCTCCGCAAAGATCGCAGCACTCCCGTCACCGCAGGGGACTTCAGGGCCGTTGATCTCGATGATGGCATTATCGATGCGCATCCCCATCAGTGCGCTGAGCAGATGCTCGACCGTCTCGATGGAAGCTTCGCCGACTTTCAAGACGGTGCGACGGGGGCGTGGCGTGACATGCTCAACGATCGCGGGGATCCGAACGGGTGGATTCAGATCAGTCCGGAGGAATGAGATCCCAGAGTGCGGGGGGGCGGGCTGAATGACCACGGTCGCGTCGATGCCGAGCATCAGCCCCTTCCCGCGTACCGTGACGGGTCTTGCGAGGGTTCGCTGCCGTTCGAGCGTAGTGCTGGTCGCGAGCGCGCCGTGCCCGACGGCGGTTAAGGCGCCTTCGGCGCTTCGAGAAGATGCTTGAACATTTGGTGCCACTGCGGCAGTTTACGGATCAGCGCCATCTCTCGCAAAGCAGCTTTCTGCTCCTGCGCCGGTGATCCGCCCCAAGTTGCGCCATCTGGAATGTCATGCATGAGTCCGGAACCCCCAGCGAGGCTCACGCCATTGCCGATGGTGCGATGGTCCGCGATGCGGCAGCCGCCACCAATTCGGCACCCATCACCCATCGTTACGCTTCCGGCGATCCCAGTGAGACCGGAAATGACGCAGCCTCTGCCGATCCGAACATTGTGTCCGATCTGGCAAAGGTTGTCGATTTTCGTCATTGCGCCGACTGCAGTGGCGCCGAACTTGCCGCGATCGATGCAAGTGCTCGCGCCGATCTCTACATCGTCGCCGATGTCGACATGTCCAATGTGTGGAACTTTGGCGATGCCCTTTCCACCGGGGTCCGCTTGATATCCGAAGCCATCGGTTCCAAGGTGAACGCCGCCGTGAAGGACCACGCGATTTCCAAGCCGAGTGCGTTCGCGTAACACAACATTGCTGTGCACGACGCAGTGCGAGCCCATGGCGACATCGGCGTAGACGTGACAGCCGTTGTGAAGGACGCAGTGCGCACCGATCACCGCTCGCGCGCCGATGGAAACAAACGAGCCAATGCGTGCGCTTGGATCAACTTGCGCAGTGCGATGGATGTCAGCCATTGGATGACGACCCACGGCTGGAAGTTCTGCGGGTGTCTCGAAAGCGCGCAGCAGCGCGAGCATCGCGTGATCAGCGTTTTTCACGCGAATGAGCGTGCGCCCCGCGCGTGCCTCTTCGCTGCAGGGAAGGTCTTCGTTGAGAATGATGATGCCCGCACGGCTTGCTGCGATCATGCGCGCGTGCTTGCCGTCGCCAACGAATGCCACATCGCCCGCTTGGGCATCGTGAACGAACGCGAGCCCAGACACGACCGCAGCGCCGTTGCCCTCAATCGCGCCGCCGACGAGCGTCGCAACTTCTTGCGCGGACTGCGGTCGTTCAGCCACCGCTCGCCGCTCCGGCGGGAGTTGCAGGCGCCGTCGAGGTGCCTTGGGTCGACGCGCTCGGCGCGCTCTTGTCCTTGAACTCCGCGTTCAACATGGCAACGAGTTGCGCGGTGACATCATTGCCAGGCGATGCGAAGAGGAATCGGCGCGCGCTGATTTGCGCGAGCATTTGCTTTGCGTTCGAGGCTTCGATTTGCGGGATGGAGTCATCGAGCATCACATAATCGATGCCTTCCTTCTCCGCGAATCGCTTCGTCGCGTCCTTCACCAAGAGGTACGCATCGCGAAGCGCGCGCGCTTGCATCGATTCGATTTTGGCCTGTGCAAAGACCTGGAGCGCCTTCAATTCACCAACAGCGGCCTGCAATTGCGCCATCGACTTGAGTTGCGCTTCGCTCCCGGGTTGATAGCTGTCGAACTCAGCTTCGAGATCCTTGATGGCCGCTTGCTGCGCTTCGGCTTGCGACTTCAGTTCCTCCTCCACAACCTTGATCGCTTCAAGCTTCGACTTGTATGCGTCAATGGAGTTGTAGACCTTCTCGAGATCAATCGTCGCCACGCGTGCATCGCCACCTGCGGGGATGGACGCGCTTGGTCGGAGGATGCTCTTGAGCGCGGGAAGCCCGAGCGCGACGAAGCCAACGAGCAGGACGGCGAGGAGGTCGAGGCGAATGCGTTTCATGGCGACTTGGGGAGATGGAGGGCTTGCGGGGAGGGGAGCGTTGTGAGGCGTTGCGAATCAGCGAGCCGCCGGCGTCGATGCTGGGTTCGGGAGGCCCGACGCACCAGTCGCTGCGCCAAGTGATCGATCATTGTCGAGTTGGACGAGCAGCTTCTCCGTGACATCGATGGCCTTCGATCCGAAGAGCACGCGCAGAGAAGCGATTTGCTCGAGTGCTTGCGCTTCCATGGGTACTTTCTCGTTGCGCTGCACGCGAAGTTCGGTCTTGGAGTCATCTACGATCACGAGATCAAGACCTTCGCGTTCAGAGAGTTTCCTGGTTCCTTCGCGGATCGATCGGTAGAGGCTCTGCCACTTCAGGCTTCGTTCGCGGTCGATCTCAAGTTTCTTTCCGTTCAGCCATTCCGCGTCCTTAATCTCTTGCATGCGGAATTGATCAATGCGGGACTCGCGCTCCGTACCTTCGGACATCGGCTCGATTTCTTTGGCGAACGCTTCAAGCTTCGTCCGGCGCGCGCGACCCTCTTCGGTAATCGCGCTCTCCAGTGCTTTGAGCCGGACATCCCATTCTTGGCGCTCCTTCATCCGATCCACGATGGTGGAAAGATTGACGACACCGACATTCGCGGGAGCGTTCATCGAAGCCGCAGCGGGGCGAAAAGCCCCGCTGGTCGTCGCGATGGCGAGTGTGACGAGAATCGCGAGGAATGCAGCAAGAAAGGCACGACGAGTGGTCATGCCGCAATCATAACTTCCCCGATGACTTGTGCTTGAGTCGCTTCTCGCACCCGCGCGGCAGACGATCAGAAGGGGATCTCTGCGCTGAAGCTGAAGACTTGCGTCTGATCGGTTGGGTCCTTCACGATCGGAACGGCAAAGTCGAATGCCAGGGGCGCCGGCCCAAACTGTGGGATGTAAAGCCTCACGCCGACGCCGACAGAAACTCGCCACGGTGAGAGCTCGACTGTGTCCGTCACGGTGCCGCTGTCAATGAATGCGACGCCGCTGAAGGACGAGCCCATGATCGGTTGTTCCACCTGTGTGCCGAGGAACGCCAACCAGTTCCCGCCGACGCCATCGTTGTCTGGGTCGGGTGCGCCATTGATGGTGCCCTTCGGGCTGATGGTGCGGTACTGGAATCCGCGGAAACTGCGGCCACCGAGGTAAAACTTCTCGTAGGTCGGCGCGTCGCCACCGAAGATGTATCCCACATCGCCGTTGACGCGCAAGGTGGTCTTTCGACCGAGGAAGTCCTCGCTGAGCGTGTAGAAATTCGTGAAGCCCGCCTTCGCGTTCGTGAAGGTTTCACCCGTAGCGATCTCCATGTACTGGGTGAGTGCAAGTTCAAACTTTGTTCCGCGCGATGGGCGGAACTGATTGTCCGTGTCGAGGAAACTCATGTACGGTCCGATCGAGAACCATGTCTCGGGTCCTGCATCCGCGAGCACTTGATCGGGCGTGTCCACATCGAAGTTCGTGAGTTCAACCCATTGCAAGTTCGTGCGAATGCCGCCCGACCAGAAGTCTCCGAATCGCCGGGAGAGCGATCCGCCGAAGCTCGCGCGAGCTTCGTTCCAATCCTCGTAGATGCGCTCGCGGAAAAACGGATTGATGCGCAATGCGACATCCGACTCCATGAGATGGGGCTCTGTGAAGTCGAGCGAGATCACACTCACTTCGTTGCCGGGCGCGATGCTGATGGCGAATTGCTGTCCGGCGCCTCGATACGCGCGACCCGCAATGAGCTCTTCGAAGGTCAATGGATGGTCTTCGATGTCGAAGTTCTTCTGGTTGATTGAGAACTCACCAAAGACACCAGAATCCGTGCCCATGCCGAGTCCGAAGTTCACGGCGCCGGTGTTTTTCTCCTTCACTTCCACGAGCAGGTCACGCACTTCCGTGCGCACGCCACCTTCGTCGATTTCGTCTTGCGCGATCACCTGATCTTCTGGGCGCGCGCGCTGAACTGTGACACGGACCTGATTGAACAACTGCGAAGCCTGCACGCGCTCCTTGCTGAGCGTCAACTCGCGACCATCGAGCACACGACCTGGTTGGACTCGCACGAGGCGTCGAATTACGCGGTCGCGGGTCAGAAAGTTGCCCTGCACGAGCACGACGCCGGTTACCACGCGCGAACCTTCGTTCACGCTGATGATGAGGTCGACCTCGGGATCCTGACCCGTGCGTACATACCGATCGCTGACGACGACATCAATGTGCCCCATCAAAAGGTACGCGTCCTTGATGAGCGCGAGGGTTTTGTCGAGCTTCAAGCGACTGAACACATCACCCGTGTGCATCGCGCCGAGGTCGCGCAACTGTTCTTCAGAAAACACGGCGAGCGCCTTTGGGCCTTCCGCGTTGCGACCTTCCACGACGAGCGAGCGCAATCGATACTGGCGACCTTCGTCGATGATGAATGCAACCTTTGCTTCAGTGTTGTCAGCGGAAAGCGTGACGCGCCGATCGGCGCGGACATCCACAAATCCGCGGTCGCGATAGAACTTGTCGAGCGCTGCAACATCGTCGATGAGGAGTTCCTCGTCGAGTTCTCCCTTGACGAAGAGCGGGATCGACACGCGTGTGCGGACTTCCGCATTCAGCTCGCGGGCATCGAAATTCGCGTTCCCGATGAACTCGATCTCCTTGATCTTGACGCGCGGTCCTTCCACGATGCGGATGATGAGGATGCCTGAGGCGGTGAGTCGCGTCTCGTCAACCGTCACCTCACAGAGGTAATTCCCGCGCTTGCGGTAGAGATCTTTGATCTTCTTCATCGATTGCTCGAGAAGGAAGTCGTCGCGTGGTCCTCCCGCGTAGAGCGAGACGGCCTTCCGAAGTTCTTGATCGGAAATGATCTTGTTGCCGACGAACTGCAAGTCGAGCACGATGGCTTGCTCGACGAAGGTGATGTGCACTTCGACCGTGCCGTCAGGCAGCAGCGTTGCGGTGGCGCCGACGGTTTCAAACTGACCAAGCCGGTACAGATTCCCAATGTCCGCCCGAACAGCGTTGGCTTCGAAGGGTTGACCAGCAGCGACGCGCACATTGTTGAGGACTTCTTGCTGCGTGACGCGCGAGAGTCCTTTCAATTCCACTTTGGAGATAGGGCGGTCGGCGAGCGTCTCGTCGTCGATCTGCATCACGCTCTGCGCGGAGACTGCCGTCGAGAGCAGGAGTGGCGCCGCGGCGAGGACGAACGCGAGCAGAAAGCGTTCGATGGCGGCGAAGCGGCGACGCATAGGCGCGACGCGGCGCGCACACTGGTCGTTGATTCGCTTCGGCTCACCATCCATCAAGAGCAAGATAGCCGCCCGAACGCAATTCTGCCGCGCCCTAGGGTACGCTGCAAGGATGACTTCGACCGCTCCGACACTTGCGCGTACGCCGTTCTACGACTTGCATGTTGACCACAAAGGTCGCATGGTCGAGTATGCGGGTTGGGAACTCCCGATTACCTACGGCTCCATCATGGAGGAGCACAAGTTCACGCGCGAAAGCGGGGGATTCTTCGATGTGAGTCACATGGGTCGGCTCCGGTTCAGTGGCCGTCACGCGCGCCGTTTTCTCGACTTCGTGTGCACGAGGCAGATCTTCGGGATGGAAAAGGGGCAGATTCGCTATTCGCTCGTATGCAACGAGCGCGGAGGTTGCCGAGACGATGTGCTCGTCTACTGCATCGATGACGACGAATACCTCATGGTCTGCAACGCGGCGAATCGGGAGAAATTACTTGCGCACTTCGCGCAGGTCCGTGGCGATATGACCTTCAAACTTGTGGACGAGACGAAGTCCACCGCGATGTGCGCGATCCAAGGACCGAAGGTCATTGAACTGATTTCGAAACTCTCGAAGGAAGTTCCGACGCTCAAGCGATACCGCTTCACCGTGAAAAACCTCATGATCATCAAGGTGCTCGTGAGCCGCACTGGATACACCGGCGAAGACGGAGTCGAAGTGATTCTTCCGTCTTCGATGGCTCGCCTCGCACTCGGCATGGTGCTGAAGGACATGGGGAGCGAGACGAGCGTCATTCGACCGGTTGGACTTGGTGCGCGGGATACGCTGCGCCTTGAGGCGGGTATGCCGCTCTATGGTCACGAGATGGATGAGGAAACCGATCCAATCTCCGCTGGACTCAGCTTCGGCGTCAAACTCGATAAGGGCATGGCGGGGACGCCCGACGACGCGCATATCGGGAACTTCATTGGGCAGGAAGCGCTGCGCGCGATTGTGGCGCGTGGTCCGCAGAAGCAACTCGTTGGTCTGCATATCGAAGGCCGTCGTGCCGCACGGCAGGGCGCTCGTGTGCTGTCCAACGGCGTCGATGTCGGCGCGGTGACGAGCGGATGCCTCAGCCCCTCACTCGATCGCGTGATCGCGATGGCCTATGTGCCGCCCACCCTTGCCGCGATTGGGACGCCTTTGGAAGTCAACTTCAACTCAATGAATACGCCAGCGGTTGTGACCGCGATGCCGTTCATTCGAAAGTGACGCGTCGAAGCGCGTTCACGCCCCCGGAGTCACGCGCGTCGTTCGCGTTGCACGGAAGCCAAACGGAGCGAGATGCTCTGCAATCGCGTGGAAGGAGCGATTGGGATTTGCGTCGCTTGTGCGGATTGCACTTTGAGCATTTGGGCCGGCGCGCGGGGCGGTGATTGCAGCGGGATGATGCGCATAGAGATTGCGCGCGCTGCCCGTTCCGCAGAACGCGCCTGCATCGCCTCTGCCTTCGCCTGTCGCTCCGCGAGCAGCGTGTCTTCGTTGAGACGCTGTTGAAGCCGCTTGAGTGCTTCGACTTCGATCTGGCGCACGCGCTCTCGCGTCAGGCCAACTTCACGACCAATCTGCTTTAGCGTCAGTGGCTCTTTGCCCTCAAGGCCGTAGCGAAGCCGGAGCACTTTGGCGTCGCGCTCGTCGATCTCTTCGAGCAACTTGAGCACGAGACCGAGGTCTTCCTTCTTGGTGACGGATTCCTCTGGCTTCGTGACGCGGTGATCTTGGAACAGTTCGTGAAGCTCGGCACCCTCGCCGTGCTCGCCGCCAGCGGACTGCGTCGGTGCGTTGTACGCCTTCAGGGCGCGTCGCACGACCATCACCTTGCGCAGCGGCATCTTCAGTTCGTCCGCGAGTTCTTGCGGCGTCGGGTGGCGCTTCAGCGTCGCTTCAAGTTTGCGCGAGGCATCCTTGCAGCGCGCAATGAGATCCACCATGTAGGCGGGAATATGGATCGGTTGCACGGCATTGATGAGCGTGCGTTTGATCGCCTGCTTGATCCACCAGGATGCGTAAGTCGAAAATCGGGCGCCTTGCGCGGGATCGAATCCTTCGACTGCGCGAATCAAACCGATGTTGCCTTCCTCGATGAGATCCGAGAGCGACAGGCCTCGATTCGTGTAGTTCTTCGAAATCGAAATGACCAATCGGAGGTTCGCTCGGATCATGCGATCCTTCGCGTAACCGTCGTTGTCATTGACGACGCGCCAACCAAGATCCTTCTCTTCCTCTGGCGTGAGGAGAGCGACTTCGTTGATTTCGCGGAGATAGATTTGGAGTTCTGATTGGAGTGACGAGCGACCCATGTTGACCTCGATACAGCTTCGGGCTCTTGGGGCCTGCGTCCACCGTGGTGCGGTAGTCGTATGCCGTGCAGTACTTCGGTGTCAGCGCATCGAAAGACAAACTAGCGAGACGATTGACTAGGACGATGCGTTGACGGACTCAAACGATGGACCTCACCTGAACGCAAGATTCGCTGCAGTTGTTCGCTTGGTTCCCTTGGGTTTCAAAGGAACGGGCGAACACCTGACGAAAAACCTCCAGAGGCGCGCGAATCCTTCGCGGCTCCTTCTTCTTTCTGCTCCCTCGTTGCGTGAGCAAGCGAGTAGCACCTCATGATCCTAGGGCCCAAACTTCCTGCGGCGCCCTCTCAGCAGTCTCTAACTCTAGCCTCATACCTGCGTCAAATTGTCCAGAGGAGTGATCCTCATGGGGTTGCGTCGACCTTTGCAGGTCGGGCCTTGAAGTCTACCCACCCATCACGAAGTTGGGAGCGTGGGTCATGCAGGTCGTGGTAAAGATTCCGTTTGGGTGGGCATTCGCGGGGTCAGTTTCCCGCTCGAATAGGAAGCTGACTTGCGTTCTTGGAAGTGAATCTCAGATGGTCCTAGACTGCGCGCATGGCATCCGAGCGTGAGAAACACCCCAACCTTCCGAAGTTCTCGGAGGCGTTGGAGGATGGCCTAGACGCATGGAAACCCGCTTTAGGGGAGCCGAGGGCGCGAGTTGTCACCCTTCCCGACGGCCGCGAGGTCCTGCAGGTCCGGCTTGAGCTTGGGATCCTTCAGATGGCGGCGATCGGTCGGCCCGATGGCGCACTGATCGACGGTTGCCCAACCGTCCAACAAGCAATGGCGAAGAAGGAGATGAGCCAGCTGCGTGCGGAGGAAAACTTCCCGTTCGCGCCAATCTCGAAACTGCGGCTCGAAAGTGCTCAGTTACAGCGGCGCGCCGAGGCGTGGCTCGAGGCGCGACTTCCGCAGCGCGCGATTCTCGATGTTGACCTTGCCACGCAATCGATCGAATGCGCCGCGCGATGCGCACTCGCGGCGGAGGACCTCGTTGCGCTGACGACGATTGCGAAGGCGTATTTCTCCCTCACGGCGCTTCGCGTGCGTGCCGAGGCGGTTGCGCTGCTCGCACAGCATGATGTTGACGGCGTGAGGGAGAGCATCGACAAGGGACTACAGCGACTGCAGAGCGTCGCACGGGATGCACAAATCGCCGACTCCTTTGAGTTCCTCAGTGAAGTGATCGCACTCCGCGCGATGCGGGACAACTTGGTCCCCAAACTGCCAGGCAGCGCGCGGACGGAGCTTGAGGCGCGATTGCGCGCAGCAGTGCTGAGTGAAAACTACGAACTCGCGGCAATCTTGCGCGATGAACTTCGACTGAGTTGAACGGCCTTGCGCTTACTCGTCGCCGAGTTTGAGGAAGAGCGTCTTTTCTTCGCCGCCTCGCGTGATGACGATTTGGACTTCGCCCTTGGGCTCAAGCTTGCGAAGTTCGGCGACAAGCTCCTCGCGCGTCTTGATCGACTGCTTGTTGAACTTCACGACATGATCGCCCTTGAGGAGGCCAGCTCGGTCAGAGATGGAGTCTTTCGTGACATCACTCACTTCGATGCCTGAGCCATCCTCCGCGTCCTTGGTCCGCATGCCGATGCGCACACGAATCTGCGTGCCGCGCATTGGGCCAGACTGGTCATCGAAGTGGAATCTCTCCGGTCGCTGCGCCATCTCCCACGCAAGGTCTTCCCACAGACGAACAGCCTTCATTCCGCTCTCTCGCTCGATGAGTTCGCTCACATCTCGCGATGTGTGATAGTCGGCATGGAAGTCCGCGATGATGCCGAAGAGGAAGGGAACCCCGGCGGCGCGGAAACTCGCGTGATCGCTGCCTCCGCCGCCCATCGCTTCGTTGATGACGACGGTGCACTCGCCGCGGTCGAAGATTGGCTTCGCCCACTCAAGCATTCCCTTGGCGCTGTTCGCGCCCGTCACGCTGAGACGATCCTTCGTCATGCGGCCAATCATGTCGAAGTTCATCATGAGGACGGTGTCCTTGATGGGGTAGGGGGGATGCTCGACATAGTGCCGCGATCCATTGAGTCCGCTCTCTTCCGCACTGAATCCCATGAAGAGCACGGAGCGCAAGCTAGCGTCGGCAGGCGCGGCTGCGTACTTCGCCGCGAGGTCGTCGGCGATGATCATCACGCCTGCTGCGCCAGAGGCGTTGTCGTCTGCGCCCGGATGCAGTTTGCCTGGACCTTCACGAGAACCGAAGTCCCCGTTCCCAAGATGATCGAGATGTCCGCCGATCACGATGTACTCCGAAGCGAGCGAGCCGCGACCCTTCAGTAAGCCGATCACATTTTCGGCGCGCGTTTTCTTCTCCTCGTACGAAGCAGCAACCGCAGCGGTCGCGCCCGTGAGATCGAAGCTCGCGCCGCCCTTGTCCGCTTCATGTCGGAGATCCATGACCGTGCGATGCGTGGCATCCGCAGCCTGCACAACGCGATCTGCCGCTTCTGCGCTCATCATGAACACAGGAACTTCAACGAGCGCGCGTCCACCGGAAGTGCCGAGGCTGGTGGCCCGTGGATCAGACGCGCCGGGCGGATTGATCACGATGATCGCCGCAGGGTTGCGCTTCGCGATTGCCGCGAGTTTGCCCTGAAATCCCGCTTGCGCGGACCATCCATCACCGCCGCTCCACAAGCTCTTGCCCTCGGCATTCATGGGCTCAAATCGGAAGCAGAGTGCAACCTTGCCTTCGAGTGAGTGGTCCTTCGAAAAACTCGTGTAGCCTTCTGGTCCTTCCTCGATGCCGTAACCAACGAACGCGAGAGTGCCAGTCGCGGATCCCTCTTTGCCGAGGCCCGACAGTTGCACTTCTTGATCAGGCACGAGCGAAAACGCAGCGCCGCCAGTCGGCGTCACGCTGACCGACTGATCCTTCGCAACGCGGCGGCCGCCGAGGTCGAATGCCTGTCGGAACGAGGCGGGCGAGCCGTCGGAGCTTGGGACACCGGGCTCGATGCCTGCGCGCTTGAGCCAGTACTCCATGTAGTCCATCGCGAACTCCATGCCTGGTGTGCCTGGAAGTCGGCCGCCCATCCAGGGACTCGACAGCACGATGATGTGCTCGTTGAAGCGCTGCGTATCCAAGGGAAGACCTTGAATCACGGAGTGGAGTTGTGGCGTCGCCTGCGCGAGCGAACTGTTGTCCGCTGCGACTGCACCTTCCTGTGCTGTGACCGCTGCCGGCGCGTCGCTGAAGAGCGGTGTTTGTGCAAACAGTGCGCTTGGCGCGAGAATGCAGGAAGATACGAGAGCGAATGTTCTGTGCATCGAAGTCTTCATCGAGGTTCTCCGCCGCTGCGCTAGTCGCAGCGAGCATGGTGTGGACGGTCATTGTGCCGCAAGCGGGCGCCTGCGATGCAGGGGTTTTCGAAAGTTTGCCGAGCGAATCGAGCTTTTTTGGCGGCGTGCATCCGCAGGATGGGCCGCACATCGATCTTCATGTGCGCGTGGATGAGCACCGCGTGCTGCTTGAGATCGGCATCAATCTCGTCTTCCTCGATTGGCTCGGCGAGTTCCCTCGTGAGGACCTTGAACGGGTGGACGCGTCGGAGTTGCCTCGGGTTGCCAAGCGCCTCGAACAGATTTTTGCGGAGCGGGTGATCGTGATGGCCGACGGACGCGCGCTTGCGCCGCGCGTTGTGGACATTGGATCCAACGATCCGGATGAAGCGCTCCTTCCGCTGTTTCCGGTCAGCGGTTGGAGAGGTTTGCGAAAGTTGAAACTCGAGGTCGAATACGCAACCCATGGCAGCGATGCAGCGGCGGCGATTTCGAAAGAGATCTCACTCCTTTGGCCGTTCTACCCACCAGACTTACTCTCGCTAGAAAACCCGCAGCCCTCGCTCGTGATCGCCGCGGAGTGGAGCGCGGAAGGCCTTCGCGTGCCGATCGAGTTCTCGAGTGCATCGCCAACCTATCGATGGCGGAGTGGTGAAAGTTCGATCACTGCGCGAATGGCGCCGCTCCCTCCCGTGCCCACGGAGTTTGATCCATGGATTCCAAGTTGGTGCACGCTCGCGGTTCTGCTCGCCGTCTGCGCCACGATTGCGGGTGCGCTGCAGCGGCGCATGCGCACGGGCATCGCGGTCGGTGGCGGCATCGTGATCATGCTTGGTGTGATGCGACCGACGGTGTTTCCAGCGCTTGCCCTTGGCAATGCTGGATTGCGACTCCCGAGTACCGCCGAGTGCTCCGAGATCTCAAGCACACTCCTCACGAATGTCTATCGATCGTTTGATGCAGACGAGGAGACGACGATCTACGACGCCCTTGCGCTCTCCGTGCGGGGCTCACTGCTTGAGCGAATGTATCGGGATGTCCGCGCGAGCTTGGTGATTGAAGAAGAAGAGGGCGCGATGAGCCGCGTGTTGGCGGTGGAGATCGATTCCATCAAAGTGACGCCCGTGGACGCGTCGCACAACGAGCCTGACGAGGCGCTTGCGTTCGATGCGAACATTGCGTGGAAGGTCGATGGACGAGTGACGCACTGGGGACACACGCACGATCGCACCAACGCGTATGAAGGTCGATTCAGGATCGCTGCGGCGAGCGAGGGATGGCGCATCAACGCATGCGAAGTGCTGTCGCAACGACGCGTCGATGCCGCAGGCGCGGCGCCCGTGGATCCCGCCATCGACGAAGAACTCTGAACAGCCTGTGTTGGTTAGCTGACCTTCGAGCCAGCCTTGACGGGCTTCATCGTGGTCAAGACGACAACATCGCGTTCATCGGCGGAAAGCTTTGCGTCACCGACTTGCAGTGCGCCATCGCGCAAGTCGCTCGCTGCCAAGATCATGCCTTGGCTGACTTCGCCACGCAGCATGCGTGGCTCAAGGTTGGCGACGATGATGACCTGCTTGCCGACGAGTGTGGATGGGTCGTACCACGCCTTGATGCCCGCGCAGACTTGCCGCCCGTTTGGCGTGCCATCATCAAGTTTGATCTTCAGCAACTTGTCCGCATTGGGATGCGGTTGCGCTTCGAGAATCGTCGCCACGCGCAAATCGAGCTTCGTGAAGAGGTCGTAGGCGATGTTGGGAAGCGCAGTGGAGGTCGCAGGAGCCTCGGCTGCGCTCGCTGCAGCGACGGTCGCGGGAGTGGGGTCGGTCGTTGTCATGTCGTACCTCAGGCGCGATCGATGCGTTAGGGCGCTGCGTTGGTTTGAGCGTCGGCAGCGGGGGCCTCGAGATCGTCTCCGCGCTCGCTCTTGAAACCAGAACGCTCCATGAGTGACTTCTCGCTGAAGAGTTCGCGTGGATCAACCGCTGTGGATGGGTCGCGCGCAATGCCGGCGAGTTGAGGTGAACTCGACATCGCGGTGAATTCTTCGGCGGACAGTGGCGTGAGGTCGGTGATTTGCACGAGCAAGACGGTGAGTTGATTCGGAAGATCGACCGCGAAGGTTCGCTTCGCAACTTCGACCGTCGAAACACTTGCAGTCAACGGCAGTGCTGTGGCTTCATCCACGATGCGCTTGAGGGCGTCGGCGTTGGTGCCGACGACTGGAAGCGGCGACGGAAGGCGCACGCCGTATTGCACAAACTGTGGATTCGCCTCGCGCACTTGCGCGGCGAACTCCACGACGGTGCCGTACTTCGTCGCGATGGGCGCCATGCCCGCCGCGAGCGCTTCGGTCACGAGTGCGGCTTGATTCGCCGCGAGCCATTCGTAACGACGCACAGCCTCGAGATCCTTCAGGACCGCATCACGAACTTCCGCGAGTGAACCCGGAGCCTTCGATCCATCCGCTGCGAGAACGCGGAAGAAGTAGATGTCTCCCGCCTCAGAGGTCATGGACGGGCTCATCACGCCGACTTGGAATGGAGCTTGCGCGCTAGGGGCCCCAAACTCCTTCAGACCGCCCGCGAGCGCATCGGTTCGCAACGCAGTCCCGAACTTGGAAGTGCTTGCGCGGCCGATGCCGGCAAGTTGTGCAACATCACTTGGTGCGATGAAATCCGCGCCACTCGTTTGGTACACCGGGAGGTCGATCGCGAATTCTTTCGCGAGCACCGGTGCGAGCGCCTCAAGCGACGGCATCGTGGTCGACCAATCGGCGGGCAGTTCATAGAACGCGCCGACACGCTTGACGGATCGCAACGAGAGCGCTGCTTCGTCGGTGACGAACTTCGCGATCTCATCCATGCGCTGCTTGACGAGTTCATCCTTCGTCCGCTGGCGGACGGTGGCTTCGTAGGTTGCGAACGCGGGGTTTTGCGCAGCATCGGCGCCGTAGAGCGCTGGGTTTGCCGCAAACTTCTTCTTGAGTTCAAGTGTCGAGAGCTGTGCACTCCCGGCGACGGCGCCTTCGACCGACGCCTTAGGAATCATCAGCCACTCAAGTTTCACGCGATTCGGGAGTCGATAGCCAAACCCCTTTTCGCCGGTTCCCTTCACCACTTCCGCGAATGCTTTGAACTGCGCTTCGAGTTCTGCGTCCGTCGGCGCGGCGGCTGCAATCGCGGCATTGTTCTTTGCGTCGAGGACGACGATGTCCGCACTCACGCCAAGCATCGAACGAGCAATCTCGTTCTTGAATCGTCGATCGCTCAAGCGATCGACATTGGACGCGAGCATGACGAGTCGTCGTACGCCAGCGAGGTTGGCGAGCGCGCGATAGACCGTCTCCGCCTTGCTGTCGCCGCGTGAGTTTGAGAGCAGGAGGCTCATGAGCTGCGGAACAGAGATGTTCTGCGCCGCTGCGATGCGTTCCACTTCAGCCTTGCCGCCACTGGTGGTGTCAACGAGGCCTGCGGCGGTTGCTTCGCGGACAAGCAGCCACCAATGTTCGGGCGAGCGATCCGCGCCGAGACCGATCACGAACTGGTCGCGCATCGGTTCAAGAACAGCGAGTTCCTGCTGAGCGGCGAACTGATCGCCGCCGGTGTAGGTTGCGCCATCCGCAAGTCGTGCGAACACAGCGTTCGTGGGACCGTTGTCGCGGCCACATCGCTGAATCGCGTTGGGCATCAAGAAGGTGATGAGCAGGAGGGTCCCGCCGACTGCGAGAATCCACTGGTTGTATTGGCGGAGAAACTTCAGCATGGCGTGATCATTTGCTTCGTCTAGATGCTCGTCGTGGGCTGCTGACTGTTGCTGCGGAATCGCAGGCTCAGAAGTAGATCGGGCGACCTATTCACCTTTCTGCCAAACTTGCGTTGGAGAAAGGGAAGCGGTCGCCCGAGGCTGTACTGACAGGAGGAAACAGGAAGTCTCCTCAGAGGATTCCATAATCCGGACTCGAGGCGAGCGCTTAGCGATAGAACTCGACGATGAGGTTGGTGTTCACATCGAACGGGATCTGATCGGAGGTTGGCTTGGCATTGATCTTGACGATCATGTCTGCTGGGACGACGCCGATCCATCCTGGAGTCTGGTGACCACCGAGCGACTCCATGTGCTCGCGGCAAACTTTGACGATCGAGTCCTTGGCAGTGATCGAGTCGCCAACGCTCACTTGGAAGCTTGGGCGATCGACCTTTTGTCCGTTCACTTTGATGTGACCATGCACGACCATCTGGCGTGCAGCCCAAATCGTGCGAGCGAAGCCCGCGCGACGAAGGACATTGTCGAGTCGTTGCTCGAGCAGTTGGAGAAGGTTTTCGCCGGTGTTGCCTGGGCGACGCGCGGCCTCAGCGAGGTAACGGCGGAACTGTCGCTCAAGCACGTTGTAGTGGAAGCGAACCTTCTGCTTCTCATCCTTGCGGATGCCGTAATCCTTGCGACGGCGTCCACGGAATCCATGTTGTCCTGGAGGAGTCAACGCGCGCTTGGAGGTGTGCTTGGGGACATCCGCAACCGGGACGCCGACCTTACGCGAGAGCTTGACCTTGGGACCGAGATAACGAGCCATGGAGATTTCGTTGAATGGAGGAACGGGCGTAGATGCGTTTCGCACGCGCGTGCGAAGCCGCAGACCTCGAGAGCGGCTCGAGGGGAATCGAGAAGTAGAGCAAATTGCGCGACTTGCGTCAACCGAGCGTTCGCCAAACTTCGGCTCAGGATCAGTACGCCCGTTTACCGGACTCGCCCCGTCGCCAGTTCAGGTAAGCCGTGTTGAGCACCCGGTATCCGCCCGGGGTTGGGTACTCGCCGGTGAAATACCAGTCTCCGGTGTGCTCTGGCATGCTGTCACGAAGCCCAGACACCGATTGGTAGACGACATGGAGCTCGCCAGCCCAGTTCAGGCTCGGTGACTTGATCAGTTGGGCGACCTTCGCCGAGATCTGGTCGAGCGTTGAGATGCCGTACAGCAGGGCGACAAAGTTTCGCATCGACTCGGCCGGAAGGCGTTCCTGCTCACGGCACTTCGCCTCGATTTCGGCGAGGACCGAACCGTTTCCACTTTCGTGCGCAAGCGCAACGGCCGCCTCGAACGCGATGAAGCGCCCGAGTTGGCTCATGTCAATTCCATAGCAGTCTGGATACATGATGGGCGGGCTCGCGCTCGCGATCACGATGCGCTTGGGTGCAAGTCGCGTGAGCATGGTGATGATCGACTCGCGCAGAGTCGTGCCGCGCACGATCGAATCATCGACGGCAATGAGCGTGTCGCCAGCCTCCACCGTGCCGCGCGTCACATCGTAAATGTGCCTGACGAGATCATTGCGCGCCGCGTCATGCGTAATGAAGGTGCGCAGACGCTGATCCTTGTGAGCCACTTTCTCTGCTCGCACGCGGCTCCCGAGCGCAGCGCGCACCGCGTCTGGCGTCGCCTTTCCTGCAGCAATCAAGGCATTGATCGCATCACCAGCGCGTTGTCGCTGATGCTCTTCGAGCCCTTCCACCAAGCCCATGTACGAGGTTTCGGATGTGTTGGGGATGAATCCAATCACCGTTCGCTCAATGCCATCCTTCAAGAGTGGCAAGATGCGTGGCACCAAGTTGCGGCCAAGTTGCTTGCGCTCGCGATAGATCGCAGGGTCGTTGCCGCGTGAAAAGTAGATGCGTTCGAAGGTGCACTGTCGAAGCGGAAGCGGTTCGGCGAATTGCTCGATCGACATCGAACCATCGCGCTTCAAGCACAACGCGTGGCCCGGTGGGATTGGCTGAATGCTCTCCGGATCGACATCAAACACCGTCGAAAGCGCGGCGCGCTCGCTTGCGACGGCGAATGCTTCCGGTGTCTCGACATAGAAACCTGGTCGAATGCCTGCGGGATCCCGACACACGAACGCATCGCCGTTGCCGATCATGCCAACGAAGACATACCCGCCATCAAAGCGGCTCGTCGCGCGTCGAAGAATGCGGCCGAGGTCGAGTTCCTTCGAAATCGCCTGCGAAAGTGCGCGGCCTTCAAGGTTGACGAAGGACCCATCGCCCATTGCGCTCTCGAGGTGCGCATGCTCCCGATCGAGGAAATAGCCAAGTTTTTCGAGGACAACGCCGGTGTCGCTATCGCCCACCGGATGCAATCCATACTCAACAAGTTGCGCAAAGAGGTCGGGGGCATTCGTCAGATTGAAATTGCCCGCGATCGCCAGGCAGCGACTCTCGCTGTTGGATTGGCGGAGGTACGGATGGCACATCGAACTCGTCCGACCGCTCGAAGTGCCGTACCGCAAGTGCCCGAGCAGCACTTCGCCAAGCATCTTGAAGTTGCGCTTGAGTTCAAGCGCGGACTGACTCTGTAACTGCGCCGGGGTGAACTGATGAATTGGCGCGAGTGCGCCGTCGAAGAGTCGCTCGATCGGATTTCGCTTGGCGGTGCGTTCTCGCTCAAGAAACGAATCGCCCGCAGGCATGTCGAACTTGACGCACGCGATCCCAGCGCCGTCTTGCCCACGATTGTGCTGCTTCTCCATCAACAAATAGAGTTTGCGAAGTCCCCACAACGGGTCGCCGAGTTCCTGTTGAAACCACTCGATGGGCTTCTTCAGTCGGACGAAGGCAACACCGCATTCGTGCGTGAGAGGGTCACTCATGGGATCGGTTCATCGAGCCGGAAAGGTATCGGATTCCAACGACGCGTTTGGGTCATGAATTCCCGTGCAATACGAGCACGCCCTCGTCGGGAAGCGCAATGACGACGCGACTCCAGAGTTCCGGCGCGTGCTTCTGCCAGAGTGCTTGAATGAGGCTCGGATGATTGCATTCTCGAGAGAGATGGAGCAGCGCGATGCGCTCGGGCGCGCGGCGCTGCGCAACGGCTCGCACAAACTCAAGTGTCTGCTCATTGGAGAGGTGCCCGTGCCCACCCATGATGCGATCCTTCAGAAAACGAGGACGCGATGAGGAGAGTTGCATGTGGCGGTCGTAGTTCGACTCGATCGCGAGCAAGTCGACTCCTTCGAACGCCTCGATGAGCGAAGGTTCAACCCGCCCAAGATCCGTGGCAAACCCCACGCTACCCGCAGGTGTTTCGATGCGGTACGCGATCGCCCCCGACTCGTCGTGAGGGAGATCGATTGGCGTCACTCGAACATCGCCGCCGAGCATGAAAGGCGCTTCAAACGCCTGCGTGAATTGAGTGGGCAAGCCGCGCGCCTTCGCAAGTGGAAGGTGCCGCCGCGCGCAGCGCACGGTCATGCCGAAGCACATCACAGGCGTCGCCCAACTTGCGCGGGCGTGGTCCATGTCGAAGTGGGTAAAGAGAATGTCAGTGGTGTCGGCGATGTCGAACCCAAGGGCGCTCAGCCGACCGCGCGTCGCCTTCGGACTCAGTCCGGCGTCGAGAAGAATCTGGCGCGCCACCCCTTGGGAGGGATCGCATGGTTCGATGCGTAGCACCGACGCGTTCCCTGCGCTACTTGAACCAAGCACCGCAAAGCGCATGCGGTGCGTCGCCGTGCGTACTGGTGCGAAAGGAGAGTGCGTGCAGTGCGTCGTCATCGTGCGAGAGAGGCGAGTGTAGTGCCCGCTACGATGAGCGCGTTATGGAAGGCAGCAGTTCACTCGACTCGCAATTCGAAGCCGTCGATCTCGGACGCATCTCCTACGACGACGCGCTCCGGGTGCAGCGAGACGCGCAGGAGTCGCTCATCGCCAATCGCAGCGTGAACCCGAGGATGAAGGTCTTCCTTCTCGAACACGACGCGGTCATCACGGTTTCGCGAAGACCAGAGGCGCGATCGCACCTGCTTGCGTCTCCGGACTTGCTCGCAACTCGTGGTATCTCAATCGCAGAAACTGATCGCGGAGGCGACATCACCTATCACGGTCCGGGGCAGCTCGTGGCGTACCCCATTCTCGATCTTGAGCGGCTCGGCTTACGGATCCATCCCTATGTCCGCGCGCTTGAAGAAGCGGCGATACAAACTTGCGCGCATTTTGGCGTGTTCGCTCGCCGCGACAAAGGTTGCACTGGCGCGTGGATCGGTGGCGTCGAAGGCGGCGCAGGCGAGGCGGGCGGTCGAAAGATCGCCGCGATCGGCGTGCGTGTTTCGAGATGGGTCTCGTTGCACGGTATCGCGCTCAATGTCAATCCCGATCTCTCGCACTTCGACACCATCGTTCCATGTGGGCTGACGGGTCGGGGCGTGACAAGTCTTTCGCGAGAGTTGCGCGGTCAGGCGCCTTCGATGGGCGCTGTGAAAGAAGTATTTTTCCGCAGCCTTGTGAGCGCGCTTACCCAGGCGTCTCTTCCGTCACGCCAAGTTCCTTGATCACGGCATCGGTGATGTCAATCGCCGCAGGGTGCTTGAGGAAAGTGCGAAGCTGGATCTGCGCGTAGACCTGCTGAAGACCTTCTGCCTTGAATGGCGTCTCGGAAGGGATGTAGCGGAATACAAGATCAATCTGCTCGCGCTCAGCAATGCGATCGACGGCGGTGACGAGTTGCTTGTACGCATCTTCGGTCTGCGTCGCGCGCAACTGATCGATCTCCTTCATCTTTGACTCTCGGAACGCGTTGTACTCAGTTTGCAATGCTTGAAAGGCCTGCATCGCCTCCTGCTGCGTGGGGTCGCCTGGCTTCACATCCTTGTACTTCGCCTGCAATTCTTCAGCGCGCTTCTGAAACGAAGCGTCGGTTGTCGTCGCTTGCTCTTCAAGTTCCTTCATCTTCTCTTGGATCGATGGGCTCGACATGAGCGCGCGCATGATGCGATCGGAGTGCACAGCCGCCATCGACCAGACTCGGCTCGTGGTCTTGTCGCCCCAGCCGATGCGTCCCTCGCGGTTGACGACAGCGAGCACATCGCCTTCGGACGCGGCGAGGAGCAGCTTGTCGGCTGGGCCGAGGTCGCCCATCGAGGATGGACGAGAAGCCGCCGATGGTTGCGCGGCAATCGCAGCGTTTTGCGAATGACCGAGCGAGAACAGCAGGGCAGTGGCAGAGAGCGCGACAGCGACAATGGCGAGGAGTCGATTGATAGTCATGATGAAACCCAACGGGAAGAGACGAGTGTGCGGCGTCAATCGCCTTGATCGAGAATGGCCATGAACGCTTCTTGCGGGATCGACACCGAGCCGATCGTCTTCATGCGCTTCTTGCCT
>SXUI01000077.1 GCA_005790605.1 Planctomycetia bacterium | reverse complement strand
GAGCCGTTGGATCCGAGTGGGATTCTGAAGTATCGCGCCGTCTACCTTCGCGCGGTTCCTACACCATGCGTCGGTGACCTCACGCACAACGGCGTCGTGGGCGCCGAGGATCTCGCCATCTTGTTCGGGCAGTGGTGCGAAGCGGAGTGTGGGAACTGTGACCCACTAGCCGACATGAGCCTCGATGGCATCGTCGGAGCCGCGGATCTTGCGCTTCTTTTCAACAATTGGGGAAGTACGCCGTGCGGCGGTGAGTGTGAGCCTGACCCGATCGACGTGCCGATTGCACCTGCTCAAGCATCGAAGGCCGCCGTCGACATTTCGATCGAATTCGTTGGATTGCTGTACATCGAAACCTATCGCGCGTGGACCACAACCGCGCCGGTGGAGTTGCGTGGGATCGTCGAAGCAGTCATCTGGAGCATCTCGAAGGAGGTCTTGGAATGAGGCGCGCACTTTTCACTAGCTGCAAATCGGTGCTTCCGGACTCCCGAATGATCTTCGCACATTGTGTCGCAGCGCTTGCCTTTGCCGCCCCAGTGATGGCGCAGGATGGCGATGGCGACGGCGTTCCGGATGCAAGCGACAACTGCCCACAGGTCTCAAACCCCACGCAGGCTGATTGTGATAGTGATGGAGTTGGTGATGCATGCCAGTCGACCGTGACATTTGCAACCGGCAACATGGGCATGATCGGAGCAGGCGTCACGACGATCGGCGGACTTGTAGGCGCCGCGCCGAGTGCTTGGCCCGTGACCGTGATGGTGCGCGCCGTAGGCGATTTCGGCGACTCCACGCAGTTCGCCACCTTTAGGCTTGCCGGAGCGACAATTTCCGAAACGCTGTTCCAAACCGGTGCAACGAGTTGCCCTGCGACACCAAATGTGGCCGTCTTCGTGATCCCAGCCAAGCAGTGGAACACGCTTGTTGCGACGAGTGCGGGTTGGTACATGGTTGCCACGATCCACGGCAATGCGTTCGTCGACCCCATGCAGTGCACGAGCCCATTCTGTCAAGTCACTGCGACGATCAACACGCTGCCCGACTGCAATGCGAATGGCACGCACGATTACTGCGACATCGCACAAGGGATCGCCGTCGACTGCGACGGCAACGGCATTCCCGATTCGTGCGACATCGCTAGCGGCGCCCCGGATTGCGACGCAAACGGCACCTTCGACGCGTGCGACATTGCGCTGAACCCATCGCTGGATTGCAATACGAACGGCATTCTCGATGTGTGCGACCTTGCCAACGGCGCTCCGGACTGCAACACGAACTCCATCATTGACTCTTGCGACATTGCGAGTGGCGTATCCGATGACCTCGATGCCGACGGCACGCCGGATAGTTGTGAGGACTGTAATGGGAACGGGATAGCCGACGATATTGAATTCGCGCAAGGGCTTCTGCCCGATTGCAACCTGAATGGCATCGCGGATACTTGTGATCTCACGGCGGGACTGGATCATGATTGCGATGGCAATGGCACGCTTGATCGATGCGACATCCTCTTCAGTGGAGCCGCGGATGCCGATCAGGACTGCACACCTGACTCTTGCGAGCACGCTTCTGGCGACTTCGACCTCAACGGAGTGGTGGATGCCGCGGATCTCGTCTACCTCCTGAGTATGTGGGGGACAGACGACGCCGTCGCGGATCTCTCTCTCGATGGTCTTGTCGATGCCATGGACTTAGCGCTCGAGATTTCGCATTGGGGAGTGAGTCCCTACGCGGGCGGGAACTGCGTCGTCTTGTCTTGGGCGACGGTACTTGAATCATCGCCTGACCCTGCAGTTGTTACCAACCCCACGCTCTTTGAAGCCATCGTTGCGAGCGGTTATCCCTGGCGTGTGCGCGACAATTTGTCGGAGATGGAAATGCTCTTCGTTCCCGCAGGGTCGTTTTCGATGGGGTGCACGCCGACGCAAGGCGCCGGTTGTTGGTCGGTCGAACAGCCAGCCCACCAAGTTGTTCTGACCGGTGGATTTTACATCGGTCGCTACGAAGTAACACAAAAGGAGTGGACGATGACGATGGGATTCAATCCGTCGTACTTCCAGAACTCGTCATGGTCGCCAGAGCTTCCGGTTGAGAACGTTTCATGGATCACGGTCCAGGACTTTCTCGACGTGACCGATCTGCGACTGCCCACGGAGGCCGAGTGGGAGTTTGCGTGTCGAGCCGGAACGACGACGGCCTATCATTCCATGCCCAAATACCCCGAGGGGACGGATTCGATTCTCTGGTCAACAGTCATCGCGTGGACCAACTGGCCAACCCAATTGGGTACCACGAAGATGGTCGGGCTTAAGGCCGCCAACGCACTCGGTCTGCATGACATGTCGGGAAATGTGTGGGAGTGGGTGAGTGATTGGTACGAGCCCTATGCAGTCGATCCCCAGACAGATCCTGGAGGGCCAAGTTCCGGTTCCGAGCGAGTGCTGCGCGGTGGTTCCTGGGAGCACAGTCCACAACTCGCACGGAGTCCATTTCGAGATAGTGCCGCAGCGGGATCGAAGGCGTACTCTTGGGGTTTCCGCGTTGCGCGGACGCCGTGAGTCTCCGCTCACGCACTTCCCATCGCATCGTCGACAAAGCGACTCCGCGCTTGCGCATCGCCACACGAAATCCAGCAGCACTCTGAAGCGCGTGTGAGCGCGACATAGAAGAGCCTTCGCTCACTCTCGAGCGCATTCGATCGTCCAGCGGTCTTGGATGCGTCCTTCGTGTCAAAGCACTGGCTCGATGCGTCGCCGAGAATTGGCATGCGTCCTTCGTCGCACTCGGGGATGAAGACATGCTTCCACTCGAGTCCTTTGACGCGATGCACGGTCGTCACGCGAAGGCACTCCTCTTTCGCGATGCCTTGTGTTGTGTCGACTGCGCCGATGACTCGTTCGAGTTCGTCAAGCGTGCAGGCGCTTTCGCGCGCGAATCCTTCGAACACTTCATAGGCGCGCAGACACGCGGCGACCGATTCTTCACTTCGATATGCCGCGAGCGCCTCTTTGAAATCGACTTCGCGTCTCAAGAGTCGAATCACCATCGCAGCGCCGCCAGGCTCGCTCGCAATGCGAGATGCTTTCAGCAACACGCCGCCCATGTGCCGTAAGGCCGCGGAGGCTCCCGGAAAGATGCCGGCCAGCTTGTGCGCAGCATCATCGAAGAGCACATCTGCAATGCTTCCGCCTGATCGCTCGACATCTTGAATGACTTTCACGATCCCTTGCTTTGTCACCTTGCGAAAGGGCCGATTGACCAATGTCGCAAGCGAGCGCGCGCACGCATCATCGAGCGGCGTGCGGAAGCGCTCGACGAGCGCGAGATACTGCCGCAAGAGCGCGAGCGAAGGATCCTCAACAAACGAGTTCTCTTGATCGACCGTGAACGGGATTTCTGCGCTCAGAAGCCGCCACTGCATGCCGAGTAGTTGCGCCCAACTTCGTCCCAGCACAACCATATCTCGCAGCGGCACTTCATCGCGTCGTAGTGATTCGATGTCATCGATCAGCGCATCCGCTTCGGCCAGGTCAGGCTCAAGGGTCTCGCTCTTCGCGTCCGACGGGGCAGTGACCGTTGTGCGTAAGACAACACGCGACGGCTTCTCTGGCATGTGCGCAACGAGATCTTTGGGGATGCGCTCTTCTGAAGCTGAGATCGCGTTGTATGCGCATTGCGCGATCTCACCGCCGAAGCGGAAAGACCGAGTGAGCGGAAGCATTTCATGCGAGTGTGCGTTGAATTCCCGCGCAAATCTGCCGCGGATGAATTCGCTGCGCGCGCCGCGCCATTCGTGAATCGTCTGATCGTCATCGCCGACAACTGTGACTCGAGCGCGCGAACCCGCGAGGAGTTCAAGCAATCGGAACTGCGCGAGATCGACATCCTGAAACTCATCGACGACGATGTGCTCGAGTCGCTCAGCGAAGGCGCTTCGCCCTTGTGCAGTCTCAAGCAATCGGACGGCGTCGATCGTGAGGTCGTCAAAGGTGCGAAACCGCTCTTTCGCGCGTCGCCTTTCAAATCGCGCGTAGACCTCGACAAGGAAATCATCTTCGCCATGGCCCGCATGGCTCGGCAGCACGAGCATGGACTTCCATTCGCGAATCGCTTCAAGACAACTCTCTGCGTCGCGGCCATCACCTTCCTCCAACTTCTCGTCTCGCGCAGTCATCGTTTCGCGCACGCAGTCGCCTACGGCGCGAAGGATTGCCGAACTATCCGTGACAAGCGGAGCATCATCGACGAGGCCTTCTCGCTGCGCGGCGCGAATGAGCGCGTAACTCAGCGCGTGCCATGTTTGCACTTTCGCGCTGTAGGTGTCGACTCCGAGTGCGTCGAGTTTTCGTTCGAAGTGGAGTTGCGCAGCCTTGTTGAACATCACGGCTCGGATTTGCGCGGGCGGCACAGCGTGATGTCGCACAAGATGCGCGATGCGATGTGCCATCGTTGTGGTTTTCCCGCTCCCTGCAACCGCGAGGACCGTGAGGTGCGCACTCGGAGGAGCGGCAATGATCGCGCGTTGTTCCTCCGTGAGTTGCATTCCCTTCGAGGGGTTCGCGACCGTCATGGTTCGGCCTCTTCCGACCGGTTCTCTCGCGAGCCCGCTTGGCGCGCGCGCAGGTGGTCCTCAAGTATCGCGCACGCGGCGAGTGCGTCTCGCAAGTTCTTCTTCTCGCCGTGCGTGCGGCCAGTGCGATTGAGTCTTGTCTCAGCATCGAAACTGCTCAGGCGTTCGTCTTGAAACGCGAGCGTGATGCGCGGAAACCTTGGAAGGCGGCTCGCGAGCGCTTCAGCGAATGCGCGCACGAGAAGTGCGCGAGGGCCTTCGCTTCCGTCCATGTTGTACGGCAGTCCGATCACGACGCATTGCGGTCCGTACTCCTCGATCATCGCGAGCGCTGCGGCTAACTGTGCTTCGGTTGTACTCGCTTGCGCAACGCTGAGTGGTTGCACGATGCCGACAACATCATCTCCGGACGCGAATCCGGTTCTGCGGTCACCAAGATCAATGCACAAGTAACGCATGCGTTAGCGCACCGCTGAAGGAGCGTGCTCGGCAGCCTCTTTCACGCGTTCGCTCTTGGAAAGTGGGCAGACGAGTGTGGCGTCTTTGGTATGGACAACAATGAGATCTTCGCAACCAACCGTCGCGATCACATGCGTCGGGTCGTCCGACAGCACCAGGCATCCGCTCGAGTCAACATTCGTCCAGTGCGCGTTCGATCGGTTCCGTTGTGCGTCTGGCTCAAGCACTTGCCCATAACTGGGGTAACTCCCAATGTCGAGCCACTGCACGCTCATCGGGAGGACGCTGACACGACAGGCGTGCGTGCCATCCTGTTTCGATGCCGGTTCCATGACCGCGTAGTCGATCGAAATCTTCGAGAGCGTTGGGTAGACGCGGTCGATCGTCTCACGCTGCTTCGCCGTGTCCCAAGCGTGCGCGATCTCCATGACGCCTGCGTAGTTTGCTGGACAGAAGCGTTCAACCGCTTGCAGAAATGTCCGCGCGGAAAACACAAACATGCCGCTGTTCCAGCCGAACGCCCCACTCGCGAGATACTGCTCTGCGCGGGCTCGATCTGGCTTCTCAACGAATCGCGTCGCGTCAAACGCAGAATCAAATCCAGCGAGCGCAGCACCTCGTTCAACATATCCATACGCAGTCGCCGCATAGGTCGGCGTGATCGCGAAGGTGACGAAGCGCGAAGGGTCTGCTTCGACGACTTTGAATCCTTCCTCAAGTCGAGCGCGAAAGTCTTCAGCAGGCTCGATGATGTGATCACTCGTGAGCACTGCGAAGACGGCGCGTGGATCTCGTTTGGCAAGTACGGCGGCAGTGAGCGCGACCGCATTGAGCGTGTCGCGGCCTACTGGTTCGCCGAGGAAGTTGTCCGCGTCGATGCCGTCGAGTGCAGTGATGATCGCCCCGCGGAATTGCTCCGCGCTGCAGACGAGTCGATGCGAGGTTGAGATGAATCCGTCAAGTCGATCCCAAGCCATCGCGAGGAGTGACCGGCCGCCTGCCATCGGGAGCAGTTGCTTGGGATGTGATTTACGCGAGAGTGGCCACAATCGTTGGCCGCTTCCGCCAGCCATGATCATCGCGTACCGAGTTGGCTGATGCATGTTCGGGAAGATACGGCACGAGTGGGGTAGCACTCGCGCGTTTCTCCATTTGATTGGCTCTGCACGCGCTTCGTCAACGCCCCGCGCGGTCCGAAGTCAGCGCGCACGGGTGTTTGGTGGCTCAGACAGTTCCTCGGAGCCGAAGCGCTTTTGTGACGAGTGCCTGCGCGCTTGCAATCTCTGGCTCAACCGCCAGCACCCGTTCGACAAGTCCGCGAGCCGTCAGGCGATTCTCGCCAAGTTGGAGCAGCACAAGCATCGCGTCCTCGGCGAACGCGTGGAGCGGGGGGAGCGGATTGGTGCTGGAGGAACTCGATGAGCCAGTCCGTGTGGATGAGAGGAAGTCATCCACCTTTCCCTTCAACTCGACGACGATGCTCTCTGCGGTGCGTTTGCCGATTTCAGGCAGTGACGACAGAAACTTGGGATCCTGATTGACGATGGCCTCCGCGATCCGAGATGGCGTCGTCTGAAGTGCTCGCAATGCCTTGCGATTTCCGATTCCCTTCACCGTCGTAAACACCTCGAAGAACGCGCGATCTGACTTCGTCTGAAATCCGATGAGCTTGGGGGTAAAGCTCGATCCTTGGCCCTGGCTTTCAAGGTAATGAATCGTGAAAAAGCCGACATCTGAGCCGATCTGCATCGAAAGTGATGGTATGTCGTACCCAGGGACGGAGACTTCGTAAATGAAAGACCCAACCGCGAGCTCAGCGATACCATCCTCAACCGAGACGAGCGATCCAGTGATTCGTCCGATCATGACATACCCTCGATTTCGATTGTAAGTCGCGATTTTTTGGAGCGTTTTCTAACTAAAATCAAAACAAATCGCACTTGCCTGTTCACAGGACCTCCAGTTGTCGACTCGAGTAATTCTGAAACATTGACAAATTCCGATTCACGAGTTCAGGATCGGCAGCTTCTAGCGGCTCTGGGTTGTCGGGGTACCCGAGCGCTGCCTGCATTCTTTCGCGGAGCTTCTCTCCAAGGTCTTTGCCATACGGAGCTTGTGCAGGATCGATGTAGGCAAGGTACCGAACGACAGGGCGGGTTACTCGAAAGAGGGAAGCGAAAGCAGGGGGTGTGGGCTTTGCTGGATCGACCCCTGAGAGATCGATACAGGCCATCAGGATCGGGCACTTTGCGCGAGAGGCTATGACGCGCAGTCCGCCAACGAATGGTCGAATCTGCTTCGCCGGCCGTTCGATTGCCCCTTCAGGGAAAATCCCAAGCACTCCGCCGCACTTGAGGTGGTCGAGCGCCGCGCGCACCGCGCTCGCGTCGCGGTTGTCGTAGCACACAGGAATGATGCGTTCCTGTCTCCAAAACCAGCGCAAACTTGGAACGAGCATTTCCGCCGACATCATCCATCGAATGTGCGCGCGCAGCGGGATTTGCAACAGGACAGGGTCCACGCCGCTGACATGGTTCGAGATCACGATCAAGCCACGAGGGTCGATGGCGGACGGGATGACTTCGAGGCCCTCATACCGGGCTCGTTGAAAAAAACGCAGGTAGTACTTGCCGAGAAAGCAGCACATGGCGGTTCCCGTTGGGGCATGCCAGTGGAGTTGCAAAGCCGGCCGCAGAACGAGCCAAAACAGGCACATCGCGAGCATCCAAGCACTGAGCACAAGGAAGATTGGCCACGCGCCCATTGTCGCGAATCATATGGAGTTCCTCGGCGCACGGCGGCAGCGCCGCTCCTACACTGCTCGCGATTTTGCCCCGACCTCGGAGTCGCTTCGCTGAAGCTTCGCCGAACTTCACAGAATGCCCGCCCAACAGGACACAGCCACGAACGCATGCCGCGCCGCGACGATATCCACACAATCTTGATTGTCGGTTCCGGTCCCATTGTGATCGGGCAGGGATGTGAATTTGATTACTCCGGGACGCAGGCATGTAAGGCGCTGCGAGAAGACGGCTATCGCGTCGTTCTCATCAATTCGAATCCCGCAACGATCATGACCGATCCTGCGTTCAGCGATCGGACCTACATCGAGCCGATCACGCCAGAAGCTGTGGAGAAGATCATTGAGAAGGAGAAGGCGCTCGGACATCCCATCGACGCGCTGCTTCCGACGCTCGGAGGACAAACGGCGCTGAATTGCGCCTGTGCGCTGTGGGACAGAGGCGTGCTTGAGAAGCACGGCGTCGAAATGATTGGCGCGAATCGCCGCGTCATTCAGCGCGCCGAAGATCGCGAGGAGTTCCGGCGGATTGTGGAAGCGCTCGGACTCAAG
>SXUI01000013.1 GCA_005790605.1 Planctomycetia bacterium | reverse complement strand
TGCGCTCTAGCCAGCTGAGCTACAAGCCCCACGCGGGGGGCGAGGAGTATAGCAAGAACCACGACCGATTCCACGCTGTTATCGAGCGATTACCACGCCGCGAGATCACCCACGAGTGGTTCGACAAGGTCCTTGATCGTGACGATCCCGAGCGGCTTATCCGCGCGTTCTGCCACAATCGCGAGCGGAACTCGAGACTGTCGCATCGCAGTCAACGCAGTCAGCGCTGGCGTGTTTGGTGCGAGCACAGGAGCGTCACGCAAGAGCGACGCAGTTGTTGCGGCCGGATGCAAGAGGACATCCAGCGCGCTCACGACACCAAGCACAGAACCCTGCGCATCGACCGCGGGCAACCGGCCGAAGGGCGTGCGCCGTAGAAGTGTCAATCGATCGAACGAACTCGTCGCGACAGAGAGCGTCGCAACCTGCTTCCATGGCACCATCTCTGCGCCGATCGTCACGCCGCGCATCGTGAACACCCGTTCCGCAATTCCCATTTGTTGCTCAGTCAGACTCTCACTGTCCTCGTGCAGCAACGCGAAGACGCGCTGTCGTGCATCAATCGGCGCGACCTCTTTTGACGCGCCGGTCACCTTCGCGATCGACTTCGCGAGCCAGTTGAGGACCGGGAGAATTCCGACCCATGTGCAACCAACTCGCAGCAGTGCGAGAGGGCGCGCGAAGAGCGGGAGCCACCGATCCGCGTTGGTCCGGAACAGCTCTTTCGGCATCACATCACCGACAATGAAAAGTAACGGCGTGAGCATGGCAAGCTCGACGAATGCTGCGTTCAGCGTCGAGAATCCCATGACTTCAAGTCCACTGGCGATTCCAAGCCCGCCGATCCATCCTCCGGCCGCTTGGACGAGCAGCGTCGTGGATATCAAGCGTTCAGGCCTTCGAAGTTCTCGCTCCAAGGTTGCCGCCCGCGCATCCCCACGCGCCGCTCGCACGAAAAGTCTTACTCGACTCAAACAGTAGATCCCAGTCTCAAGTCCAGACGCAAGGCCCGCGAGCAGCATTCCTCCAAGCGCGATCGCGATGTACAGTGAAACATCAGAGGGGATGGTCATTCGCCACCTTCCTGCGAGACAAGCACACTCTCGACCCTCGCGCCATCCATCGACTCCACTTCAAGCAAGACATTACCCAACCGTACGCGATCGCCCTGCTGAGGAACGCGTGTCAGGTGGTTCAGCACGAGCCCAGCGACGGTGCTCGTCCTTCCTGCGTGCAATGGAAGACCAAAGACTTCACTCCAGCGATGCGCGCTCATCTCGCCGCTCACACGCCATCGGCCATCGGCGAGTTCTTCTGGAACCGTAATGGCGCGCTCTCCGCTCCCGAGAATGTCGCCAACAATCTCTTCGACGCAATCTTCGACAGCGACAACGCCCGCGGTGCCGCCGTACTCGTCAACCACGATCGCGAGTTTCGTGCCGGTCCGCCGGAAGTGTTCAAGGAGTCGCTCGAGCGATGCGAGTTCTGGGATGAAATGAACGGCTTCAAGCGCATTCGCAATACTCCGACGCGGCTGCGTGAGCAACCATGACTTCACCGGGAGGATGCCGCGCACATCGTCAACATCCGTGCCGACGATCGGAAAGTGTGAGAGTCGATACTCGCCCGCCGCAGCAAGGACATCCGATTCCTTCGCGTCGAGATCAAGCCACGCCATGTCAACGCGTGGCGTCATCACATCTCGCACACGCAAGCGGCGAAGGCGCACCACGCCTTCAAGCACGCCCTGCTCAGCCGCATCGATCGAACCCGACTGCGCAGAAAGATCGAGAAGTGCGGCGAGCTCCGCTCTCGACAACTGAGGCGCCTCCGACGACTTCCCGACGAGCCGCGTGAGCGGCATGATGACCCAGTAGTCGAGGACGTTGCGCACCGGCGCGACGACCGAGTCAAATGCGACGGCTGGATAGACCAGCGTGGACGCGAGCCGTACGCGATCGAGCATCGCGAGCGCTTTCGGAAGCAACTCTCCTGCGACAACGCATCCGAGGATCGAAGCCAAGGCAAGCCCCGCCTTTCCGAGCGTCGATCCTCCCACGCGCGTAAACAGCACCGTGCTTGCGACAAAGTACGCGCTTGAACAGAGGATCGACCCGAGCATCGTCGACAGCAAGAGCGCGCGCGGGCGCCGTCGCAACTTCTCGACCAATACCGCGGCATTGGGGCGCGTGCGTTTCATTGCCACACGATCCGATGCCGTCAATCCGAAAAGTGCGGTCTCAACCGCAGCGAAGAACGCAATGCCAACGACGAGTGGAACCATCGCGATGCCAATCGCGATCTCCGTCACTCCTGCGACTTCACTGTGCTCCATGAACGGCACCCCCGCTTCTGCTCTGCGCCACTTGCTCAAGCATGCGGTCCACCGCGCGGAGGACATTCATGCTCTCGCGTGCCGACTGCGCGTGCTTTAGCTCGATCCTCCCTCCACGCGCGGCACCAAGGGCGGCAGCCAATTGCGCGGTCGCATCGGTTCGAATCTGCTCGCCTTCACGGGTAAGTTCGTCAAGGGCGATGGCATTCGTTCCTGCCGTATCGAGCCTCTCTCTCAGTTCCATCATCTGAAGCAGAAATCCAGGCGGAAGCGCGCGCACATCTCCCGCCGGGGCTTCGAAGCAATCAAGAAGCGCTTGGGCTCGCGAGAGCGGACTGACGAGTACCTGATACGCGTCGTTGAGTCGCGCCGCATCGTCCACACCTCCCCCAGCATCGGGATGCGCGAGCGCTTGGCGCCGCATCCACGCGCGACGAAGTTCCTCTGCACTGACTTCGAACCTCGGTGCAATCCCAAGCAGCGCGAAGGGGCAGGTCGTCGTCAATCGGTACCCGACACCCTTTCAATCTCGTCGTAGCTCGTCAGTCCATTGGCAACCAGTTGGAATCCATAGGACTGGAGCGTCGTGAAGAGGCTTCCGGACAGCGACTCACGAATCTGCGCGATCGTGGGCTTCTTCAAAATGACATCGCGAAGATTGTCGTTGAATTCAACCATCTCAAAAATCGCACGGCGCCCATAGAAGCCGGTGTCGAGGCAGTAGGCGCATCCCTGCGGTGCGTAGATCTGAGCCACGCCATGGACCGACTTGCCCATGC
Source organism: Planctomycetia bacterium (assembly GCA_005790605.1). Lineage (GTDB taxonomy): Bacteria > Planctomycetota > Phycisphaerae > Phycisphaerales > SM1A02 > F1-140-MAGs142. The sequence goes on along the minus strand of SXUI01000013.1, from coordinate 4,357 downwards.
GCATCTGTTGCGCAGGGGTTGGCGTCACTGCCTTGCGACAAGTTCCACAGAGGACGCGGATGAGTCGTTGCGCGATGACCAAGTTCAGCGCGTTTGCCACCTGATAGCTCTCAACACCGAGATCCATGAGGCGGAAAATTGTTCCAATCGTGTCGCGCGCGTGGACCGTCGAGAAAACAAGGTGCCCCGTCATCGCCGCTTGCATTGCAACGGTTGCTGTTTCAAGATCGCGAATCTCACCAACCAGAATGACATCGGGATCCTGTCGAAGCACCGAACGCAGGAGCCCACCGAAGGTATGCCCCTGCTTGCCGTCGATCGGAATCTGCGTGGCACCTTCGATCTGGTACTCCACGGGATCTTCAATCGTGATTGCATTGCGCTCAACAAGGTTGATCTCGCGCAAGCACGAATAGAGCGAGGTTGTCTTTCCCGACCCGGTCGGACCGCACACGAGGATGAGACCGGCATCGCGATTACACACGACGCGGACTTTTTCGTACATCCAAGGGAGCAGGCCCATCTCATGGAGTCTTCCGGGAGCCGTCGCTGGATCAAGAACGCGAACCACCATCTTCTGTCCATGCACGGCCGGCGTGAGACTCACGCGATAATCGACTCGGCGAGAACGCACATTCACTGTGAAGTGTCCGTCGAGGACTTCGTTCTTCATGCTCTGATCGAACTGACAGAGCACCTTGACGACGCCGAGAATGCGCCGATAGACCTGCAATGGAAGATCGCAAATCGTGACCATCGTTCCGTCGACGCGGAACCGCACGACGGCGACATCCGTTCGGGGTTCGATGTGCAAATCGCTCGCACGCGCTCGAAAACACGCGAGGAGAAGCAGACGGTAGATGTACACACTCTCCGCGGGCGCGTCCTCACCAGTGTCGCCCTGCCCTTGGGCGGCATGCAACACGGCGCCTCGCGCGTCCACGAGCGCAATGTCCGTCTCACCGAAGGGCTTCGCGAGGCTTGAGTCGATGACCCGACGGATGTCCGACTCGTAGCTTGACTGTGCCGCCACATCCTTCGCATCAAGATCGATCGTCGCTTGCGGTTTCGCGCGGGCCTGCTGCGGCGGGGGCGTGGGACTTGTGACGACTTCTGTCCCCTGTTGCTCGAGAAAACGAATCTCAATCGAACCCACGCGAATGATGTCACCACTCCCAAGGACCTGCAGTGGAACTTTGGCGCCATTGACCTTCATGCCATTTCGGGAAGCGAGGTCACGCACACGCCATGCACCATCCGCAGCCTCGATCACGCAATGCTGCCGGCTCAAGCCGTCGTCGTTGTAATTGATCTCATTTTCGGGCAAGCGACCGACACGAATCGGGTCTGCGACTAGGTCGATTCGGCGCGTCCATCGCGGGCTCGTCACTTCAAGAAATGCCATGCCGGAGATCCTACTCCCTCAACACCCGTTTTCGGTGCGGTTCAGGCACGACGCGTTTCTACGATACGAGTGGTTATGGAAGCCTCGCAACGACTTTCGCGATCGAAAAAACGCGATTACGATAATGATGAACTGCTAGGGACTCACGATGTTCAAGCTCTTCGTAGGCAATCTCAGTTTTCACACGAGCGAAGCGCGGCTGCGGGAAGTCTTCGCGCAATTCGGTGAAGTCTCCCAGGTTTTTCTTGGAAAGGACCGACAGACCGGACGACCCCGAGGGTTCGGATTTGTCAGCATGGGTACCAAAGATGCAGGGCAGCTTGCAATCGCAGGGCTCGATGGGAAACCCCTCGACGGGCGCATGATCGTCGTCACCGCCGCTGAGAAACGCGATCAAGAAGGATCGCGCGGAGGCGAAGGAGCGTCGAATTCCCGTGGGGGGAAGCGATCAAGAAACACCGCTGTACCTGAGGAACCTCCGTTGCCGCCCATGCCCCCAACTGGTTGGGATGGTCATCACGACGGAAGCCGGCGCTGGGATCATGGACGAAGCCGTGATGAAGCGCACGATCGTCGGCGCGAAGGCCGATTCGATCGCGAAACATGACACTCTCATGCACGAGTCGACACGAGCGTCGCAGGCCCAACCAGAATCGGACGCGGTTCCGCGCTACACCTGAGTGACGCTCAAACGGATCGCGCTGTCGCCGCGCAACTGCGTGCCCGCGAGGCTACGAGAATCACGACTTCGACTTCTTCGTCACCTTCGACACCTTGGCAACCTTTGCAACTTTCGCGACCTTCGCGGTCTTCGCGACCTTCGCAACTTTCGCTGGCTTCGCAACCTTCGCGACCTTCGAAGTCTTGGCAACCTTCTTTGCCGTCTTCGCGACCTTCGCGGATTTCGCCGGCGCGTCACTCGCGTCTGACTTCGCGACTTTCACCGCTTTCGCTGGCTTCGCGGTCTTCGTTGGCTTGGCAGTGTTCGTGGTCTTCGCGACCTTCGAGACCTTCGTCGGCTTCGCGGCGTCGGTCTTCTTCGCCTCCTGCGACGATGCTTTGGAGCCCGTGCTCACGATCGGCGCTGGAACGGATTTCGATGCAGGCGCTGCCGCGGCAGCGGGCGCTGCGGCGACACGGGTCGTCGGTCGAGCTGCGGGCGCTGCCGCACTCGAAATGGGTCGACTCGGAGGCGTTGGCACTCGCGTCGGCGCGCCGGAATAGCCTGAGAGCGGCGCATTTCCGGCAGCTGCGGCTGATCCGGTGACCGCACCACTTGCGACGGAGCGCCCACTCAATCCCATAGAAGTGACCGGCGCGATGCTCGGTCGAATCGCCTCGGCCTGTGGATTGTTCACCGAAGCCGACGGCGCGGGAGAGGCACGCGGATAGTTCACTTCACTCGCCCGTGCGGAGTAACTCCCAATTGGTCGCGACAATCGCGGCGCGCTTGCGCTCGGCACATCGGCCGACATTCCCGCGCGCATTCCGCCAAAGCTCGAACCACCAAAGCTCGAGCCCGGCATGCCACGGCGTGGGTTCGAACGTCCACCAAATCGCGCGTTTCCGCCACCTCGCTGCATGTGGGGACCAAACGGCCCAGTTGCCGCGGGGCGCGCCTGCGGTGCGGCCTTCTTCTTGAGCACCTCGTTGATGATGAGTTCTTTGCCGAGCAATCGCTTGCCCTGATTCGCCTCAATCGCGGCGCGCCCGAGTTCCGGATCACGGACCATGACAATCGCGAATCCCTTGCTCTTTTGGGTATCTGGATTCGTCGCGATGACTGCGTCCTCGATCGGGACGAATGGCGCGAAGAGCTCACGGATCTGCTCGATCTTGGTACGAGGCTCGAGGTTACCCACATAAATTTTGAACATAGCCATAGGAAATCTCTTTCAAAAGTAATCCCACCAAAAGAGATCCCCCCACCGCACTGAAGGTCCGTGCGACGCTGATGGAAGCCACTCCGATACAGCGCAACAGCACTTTCCATCGAAGGGATTCTGTTGTCAAGTGGTTTAACCACATTCCTGACGAGTCCGCAGTAATTCTCGCACGCGATACCAGGCCTCGAACCCACGCACTCATCTTCTAGAACTGACTGGCCGAAGACCTGTTCTCAGCGATCGATGCAGAGCGCCCAACGAATCCGCGCGAGCCTGAATGTCACGGATCGAAAATCGTGCGGTGGTACCCAAAAACGGAATGCCGCGCGACGGACAACGCGAACAGCCGACGAAGCAGACTTGCCGGACAACTGGACGACAGCGCGTGCCGTGAGGAGCGCAAAGGAAGGAGGGCGCAACCAACGAAGCAAACTGCGTTCCGCACTGAGCACAACTGGATTACTCTCGAATCCGCCCCATCGACGCGATCCGCTCGCAAGAGCTGCGCGACAGCGGATGCGCCGACAACAACCTCTGTGCCGACGCGCAAGTTTCGATGACCTCGAAACTGAGCACGGCTCGGCCCCAACGATCTGGTTCGCAAGAACAGCCGCGCAAAAGAGCACCACGAGCCAAAAAACAAAAAGGTCCCTGTCGAGTTTCCTCGACAGGGACCATTAAGCCGGCAATCACCTACTTTCCCGCTGAGCAGTATCATTGGCGACAAGGTCTTAACTTCTGTGTTCGGGATGGGAACAGGTGTGACCCCTTGTCTATATTCACCGGCAAATCTTGGGGCGCCCTTTCGGGCACCCCAAGCGTAAAATCATGCAAAGATGTCGCGTTGGCGAAGAGGCAAGCACCCCTTCAACCGCATTCGAAAACCGCAAACAAGCCTCCATCAGCGACCGACCTGCCAGACGCAGTAAAACTGCCATCCGGAGACCGGTAGACGCGACGAAGTCTTTGACCGTTAGTACCGCTTCGCTAAACGGATTTCTCCGCGTACACGTGCGGCCTATCAACCTAGTAGTCTCCTAGGGGTCTCAAAGCAATACTTATCTTC
>SXUI01000076.1 GCA_005790605.1 Planctomycetia bacterium | reverse complement strand
TGAACTTTCCGAAGATGACAAGCTCGCAGTCTCTCGCGCGCGAAAGATGGAACGCTTCCTTTCGCAGCCGTTCTATGTCGCGGAAATCTTCACCGGATTCCCTGGCGTCGCGTGCACCCTTGAGGAGACGATCGACAGCTTCGAACGCCTCTGCAACGGCGAAGGCGATGACCTCCCAGAAGGCGCGTTTATGTATGTCGGTACCCTTGCGGACGCCCGCAAGAAGGCCGAGCGCATGGCTGCCGCCGTCTGATCGCGGTTTTCGAACAATCCCAGGCTTTCGAGAGCGGGGTTCCGAGCATTCGGAACCCCGCTTTCTTTCAAGAAACATTGCACTTGTGCAGGTGGGGTGTATGTTTCCGTGAACGGCGCAGGAAACCTAGGCCTGCTATCCCTCTCACCACACTTCATTCCAATGCAAAAAATCTCGCTCACCACATCGTGCGCCCTGCTTCCAGCCTTGCTTACTGCAGTTGCAGTTGCAGGAGGCGGAGGCAAACCTGTTGCTGAACTCAGTGCGAACAGTCATGCGCTCAAGGGAGTGCATTGGGAGATGCCATCGCACGCATCGTTGAGCCGACAGTTCGGCATCGATGATCTCATCGCACCGACGATTCAGTTTGGCGCACCCGATACCGGCACCTTCGTGATGGAAGACGAAGCGACTCCGCAACCCGCACCGTTGCGCTTTGCAGTTCCAATCAACATTCCGATTTCACTTGGCGATGGCCAGTGGATCGAAGTCGCTGGCGGTCGCGTGTGGCGCGTGGCGATTGAAGGTGAAGATTCGCTTTGCTCACGCCTTCACCTCTCAGGTCTTGCACTCGGCGCCGGTGAGCGCTTGACGATGCACACACCAAGCCGCGAGGGATCGGCGACGGACACCTACGAAGGCTACGGAGAATTCGGAACGGGTGAAGCGTGGAGCATGTTCACACCAGAAGCGCGCGCGCAAATCGATTGGTTCGTCCCAACCGGCGTGGCCGTGAAGTCCCTTCCCTTCTATAGCGCAGAGTATTCCTACGGCTACCGCGATGTGTTCCCAGCGGAGCGAGCTGGCGCAGGTGATGGTGGCATCGCCGGCAATTGCCACAATCAACCCATTTGCTATACGCCATGGACCGTCGAATCAAACGCGACGGCTCGATTGCTCTTCGGCGGCGGATTCCTCTGTTCCGGTCAATTCAATTCGACAACCGCTCTGGATGAGACGCCGTATGTGTCGACCGCGAACCACTGCATCAGCACGCAGACGGATGCGAACAGCTGCCAGTTCAACCTGTTCTATCGCGCGAATACCTGTGGCGGTGCAGCGGCTGCGGGAACCACAATCACCGGCTCTGACCTCACGCTCACCTACCTCGCGAGCGATTGCACGCTGCTGATGGTTCGACCAACGCTTCCCACGGGAACTGCCTGGTCGGGTTGGACCAATGCGAATCCCGCCGTCAACACGGCGTCCACAGGCATGCATCATCCGGGTGGCGCGCCACAAGCGATTTCGTTTGGCGTGAAGAATGCGGCGAGCTTCAACTGCGGAAGCCCAACCGGGAACTGGAACTCGCTGAGTTGGAACAACGGCATCACGGAAGGCGGATCCTCTGGCTCTGCGATCTACCGCGATAGCGATCACAAGATGTACGGCGTGCTCACCTGTGGTGCGAGCTCTTGCGCCAACCTCAATGGGGATGACGGCTACGGTCGTTGGGATATCGCCGTGAATAGCGGTGGATTCGCAGCAAAGCTTGCAGCGGGCACCGACGATACCCAGGAACAGAATGACACCTGCGCGACCGCGAAGGCATTGACCGCCGGCACTTACACCGCGCTTGTGGTCAAGCGACTCGATGAAGACTGGTACTCGCTCCCCGTTCCCAACGGATCGTCAGTAACCGTCAGCATGACCTTCACCCACGCCAATGGCGATGTTGATGTGCAGATCTTTGGCACTTGCGGCGGCGCGGTGTTGCTTGATCGCGCGGCGAACACGAACAACGAGAGCTTCACCTACGCGAACACTTCTGGCTCGAGCTCATTGCTCTTGCGCGTCTACCTCGGCGCAGATACTCGCAATGACTATTCGCTCACCTTCAGCGTTTCGAGCCCAGCGCCGAGCAACGACAACTGCATCACTGCGACGAGCGTGATCGCCGGCTCGTACTCCCTGAGCACGATTGGCGCCACGACGAGCACGCCTGCAGTAAACAACACTTGCGGCGGAAGCACGATCTCCGCGATCTACAACGATGTGTGGTACGCGTTCACGGCAACTTGCAACGGCACTGCAACAGCGACGACCTGTGGCGCAGGCTTTGACACAGCTGTCGTCGTCTACGCTGGAGGCGCCTGCCCAACTACGGGGAGCGCAATTCTCGCCTGCAACAACGACGGCGCTGGCTGTGGCACGGCAAGCACCGTGAACTGGCCGGTGACGAATGGGTCGACTTACTTCGTGCGCGTTGGCGCCCCGAGTGCAGTCACAGGCACGGGCAATCTCGTACTGGCATGTGCCGTAAACTGCCCCGCTGACAAGGACGGCAACGGCTATGTCGATGGTGCGGATCTCACGATCCTTCTCAATGGCTGGGGCAGCGCGAGCGGCGATGTGGATGGCAACGGCTACACCGACGCGTCAGACATCGCAGCCATGCTCAACGCATGGGGCGCATGCTCCTGAGTTTGAGTTTCGGTTGGTGCACACATTCGAGCGAGCGAGGAGCAATCCTCGCTCGCTCACTTTTTGTCGCTCAGGGTTACTTCGGCTCTGCCCAGAGTGGGTAGGACTTGCTCACGACCTGGCCGTTCTTGTCGAAGGTCACTGAATACACCCGCTCCGGCGCGCTATCGCGATACATCGCACTCGAAGCAACGCTCGAGAGATTGTCGCCCCACTGATGCCGTGCGCCATCGATGCCGTGTTCAGCTGAGTTCAATTGCCAAGTCGAACTCGGCGGGCCAAGTTCCTCGTGCACTTGATCCATGCTCATGCCTTCAGAGACGCGATCGAAGTTGTCGACGGTTTGCTCCGATGCGCACGCAGAAAAGAGCATGCAGATCGGAACACAGACGACGGTGACAGCGTGGCGAAGCATGAAGGGAGCGAGACGCATGCGCGTCATTGTGCCGGATTTGCACATCCCGCGTGTTTGTATCTGAGATCGCGCGCGACGGCACCTCAAGGGGTACCCTTGATCGTATGACGACCACTCTTTCCGCTTCTGCTGCCCCTGACCTCGCGCCTGCGTCGGCCCGCGCCATCGCCGCGCTCATCGAGAAGCACGGTGCATCCCACGCATCGCGGATTCAAGCTGGTGTCAAGCGAGTTGCCGAGCGCTGGGGGTCGGCGGATGGTGACGAAAACGCGTTCGAGGCGTTTTGTGTTTCGCAATTGATGATCGATGACCGCGAGCGCACGCGCCTTCTCGCGCGCCTCGAACTCGCTATGGAGCAAATCGGCGGGCACCTGTATGAGATGCGGCGAACGCTTCGTCGTCATCATGACTTGCGCGGCGATGAGTTTCCGGGAGTGGATGACATCCTCGCGCAGTTCGATCCAGCGCCGGATCTCTCCGAGCAACTCTACAAGCAGAAGATCGCGCACCTCGCGCTGCTGAACTTCGAGCCATCTACGCTTGATGTGATGCTCGCGTCTGGCTCGAAATGGAGCGAGGAGGATTGGGTGGCGGCTCGGGTCGCGCAGGGATTTGGTCCTCGAATCCCATCAGCCCTTTCGGATCGCGCTCGGAAAGTCTCGTTCGAATCTGGGAGCTTCGTCAGTCACTTCCATATTCCGGTCGGGTCGATGGTGGACGCGAACGGCAAGCGCTGGTTTGAATCCGATCGCAAATTGCTCGCGCATTGGCTCGTGCGCGAAGAGATCAAAGCGGGATACGGCGACACGGATGGCCTTGCGAAGCAACGCGCGCTGAGTTGGGTGATGGCACGCCACATCGACGGCTCCATCCCGAAGTCCGTGATGCACGCCCAAGCCGGAAAACCTGAGACGCGCAACTGGGATCCGCAAAAGAACACGCTCGCGGGCGAGAAGCCGCAAGAGACGATCGGACTTGAACGCTATGAGCACTGGATCGCAAACTTTCAGCTCGCGCAGGCCTTCGATACGCACTATCCGCTCTATCCATCCGCGATCGCCCGAAAGTTTGGGCTCGAGCGTGAGATGCCAGAGTCTGAGGTTGAAGCACTGCTGATCGGATTGCTTGAGAGTCCCGTGCGCGTCCAACTCGCGAAGTTCCTCACTAAGCGGCTCGGGCGCGCGCTCGAACCATTCGACATCTACTTCGAGGACATCATCGAAGCTACGCCAGCCACTGAGATGAATGCTGCGGTTCGCAAGTTGTTCGCCAACGGCAAGGCATTCGAAGCGAAACTGCCTGAAGTCTTGCGAGGGCTCGGTTTCTCCGAGCAGGATGCCGCGCATCTTGGAAGTCGCATTCGCGTCGAGATTGCGAAGGGCTCAGGCCACGCGATGCGTCCCGCGCTCACGGGCTACGACGCATGGCTTCGAACCTCGAGTCTCGACACGGAGCTCGGCTGGGATGGGTTTGACACGGCAATGCATGAACTCGGGCACAACCTCGAACAGCTCTGCTCGAATCATTTCGTAGCGCGGCCAGCACTTCGCGGTGTCCCCAACACGGCTTGCACCGAGGCGTTCGCGTTCCTCTATCAATCGCTCGCCAAACGCGTGCTCGGACTTGAGGACGCGTCGGCGGCTGCGCGCCAGTTCGCGGTTGACTCTGTGGCCACGATGCTCGCGGCGTGCCAGATCGCGGGCCCATCACTGCTCGAGCTCTACACTTGGCGTTGGCTCTACGCGAATCCAAAGGCTTGCGCGGAATCACTTCGCGCCGAAGTGCTTCGCATTGCTCAATCGCTCTGGAACCGCTTCTATGCGCGTGATTTTGGAGCTGACCCATACAACATTCTCGCTGCGTATCAGCACATGATCGCGCACCCGCTCTACCTCCCCGACTACGCAATTGGGCATGTCATGAGTCACCAGATTCGATCTGCACTGCGCGGGAAAGACCTCGCAGCTGAGACGAAACGGATTACTTCCATCGGTTCGCTCACGCCCGATCGATGGATGCACATCGCCGTAGGTTCGGGAACTTCAAGTGCGCCACTTGCGAAGGATGCTGCTGAAGGACTCGCCCTGTTGGGCTGAGTCGCGCGGCCGCGGAGATCACATCACGGTAGCGAGATCAACACCGGAATCACTTTCTGCGCGTGCAGGTACTCCACGAACTGAGTCCCTACATACGCAAGCATGATCAATCCACTCTCGCCGATCACGCGAGTAAAGGGCAGTGCCTCAAATGCACCGTCGGGTGTTCCTCGAAGTGAGTGCAGCCTCGGGAAAAACCTCGGAACCGTTCGCGCGTACTCCTCCCAGGCAGCTCCAAACTTCCCATGAAGAAACTGCTCTTCCTGTGAGATGGTCTTGAGGTGCGTGAGCAGGAAGACAACTGCAAGCACAAGTGCAAGTGTGAGCGCGCCAAACGACATGCCTGCACCCACCCAACTTAAGAAACTGAAGAAGTACAGCGGATTGCGAGTCATCGAGTACGGACCCACGCACACAAGAACCCGACTCTTCTTCCCAGAAATGAACGCTGCGCTCCACACTCGACCAAGCGCGCCAGTGACGAGCAAGAGCAGGCCCGTCGACTCAATACAAAAGTCCGCCAAACCGCCCGACGCGTAAATGTGATCACTCAAGAGCGCGCCCGCGACAACGACGAGTGCCAGCAACTTCGCGGCAACAAGCCGAGGATGAATGTGCCACTTTGGTGATGGCGCAGACGCGACCTCGGGTAAGGCAATCTCAGGCATCGCCGAATGATATGAGATTGAGCGTCAGGCGCTGAAACTTGAACCACAGCCGCAACTTGAAGTCGCATTCGGATTACTGAAAACAAATCCGCGACCCATGATCTCATCCTTGAAATCAACCGTCGTGCCGTTCAGATAGAGGTAGCTCTTAGGATCACAAATCACCGTGACGGTGAACTGCGCGGCTTGGTCAGCGACTGCAACGCCACCACCAGCGGTCGCTGCGGATGCCGCGGGAGCGCGGCGCGCGAAGGTGTAGCTCCACGACTCATCGGTCTCCTTCTTCGCCTCGGTCAGATCGAGAAGGTAGGAAAAGCCAGAGCAACCGCCACCCTTCACGCCCACGCGGAGGCAGACAGTCGCAGGATCGAGCCCCTGCTGAGCAATGATGGCGTCGATTTCGCGTCCCGCGGTTTCCGTAACGATGACTGGCATTGGAGTTCCTTCGAAGTGCAGACTTGACCTAGGTTAGTGCGCTGCGGCGTCCGTTTCCGCTTTCGCGGCGGCTAAGCCATTCTTTTTCTGAAAGTCTGCAATCGCGCTGCGGATGGAGTCTTCCGCGAGCACCGAGCAGTGAATCTTGACCGGCGGGAGGCTCAATTCCTCCACGATCTGCGTATTTCGAATCGTGAGCGCTTCGTCGATCGTGCGCCCCTTGATCCACTCGGTGGCAAGCGAAGAACTCGCAATGGCCGAGCCGCAACCAAAGCACTTGAACTTGGCGTCCTCAATCACGCCCTCGTCAGAGATGCGCAACTGAAGTTGCATGACATCGCCGCACTCAGGAGCGCCGACGATGCCAACGCCAATGTCGCGGCGAGCCGCCACATCTTTCGAAGTGCCGAAGCTGCCGACATTGCGCGGGTGCTGGTAATGGTCAATGACCTTGTCGCTGTAGGCCATGGGAGGTTCCTTCTAAAAAGCCTTCGATGAAGGCAGGTGTGAGGGTTGGAGCATCAGGCGGAGTGGAGTAAACGAAAACGATCTGGCAGCGGCTCGCTCTGAACTAGTGCGACTGCCATTCAATCTTGGAGACATCGATCCCCTCTTTGAAGAGATCCCACAGTGGTGAAAGCGTGCGCAAGTGCTGCACGCTCTTCTCAATGGCTTGGATGGCGTAGTCAATCTCCGCCTCGGTCGTCCATCGACCGATCGAGAGGCGTAGCGAGGAGTGCGCGAGTTCGTCGCCGATGCCAAGGTTCTTCAGCACATAGCTCGGCTCAAGACTCGCCGAAGTACAAGCTGAGCCACTCGAGCACGCGATGTCCTTGATACCCATGAGCAGCGACTCGCCTTCGACATATCCAAAGGAGATATTCGCAATGTGCGGAACGCGACGATCGGCGTGCCCATTGACCTGCACGACTTCGAGTCGCGAGAGCAATTCGCGTTCGAGTTTCTGCTTGAGGCTGTACAAGCGCTCGCGATCAGCGTCCATGCCCTCGCGGCAGAGTTCGCAAGCCTTCCCGAAACCCACGACTCCGGTGACATTGAGCGTGCCGGAACGCATGCCTCGCTCGTGACCACCGCCATCAATGATCGCTTCAAGTCGGACGCGCGGGTTACGGCGTCGAACATACAACGCGCCAACGCCCTTGGGACCATAGATCTTGTGGCTCGACCAACTCATCAGGTCGATGCAATCACGCTCGACATCCGTTGGCATCTTGCCGACCCATTGCGTCGCGTCGGTATGGAAGATGATCCCCTTCTCATGACAGAGTTTGCCGATCTCAGGCACTTCATTGATGGTGCCGATCTCGTTGTTCACCCACATGATCGAGACGAGAATTGTGTCGGGGCGAATCGCGTCGGCAATCATCTGACGGGTGACCACGCCGTCGGCTGGAGGCGAGATCCAGGTCACATCGAAACCCTCGCGCTCGAGTCGCTTGCAAGGATCAAGCACGGCTTTATGCTCGATCACGCAAGTGATGATGTGACCGCGGTTCTTGGTGCCTTCTGGCCCCTTCGCGTACATACGCGCGGCGCCCTTGATCGCGAGATTGTTCGACTCGGTCGAGCCACTTGTCCAAATGATCTCTTTGCTTGAAGCACCAACGAGTGCCGCAGCTTGTTCGCGCGCGGTCTCGACGCCGTCCTCGGCATCCCATCCGAACACATGGTTGCGGCTTGCAGCGTTCCCAAACTTTTCCGTGAAGTAGGGCAGCATCGCTTCGACCACTCGTGGGTCGGTGCGCGTTGTCGCTGCGTTGTCCATGTAAATCGGAAGCTTCAGAGCCATGAGGTAGACCTTAGGGGAGTGCCAGAAAATCAGTTGAGACTGAGTCGCATCATAGGCGATGAGCCCCCTCTATTACAGCACGATCGTCAGGATTTCATGCCGGACCGCACCCCGAAACGGGTACGGCAATTCATACACTTCGCTCGATGATTCTGGTTGAGTCTCCAAAACACCTCGCTGCGTACGCCGGATGCGCGTTCGTCCCAACTATGGGTGCGCTCCATCAGGGGCACGCATCGCTCGTCAAGCGCGCGCGGGAGTCGGGGAAACCGACCGTCGTCAGCATTTTCGTGAACCCAACGCAGTTCGGGCCAACGGAAGATCTCGATCGGTACCCCAGAACCCTCGACGCAGATCTCGCGCTTCTCGAGTCCCTCGGCACTGCTGCGGCGTACTGCCCTCCGATCGACGCGCTTTACCCAGAAGGAATCGCCGCAAGCATGCAAGTTGCGAGCGCCCTTGCGCTCCCAGCGGTGGCGACGGAGCCGCGCCTTGAAGATCTTTGCAGGCCGTCTCACTTCGCGGGCGTTGCGCTTGTGGTTGGAAGGCTCTTCGATCAGGTTCGCCCAGCCAGCGCATACTTTGGCGAGAAGGACTATCAGCAACTCCGACTGGTGGAAGATTTCGTCGCTACGGAAAGAGAACGATTTGGCGCGCTTGAAATCGTGCGTTGCCCAACCCTGCGCGAGAGTGACGGGCTCGCGATGTCGAGTCGAAATCGCTTTCTTTCAGCGCCCTCACGCGCAGCGGCACTCGCACTCTCCCGAGCGCTTCGAGCGACGCACATGGCGTTTCGTCCCGCAGACGCAGAACGGATGATGCGCGATGAACTCACCAAGAGCGGGCTCGCCATTGAGTATGCCGTTGTTCGCGACGCGAACACACTTCTTGAAGTCCAGACCTTTGAGGCCCCAACGCGCGTCCTCATCGCTGCGCGATGCGAAGCGGTGCGCCTGATTGATAATGTTGCGATGCCCGCGCGCGACCCAACCAAGTCGAAGTGCCCCTTTGCGGCACTTTTCGGATTTGCGGCACCAAGCGAGTAAACTTCGGATTCGTTGCGCGCGAGCTACCGCAACCCCATAGACAACTCTGAAGGCAACTCCAATGTCGACACAACGCTCTCTCGCAGCCCTCGCACTCGCAGTTCTCCTCGTCCCAGTGCTCCCACCACTCTCGGTCCCAGCGGCAAGCGCATCCGTACCTCCGAGCGACGCGAGCACGCCCGACAATAAGAACTCCGGCAATAAAGCGCAGAAGGGAGCAGCCGATCGCGCCGCGAAAGAGGCTGCACGCGAGCGCGCGAAGTGGAACTTGAAGCTCGACAAGACGGACCGCGCTGAATGCGACAAGGGCCTGAACTTCGTGGCGCCAAGCATTCCCGAGAGTTGTGAGAGGCTCGCCGGCGCGCCTGCTTCCATGCAGGACCTGCGCGGCAAGGTCGTCGTGCTCCAGACTTTCAACGCCAAGACTGCGGCGGGAATGAACGCGCTGAAGAAGTCTGCCGAAGCGCTTGAGAGTGCGCACCTCGGCGAAGTTGTATTCATCGGCGTCCAGATTCCTGAAGGCGCGGACATCGCGAAGAAGCTCCTTGAGCGAGCCAACATCAAGACGCCTGTCATTCTCGATGCGAACGGCGAATTCTGTAACGCGCTCGGCGCATACAAGGCGCCCGTGAACTTTGTTCTCGACCGACAAGGAGACATGAAGTTTGCGGGGCTCACGCCGGATGGGATCGTCGGAGTTTCCAAGGAACTTCTCGCAAAGACCTTTGAAGACACGGTGCCCCCGACCGAGCGACCGAAGATGACGGAAGCGGTTCCCGAGTTTCCAACCTTCCGAAACCAGATCAACGGCGCAACAGACATGCGCGGCAAAGAAGGGCCTGCGTTCAAGGTTGATCAATGGTGGAACGGCGAACCTGACCCAACCAATAAGCTCATTGTGATCGACTTCTGGGCGACATGGTGCGTACCTTGCCGCGCGGCGATTCCTCACATGAACGAACTCGCGAAGGCCTATCCAAATGATGTTTGCTGCGTGGGGGTCACGAACGAGGGCTCTTCAAAATTCGATGCGGGAGTGCGCAAAGAGAGTCTCAGCAAGTCGAAGTTTGCGTACGCGGTCGCGCTCGCGCCGGGCCAAGAGATGTACAACTTCTTCGGCGTGCGTTCGATCCCGCACGCGGTCATCCTTTCGACTGATGGCATGGTCCGTTGGCAAGGCCATCCGATGGAGTTGGATGACAACGCGATCACGCAACTGATCACAGCGAATCGCCTTCTCGTTGCCAAGACATCGCTCTCCACCCCGGCTGCAAGTGGGCGTTGGAAGCAGAAGTCTGCGACCTGATGGCATCCACACCGCGCGAGCGTCAATTCGCTCGATCGACGACTTTGTCGGCAAGCGTCTCAAACACCGCGCGCACCTCTGGTTGACGGAGATGCGGGAGTTCCTTGCGCGCGTCGGCGACGAGCTCGCAAGCGAAATCCCTCGCCCCGCGCACGGCGCCACTCGCGAGAAGAAGCGACTTCAGGGCAGCACCATCACGCAACTCGATGGCTCGCAATACGGCGACTCGATCCTTCGAACTCTCTCGCTCAAGAAAAAGAATCGTCGGAAGTGTGAGCTTCCCCTTCTCAAGATCGCGACCAATCGACTTCCCGACCGTGGCTTCGTCTCCCGTGAGGTCGAGCAAATCGTCCTGAATCTGAAACGCGATGCCCAATCGTTCGCCAACGCGGTAACACGCGTCGACCACTTCTGTCGGCGCGCCGGAGAGACGAGCTCCAATCTCACAACACGCGCCCACCAGGACCGCCGTCTTGCGACGCACGATCTGAATGTAAGTCGCGCGGTCGAGCGAAAGATCATGGCGCCGCGACAACTGCACGAGCTCGCCCTCGCACAGCGCATTCGTGACGGCGCCTAAGCGAAGGTTCAAACTCGCGTCGCCTACCTTCGAGCAGAGATGGAATGCGTTCGAAATGAGGTAATCGCCCAGAATCACCGCAGTCTCGTTACCGCGAAGCGCGTTGACAGTCGGGCAGCGACGACGAATCGATGCATCGTCGAGCACATCGTCATGCACAAGTGTGGCCATGTGGATCATCTCCACAGTGGCCGCGGCGACGACATGTCGGTCGTCGATGATCGGCGCGTCCTGTGCACTCCCCATTCCGGAAAGCAACAAGAGCGTTGGTCGGAGCAGCTTGCCTCGATAGCGCTCAGCGTGCCGGCACAGTTCTTCAACCGCTGGGAGCGCGCTCTGCAACTGCTCGTCAAACGCGCGCTCGACGCGCAGCAGCCCATCGGCAAGGCGCTCTTCAATCGTGCTGCTGTCGGCCGCGAGTTTCATGCGGAAAGAATACGCCCCTTCGACTTCTTCGCACGCGCTCGCTTCGGAGCTTCTGCCTTTTCCGCGACGAGGTAGGCAATCCACCCTGTGCATGCCTCCCCCTTCGTTGTCGGTCTGAAGACACCATTCCCGCTGCTCGTCCGCTTGTCCGTCCCCTCCCACCACACCGTGACCTTGGCGAACCCAGCCTCCTTCAGCAGCTCTTGCAATTCCGTGAGAGACCAAAGCCGCCAGTGATACGCGAACGCGCGCCGCAGTTCGGTTCCATCAGGGAACCGAAAGTGAATGTAGTTCACGACATGGCTGCTAATCGGGTTGTAGTGATGCTGATCCCAAACATAGGTGAATCCATCAAGGTGCCTCTCCTCTTCCTGCTCGCTATGCGATTCACTTCCGCCGTACGCGTCGCAGAGCATGAGCCCGCCGGGCCGAACATTGGCGTAGGCGCGCTTGAAGTACGCGAGCATCGCTGCGCGTTCCCTGAAGATGAAGTACGAAAAATTCATCGCGACGAGCACATCAACCTGCGGGAGGTCCGCGGTCAGCACATCCGCGCAGTGCACGGAGAGCCGAGATCGCTCCGTCGGTGTGAGCGTAGACCAGTGCCGCTTCTCCCCCCATCGCAAGACCTCGGGATCAAGATCGACGCCGATCGCAGCATTGCCATTCCGCCGACGAACCCACGCGCAACTCGCGATGGCTGTCCCGCAAAAATCTTCGCGCAGCGAACTTGGCAAGGCCGCGCGACCGGTCTGCTTCCACGCACGCTCGATGAAGTCGCACTCTGCGTCGGTGCACTGCACCGAGAGTTCATAGAGTTCATGCGGATCACTCGTCGTCGCCGAGCGGAGCGCGCGCTTTGACTTTGACTTGCGGACAGGTCGCTTTTTGGTCGACGAAACGCTTGTTGAATTCGATCTTGCCATGTGAGGGGCGGAAAGTGTAGTGGCAACTACACACTCCATCCTTGCAACAACAAGGCCAAATCTTCTGCATCAACCGCGCCGCTCTCATCGAAGTCCGCCGACCCGCCGCCTCCCCATTGCGAAAGCAGGATTGCGAGGTCCTTTGAACCGACCAATGCATCGCCGTCGAGATCGGCCTGCGGCGCGCACCAAGCCCGCGCCTCTTGCACGCAAAGTGCATCCCAATCAAGGTCACAGCAATAGGCATCGAGCGTGCAAACGGCGACGCAGCAGTCCGCGTCCGCGCAGGCTGGCACAGGGCGAGTAAGGAAACAACTCCCCGCAGTCGGAGATCCGCACACCGTCAATCCTGGACAGAGCGCTCCACAAAAAATCGTTGCTTCGGCGACGCAGACATCATCCCACGCATCCGTGCAGCAGTACGCGTCCACTGCGCAGGTACAGATCGAGACCGCGCTGTCCATACATCCTGCGGCTCCGACCTCGCAGCACGGATGAGGCTGAGGTGCATTCGCGATGACCTCAATGTCGTCGATGGTTGCGCCGCTACTCACACTCGACGCGCTCGCAAATCGAAATCGCACGTCGCTTGCACCCGCGAGCGTCGGAAGCAGCAGTTCAACTGGCGTGCATTCGGCTCCGGTGGTTGTGGCTTGCCAGATTGCGGTCCAAGCGCTGCCCGCAATCGAAACATCAACGCGCGGACCGAGCGTCCCAGCGGATTTCGCGTACTTGAACCGCAAGCCTGGCAGCGATGCAGAGTCGAACGCGAAGCATCTGGTCGTCGCGGCGGAGTATGGGAAACCTGAACCAAAGGTCATTGCCATGTCGCCCGACGCAGCGCATCCGAAAGAACTTGTGAGGTAGGGACCAAGTCCCTCGCAGGCTGTGAAAAACTCAGGCTCAACCGTGCAAATCGAGCCGCCCATGAACACCGTTCCAAAGTCCGCAGCTCCGCTCACCGCGCAGGCCGCCCCGCCTCCGTCACAACTTCCACACGCAAACGACTCGACCTGCGCCACGCATTGAAGGTCCCACTCCACTGCGCAGCAGTATGGATCAGTCGCGCACACGCACTTCGCGATTGCCGCGTTACTGCAACCAGCGGAGCCAACAACACAGCACTCATGCGCTGCGCAGCAACCGACGAGTCGTACCTGAAAGTCATCGAGCAGAATTGCGTTCGAGTTCGCGCCGTGATCGAAGCGAATGGAGACGCTCGTGCTCGCGCCAAGTGGGATCATGAAACTCACCGGCGTGCAAACGCCGCCAGTGGCAGAGAGCAACGCGAGCGAGGTCGGTGTCGATGCGTTGCAGTTCACCGTCGTGGTCGTGGAGAGGCCGTACTTCAGCGTGCTTCCGCTCGCAGCGAACTGTGCGTACTTGAAGGAGACTTCGATCGCGGTGCATCCATTCGACCCGGTGGACACGAGGAGCACCGGATCCTCACTCGCAGCATCAAACCTCAGGGCGTATCCAGTTGGACACCAATTGGAGGCGGTGACAGAAGCACCGTTGAGACACCACTCAAGCGAAACTCCTCCACTCTGATAGTTCGGCGGATCGCTGAAGGAGTCAAATCCGGTCGCGTAAAACGAACAGGTCTGTGCGGTCGCGACACTCACGCAGGCATGCATCGCGAGGAACACAACGCTGCGGAGCGGGAAGAAAGAATTGCAAGTGAAGCGAGCGATACGCAAAGGATGACACAGGACGGATCCAAAGGTCGAACGCGCAACGAGATCCGCGCGCAACTTCCGGCTCCTGTGCAAGGAGATGCCGATTTCTTCGGCACAATCCGCACAGATGAACCTCAACCCCAAGCGTTCAGCAGGAGCGCGAGATCCGCAGCGTCAGTGACTCCGCTGCCATCAAGATCGGTCGTGCCGCTCGAACCCCAACCGTTGAGCAATGTTGCGAGGTCGGCCGCATCGACGCTGCCATCCTGATTGAGATCCCCAAGCACGAAGGGGCAGCCGGAAGTGACGACCCGAACCGTATCGATTCCAGCCTCAACGACCGAGCCACTCGCGAGATCGCGCGCTTGAACGCGGAGTTTCAGGTTCGCGGTGGGAGGAACAAAGTCCGCTACATCGAATGCTCGCTCGACCCATGCCGCTGCGTTTTCCGAGACATCTTCAAGCGTTACCCAAGTTGCGCCGCCGTCGCCAGAAATCTGCACGGGCATCGAGTCAGCGTTTGGTGCGCTTCCGGCGTTGTTGGAGTACCAACGACGATAGGACAGCACCGCAGCTGGGTTGGTCGCATTCAGGGCGGGCGAAACAAGCGTGGTCACGCCTCCATCGACATCAGCCGCGCCAACTGCGCCGCCCGCGGCACCTTGACCAGTGATAAAGCAAAGCGCGCCCGCGTCGATCGAATCATTTTCGGGCTGCGCAGCCGTGCCGATCGGATCCACTCTCGTCCACACACCAGCGGTCGCGGTGTCTCCAGTTGCGCCAACGACCCAGTTGAGATTCGATTCGAAGGTGTCCTCGAACAACAGTGTGTCACTCGCACCCGTCGTTTCAAACTGCACATTCGGTGCGTGCGGGAGTCGGTTGGTACCGAACTCGGTTGATGCCGTGAGATACCACTCAAAAGTTGCGCCGCACGCAGTCGCGGGCAATCCGAACACGACTTGGCCTCCACCAACATCATTCCCAACGACTGCAGTGAATGCACCGTTTGAACCAAGTGGTCGATGGAAAAGCTTTGATCCGCCAGCAAGCAGCGAACCGCGAACCGCGCGGATCTCCGCTGTGAGCGATGTAGGAGATCCAGCTTGCACAGTCGTCGGTGCACCACCATTCAAGCGAATCACAGCTCCAGCGACGGTCGTCTCCGCAAGTTCGAGCGCTGCGGCGAAATTCTCCGCGCCTGTCGGGAGAATTTCACTCGCAGGCATCACGAAGCCGTACGAGCCAGTATCCCGGACTTCAATCGTGTAGCTCGGCACTCCGTGTGCTCCGTACGCATGATCGACGGCACTCCCGCTCGCGATGTAGAGGGTCGACGCAATAGGACCGGCGGTGTACGACGCTCCAGTCGTCCTCGCGATCGCATCCTTCATCTCACGACCAAGTGCGACGAGCGCGTCGTTGTTGGCTGGGAACGCAGTCGTGTAGCCCCACGGTGACAGAACGAGCTGACTGTACGAGTGGAAATCAATGTGACCTGCGAGCGCGGGATGCGAGATGAAGTAGTCCCGCATCGCCTGCGACTCTGGTTCGCTGAATGCCGCAACACCGCGATAGGTTTCATCGGACGGAACCGTGCTCGCGCCTCCGCCACCCCACTGGAAGGCCCAGTTGCGATTGAGATCGACTCCGAATGTTCCATCTGCGTTCGCTCGGCGATTCTTTCGCCAGAGACGATTCGTGGTCCATGAGTACACATAGCCATCGGGATTCACAACGGGAATGAGATCAATCCACGCCGTGTCGAGCAGTTGTGTGATGCGCGGATTGACGCCGTACCCATTGAACAGCGACTCGCCGACATACATCGCCGTAACCATCGCGCCCCATTCACGCGCGTGCTGCGTCGCGTTGAAGAGCACGCCAGGACTTCCTGCTGGAGCTTTCGAAAATCGAACGCCTCGGATCACACGACCTTCAAGTGAAGTCCCGACAACGAAACTGCTGACGAGATCAGGACGCGCGGCAACCCAGGCGTCCATCTTGGCGTTGATCTGATCGATGGTGCGGAAGTCGGCGAAGAAATCGGCTCCAGCAATTCCGCCTTCCGCGTTCGCCGCTTCTTCTCGCGCCGCGAAGTCCGCGCGCAACACGGGACCAAGATCAGCAACCATCACTTCATACGAAACACCTGACTTCGCCAAGGCCTTCATGCCTGCGGCGTCAAAGAGAAACTCGGCCGAACCGTAGTCGAGTCGATGGGTCAAGGTGTCACGCGAGAGCGCGAGCAAGACCTTGAGGTCGCGTGCAGATGTGATCTGAGCACGCACGACGCTGACGCCATCGTGAAACACCGGAGGTTCCACGCGAGCACTCGCAAATGCCGTGGTCGCGAGCGTCGCGACACACGCGACGCGCAAGAGTTGACGCAGAGAAGAGCAGGTCCGCATGGCACTACTTTCGCACATCCTGCGACCGAGGCAAACACAATCGCATTTGCAACAAACGATTCGAGGGAAATCGGAGGTTGACCGACACGCTGCAGCCATGCGAGAGTGCCTCGCATGTCACTTCTATCCACGAAGCGAAGCGTTTCTCGCCGATTCCCGCACGCCGTTGCGACAATAGCGATCGCTGTGAGCAGCGGGTGCTCCGTTTGGCAGCCGTTTTCCGACAAACCGAGTTTGACGCAGCCTGCGGGAGCAGTCCTTCCGGTCGAGCCATTTTCGCCCCGCGATCTCAACATGTTTGAGGGATCAACAGGACGCACGCTGACCTGGGCTGATGTCATGCAAGCCGCCTCGGCCGCGGATGTCACCTTCATCGGAGAACGGCACGACGATCCAGTGGGTCATCAGGTGCAACTCGCGGTCTACGAAGAAATCCTCGCCGGCTACCGAGGGAGCGCAATCAGTCTCGAACACCTTGAGCGAAACGAACAGAAAATCGTCGAGCAGTTTCTCGCTGGCGCGTTGGAACAAGAGGAGTTCATCGACTCGACGAAGAGTCGCAATTGGGCGGGCAAGGACTCGTGGATTCCGTTCTTTCAACCGATGATCGAAGCAGCGCGAACTGGCGGTGGCGTCGTGGTCGCAGCGAATGCGCCGAGGTCGTATGTGAGTCGCGCCGGAAAAGAGGGATACGAAGGCCTTCGATCACTTCCGCCCGATGAACTGATGCTCTTCGACACACCTCTCGCGATCGACGCAGGCCCCTACCGCGACCGCTTTCGAAACATCATGCTGCAAGAGGGCGAGTCGATCGAGGATGCGGAAGTCATCGCACGCATCGATCAGCGATTTCATGGACAGCAAGTGTGGGACGAGACGATGGGGCAGAGCGTTGCGCGCGCACTCGCCGCCGGAGCGCCTAAAGTCGTGCATTGCGCAGGCTGCTTTCACATTGAGTACGAAGGCGGAACCGTGCTCGCGCTTCGCCGCGCCGCGCCGAAAGCGAAAGTGCTTACGATTACGGTGATTGATGACGCGAGCGACAAGCTCCGCGACACGGAGCGCGATGCCGCGCACATCGTGATCTACGGATTCCCCGTCACCCGAAAAGAAGACGACGCGACTGCGTCCTGAACGGTCCGGAAGGACGCATCACGCGAGAAGCTTCTGCAGCTCTTTCTCGTTGCTGGCGATCTTGTAGAGACGATCGACTCGCATAAGCGCGAGCATCTTGCCAAGGTCCGGACTCATGCCGTACAGAATCGCGGTCGCGCCGTGAGCAACTGCTTTGTTCCGAAATGCGACCGCCGCTCCGATCCCCATACTCGACATGAAGGTCACGCTCGAAAGATCTAAAACGAACCGCTTCAGATTGGCGCCGGCGAGCGCGATGTATGGCTCGACTTCGCTCGCCACAATCGGTGATTCACGCTGACCAACCGACGGCCCAACCAACCGCACGACGAGACAACTTGGCCGATAGTCCACTTCCGTGAACTGGGTTTTCTTTGAAGCAGGAAGATCAGCGGATGACATATTGCGAGTGTATCGCCTCGTCGTGAAGCCACGCTAGCGAGGAACCATCATCCACTCGATGCGTGCGAGCAAGGAACCTTCGGCACTCACTGGAAACTGCAAGTCGAGGCAGACGACGGCACCTTTGCGCATCGACACAATCCTCGCCTGCGAGTCTCCAACGACGAGCCGCGCAATAAGCTCGCTGAGCATCGGTTCATGTCCGACCCATGCCAACGCATCCGACCCGCGATGTGCCTGTAGCGCGCAAACGAGTCGTTCAAGACTCGCGCTGCCACACTCCCCTTCGAGGAGTTCATTGCGAATCGGCTGAGGCCAATCGGCTGCGTCGTTCAAGATCTCCGCGGTTTGCCACGCGCGCGCGAAGGCACTCGATTCAACCCGATCCACGGACCAGCTTTCCCGTCGCATCCGCTTCGCGAGTCGGCGAAACACTTTCGCGCCCTTCTCCGTAAGCGGTCGCTGCGAGTCATCGCTCCACGCAGTTGAGTCGCGCTCATAGGCCTTGGCGTGTCGAACGAGAATCAATCGCATACCCATGATCTCCAAGCGGCCGAGGGGTCACGCCTCAAGCGCCTGAGATTATGACACAATCCGTGCGTGGCCTCGCCTACACCGCCTCCCCGTGGTTCATGCCTCATCGAGAACGCTCGACTCTTGACGCTCGCTCCAACGCAGGGTGAACGCGGGCCTCGTCGTGGCGCTCGATTGAACGATCTCGGCATCATCGAACGCGGATGGATCGCGACCGCCGGCTCGCGCATAGGCGGCATTGGAAGCGGCGATGCTCCGGATGCGTGGCGACTCTTCGCTGGCGAGCGTCGTGTCAACGCACAAGGCCGGGTTGTGCTGCCAGCATTCGTCGATTGCCACACGCATGCCTGTTGGACAGGTGATCGTTACGACGAAGCTGCGATGAAACTCGCCGGTCGGGAGTACCTCGACATCCTCGCCTCTGGGGGAGGGATCATGTCGACCGTACGGTCTGTGCGCGCGAGCGCGGTCGACGATCTCGCTGCGCAACTCACGGCGCACCTCGGGTTGATGCGTGCGAGCGGAACGGGTGCGATCGAAGTCAAGAGTGGTTACGGCCTCAGCGTCGATGCAGAGATGCGAATGCTTGAAGCGATCACACAGGTCGCCGCGAGTGCAGGCGAGTGGATGCCGCCCATCGTGCCGACATTTCTTGGAGCACATGCGATTCCAAGCGACGACCCGGCGTGGGTTGATGCGTGCATCGAGATGCTCCCGCGTGTCGTGGAGCGCTTTGGACGGCTGCAATGCGACGCCTACTGCGAGCGGGGTGCTTGGGATCCGCAGCAGTGCGCGCAACTCTTCACACGCGCGCGGGCCCTGTCCATGCCTTGCTCGGTGCATGTCGATCAGTTCCACGCACTCGGATTTCTCTCGCAAGCGATCGCGCTCGGAGTTCGAAGCGTTGCCCACCTTGAAGCGTCGACTGCCAACGAACTCGAGCTCGCCGCCCAAAGCGATGCTGTGGGGATCTTTCTCCCAGGCAGCGGATTGCATCTCGACTTGCGATTTGCAAACGCGCGTCGATTCATCGCACAGGGCGGCGCTCCTGCGATCGCGACCAATTGCAATCCTGGATCGAGCCCGCTGTATTCGATGCCGCTCGTCATCGCGCTCGCCACGCGATTCCTGCAACTCACCTACGGCGAGAGCATCTGTGCGGCGACATGGAATGCGGCGGCGGCGCTTGGACTCGAAACCGAATGTGGCGCGTTAGTGGAAGGCTATCGAGGTGACTTGCTGCTGCTCCCGATCAAGGATGAGCGAGCACTCGCACATGAGTACGAAAGCGGAGCACCGGAGCTTGTGATGCTTGGTGGACGCGAGATCTCGCCCTCACCAGTCCTTCCTCAAGACGCCGCGTAATCGCAACCTCCGCGATCGGCGGGTACAGTGCCCAACCCATGTTGGTGACGAGCCTCAGTGACATTGAAGGCGCTACGAAAGCTGCAGCATGCGTCGTTGAGACGCATCACCGCCTTGCAGCGTTTCTCCGTGAGGGTCAGACGCTCGCTGAGATTGACCGGTTCGTTGCAACCACGCTCGAATCCTTGCATGCGCCAAGTTGCTTTCTCGGGTATCGCATCAAGGGACTCCCGCCTTTTCCAAGCCACTCCTGCCTCTCCGTGAACGATTGCATCGTGCACGGAACGCATGACATGTCGAAGCGCCCGCTTCAACGCGGCGACCTGGTCTCCATCGACATCGGCGTGCGGCACGGCGGCTGGATCGGCGATGCCGCTTGGACCTATGCGATCCTTGAGCGCGACAAACTCTCGACTGCACTCATGGAGGCGGGGAAAGAATCGCTCCGTCGCGGCGTTGCCGCATTGAAACCAGGTCGCCCGCTGCTCGACTTCGCGAAGGCTGTCCAAGGCCATGTCGAACGGGAGTGCAAATTCGCGCTCGTGCGGGGACTCGGTGGTCACGGATACGGCAAGGATCTCCATGCGCCGCCGTACATCTCCAATGTTGTGCCGAGTTATCCAGGGGAATGGCCGGAGGCATACAAGAGCGTTCGCGTCGGCATGCTCGTCGCCGTTGAGCCGATGCTCGCGGTGAGTACATCCGAGACGAAGCAAGCTGATCGGCAATGGCCCATCGTGACCGCAGACGGATGCGCGAGCGTCCACTACGAGGCCGACGTGCTCGTTCGTGAAGATGGTCCTGTGAATCTGACTGCTGGACTCTTTGAACTCCCTGATGTTGTTGGCTGATCTCTCGAGAATCACACTATGCATTTCCTTGCGCTCGCCGCCGCTCTCCCACTTCCCGCACTTCTCGCTTCGCCCACAGTTCCTCCCACTAAGGAAATCCCTGTCGTCGAGACTGTGCACGGAGTCAGCATCACCGACGAGTACCGTTGGCTCGAGGCACTTGAGAAGGACTCTCCTGAAGTCGCGGCGTGGACCACGACGCAGCTCGACGAGACGCGAGCGCGACTCGGCGCACTCCCCTGCCGCTCCGCACTCGCGAGCGCACTCGAGCCGTGGATGACACTCGGATCGATCGGACTTCCAACGATGACCGACGCCGGCATCGTGTATCGACAGCGCAGCGGAACTCAGAATCAGCCCGTCGTGATGTTTCGAGCGAGTCTCGATGCACCAGCCCGCGCGCTGCTGGATGTGAATGCGATGGATGCGCAAGGACTCACGAGCCTTGATTGGTCTCAGCCCAACGAACAGGGAACCATGCTCGCCTACGGCACCTCGCGCCAAGGCAGCGAAATGAGCGAACTGCATGTGCTCGAGATCGCATCTGGCAAGACCCTCACGGACAAGATCTCCGGCAAGGTCAATCTTTCGGGATGGATGCCCGATGGAAAGAGCTTCTTTTACAGCGCCTTGCGTGACGCGAAAGATCCTTACTCGCGCGAGACGCGCTATCACACGCTGGGCACCGATCCGGCGACCGACAAGATCTTGGAGAAGCAAACAACACCCAGCGAGATTCCAGGGTCAGGACCGAGCAGCGATGGAAAGTGGATCATCGGAATGCTCTCCAAGGGTTGGCAGGCGAACGATCTTTGGATCGCGCCACTCGAGCACTGGCTGAAGACTGGCGAACTCAAGAAGACCATGCTCGCCGAAGGTCTCGATGGACGCTTTGAACCCATCGACACGGTTGGGGACACGCTCTACATCACGATGAGTTTCGGCACTCCCAAAGGAAGTGTGATGGCCATCGCAGTGCACCACCCCGAGCGCGCCGCTTGGAAGACCGTCATCGCGGAGCGCGAGGACATGGTCATGGACCGCGTCTCACTCGCGAAAGACATGATCGTTGTCACTTATTCGAAGGATGTCTGCACGCAGTTTGAGCGATTCAACATGGATGGCGCGTCGCAGGGAGACATCGGACTTCCGGGACTTGGAACCGCTTCCATTTCTACGGACCGTAAGCGAAGCGATGCATTCGTGCAGTTCACAAGCTACGACGCTGCGCCGACGATCTTCGCGACGAATGTGCACCATCCGAAACTGATGGAGTGGGCCAAGACCTCGACACCGAGCGATCTGTCGAAGTACCTCGTTGAACAGAAACGCGCGACAAGTCCAGATGGCACGCAAGTTCCCATGTTCATCGTGCGCAAGCGAGACCTCGTCCTTGATGGCAACAATCCAACGCTGCTCTATGCCTACGGCGGATTCAATGTCTCCCTCACGCCGACCTTCAATCCAACGATTGTTCCTTGGCTCGAGCAGGGCGGCGTCTATGTCGTCGCGAATCTCCGTGGCGGGGGCGAGTACGGTGAGGCTTGGCACGCGGCAGGGATGCAATCGAGGAAGCAGAATGTCTTCGACGATTTCTACGCATGCGCTGAATGGCTCATCGCCAACAAGTACACGCAAAGCGCGCGACTCGCGATCGAAGGCGGATCCAATGGCGGTCTGCTCACCGGCGTCGCGGTCACGCAACGACCGGACCTCTTTTCTGCTGCGATTGTCGCAGTGCCTCTGCTCGACATGATCCGCTACCACCAGTTTCTGATCGCTCGATACTGGGTGCCGGAGTACGGCTCGAGCGAAGATCCCACGGCATTCTCAACACTCCACGCGTATTCGCCGTACCACCACATCACCGCTGGCAAAAAATACCCTGCGCTCCTCATCACTGCGGGCGAGAACGACTCCCGTGTGCACCCGTTGCACGCCCGCAAGTTCGCCGCGAAGCTGCAGCGTGACGCAGCCAACGATGTTGCAACTGATCCGATCCTTTTGTGGGTCGATCGCGATGCTGGTCACGGCCAAGGCAAACCACTCGCCCTTCGCATTCGCGATGAAGTCGATCAGTGGAGCTTCGTGATGTGGCAAACCGGCGTCTGTCGGTAACGGAACGAATCGCTACGCGGCCTTGGCGGATGGCACGCTCGCGTCCCGCGCTTCGATCTCACGAAGCGCGTGGTATGCCGCGTCTTTGTAGAGATCGCTCAGCGACGGATAGTTGAAGCAAGTCTCGATGAGGAAGTCGATGCCGTGCCCGCTCGCAATCGCCCATTGTGCAAGGTGCACAAGTTCGGTTGCGTCCTCACCCACGATGCTCACACCAATCAATCGGCGCGTACTCCGTTCAAACACGGCTTTGAGGAGGCCGCGATCATCACCGAGCATGCGCCCGCGCGGGTTGTTTCGGTAGTAACCGCACCCCGTGACAACATCGATGCCCGCCGCCACCGCTTCTTCCGCTGTCTTTCCGACCGCCGCGACCGCTGGAATCGTGTAGATCCCGATTGGGATCGTTGCAGCAAGATCGCTGTGAAAGGGAATCCCGAACATGCGGCATGCGGCGATGCGCCCCTGCTCCATGCTCGTCGACGCGAGCGCTGGAAAACCGATCACATCTCCACCCGCGAAGACGCTTGGGCAAGTGGTTCGATACTCGCGATCCACTGTGAGATTTCCGCGCTCATCTGGTTGGACGCCGATCGACTCAAGTCCGAGGTGGCGCGTGTTCCCCTGCCGACCAAGACTCCAGAGCACGCACTCGCTCACGAGACATTCGCCGTTAGAAAGCTCCGTCGTGAGTAACTGCGGAGCTCCCTCCTCGAGCGAAGCCTGCGTGCTCGCACGCACACCTGTCACGGAGAGGCCGAATCGAAATGCAATCCCAGCATCTGACATCCCAGCTTCAAGTACACCTCGTACATCGACATCAAGAAAGCGCATGAGCCCGACGCGCGGCTCGATGAGCGTGACCTCGACGCCTAGCTCCGCGAAAATGCTCGCGTACTCACATCCAATGACCCCGCCACCGACGACCACGAGCGAACGTGGCATGAAGTCAAGTTCAAGAATGCCGTTCGCGTCTACAACTCCCGGCAGCGTGAAGTCCGCTTGCTTGCCACGGGCGGGACTCGAACCTGTCGCGATCATGATGAACGATGCGGCGAGTCGCTCAATCTGACCACCCGGTGCAGTCACTTCCACGGTGTGTGCATCCAAAATCACACCTCGCCCGCGAATCATCACAACGCCGGCATCGTCGAAGTCTGTTTCGATCCGATCATGTTCTTCCATTTGGACGAGTGTTCGGCGCGCCATGAAACGCGCCATCGAAAGACGATCTTGGTCGCTTCCCTGACTCCAGCCTGGTATGGGTCGCCGCCGCAACGCACTGGCGACAAGCGCCGTCTCGCGAAGTGCCTTCGACGCGATCGTGCCCGTGTTCACCATCGCGCCGCCTGGTCTTGGCTCCATCTCCACAACCGCAACTCGTCGACCGAACGCTGCAGCCTGCAACGCCGCCTTCTCCCCCGCGGGGCCCGAGCCAATGACGACGAGATCAAACGACCGCATGCGAGCGCCATCGGCGTTTTGTGCGCGCTCCTTCAGCGCGTCCGGCGATCACCTGCTCACATATCAGAACTCCCACCGAGCCGTGCAATCACTGCACGCGCGAAAGCTTCGCGTGCTCGACGATAACCGTCTTGGTGCCGACGGAGCGAAAGGCGATGCGCGCGCGTGTTCCGCCGAATCCGCGCGCGAGAAACTCCACTTTCCCCATGCCAAAGATGGGGTGTTTCACATTGCATCCGACAGGGAAGAGCTCCGCAGGATCAAGATCGGAGAACGCCTCTGGATCGTCGTAGACAATCCGGTCGACGCTTGGCGTTCGATCGGACGCGGTCGTCGCGTCACTCGGAATTTCCTTCAGAAACGGGCTTTCAATCGTCGCTTGACGCACCCCTCGAACTTGCCGACTCACAGCGCTCGAAACCATGAGCGCGCGCTGAGCTCGAGTCATGCCAACGAACAGTAAACGGCGCTCCTCTTCAAGTTCATCGTCGCTGTCGATGCTGCGCGAATGCGGGAGCAAGCCGTGCTCGAGGCCAACGACGGCAACCGAGTCGAACTCGAGCCCCTTCGCCGCGTGCAGCGTCATGAGCGTGACACTACCGCGATCAGGGTCAAAGGCATCGGCGTCAGCGATGAGCGCGACGGATTCAAGCCATGCGCACACAGCGGTTCGAAGCGTTGGATGGGTAATGTCGGGGTCATCGATAAAGTGGAACTCGCGCGCCGCGGAGACGAGTTCGTCAAGATTCGCGACGCGTTCCGCTTCTTCCACTCCTCCGCGTCCAACGAACTCATCAAGCTTCGTCAGCTTGAGCACCTCACCGACGAAATCTGCGAGGTCCCCAGGCAGTCGTTCATCCATGCTCCGCTGGAATCCGCGCAGCAACTCCGCAAATGCTTGCACAGACTCTCCAATCTTCCCCTTGACCACACCCGCACTAGGCGCCAGAGCGAGCGCATCAAAAATCGCGTACCCCGAGCCCGCGGCGTACGCCTCGATCTTGCGAACAGTGGTTGGTCCGATGCCGCGCGTCGGAACATTCACAATCCGACGCAGCGAGACTTCGTCACGCGGATTCACGAGGACCCTGAAGTACGCGATGGCATCTTTGATTTCCTTGCGATCGTAAAACGCGGTGCCACGCACCACGACCGATGGAATCATCTTGCGCCGCAACGCATCCTCGAGCACGCGAGAAAGTGCGTTCATTCGATACAGCACCGCCATCGATCGATAGGGCACACCCTCGCGCAATCGCTCTTCGAAAAACCCGGCAACTTGGTCCGCCTCGTCATGCTCGTCTTGACATCGCACCACGCGCACGCGCTCGCCCTCGGCAAGCGCCGTATGGAGATCTTTGTGGGGGCGCTTGCTGTTGTGCCGGATAAGCCCGTCGGCGGCGCGGACGATGGCCGCCGTTGATCGAAAGTTCTCGCCGAGCGGCAAGACGACCGCGCCTGCGAAGTGCTCTTCAAACTCAAGAATGTTCGTGATGTCCGCGCCGCGCCAGCCGTAGATGGACTGATCTGGATCGCCCACCACGAACAGATTGCGATGCTCGCTCGCAAGCGTTGCGGCAATCACAAACTGCGCGTGATTCGTGTCCTGATACTCATCGAGCAAGATGAAACGCGCGCGCTGCTGCATGGTCGCGCGAACCTCCGCATCCTCACGCAGCAGATGCGCGCACTTCATCAAGAGATCATCGAAATCGCAGGCGTTCGATCGCTGCAATATCTCTTGGTACTTACCGTACGCCTTCGCGATCGAGCGCGTCCAGAAATCATTCGCTTCGAGCGCATACTCCGCTGGTGTGAGCAGCCGATTCTTCACATCGGAGATGGCCGCCAACACGGAGACCGGAGTCCAGTTACTCGTTGTGAGCCCAGCCTCCTCGATGGCTGCTTTCATCGTGGTTTTCTGATCGTCGCTGTCGTAGATCGAAAAACCAGCCTGCAAACCAGCGCTCGCCCCGTGACGACGGAGCAGGCTCGCGCAGTAACTATGAAAGGTGCTCACGACGAGCCCGCCGCCAAGTCCGCGCGGGAGCAGTCGCTCGACGCGGTTGCGCATCTCGCCCGCTGCTTTGTTCGTAAATGTGAGGGCGAGAATCTGCCATGGCTTGACGCCTCGACTCACGAGATACGCAATCCGCTGCGTAATCACGCGCGTCTTGCCCGATCCCGGCCCAGCAAGCACAAGCGCAGGTCCTTCGAAATGCAACACAGCCGCGCGCTGGGCTGCGGTCAGTCCATCCACGCACGCTGCGTCAACGCCCGCATCCTCAGCGGGAGTCCCAGCGCGGTGCGGCGAACCAAAGTCGAGTGAGTCGTATCCGTCGGTTGTCATTCGCGCACATCCAACTAGCTTTCATGGTCGAGCCGCGTGCAGTCCACGGCGATCGCGCGATGCTATCCATTGCCATCGCGCGATCGGTACGGTTCACCATAAGGAAGAAGCACTCTCGGGTCCCCCTTGGGTCTGAGCACGCGAGCCCAGAATGCGAGAGACAACTTTTCCACAATTCAGGCCTAGCCGTTGGGGTCGGAACAGGTTTTCCACTCCGTCTGTCGGAATTCAATCGCACAAGTTGGGTGCGGTAGGCTCCCCCGTAGGCGAGCCGAGACAAATTTCAGAAAACAGCGAAAACTTTGGAACCTCTCGCCATTTCACCCTTGCGACCACAAAATGTTGTGGGTAGGCTGAAGCAACTACACAGCCAATCGTGGCAGCGGCTGCGTAGGACCGATAAAAACAGTTCGCTTGGAGCCCCCTTTTGCGCGCCCGTCTCTGCTCGTGAGGCGACTCCGAATCGAACCAGATCCTGCAGAGATTTCCCGGTGATGAACGACAGCACG
Source organism: Planctomycetia bacterium (assembly GCA_005790605.1). Classification (GTDB taxonomy): domain Bacteria; phylum Planctomycetota; class Phycisphaerae; order Phycisphaerales; family SM1A02; genus F1-140-MAGs142. The sequence continues at coordinate 2,810 of SXUI01000076.1, read as the reverse complement.
AACAGTCGTGCTCCAAAACAGAAGTGACGCCCTCGCATGAAGCGCGGGATTAAAGGTGCATGCCTAACTCACGACGCAGGACGCGTCGGGGACGGGCAACTAAGCGGACCGGTGGGGTCCGTTTAAGGCGGATGTCATGGCAGTGTTGTGCGATACGCAGATTCGTGAGCTCGTTCGGATCGAGCCCTTCGAAGACAATCTGAAGCGCCCTGGAATGGTGAGCTACGGCGTGTCGAGCTACGGCTATGACGTGCGCGTCGGCACTCGTTTCAAGGTGTTCACGAATGTCACGAGCGGCGGCGTCGCGGTGGTGGACCCAAAGGCGTTCACGAACGATCTCTTCCTCACGATCGACACCGTGCAAACAGGGATGGATCACATCATCATCCCGCCGAATTCCTTTGCCCTCGCTGAAACGGTGGAGTACTTCGACATCCCGAGAGACTGCCTCGCCATTTGCGTCGGCAAATCTACCTACGCCCGCTGCGGCATCATTGTGAATGTCACTCCGCTTGAACCAGAGTGGCGCGGCAAAGTCACGATTGAGATTTCAAACACCACCCCACTGCCCGCTCGAATCTACGCGAACGAGGGCATTGCGCAGATGATCTTCCTCCGCGCCGATCGGACCTGCGCGACGAGCTACGCCGACAAATCGGGCAAGTACCAAGACCAAGCAGGCCTCACGCTGCCGATGGTGGATGGCATCAAAGCCGCAGCAGTCACCAGCGCGCAGCGACCGAGTTGCTGCAATAGTCCCGAACGCACCCTTGAACATTGATTGACGCGCTCGCCGCGCTTTGCATGAGGTGAACGAAACTTCATGCGCGACGGGCGCTTCTGTGATCACGCCGCTCCCGGCACTCCTCTCGAAACTCCCCCTCTCCCTTTCACTCTCTGATTCGCGGAAGTAATACGCATGAAGATCTCGCGACGCTTCACTAAGGCTGGACAAGATGTCTACGGTTCTATCGAGTGGTCAAAGCGATCGAGTCGCATCGGCAACGCCGATGGCTCGACGGTCTTTGAAATGACTGATGCGGAGATCCCCGCATCGTGGAGTCAACTCGCGACGGACATCGTCGTCAGTAAGTACTTCCGCAAAGCGGGTGTCCCTCAACTCGATGCTTCCGGTCGCGTGCAGGTTGACGCGAACGGGAAAACCGTGCTCGGTTCGGAGCGATCCGTGCGACAAGTCGTGCATCGACTTGCAGGATGTTGGCGGCACTGGGGAGAGAAGTTCGGCTACTTCTCGACAACCAAGGATGCAGATGCGTTTTACGACGAAATCGCGCACATGCTCCTCACACAGATGGCTGCTCCCAACAGCCCCCAGTGGTTCAACACGGGGCTGTCCTATGCGTACGCGATCTCTGGACCTGCGCAAGGACACTGGATTGCAGATCACAGTTCTGGGCAGATTTCGCTCGCGCCTGATGCGTACACGCACCCACAGCCGCATGCTTGCTTCATTCAATCCGTAGGTGACGACCTCGTCGGCGAGGGCGGCATCATGAATCTATGGACGAGAGAAGCGCGCCTCTTCAAGTACGGCTCGGGAACCGGCACCAACTTCTCTTCGCTCCGAGGCGAGAATGAATCTCTCTCTGGCGGTGGCAAGAGTTCGGGTTTGATGAGTTTCCTCAAGATTGGCGATCGCGCGGCGGCCGCCATCAAGTCTGGTGGCACGACTCGTCGAGCAGCGAAAATGGTCTGCCTCGACCTTGACCATCCAGACATCTGCGAGTTTGTGAATTGGAAGGTTCGCGAGGAAATCAAGGTCGCGGCACTCGTCGAAGGAATGAAGCAACTCAGCGCGCCGCAGAAGGAGCTCGCTGACCAACTCGGACTCAAGCTCGATTACGACTTCAACGGCGAGGCCTACTCCTCCGTCAGTGGTCAGAATTCCAACAACTCGGTTCGCGTCCCTGATGCATTCTTCGAAGCCCTCGACAATGGCGCTGATTGGAAACTCATCCGTCGCACCGACGGGAAAGTGGCCAAGAGCATCAAGGCAGAGATGCTGTGGAATCAGATCAACTACGCCGCGTGGCGCTGCGCCGATCCGGGCGTGCAATTCGACAGCACGATCAACGCTTGGCATACCTGCCCAGAGGGCGGCCGAATCAACGCCAGCAACCCGTGCAGCGAGTACATGTTCCTCGACAACACGGCGTGCAATCTGGCGTCGATCAATCTGCTGAAGTTCTACGACGCGACGGCGCGCCGCTTCGACATCGAGGGCTACGAGCATGCGATCGGACTCTGGACGATTGTGCTTGAAATCTCGGTGCTCATGGCATCCTTCCCCTCGAAGGAAATCGCCGAGCTCTCGTGGCGCTACCGAACGCTCGGACTCGGGTACGCCAATCTTGGCGCGATGCTGATGCAAGCAGGCATCCCATACGACTCTGAAGAGGGTCGCGCGGTATGCGGGGCGCTCACGGCTGTGCTGACTGGCCGCAGCTACGCAGCGAGCGCTCTGCTCGCCGCTGAACATGGACCGTTCGCCGGATTCGACGCGAATCGCGATCACATGCTGCGCGTGATGCGGAACCATCGCCTCGCTGCAGCTGGTGCGGCACGCGACTCGAAGGAATACGCGAATCTTCGGATTCGTCCCGTGCCGATCGATCACGCGCTCGTTCGTTCGAAGCGCGTCAACATCGCGAATGCAGAGATCCTTCTCGATCGGGCAGTCGCCGCATGGGATGACGCACTGAGCTTTGGAGAGAAGTTCGGATTCCGAAATGCGCAAACGACCGTCATCGCGCCAACCGGCACGATCGGCCTGTTGATGGACTGCGATA
>SXUI01000075.1 GCA_005790605.1 Planctomycetia bacterium | reverse complement strand
TCGCCAATCTTGTGGATGCGTCCGGTGTAAAAGAGGATGCGCTCGGAAACGGTGGTCTTGCCTGCGTCGATGTGTGCGCAGATTCCGAAGTTCCGAAGTTTCGTAAGGTCCTGACTCATGGGTGTAGCCTTTGACTCTGTCGAGAAGTGTGAACGGTTGCAGTGCGGTTGAATGCGGGGAGTGAACTATCACGGCGACCTTGCAAGAGGCGTCGCGAGCGAAACAAGAATGTGGGGTCCGTGCGGAGAGTTTGGACGGGTCGAACTCGCTGTCGCTCGCGAGGAGACGCCGAACTCCGCACCTGTTGCGAGGAGTTTCCTCGCGTCAGGTGGGTTCGTCGTCGTCGTTTGGAGGGTCGTCGTCCATCTTGAAGTTCGAGGCACGGTCGGTCGGGTCAACAGACAAGCATTCCAATCGGTCAATCGATCGGAAATAGTGGAAAGTCCATAAGTGTAGCCAACGCCCTCAGACTGACGCAAGGGTTGTTTTGGCCTTTCGGCCCACCCCGAATTCACGCCATTCGCACGAATGCCTGCTCCGGAACGCGCTCGAGGACGAGCGTTGGCTTCACCTGAGCGAGGAAACGGAGCCCGTCTTGGACGTAGCCGGCAGTGGGTTCGAGGCCTGGCTGGCGGGCGAGAAACCACGCATTGAGCCTCCGCATCGCGAGTTCTCGCGTGTATTTCGCGGCCATGGAGGCCAGCGCCGTGGGGAGGTGTCGCTCTTCAGAACGGGTGGCAAATGCAACATCGAGCTTGCCCGCGCCGCCTTCGACGCGGTAGGTGCTGAGTTCGTCATCTTCTCGAATCGTCTGCACCGAGTCGGCAGGAAACTGCGTTTGTAAGGACTGCGCGTACTCCGCCCGACCGCCTTGCCGATCGATTGCGGCAACGACGCGCACGCCGTTGGCGAGCTCGCGCGCCGATGCGAGTTGCGCCATCACGAGCGACATGTTGAGCGCGCCCTTGTTTCCGAGTCGTTCATACAACTGATTGAACGGGTTTGCGTCGAGCGCCGTCACTCGCAAGGCAGTGATCGCGCAGTTTGCTTTGAGGAGTGCGCGTCGCAGCAGATGCGTTGCAATGCGTGCGTCGCCGAGTTCGATGTTGCAGGGCAGGGGAAGGACATCGCGATACCAAGGCGCATCATCTTCGTGAGGAAGTGTTGCACCAATCGCGCGAAAGTACGCCGCATCATCCGCTGGCACGATGCCTTGCTCGGAAGCGCCAAGCGCCGCGAAGATGCCGCGTTCGAGCAGTCGAAGTGGCTCTTCGCCCTGGAGTTTCAGGTTCTTGGAATCATCAACCGCAATGCGGCGACGACGATCCTTGCCTTTGCGGCAGACGCCGCCTGCGAGCGTGTTCCAGAGATTCGGGGCCAGCGGCGTGAAGAGCGAAGCCGGAACCCGAAACGCGCACATCCCGACGCACAACGGACCGAGGAGTGGCCCGTACCCGGCCTCGTCAATGCCGACATACAGCACTTGCTCCGTCGATGTGGGCTGCGGTGCATGCAGTGCGGGAGCGAGTTCGGCGTCGACGGAGGACATTGCGCTCGCGCAGACTACACGGTTTTCGCAGTGTTTTCGCGCGCCTCGGTTGCGCGAGTCGTCGATTGAATCCACCCGCCTGCGACGATCGTTTCGGCGCCTCCAGCATCGGTGGCGTAGCAGACAACCGCTTGACCTGGAGCAACTCCCGCCTCGCTCTCAAGAAAGCGCACGTCCATCCTGCCGTCTTGCGTCGCGCGCATCGATGCGGGAATCGCTCGCCCGTGCGCACGAACCTGCGCGCCGACCGAGACCCATTCCGTCGAAGGCTTGGCGTACCAAACGCAATCTGTCGCGAGCACAGCCTGCACCTCCAACGCTTCGCGCGGACCAACGGTCACGGTGTTGCGCGTCGCATCTTTATCGATGACATACAGCGGAATCGACACCGCGCTCGTCGTTGGAACATGCAGCCCACGCCGCTGCCCAATCGTGAATCGTTGATGCCCCGCATGCCGACCAACCGTCTCGCCAGCTGTGTTCACGATCTCGCCATCAGCGAACGGCGCACTGCGGCGACCTTCGAGGAAGGATGCGTAGTCTTCTGGAACGAAACAGATTTCTTGCGAGTCCGGTTTGTCAAAGACGCGAAGTCCGTGCGATTGCGCGATGGCGCGCACTTGCGACTTTTCCATTCCACCGATCGGAAGCAGCATCTTTTCGACGGCATCCGCGCCGATGCCGAAGAGCACATAGGACTGATCTTTGGCACGATCAACGCCTCGGCTCAGTCGTGCCGGCGATCCTGCGTGCCTCGCGACCTGCGCGTAGTGACCCGTTGCGACTGCTTCACATCCGAGTTGCGCGGCGTACTCCCGCAGGCGCCCGAACTTCAGCCAATCATTGCAACGCACGCACGGATTCGGTGTGCGCCCTTCTTCATATTCCTGCGCGAAGTACTCGATGATCCGACCGAAGTCCTTCTTGAAGTTCACGACATAGAAGGGGATGTTCAGTTGCGCTGCAACTAAGCGCGCGTCCTCGGAGTCATTGATCGAGCAACACCCCTGATGACCAATGCGCGCGGGTTTCGCGGCGCACGCCGTCACAGACAGCGGTGCATCGAGCGTTTCACCCGGCGACCCAAGGCGCATGAAACAACCAACAACCTCATGCCCGGCTTCGGTCAAGAGCACTGCAGCGACCGAGCTATCGACGCCGCCAGACATTGCGAGGAGAACTTTCACGCGCGGGTTCCGTCGTTTCGGAGTCGCTGCGCACCACGCGCTGTTACGCGATCGTCACAGCAGGGCACGCATAGACATCTTGAATGGCATGGAGCAGCGCAACGCCATCCTGCATGGACTTCTGGAAGGCCTTTCGACCGCTGATCAGACCGATGCCGCCGGCACGCTTATTGATGACAGCGGTGCGGACCGCATCGGCGAGATCGTTCGCGCCGCTCGGTCCACCCGAGTTGATGAGCCCGTTTCGCCCGCAGTAGCAATTGAGCACTTGGTAGCGACAAAGGTCAATCGGGTGATCCGTGCAGAGGTCGGTGTACATGCGCTTGTCGAGCTTGCCGTAGCTCGAATCGCCCGTGTTCAACGCGGTGAACCCACCGTTCAACTCCGGGAGCTTTTGCTTGATGATGTCGGCTTTAATCGTGACGCCGAGATGATTCGCCTGACCCGTCAAGTCTGCCGCGACATGGAAGTCCTTGCCATCCCGCTTGAATGCATTGTTGCGGAGGTAGCACCACAACACGGTGGCCATCCCAAGTTCATGCGCTTCCTCAAAGGCTTGCGACACTTCGATAATCTGGCGATCGGCGTTGTCGCTGCCGAAGTAGATCGTTGCACCAACAGCCACGGCGCCGAGATTCCATGCTTCTCGTACGGATCCGAACATGATCTCGTCGAACTTGTTGGGGTAAGTCAGGAGTTCGTTGTGATTGAGCTTCACCAAAAACGGGATCTTGTGCGCGTAGCGGCGCGAGCAACTCGCGAGAACACCGAAGGTCGTGGCGACTGCATTGCATCCGCCTTCCATCGCGAGCTTGATGATGTTCTCGCCATCGAAGTAGATGGGGTTCTTCGCAAAGCTCGCGCCAGCGGAGTGTTCGATGCCCTGATCGACGGGGAGAATGGACAGGTATCCCGTGCCGCCGAGTCGCCCATGAGAGAGCATCGCCTGCAAACTGCGAAGGACCTTTGGGCTCCGATCTGACGGCGCGAAGATACGGTCGACAAAGTCTGCCCCCGGTGCATGCAGGATGTCTTTCGACACCTTCGCTTGGTGAGAGAGCAGGGAGTCGGCATCGCTGCCGAGAATCTTCGAAATCGAGTCGAGCGTGACCATAGAAGCGCGGAGTCTAGCAAGCACACCGCGCGAACGCGGTGGGCGTACCCGCGGCTTTAGCCCCGTCGCTTCGGCTTCGCTGCACGGAGGGCGTCCTGTTCGCGCCGGTGCTCCTCGGCAGAGGCGAAATCCTCGCCGAAACGGACGAGGCGGAGCGAGTTGGCGATCACGAAGATGTACGCCGCGGCCTGATAGAACGGGGTCACCCAAATGTAGAGCCGACCGGTTGCCGCAAGCGCGAGGCCGACGAGGGCAAGCAGGATGGAGACCGTGATGTTTTGCACGATGACGCCGCGTGCTTTGCGAGCAAGTTCAAGAAGGAACGGGATGTTGCGCAGGTCGTCATTCATGAGTGCGACGCCAGCGCTGTTGGTTGCGATGTCGGAACCAGAGAGTCCCATCGCCACGCCGACATCCGCGGTGGCGAGGATCGGACCATCGTTGATGCCGTCGCCCACCACGAGCGTGCGGTGCCCCTTGCGAATGAGGTACTTCAGTTCCTCGTGCTTTTCTTCGGGCAAGCACTCGGCTTCAATTGCGTCCACGCCCACGGACTGCCCAACGCGCTTGGCGACTTGCAGGCGATCGCCTGTAAACATCACCACGCGTCGAACACCGATCGCGCGGAGTTGCGAAATCGTCTCGTTCGCGTTGCGTCGAAGTTTGTCTTCAAGGCCCACCGCGCCGAGATAGCGACCGGCCAGCATCACATGGACGCTCGACATGCCGTCGATGCTGCTCTCGACGCCTTGCACGGATTCCGTGATCGATGGGTTGATTTCGCAGAGCCACGCGCCACGACCGGCGTGAAGTTCACCTGCAGCGGTGCGAGCGATCACGCCGCGGCCGTGCATTTCTCGGTACTCCGTGATGGTCGCTGGCACGATGCGAGCCCGCTCGGCGGTTTCAAGAATCGATCGCGCGAGAGGGTGATTCGAGGACTGCTCCGCATCAGCGGCGCACTGCAGGAGGAGCGCTCCATCGACGCCGGGGGCGGGCACGAGTCGGCTCACGGCGAACTTTCCGGTCGTGAGCGTGCCGGTCTTATCCATCACGACCGTGTCGATCGTCGCGGCAGATTCAAGCGTGCGAGTCTGCTTGATCATCACACCCAAGCGCGCGGCAGCCGCGAACGCTGCGACCATTGCCGTCGGATACGCGATAAGGAGCGCGCCAGGCGCAGTGACCACGAGAACCGTGATCGCGCGTTCCGCTGCGCTCGCGCGGGTGGCCGCATCGCTTGATTTCGCAGTGAAGAACCACACTGCGAGGGCGACCATGAGCACGACGGGAACATAGTAACCCGCGAGTTTCTCGATGAGTTCTTGCTTGCGACCCTTCGCGCTTTCGGCTTCGCGGATGAGTTTCTCGACCTTACCGATCGTTGTCTCGCCCTTCACCGCGGTCACTTCGATATCGATGACGCCAGTCAGGTTGGTGGTACCCGCGTAGACCTTCGACCCAAACTGCACTTCGATCGGGACGGCTTCGCCGGTGAGCGATGCTTGGTTGATGTTGGAATCACCGCTCTTGATGATGCCGTCTGCGGGAAGATTCTCGCCAGGTCGAACGCGAACGATCATGCCGACGCGGACTTGTCCAAGCGAGACTTGCTGCTCGTTACCCGCTGCGTCCACGAGTCTCGCGACATCCGGCGTAAGTTCGACGAGGTTACGGATTGCGCGCTGCGCGCCCCACGCGGTTCGCGAAAGCACGAGCTCGCTGAACCACAAGAAGAATGCGAGGAAACCAGCGGCGAGGTAGAGCTCGTTCGCGATCGCGGCAAAGACTGCAAGCGTGGCGAGCGAATCACCGCCGGCCCGACCTTCGCGTAACTCGCCCCACGCTCCCTTGGCAAGAGGAACCACCAAGATGGCTGCGCCGAGAAGCGCAGGGAGATTGCTGACGGTTTGCTCGATGCCGAACACGCTTGCGAGCCAAGCGGCGAAGAGCAGCATCGCGCCAACGAGCGCGAAGAAGAGTTTGCGCTCCAATCGGACAGCAGTGGCTTCGGTGTCCGCAGGGGAGGTGCGAGCATCCATCGGTTTCGCGGCGAGTTGGCTCATCGTGCAGTACGGCGTAGGACCTGCGCCGGTCGAAGCGACCTAGAGGCGCATGAAGTGAGAAGTGACTTGAAAGCGTACCAAACTATGCATGCAGAGTCTTCGCTGCTGCGGCGGTATCCTTGGCTTTATGAGGCAAGCGCCAAGTTCATCACGGGAACGCGTGTTCATCGCCGGAGATGGGCAAATGTCGCTCGTCCTTGCGGATGTCCTCGCGTTTCATGGACATGAGGTCACGATTTGGTCGCCCTTTCCGGCGGTCGCAGAGGAACTGAAGAGCACGCGGCAGAGCGCGCGCCTGCCCGGATTTCGGCTGCTCGACGGTATCTCCGTGGTGTCGGACGCGTGCGCGTTTGAGCGTGCGACGATCGTCGTGAATGCGCTCCCGACGCAGTACATTCGGCCGACCTTTCGCACACTTGCGGCACATCTGCCGAGTGCGGTCGGCATCGTCTGCGTCGCCAAGGGAATTGAGGTCGGGACATTCGAGCGTCCAAGTGAGATTTTGCACGGCGTGACCCAAGGGCGTTCGCCGATTGCTGCGCTCTCCGGTCCAACGATTGCAACGGAACTTGCGCGACGCTTACCCGCAGTCATGCTCGCAGCGTCAACAGATTCGGAGTTGCGCGCGAAGACCGCTCAACTCTTCACAAGTCCGTGGACTCGCATCTATCAATCCGATGATCCAGTTGGCGTTGAACTTGCTGGTGCGTGCAAGAATGTGATCGCGATCGCAGCGGGGCTGATTGACGGGTTGGAACTTGGGAGCAATGCGAAGAGCGCCTTACTTGCGCGCGGGCTCTCCGAAATCGCGCGGGTCGGCGTCGCGCTCGGGGGGAAGTTGGAAACTTTCTTTGGTGTTGCAGGCGTGGGCGATCTCGCGACAACCTGTTTTTCACCCGATGGGCGCAATCGCCGCTTCGGAGAACGACTTGCGCGCGAGACGCTGAAGAGCGGAAACGCGTCGGACGCTGTGCAGCGCGTCCTCGCGGAGAGTGCGAGCGTCGTGGAGGGCGTTCCAACCTGTCAGGCGCTTGTCGCCCTCGCTCGCGAGCGACAGTTTGAGATACCCATCATGGAGGCGGTGCACGGCATTCTCTTTGAGCGACTCGCTCCGAAGGACGCGATTGCAGCGCTTATGTCACGCGCAGCATCCTCCGAGCGCGTCGGGTGAGAAACTCCTGCGGTACACCCGAGTAGAACGAGCGCCATTCGATTGCCCTCGACGCGCTGCGCCCGCCATCCATGCAAGAGTCGCTCGTTGGCGGCGCGATTAACCGGAGCTCACTCGTCTTCGCCAAAGTCTGCATCGATGAGCGCGAGCAGGGCCGCGAGCGTCGGAACCTCATCGGCCCCGATTGCGGTGATTTCGATCTCGGATCCGCAAGTTCCCGCGAGCATCAGCATCTGCAGGATGGACTTTCCATCTACGGCTTCCTCGCTGTCGCATCTTCGTACCGAGACATTGGATTCAAACTGCATCGCCGCTTCGACAAATGCCATCGCGGGTCGCGCGTGGAGACCAAGTCGATTGCGGATTGTGGTGATCGCGCGTTGCAAGGTGGGGGGTGAAGGAGACGAGGGTTGATGGACAGCTCGATGACCGTGACAGGCGAGGGCGCAGGTCGAACGATCCGCGGTGCATGCAGCGCGTCGCTTCGAACGCCAGTCGACGATTGCTAGTGACCTGCGTCCGCTTCGTCGAGAATCGTGAGCACATCCTCAACCGTCGTGGCCTGGCGAAGGAACTTTCGGAATTGATCCTTCGACAACTGCGAGTAGATCGATTGGATCGCTGCGAGGTGGAGCTCTGGGCTCTCTTCAGGGGAGATGAGCAGAAAGATCGCGTGCACCGGTTGTTTGTCGATCGAATGAAACTCGACACCGGTCTTTGACACGCCGATCGCGACAAAGGGGCGCTTCACACTCTTGTGCTTTGCGTGTGGGGTTGCCACACCCTTGCCAAGTCCCGTGGAACCTTTCTTCTCGCGATCGATGATCGACTTGGCAAAGCTCGCCTTCATCTGCGGCGAGACCTTCCCGGCGGCCACCAGCGCAGTCAGAAGTTCGTGAATGGCATCGTCGCGCTTCTCGGCGACGAGCGCTGGCACAATCGCTTTTTCTGCGACGACTTCGCGCAGCTTCATCGGTTCCATCTTTGCAGTTGGCATGGCTTGAACTTCTCGAGTTAGTGCTTTTTGTTGCGGACGCGTTCTTTCCAATCGACGATGACGCGCGCTTCCTTGTCGGAGGCAGCATCGATCGCAGCGTAGAGATCTGGATCACGAGCGTTCACGATGAAGTCTTCATGATGTTCGACATCCACAATGAACTCAACGTGGTAGCCGTTATGTTCCTTTTCGATCACGATATCGATGCCGAGCACGCGGTCGAAATACTTCGTGAGTCGTTCCGCCTTCTTCTTGGCATACGCATCGATTGCCTCAGTGACTTCGATGTGCTTGCCTTTGACATTGATCTGCATAAGAAAAATTGCCTTACAGGGTCCTTGGTAAAAACGCGGCGTCGGCACATTGCATCCGTCCGCGCGCGGATCGGGATTGTACGCCCTTGCACCACGCGCTAGGAGCCTCGGAATTCGGGAGAAAACCTCAGCGCAAGACTTGAGGAGTGACTTGCGCGGTCGCGTCGGTAGTTCCGCGTCGGTATCGGACGCCGACCGCCATCCCCACGCGAAGTTTCGCGCATGCCATCTGGAGTTCAATCAGGCTCCGCACCGGTTCCTCTGCAACCTCGATGATCACATCGCCCACGCGTAGCCCGGCTGCTTCCGCTGCACTGCCCTTGAGGAATCGCACGATGCGCGCGCCATCTCCGGTGTCTTCAGTCTGCACGCCGAGCGCCGCGTCACCGCGCTGCACGGTGTCATCAATCGTTCCTCGCGCGATCACCCACTTCCGCCAGTGTTGTTCGATCGTGTTGAGCGGTTCGTGGAACGCACGCTCAAGCGCGGTGACGCCGGATGCATCGAGGTCGTAGGTGAGGATGTACTCGGCAAAGAATGTTTCGCACTTCTTCTCGCGCGCGAGGAATTCGAAGATCGAACGCACCTCGGGATACAGCCGTTCAGCGTCGTCCATGAAGGTCTTCGCGCTCATCGCGAACAGGCTGCGCCAAGACTGCGCCGTGCCAGATTTCACTTGCTTGCGCGCGAAATTGTGCCGCATGTTTGGTCGAAAGGTGAACTTGCCTGCCGCGTCGCGGTCGTAATCTTCATAGAGGCTCGCAAGTCCTTCCTGCATCCAGATGGGATGTCGTTGTCCGCTCCGTTCCATGAACGCGAAGTGCATGAGATGCACGAACTCATGTTGGAGGCTGCCGCCTGTGTCTCGCGTGACGAGTCGTCGCGAGCCATGCTCGTACATGCCGCGAACCGCTTCATTCGAGAGATACTTCGATGCGTCCGCTTCACGCAAAACTGCGATGAGGACCTCTTGCCTCGGCATCTCGCCGAAGTACGCGCTCGCGAGGTGGTCGGCGAGTTGATCGAGCATGAGTCGCATGCGCGCGTGCGAAGTTTCAGAGAGTGTGGTCGCGTACCACAACCCGTGCGCGGCATCGTGCTCGTAGCGATAGCGATCGCCGTGCGCTTGCTTGAACGACTCAAGCGCCGCTGGCGTCCTCGCCGGCCGTTCCCGCGATTTCTGCGGTACCGACGCAGCAGCTTCGAGGATGGCGGTGTAGGTCGCGTGACTCCGCACTGGCTCGAGGTCTGGGTCAGACTCGAGCAGATTGAAGTCGCGAAATCCGGCTTTCACGCTCGCGAGCAGTTGTTCTGCAGCGAGGTCGAGCTTCCCCAGTTGCGCGAGCGCGCACGCGTCGTTGTACAGCAGCGTTGTGTCCGCGGGGTTTGCGCGGAGCGCGGCGGTGATGCGCGTGTGCGCTTCGTCCCAACGGCGCGCGAGGAGCAATCGCTCAATCGTCGGTTGCTGCGCCGTTGCGGATGACGGGGGCGGGGCTGCGTGCAGCGCGCCGACTCCAAGTAGAACGCACGCAAGGAGGATGGCGCAACGCAGCGACACGATTCCCATCCTACGAGGAGAGCCCTGCGTCGCGTGGGTTCATTTTCGCGAATTCCTTGCGATCCAAAGCGCAACGGCTTCGGGGTACGTCACACACTCCTCCGCGAACACGCGATCCGCGAGCGATTGTGGCGTGTCGTGTGCGAGGACCGGCACGCGTCGCTGGAAGAGCGTTTCGCCGTGGTCGTACTCATCATCGACGAGGTGCACTGTGCAACCGCTCTCGGCGCGGCCTTCCTCGAGGACTTTGGAATGCACATGCAAACCAAACATACCGACGCCTCCAAAGTCTGGCAGGAGAGCAGGGTGGATGTTGAGCACGCGCCCCTTCCACCGGGTGCCGACGCGGAACTTTCTGAGATAGCCAGCGAGGCAAACGAGGTCGATTCGTGCGGCATCGAGGGCGTGATCAATTGCGTCATCGAGTTTGGGATCGTCACGGGGGATGATGGTGACCTCGAGCCCCGCGCGTTCACAGAGCGCAACGCCAGGATGACTTGGATTGTGCGCGAGGATGAGCGCTGTCGTTGCGCTGGGTCGGCCCTCAGCAAAGGCTCGCGCGAGATTCAATGCCGAGCGACCGCCTCCGGAGAGAAGCAGCGCGACGCGCGGCGAAGTCGGAGCGGAGTTCGCAGTTGTCATATCAATGGGGTTTCGGCCCGGAAGCCGCGATGGGCATCGATGGCGGTGATCGGAAGGGGATCGGCTTTCCAGCGGCGTTCGTCGCGACCATCGTCACGGTTGCCGTGGTCACATTGATCGCGTCGCCAGTCGTAAATCGTTCCGCCTCCACGCGCACTTCAACCGTGACGCTCGTGGTTCCAAAGCGGGAAACCCGTGTCCAACATGTCACCATGTCACCCATCCAGACGGGCGCTTGAAACTCGATCTTTTCAATCGCGACGGTGAGCCATCGATGGACGCCGTGGCGCCGAGCTTCGACATAACTCGCCTGATCGATCATCGACATGATTACGCCGCCGAACACCGAGCCTTGGTGATTGCCATCACTCGGCTGGGTGATACTGCGGAGCGCGAGGGACCAAGGGGTTTCAGGATCGGCAGGCATGCGTGCGCATCATCGGGCGAATAACGCGCCTTCGCAACCGCGCAGGCTTGGCTGCTTCCCGGTGAAGTGCAGTTGTTCTCGGAATTGCTGAACCAAATCCACCTTCGCGCCGATCTTCTCCACACGCGCCCTCGGCGCGGTGCTCTCTGCCATGCCAACCGTCAGCATCATCATCCCGAATTTCAACAACGGTCGCGCCAACGCACATGATGGCGCGCGTGATTTTCTCGGCGCACTTCTGACGAGTCTCGAATCAACGCTCGCGACGGAAACCGTGTCGTATGAGATTCTCGTCGCTGATGACGGCTCGACCGATGACAGCCTCGCAACCGCTCGTGCGTGGGTGCAGAAGTGCCACAGCGACGGTCGACCGTTTCTCCGCTTGATCGAACTCGCGCATTGCGGAGTGCTCTCGACCGTGCTCAATCGTCTCCTCGCCGAAGCGAAGGGCAAGTATGTCGCGCGGCTCGACGGCGACATCGTGCTCAAGACGCGCGATTGGTTGACGGCGCTTGTCGCGCACTTTGAGAGTGATGCCAAGATTGGCGTCGTGACCGGCGTGCAACTTCTCTCAAACGGCAAGGTGCACGCGTTTGGCGACGACCTCTTTGGTCCTCGCGGGTATCGACACATCGGCCGCGGAGTGCCGATCGGAGCGCTGCCTGCCACGCTCGAAGTTGATCACGCGATGGGTTGCTTCTACTGCACGCGGCGTGAAGTCGAAGCAACCGCAGGCATCTACGACGAGTCGTTTCTTCGTGGGCAAACGGAGGAGTACGGCGTGCGGGTTCGCAAGGCTGGATGGAAGGTCATCGCGACCAAAGCCATCGCGTTCGAACACTGGCACATGGAACGACATCGTCGGGCGAACGCAGCTGACGCCTCGATTGCTTTGGATGGCATGTTGGAACGCTTTCGCGCGAAGCATGGCTTCGATCGACTCGCACCGGATCTCGAGGAAGTGCTTGCGTCCGCGCGCGGAACGCCGATGCTCTGGCGCGACTCGAAGATCGGGACTATCGAGATTTCAACCTACCAAGCAGCCCAACTCTCCAATGACCGAAGGTTGCAAGCGCGGCTTGCGGAAGAAATCGCCGCTGCGGTTCGCGTGACAAAGGCGCGAGGCGCGAGCGAACTCCTTCTCATCGGATGCGGAGTTGGCCTTCTCCCTCGAGCGCTCGCCACGAAGGGGGTGCGCTGCACTGCGGTAGAGCAGGAGGGCGAGGCCTGCGAACTCGCGAAGACATTGCTGGGTGCCGCGAGCCACTTTGTTCGCGCGGTCGAGGACTTTGCGTCGCTGCCCTTCGAGGATGCATCGCAACACTGCGTGCTCGTGACGGGCGTGCTCGAGAGATTCTGGAATCCCGTCGGTTTTCTGCGAGAGCTCCAGCGTGTTCTCGCGCCCGATGGACTGCTCACCATTCGGACTGAAGTGCGCCCCGATGATGTGTGGGAGGGCGACGCTGCTGCCGATGAGATGCATCGCTTCACCGTTACGGAGTTGCGCGATCTCCTGCAGCATGTTGGTCGATTCGCACTCGTCGGCGAGGCGCAGTACTTTGAAATCTCCGGCACGCTTGAAGTCGCACTCACGCATGGCGCGTCGACGAAGGGTCGCGGCTACTTCAGTTCCGGACCTTCGAGAGCCGCTTCGGCTTCGTCGCAGGTGCCGGTGCAACACCCCGCCGCGCCAGCAGTGGTTTGAGCCACTTCGCAGTCCACGAAGTTGGGTGCATCGCGACTTCTTCGGGTGTTCCTGCGCAGACGATCTGCCCACCGCGGTCGCCGCCTTCCGGTCCAAGATCGATGATCCAATCGGCGCACTTGATGACATCGAGATGATGCTCAATGATGACAAGCGTGTTGCCAGCATCAGCGAGGCGGCTCAGCACGGTGAGAAGTCGATCGACATCCGCGAAGTGCAATCCGGTCGTCGGTTCGTCAAGGATGTAGAGCGTCCGTCCGCCGGTGGCAGCGGTGCCGAGCTCCGTCGCAAGCTTGATGCGCTGCGCCTCGCCGCCAGAGAGTGTGGTCGATGCTTGGCCGAGTTCGAGGTACCCAAGTCCAACATCGTTCAGGCATGCGAGCATCTTGGCTGTTCGCGGGTGCGCTTCGAAGAACGACACCGCATCCTCGATGGTGGTTGCGAGGAGATCCGCGATGTTTTTCCCTTTGAACTTGATCTCAAGCGTCTCGTGCGAGTACCGCTTGCCGCTGCAGACTTCGCACGCCACAAACACATCGGGCAGGAAGTGCATCTCAATGCGCTTCACGCCTTGACCCTGGCACGCTTCGCAACGACCGCCCTTGACATTGAAGGAGAATCGACCAGGTTCGTAGCCTCGGATTTTCGACTCCGGAAGCATGGCCCAGATCTTCCGGATGTCGTCGAAAATGCCTGTGTATGTCGCAGGATTGGATCGAGGTGTGCGCCCGATGGGGGCTTGGTCCACCTCGACAATGCGATCAATCGCGCCAATGCCCGTCACGGTCGAATGCGCGCCTGGTGTCTCTTGGCCTTGCGAGAGTGAGCGCTGGAGTGCCTTGCGCAGGATGTCGTTGACGAGCGTAGATTTTCCGCTTCCTGAAACGCCCGTGACGCAAATGATGCCGCCGAGTGGAAAGACTGCGTCGACGGACTGCAGATTGTTGGCTCGCGCTCCTTTGACGGTGATCGCGCGATCAACCGAAAGAGCTCGGCGCTTTTCAGGAATGGGAATGACGCGACGAAGCGCGAGGTAGTCGCCCGTCAGACTTGTGGGGTGGAGCGCGACCTCGTCCGGCTTGCCCTGCGCGACGACTTCGCCGCCGTGGCGGCCAGGCCCCGGGCCGATGTCGACGAGCCAGTCGGCAGAGCGGATGACATCTTCGTCATGCTCGACAACGAGCACGGAGTTCCCGAGGTGACAGAGGTTGCGGAGTGTGCGAAGCAGTCGATCGTTGTCGCGTTGATGGAGGCCGATCGTGGGCTCATCGAGGACATAGCACACACCAACGAGACCACTTCCAACTTGCGTCGCGAGTCGAATGCGCTGGGCTTCGCCGCCGCTCAGTGTCGCGCTTCGGCGGTCGAGCGAGAGGTATTCAAGACCGACCGACGCGAGAAAGCCGAGTCTCGCATGCACTTCCTTGAGAATCGGCGCGGCGATTGCCTGCTGTTCGGTCGTGAGTGAAAGCGTGCTAAAAAATCCGATCGCGCGAGTGACGGTAAGCGCGGCCACATCCGCGATCGAAAGCGCGAGTGCGCCGCTGTGGAGTTGCACCGCGAGCGCTTCCTTGCGGAGGCGTTTTCCGTTGCAAGCCGGGCATTCCGCGCTGCTCATGAAGGTGTGCAGGCGCTCTTTGACCGCGTCACTCTCCGTTTCGTTGTAGCGCTCGCGCAGGCTCGGGAGCACGCCGGCAAACTTGAAGCCGAGTTCCTTTCGGCGTTCACCAGTCCCATGGAGCAGTGTGGTCCGTTGCGACTCGGTGAGTTTGGAATACACCGTCGCAGGATCGATGCCGAGCGCCTTGAGCACGACGCGCATTTGTCGCGCGTAGCGATTGTTCATCCGTGGACCGTTCTTCAGAAACGGCGCGAATGCTTTGAGTGCGACAGCACTCTGGTCAGGCACGACGAGGGCTTCGGAAAACTCGTTCACGGTTCCAAGCCCGGCACACGCAGGACATGCACCGTGCGGTGAGTTGAATGAGAACAACCGAGGCGCGAGCTCGTCGATCGCGCACTCAGCGTGGGTCGAGCACGCGAGCTTTTCACTAAAGCGATGCTCGATCCATCCATCGATTGCGGCCGCGTCTTCGATCAAGACCGTGAGCGATCCTTGCGCAAGGCGAAGAGCCGTCTCGACACTCTCCGTAACTCTCTGACGACTCGGCGCCTCAATCGCGATGCGGTCCACGACGGCATCGATGTCGTGCATCTCATACCGACCGAGAGCGAGCGGATTCTCGCCGCCGATCTTCAGCGTCTCACGGATGTCGATCACCTTGCCGTTCACGCGGGCTCGGACAAGTCCTTGCTTCTGAAGCGACTCGAGTACATCCTTGTGAAAGCCCTTCTTTCCGCGAATCACGCACGCGCAGAGCATGGCGCGCTTGCCGGGAAACTTCGCGAGCAGATTGGTGACGATCTGGCTCGCACTGGTCGCTTGGATGGGATTTCCGCACCGATGGGTCTTCTTTCCGCGGACTTCTTCATGCCAGCAGGTCGGAGAGCCGCACCGCGCGTAGAGCAAGCGGAGGTAGTCCCAGATTTCCGTCGTCGTCGCGACCGTCGAGCGGGGGGAATGGCCACCACTGCGCTGTTCGATCGCGATGGTGGGAGGCAAGCCCTCGATCGACTCGACATCTGGCTTTCCCATCTGATCGAGGAATTGCCGCGCGTAGGAGGAGAGCGACTCCATGTACTTGCGCTGACCTTCCGCGAAGATTGTGTCGAAGGCGAGAGAACTCTTCCCCGAACCGCTCACGCCCGTAATGACGACGAACTGATCGCGCGGCAGGGAGACCGAGATGCCTTTGAGGTTGTGTTCGCGGGCGCCGGTGACTCGAATGACACGCGCGGAAGGCGGGGGGGTGGCGGCAGACATGCGGAGCGGATGGTAGGGGGAGGAGCGAGGTCATTCGTGCTCGCGCGGCGCGGTTCTCAACCACTTCTGATGCGCTTGCGTGCCCTGCGTGCGGGTTTTTGTGCGGGTTTGCTTCCAGATTGGAATACTTCGTGCAGACTTAGCCTCAATTGCGACGAACAAGGGAGTGTCCCTCCGCGTTTTCTTCGTGACACATCCCATCAGTTTCCTGTTTGGTTTCCTGCCGATCGTTTTCTCGTATGAGCGTCGCATCGCGTCCAATCATCCATCCAACGCACGGTTACGCCCTTGGGTATTCCTTGGGTGCGGCCTTGGACTGCCCAACGCATCCGAGCTACGCGATGCGAGGCGGCGCATCGGTTGTCTGGTCGTGGACCGGGGCATCAACGATGTGTGCGGTTCGCACGAACACGACACTTACGACGAAGCCAGTCACGAACAACATTCCATCAGACGGAACCCAGGGTTCGAACAACAGTTCGAGCCCTGTTGCTTTACAGCCATCCTCGACGGTCCCGCCGACCATCGCCCTGAACAGCGCCGAGTGGCGCGCGGTTGAGGCTCGCGCCTCCCGTCTGCGGTTTGGCCCGCGCTAACTCTTCCACTTTTTCTTCCGTGCCCGTGACCCAGGTTTTCCGGCTTCGGTGCGCTGTTGTGTTTCCTGCTTCTTCTTGGCGATGCCGCGGCGGGTCATGGCAGGAAGGGACTCCACTAATTGCACGTCGTCGCGCAGTCGCGCGGCCGTTTCGAAGTCGAGTCGTTCGGCCGCTTCGAGCATCGACGCGCGAAGCTCATCGAGCAGTCGCTCGCGGTCCGCAGTGAGCTCCTCCGGCGTCGATGGAGCACCGTCGTCTTCGTCGAAGTCCTCGTGGTGCTCGCTCTCCTGCATGCGTCGCTTGGCAGCGCGACCGGCTGCAAGTTCTTGCGCAATGCCTGAACGGATCGCCTTCTCAATCGTCTTCGGCGTGAGGTTGTGCTCTTTGTTGTACGCGAGCTGTTTCTGTCGGCGGCGTTCGACTTCCGTGATCGCGCGTTGCATGCTCTCGGTCATGGCATCGGCGTAGAGGATCGCGTTGGCGTTGGCGTGCCGCGCCGCGCGACCCATGGTTTGAATGAGTGAGGATTGGCTGCGGAGGAAGCCTTCTTTGTCCGCGTCGAGAATGCACACGAGCGAGACCTCGGGCAGATCGAGTCCTTCGCGCAAGAGATTGACGCCCACGAGGACATCGAAGGCGCCCTCGCGCAAGTCGCGCAGGAGTTCGAGTCGTTCGAGCGTCTCAATCTCGCTGTGGAGATAGCGCACGCGAAGCCCTTGCGCGTCGAGGTAGGTCGTCAATTCTTCGCACAATCGCTTGGTGAGCGCGGTGACGAGCGTGCGTTCGCCTCGATCCGCGCGTTTGCGGCACTCGATGAGCAAGTCAGGCACCTGATTGCGAGCGGCGCGCACTTCGATGGGCGGATCAACGAGGCCTGTGGGACGGATGACTTGTTCCACAACCACGCCATTGGTGAGTTCAAGTTCCCACGGCGCTGGCGTCGCGCTCACGAAGATCGTCTGTGGGCATATCTCGCAGAACTCATCGAACTTCAATGGTCGATTGTCGAGCGCACTTGGTAGTCGGAATCCATGATCGACCAAGGTTTGTTTGCGCGCGCGATCGCCAAAGTACATGCCGCGAATCTGCGGCATCGTGACATGTGACTCATCTACAACGACGAGCCAATCGTCGGGCGTTCGATTGGGCACCGCGCGGAAGTAATCGAGCAGCGTCCATGCGCGTTCGCCCGCGGCGCGGCCATCAAAGTGTCGCGAGTAATTCTCAATGCCGTTGCAGAATCCAACCTCCGCGAGCATCTCAAGGTCATGCTTGGTTCGCGCGATGAGCCGCTGTGCTTCAAGGAGTTTGCCTTCGCTGCGAAGCGCGAGGACTTGTGCGTCGAGCTCCGCGCGAATCGAAGCGAGCGCCGCGTGTTTGCGCTCTTCCGGCATCACATAGTGCACCGCGGGGAATAGAAACGCGCGTGTCTCGTCCGCAAGGTGTTCGCCCGTGAGTGGCGCGAAGAGTTGGATGGAATCGATGACATCGCCAAAGAAGTCAATGCGGATTGCGTGCTGCTCGGAGGCTGGATAGATCTCGATGCAATCTCCACGCACTCGGTAGGTGCCGCGGGTTGGATCGATGTCGTCTCGCTTGTATTGCATCGAGGAGAGTTGCAGCAAGAACGCGCGCCGTTCAAGGTGCATACCTCGTTCGATCATGACCACTCGATTGCGAAACTCGTCTGGCGAACCCAGTCCGTAGAGGCACGAAACGCTCGCGACGATGATGCAGTCCTCACGGCTGACGAGATTGCTCGTTGCCGCGAGGCGGAGTCGATCGAGATCCTCGTTGCGCTGCGTCTCCTTCTCGATATAGATGTCCCGAGACGGGATGTACGCCTCAGGTTGGTAGTAGTCGTAAAAACTCACGAAGTAACTCACCGCGTTGTGCGGGAAGAGTTCCTTCATCTCTTCATAGAGCTGCGCGGCGAGGGTCTTATTGTGGCTCACGAGCAGCGTAGGTCGACCGGTGCGCGCGATCACATTGGCGATGGTGAAGGTCTTGCCCGTGCCAGTTGCTCCAAGCAAGACTTGGTGACGCCGCCCGTCCGTCACGCCTTTGGCGAGTTCATCGATCGCCGTCGGTTGATCGCCCTTGGGTTGAAATGGTGAGACGAGCTCAAATGGCATCGGTGCACTCATGGTAGGGAAGCGATGAGAGCCGCGCCTCGCGGCAAACTGCGCGCGAGCGCTCAACTACGCGGCGAGTAACTGGCGAACGCTCCGCTTCATCAAGCCCAGCGCGGCGGGGAGGGCTGCGAGCAGCGCGACGGTGATCAACACAGCACCCCCAAGCGCGATGGGTTTCCACGGCGCGTAGAGCGGAAGATCGAGTCCCGCGAAGTCGTGATAGAAGCCGGCGCCCATGTACGCGAGCGAGAGGCCAAGCAGCGTGCCTGCGACGAGGGCTCCGATCGCAACCACTGTCGTCTCCGCAAGGATGAGACGGAGCAGCAGTCCCGGACTTCCGCCAATGGCTCGAAGCACCGCAAACTCTTTCGAGCGCGCTTGCACGCCTGCTGCGACCACGCTACTCACGCCCAATGACGCGAGGAGCAGCGCCGAAAACGCTACGGCCATCGACAACCCAAGTACCGCGCCCCCGATTTCCTCAACAAATCCCTTGATGGCTCGCCCACTCGTGAACACCGCGCCCGCGACCGCATCACTCACATCGCGCTCCATGCGTGTTTCATCTTCGGGCGTTGTTCCGTTCGCAAGTCGGAGTTGCATCATGTACGCCGAGCGCGTGTCGTACTTCTCTGCCACGGCGCGCATATCCATGAACACGCAGCTCACCGCCTGCTCGAGGTAGACACTTCGAAGTCCATACACCTGCGTCGCGAGATCGAGTCCAGCAGCTGAAACAACTCCGACGATTTCAAACTCGTGCTCGTGTTTCCCGCTTCCAAGTCGGATGTGATCACCGACGCCGATGCCTCGCGCTCGCAGGAATTCAGGTGCGACGAGGATGCTGTTGCCGGCTTCCAACTTTGGAATCGCCTGCTCAGGTGTCCCTTCGAGCCAATCGAGTTTGTTCATGGCGAGAAACTCGCGTGGCTGAAATCCAACGCAGACCACGCTCTCCGGCCCAATGCCCTGCACGCCAAACACCTGTTGATCGACGACCTTGAGGGGGAGGTAGCCAATCGGAAGTGCCGCGACGACGCCTTCCACAGCTGCGATGCGTGACTGTTCGGCTGGCGAAAGCCCATTGGTGCACAGCACGAATCCATCGGCGAAACGCACGCGCTCGCGAAGGTTGTCGATGATCGATCCGCCATTGGCTTGCGTGCTGACGAGCACCGCGATGGCAACCATGAGTGCGCCGGCGGTGAATCCAAGTCGATACGGCATGCGGCGGACATTGCCCCGCAGGAGCCCGCGAGGAATGCGCATGAACCGTTCAAGCAATCCGCCACACAGGCCGCTCGCGAGCACTGTGAGTGGGACCGCGAGGAGAAACCAACCTCCGAAAAGCATCGGCAGACCAAGCGACGCGTAGAGCCAGAAGCGAGTGTCCGCCGAATCGGGGATCGTCAAAAGCTGTTGCGCGACGATCAACAGACAGCCCAGCGCCGCCACGCGAAGCAAGCCTCGCCGACTAGCCGCGCGTGCGCGAATCGCAAGGGCATCGAGTGGGGCGATACGCGAAACAAAGATCGCTGGAAACAGCGCGCCCGCTACACCTGCGGCGATCGCTCCGACGACCGCCATGCTCACTCCGCTCCAACTCCAAGTGAATGGACCGCGGAGGTCTGCGCGGAAATAGAACGCTAGCCCCCACGCAATCGCGAGCCCAAGCGGCGCACCGAGCGCGCTTCCGATGGTTCCGATGCACAAACCCGTGAGGAGTTGCCCGAGCGCGAGCTGCATTCGACTCGCACCGATCGCGCGCGCGATTCCCATCTCTCGAAGTTGTTCAAGCAGGGCGGTCGTCATCCCGACCGTAATGATCGCGGCGCATGCGAGCATGCCGATGATGGTGCCGATCCAGATCCCAACGCGCGCGGCGATGCGCTGCCGATCGATGCCGGTGCGAACGCGTTCCGCTGGCTCGAGGATCAGTGGATCTCGAAGCATCTCTCGGCGCGCCTCACACCATGCGGCGACATCGGTTCCCTCTTGAAGTTTGATGGCGAGTGTGGTGATGCGGCCGTCCCGTTGTACGGCCCGCTCGAGTGACGCAAGCGAGAGATAGGTCAGCGGCCGCTGCAAGGCGCCAAGTGACGGGCGTTCGTAAATGCCCACGACGGTGAGTTCCATAGGCGAGCCGAACCTTTGGACGCGCAGGATGTCGCCGACCTTCAAGCCAAGCGTTTTCGCGCTTGATGGATCGAGCACGATTTCGTCATCCGCATGGAGTCTCCGCCCGTCACGCATTTCCATTTCACGGAACTCAGCATCGCGCACAGGATCGACGCCCCGCGCTTGCACCGTCGCGCGGCGGAGTTCGCGTCCGATCTCGGGCGCGCCTTGCTGAGCGAGCGTGAGCGAACCCGTGAGTCCACCGGTGGCATCCTCAACTTTGTCCCATCCGCGGATCGTTTCAATCCAGGATCGCTCAAACGGCTCGCCGTAGCGATGCACGACGCGCGCGTCCGCTTCGCCGATCGCTCGACTGATGGATGCATCGAAGCTCGATTGCAAAGTGGAGAGCGCCGCCGTCGCTGCAGCGACGAGCGCGGTCGCGAGCGCGACGGCGAGGACGAGCAAGATCGTTCTACTGCGCCGGCCGACCAAGTTCTTGTGCGCGAAGCGCCAACTCGCCCGCATCGAGACCCTCTGTTGTAAAGGAGCCCGCAAGACGGCCGTCTCGCAGGACGAAGACTTTTTCGCAATGCATCGCGATCGATGCTTCGTGCGTCACCATCAGCACAAGTGCACGCTGCTCATGCGCGAGTGTGCGCAGCAGCTGCGCCAGCCGCTGACCGTGTTCGCTATCGAGGCTGCCTGTCGGCTCATCAGCGAAGAGGATCGGCGGCGAAAACAGCATCGCGCGTGCAATAGCGACGCGTTGTTGTTCTCCGCCGCTCAGCGCATCGGGTCGATGCTGCATGCGTGCACCGAGGCCGAATCCCTCAAGCAGTCCGACTGCTCGCGCTCGCATGGCTGGTTGCGGGGCGTTGTCCAATGCGCTCGGAAGAAGCACATTTTCGAGGGCCGTCATCGCGCTCAGGAGATTGAATTGTTGAAAAACGATGCCGATGTCGCGCCGACGATAGAGCGTGAGCTCTGATTCGGTCATCTGATCGACCCGCGAACCCTGCACCTCGATCTCGCCAGCGTCGACGCGATCGAGCCCTGCGAGGAGATGGAGTAGCGTGCTCTTGCCGCTGCCGGACGCGCCCATCACCGCGAAAAAACCAGCGCCTTCGATGTCAAAGTCAACGCCACGAAGCGCGGGGACCGAGTGCTTCGCACTTCCCGTGCCGAGCGTAAAACACTTATGGAGATGACGCACGCGCAGTGAAGGTGCGCGCAATGTCAAGTCGCGTTCAAGTGGAGCGGCATGCACAGCGTCTCGCCTTCATTCTCTCAGCGCGGGCTGGTTCAATGGTGCTTCGCGTCGTAGGCAGCGGCATCCATCAGCCCCATGACGGCGGCCGTGTCGGTGGAGGCAATCTTGACGAGCCATCCATTGCCGTAGGGATCGCTGTTGAGCAGCGATGGATCCTTCACGGCGGCTGCGTTGACCTCGGTGATCGTGCCCGCAACGACGCTGTAGATGTCGCTCGTCGTCTTCACGCTCTCCACCTCGCCGATGGAATCGCCGGCATTTAGTTTCGTACCCACTGGCTTCAGCCCGACGAAGGTGATGTCGGTCAATGCGTCCGCAGCGTGCTGGGTAATCCCCATCGTCACGCCACCGGCGTTGCTTCGGACCCATTCATGTGTTTCAGTGCAGCGACAGTCGGAGGGGGTAGCCATAGGGGGGGTGATGGTATCGACGACGAGGGCGCTTGAGCGGGGGAAGATCGGCTGCGAGCGGAATCGCCGGATCCTTCAGATTTTTCCGAATATCCCTTGCGGAGGACTGGCTAGCCACTTATTATGGGCTCAGGTCATCGGACCAACGATTTCTTTCTCCCCTCTGGGAAGCGCCGACATGAAGTCCTGTCGGCGTTTTCTTCGCTCCCAGGCTTTGAGCGATCAACGACTTCAGCGCGCGCGATCAACCGCGCGAATGCAGTGCTGTTCGCGAGACATAAGTCATTAGAATGCAGTCTGTTCGTCCCGTGTCGCGAGTGTGGAACTACTGAGGAAACCTGAGCTGTGCAGAATGAGATCCTCCTGACCCTCTCCGCTGGTTCGCTGCGAACGCTGGTTGGAAAACCAGGGCTTGGCATCCCGGACATCTTCGCGGTGCCGGCGTTTACTGAGCGGCAGCTCCGATTACGCGGGCTCAACATTCCAGCTGACATGCTGAAGGGATTTGGCGTGCAGCAGATCGACAAGCTGCGCGATTCAGCGGACCGCGCGGGCTGTCCTGTGCTTCTCCTCATCGAAGACACGCCCATCGATTTCACGGATCGAACCGCGACATGGGCCCAGACTCGTCAACGACTGAAAGTCCTCGGCAACGCCGCTAATAAACTGCAGTGCCCAGCGCTCGCTGTGCGTTGCGCGGCGCCCGACACGGATGAAGCATTCGAATTGACTGCGAAGGGCGTGAAGCAGTGTGTGCATGAACTCGACCGATTCGAGTTGAACTTGTTACTCACTCCCAACGAAGGACTGACTGACGACCCAGCGAAGCTGACCGAACTCATCAAGAAGATCGGTGGATTCCGCATTGGCAGTTACCCATCGTTCGCAGCGGCCGCAAAGAGCGGCGGCATTAGCAAAGCGCTCCGACGCCTTGCCCCGTACGCGCAAGCGATTAGCGCCTCGATTGGTGGGTTTAAGGCTGGAAAACACACTGGTTTCGATCTCGAGGAGTGCGTCACGAGCATTCTTGCCGTCGGTTACTCCAACACCCTCGCGGTGGATCTTGTCAATGTTGGACCGAAGACGAATGTCGTGAAGGACATTGAGCTCGCGCGTGACATGCTGAGCGCCTTGACCTCTCCGCCGGAGCTGGAGGCGGAAGACTTCAAGTCGCTTGAGGCGCTGCTCGAAGGCGGCGACGATGAGTCGCATGATTGAGTGACTGCCACGCAGGGCGAGTTGCCTGCGATTTCGCGAGAAGCAAGACCCATGCAACTGACGATGACCTTGACTGCCGCAGCATCCATCATCGTGACGATCGACGGACCAGCGGGTACTGGAAAGTCAACCGTCGCGTCGGGACTTGCGCGTCGGCTCGGTCTTGAGTTTCTTGACACGGGAGCGATGTACCGTGCAATTGCGTGGCGAGCACTCGAGAGCGGCATCGATCCACGCGATGAGGAACGGATCACGGCGCTTGCGCTCGCTTCGACGCTTCGATTCGACTGGAAAGCAGACCCTCCGGAACTCTTCATCGACGGTCGCCCGTGTGGCGAGTCGATTCGCACGCCTGCAGTAACCGCAGCCGTTGCGATCATCGCCTGCAACGCGAATGTCCGTCGCGCGATGGTTCGACAGCAGCGCGCGATTGCAGCGGCGCATCCTCGCCTCGTGACTGAAGGAAGAGATCAGGGATCTGCGGTCTTTCCTGATGCCACGGTGCGCATTTACCTTGACGCTTCGCCGGAGATTCGTGCGCAGCGGCGCGCGGAACAATTGCAAGCCAAGGGCGTCCACATTGATGCTGCGGCGATTCTTGAATCCATCGTGTCTCGCGACGCGAGTGATCGTGCGCGGAGCGAAGGGCCGCTCGTGCGACCAGTTGGTGCGGATGTCGTCGACACGGGCCATTTGGATGTCGAATCCGTCGTCGATGCCCTCGAGTTGATCGTGCGGAAGCACGCGACACGAACGCACGGGCTTCCGCCGCGAGCACCTCACGGCTTGGTCGATGACCTCTCTTCGAAAGATCGTCCTTCGTGAGATGGTTCAGGTTCTCTGATCGCGTTCCTGGGAAGTCGAGACTGCAGGTGTTGTGGTGGGCTATCGCAGAAGCCATCATGCGAGTGCCTTGTGTCGTGCTCTATGGTCTGCGCATCCGAGGAAAGGAACTCGTTCCGCGTAGCGGGAGCGTGCTCTTCATTTCGAATCATCAGAGTTACCTCGATCCGCTTTGTAACGGCGCGGCAATTTGTGATCGTCAGTACACGATCATCGCGAAGCGAGGGCTGTTTCGCGGTCCGTTCGGATGGATCATCAAATCACTTGGCGCGAAGCCAATCTCAGAACGAGGTGGCGATGGAGAAGCGCTCAAGATCTCGATTGAAGAATTGCAAGCGGGTCGATGTGTATGCATGTATCCCGAAGGCTCACGGAGTCCGGACGGTTCCGTGCAACCATTTCGACGCGGGTTACTCCTCCTCATCCGCAAGGCGAAGCCGAAGATCGTTCCGATGGGCATCGCAGGCAGCTACTCCGTCTGGCCTCGATCACGCAAACTGCCTCGTTTTCTAGGGAAGTTGCGCGTGACAGTAGGGGAACCGCTCGATGGAGCGTTGATCGCGGCCATGCCGCCTGACGAGGCGCTCGCGGTGCTTGAACAGGCTGTCCGTACGCAATATGACCTTGCGCTCGCGTGGCGTGGGAGTCCCGAGGCGGCACCATGACGCACTCCACGGACCGTGCGCCAAGAGTTCCACTCGCACAAGCAGCGAAGGCCCTCGCGTTGCGTCTTCACGCAGCAGGCTACGAAACCTATTTCGCTGGCGGATGTGTCCGCGACCTGCTGATGGGCAATGAACCCAAGGACTTTGACATCGCGACCGCGGCGATGCCTGAACAGGTGGCGCAGATTTACCCAAAGGCGCGGGGCGTCGGTGAGTCGTTCGGAGTCATGTTGGTTCGCGAGAGCGGTTGGATGATAGAAGTTGCGACATTCCGCGAGGATCTTGCATATCACGATGGACGCAGGCCGAGTGAGGTTCGGTACTCGACGGCTGAAGTGGATGCGAAACGCCGCGACTTCACGATCAACGGCATGTTCATGCATCCGGAGACGGGGCAACTCGTCGATTTTCTCGATGGACAGGGGAAGCGAGATCTTCACGAAAAAATGATTCGCGCGATTGGGGATCCAGTCGCGAGAATCGAAGAGGATCGATTGCGCATGCTTCGCGCAGTCCGGTTCGCCGCGCGGTTCGGATTCACGATTGAACGACAGACAGCGAGCGCGATTCAAACACACGCGTCGGAGTTGCGCTCCACTAGCCCAGAGCGAGTCGGCGAGGAACTCCGAGCGCTGCTTCGGCACGCAGGCCGTGCGTACGGCGCACGCTTGCTTGAAGAACTCGGCCTCGATGCGCCAGTGCTTGGCTCGCATGTGGACGCCGGAGGCGCGCAGCGACTGCAGGCGGTGGAGTGCTCTGAGCCGCATGCGTTTACGACGGCACTTGCGGCTTGGATCTTGGATCGAGCCGAACGGACGCAGAGTTCTGTTTCGCTTTCGACAATCGAAGCACTTCGCGCGCGACTCGTGCTCTCCAATGCGGAAGTCACGGCTCTCGAGGCCACGCTCGAACTTCGTTCGCGATGTACCGCGGACTGGCAGCTCCTGAGTGTGGCGGATCGCTGTAGGGTCGTCGCCGCATTTGGATTTTCCGAGGCGCTGGCGTTGTTGCGCGCGGAATCGCCCGACCTTGCTGCATCGCTCGAACGCGATGCTGATCGGTTGCTTCCGACGCGAGCGCTCCCGACCCCATTCGTTGACGGCGATTTGTTGATTTCCCGCGGCATGCGGCCGGGGAAGGAATTCAAGGAACTCCTGCATCGGGCG
This sequence comes from Planctomycetia bacterium, assembly GCA_005790605.1. Classification (GTDB taxonomy): domain Bacteria; phylum Planctomycetota; class Phycisphaerae; order Phycisphaerales; family SM1A02; genus F1-140-MAGs142. The sequence goes on along the minus strand of SXUI01000075.1, from coordinate 47,993 downwards.
ATGGACGCACAACTCGAAGGGCGTATCGCATCCGCAGAAGAGGGTTTTCGCTTCCTCTTCCCGGCTTGATTCTGACGGCTTTCCACTGCCACCAATGGGCTCTCCGCCCGTAGGATGTATCGGTCCACTTTTTTGGCGGCTCAGGGTTGGGTCGCCGCATGCTGACTTCCTCTGAGGTTTTTCCATGTCGACGATTCGCAGTCTTCCCACCCTTCTTGCGTTGGTCGCCGTTGCAACCGGTTCCGCAGCCGCAACTGCGCAGACCGCCTCGGAAGTGAATCGAAAGGCGTTCCCTTCGACTCTTTCAACCCCGAAGGTGTATGTCATCCCGATGCACGGACAGATGGGTACCGACATTCATCCGCAGCCCTACAAGGCGATCGTCGCGGATGCGAAGAAGGTGAAGCCAGACATCATCATCATCGAGCTCAAGAGCGCCGACATCGACAACAACTTTTATCTGAAGAACGATGACCAGAAGGAAGCTGGCCAGGTGCACCTCGAGGAGTACCGCGACCTCGTGAAGAGTTTGCGAGAGGACCTTCGAGATGTGCCGCAGGTGATGTGGATTCAAGACTCTGTCGGCTTCGGTTCGCTCATGGCGTTCGCGTGGCCCGACATGTATATGACGAGCGATGCGCGCCTCTGGGGTTTGCAGAATGTCGCGAAACTTGCTGGCGGTTGGTCCGATCCAGATGTCGCCGCGAAAATGCTCGCGGCTTGGACGGGTATCGGCAAGGGATTTCTTCAGCAGGGCGGCTATCCGCTTGAACTCGGTGACGCGATGCTCCTGCCTGAGAAGACGCTCAGCGTGAAGTTTGAAGGACGCGAGTCAGCGTGGCTTCCGAACACCTCAGGCGTCTGGACCGTCGATAGCAACAAAGAGGCAACCGTGAACTTCAACGCGACCACCGCGGAAGACACCGGCCTAGCCGATGGCGTTGCCGATTCGCTTGATGATCTCATGTTCTTGCTCGGGTACCGCGAGTTTGAAAATGCCGAGTCGGGCAAAGAGATTTACAACGACTATGTCGACAGCTGGCGCAAGTTGTACGACCGCTGCATTGAGTGGCTCGAGAGCTCCCAGAATGTCGACGAAGGCATGAAGGGTCTCGGTCAACGAAAGTCGCTCTTCGAGAAGGTCATCGGCGCGATGAAGCAATACCCCGCGGTGGAGCGTCGCCTGCAGCGCGAAATGGGCGTCACCCGACTCCAACTCGAAATCGAAGTTGACAACCTCAAGAAGGAAATCGCCCGCAACAAGAACACCGGCAACAACAACGGTGGCGGTGGTGGCGGCGGCGGCCGTGGACTTGGTGGCGGTGGTATGGGGGGTAAGCGCGGGCTTTGATGCTCGCGTCACAAGCTTTGTTGCTCGCGCCCCAAGTTTGGTTGCTCGCGTCACAAGTTTTGTTGCTCGCGCCCCGGGCAAGGAAACTCCGACAGGCTCGTTAGGACTTCAATGACCATGATCACTCGAACTTCATGCCCGGCTCGCTCTGCGTTTTCGAAACTCCTTGTGGGCTCGATCGTCTCCGCTTGTGTCGCCGCAAGTTCGCTCGCGATGCCTCTCGCTCCCATCGCTCCTCCGGTGACGGTGAAGATGAAGTCCGGTGCCCAGTTCAAGGGTGAGGTTGGTCAGCGCGTTCGCGTGCAGTGCATGCAGGGCGCATCCGAGGTCACGCTCGAGGGGACCATTGTGAAGGGCGACTCGAAGATGCTTGTGCTCTCGGTCGACAAGGCTGGGAAGTCAAGCAATGTGACAATCCTTGCATTTGACTTGCGCAGTGTCGAGTCGATCGATGTGCCAGGTGCGGCGACTGCTGCTGCGACAAACACGGCGGCGAGGGCCGAAGCAGGGAAGGGATCAACCGCGCCAGTCAGCGCTGCATCGACCGCGGCGATTCCGAACATCTTCGTCCTTCCTCTTGAAGGAACGGTTGGCATCGGGATGCGTCACGAGGAGATCGAGCAGATTGGCAAAGAGGCTGACAAGATTGGCCCTGGTCAAATCATCGTGCTGCTCATCGATAGTCCTGGTGGATTGGTGATCGAGGGTGATCGCATTCACGAGACGATGAAGGAACTGAAGAAGCGTCACCGCGTCGTGGCGTGGATCAAGCGCGCGATTTCCGCGGCGGCATTCACAAGCCTGCACTGCGACGAGATCTACTTCATGCGCGTGGGTGCACTCGGCGCAATCACCATGTTTGCTGGTCAGACTGCGATTTCAGGCGCAGAGCTCGATGCGTGGTTGAAGAAGGTCGGTGAAGTCAGCGAAATCGGAGGCCGCAGTTCCTTCATTGGACGCGCGATGGTTTCCGCGCCTCAACTCCTCAGCTACGACATCCCTGAGGGTGGAACGCGCCAAGACGCGATCTTCTACGACACCATGCAGGGCAAGTACCCGCTGTCGAATGAGAAGGAAAACCTCACGCTGAACGCGGATAACGCGTGGCATTGTGGTTTCTCTGATGGCACTGCAGATACCGTCGAGGAACTCGCCGTGTGCTTGCAACTGAAGGAGTGGAAAGAGGCAAGTGATGTGGGTCGCAAGATCCATGAGAACTGGCAGAAACTCCTGAAGGACTGCGTCGAGCAGAAGACGAAGTTGCTCGCCGATCTTGAGAATCCAGGTGGCAACGACGACGCCGCCATGATGGGCGCTCGCATTAAGGCGCTCACTGAACTCATCCGTTGGTACGACCGCTGCAAGGCTGGAATGGTCTACGAAGCGCCGAATCTTCCGGAGGATGTCGACATTCTCAAGAAGCAACTCGCGGAGTTCAAGAAGGCGCTCGCGCAGATGAAGCGTCGTTGACGCATTCGCGCGCTGCGCAGGCGTGATCGAGGACGCGCCGAGAGGAGAAGTTGCGCGCGCGTTCGCTCGGTTGCATGATGCGCGTATGGATGTCACTCCTCAGACTGCGTCGCCGACTGATCCTTATGTCACGGTGAATCCGTACGGGGCGGTGGAAACAGCGCACTCGCGCTGGCCCATCGTCATTGGCGCGCTTTGCCTCGCGTACGGCGCGATTGGGATGTGCGTGCAGGGTGCAACTCTGTTGTTCGCGAACTTCGGCGGACAGATAATGAAGGCGCAGGGTGTTGACCTTGAGATGCCACGAGAGATGGCACTGGCTGCCACTGTGCAAGGCGCGATCCTGGTCCCGATTGGTTTCATCCTCGCGATCGGCGGCGTGTTCTTGCTCATGCGGCGAAAACTCGGCGCAAAGCTTGTGTTGATCTGGGCTGCCGCGCGAGTCTTGTTGGCCGTGATCGGGCTCGTCTGGGGCATGATGACGGTCGATGCGTCGGTGAACTATTCCCGAGGAATTCTCGAGTCGATGGCGCGTTCGTCCAATCCAGACATGGCCAAGGCGATGCAAGGTGAACTCGCGAAGTTTGATCCAGCCACCGCGCGGAGTGATGGCATACGAAACCTCGTGCTCGCAACGCTCGGCTTTGCGATCTTTCCCTGCGTTGTCGGATTCCTGCTCACGAGTAAGAAACGAAACGCGGAGATCGCCTCTTGGGGTCTCAACGCGCCGAGTGCGTGATCGATCCTCCCTTCCTCAAGGGAGGATTCCGATCATCCAACTTCACGCCGCTGGAACAACGCGGTGGCGAGCGCGAGCAGCGCGACAACGAGGAGCGCGGAGTACGGAAGTGCGTAGAGGATGTAGTCGAGCGGAATCGACTTCTTCTGTGTTAGTGCGTCCGCGGTCCAGAAGACTTGGAAGTTCGGCACGATCGACGCGAGCGTTTCGCATGTCCAATAGAGCAATCGGTCTTGGAGCGGCGGGGTTGTGCTGCCAAGACGCGTGAATTCATCCGCGAGGCGCGCGGCGGTTCTCCCGAAAAACCAGTCGGAGAGCAAGCCGAGCATCAGCGTCCCAAGCACAACAACGAGTGTGAGGACTTGACCAAGTCGCGTACTCGCGGCGATCGCAACGGCGTTGAGCACCATTGTCGCCAATGCGAGCATGCCGATCGACTTCCAGATTTCTCCCTCAAACTGCGAACTTGCCGGAACAGAGACCCAGTGCCCATCAAAGAACAGCGCGGTGACATACGCAAGCAGGAGGAGTGGAATCGAAATCGTGATGCATGACGCCGCGAAGTTCTTCCCATACAGAAAATTCATCCACGCCCCGACACCGACGCTCGTAAGGATGGCCGTCGATCCAAGGATGATGACCGGCCAGTGGTAGGGGGTGCGAACAGTCTGAATCGTGCCGTGTACCTCGACGAGCATGAACACGAGCGCGAGCACCGCGAGTGACATGAGCATCGTGATGGAGACGCCGAGGTACTTCCCGACAACAAAGATCGGGCGCGGGACGGGTTTGGAAATGACCGTGAGGACAGTGCGGTTGTCGATCTCGCGCGAGATGGCATTTGTCGCGATGAACGCAGCGAGCAGGGCGGTGGAGACGAACACGGTCGAGAGGCCGATGTCAACGAACATGCGTTGGTCATCTTGCATGGTCCAACCCGCAAATGGATTGCAGAGAATGGTGAGCAAGATGCCAAAGGTGATGATGACGAGCACGACTGGCTGTCGCACGCTCTCGAGGTAGGTGTTACGCGCGATTGCCCAAAGTTGTTCGAAGATCGCCATAAGAAAATCAGTCGTTTGAAGACCGGCTTCGCGGCGCGGGATGCAACCCGTGACGGCAGCTTTGCCCTACAGTATCCGATGGTTTCCCTGAAGGCTGAAGGCCTTCTTGGGTTCCACGAGGGCGCCCCCCGTTCGTCATTTCTCCCGGCGACCTCCTCGTTCTGCAGTCACCATCTTCGTCCGACACGAGAAACTTCCTCAGCGATGAGAACTGACCACCACGCATATCAACAGGCGACCCGCGTCGCGAGTTACGGATTGCTCGGGCAGGCAGCTCTCGGCATTGGGTTGCTCCTCTGGGGATGGCTCGGTGAAGTCACCGTCCTCACAACCATCGCCGCGTGGATGTTCCCAGGCATCATTGCTTGGCTCGCCCTGGTCATCGTCTTTCATCAGCATCGACTGGAGCGGCTTGAAGCACTCGAGTTCGACGACACGGCAGGCATCGGCGAAGACGGAAGAATTTTCAGTACAGAAGATGCGCGCATCGCTGCGAAGCGGTTGAAGTGGATGCACGCGTGGCTCATGCCAACGGCAAGTGTGCTCTACAGCCTCCTGCTTGTCGCATTCGGTTGGTACACGCTGCGGTGGTTCGGAAAGCTCGACGATGTCAACGCCGATGTCGGCAAGTTCAATGTTGGTGATGCACTGGGTTGGCAACTCGCGACCGCGATGGGCTTCGCGGTGCTGGCATTCATCTTCTCGCGTTGGATCGCGGGGATGGCGCTGCACGCGGCTTGGGCGAATCTGCGCGGCGGCGCGGGCATCATGGTCGGCAACGCGCTGATGCTTCTCGCGGCAGCGGTTGGCGCTGTGCTCGCGATGCTCGACAAGCCAACCTTCCTCGAGGGAATCTGCCAGGGCATGGCGATCTTCATGATCGCGGTGGCTGTGGAGACGGTGTTTGGGCTCATTCTCAACATCTATCGCCCGCGACGAGCGAACGAGGTACCTCGACCAGCGTTTGATTCGCGTGTGCTCTCTTTGTTTGCGGCGCCTGACTCGATCGTGCGCTCGATCAACGAGGCAGTGAACTACCAGTTCGGGTTCGAGATCTCAAGCTCGTGGGGCTATCAACTCTTGCTCCGCAATGCGGTGCGCCTCAGCGTGTTCGGGCTTGTCATCATCCTCGCGCTCACGACGCTTGTCATCGTCGGACCAGGCGAACAGGCGATGCGACTTCGTTTCGGCGCGGTGGTTGGAACGGTGCTCCAAGGGGAGCCCATGTTCAAACTCCCATGGCCCATTGATACGGCCGTCATCGACGATGTCTCTCGCGTGCGAGAGTTGCCGCTGGGAATCTCGACGCGTCGAACGGGTTCAACCGAGCTGTGGTCGACGAAGGGCGGCGACGACAGCTTCGCGAATGTCTTCCTCGTCGCTGCGGGAACCCAGTCCGCAGTCGTCGAAGAGAAGGTTCGTTCGAGCGGTGTGGCAGCGCTCATTGGCGACGGTGCCGCAAGTAACGCGATCGCCGATGAGTTCGCGGTCGTGGAAGCGGAGATCGTGCTGCAGTATCGCGTGCGAGACCGCGAACTCGACAAGTGGTTGAACTTCACAAGCGATGCTCGAACTCGTCGAAGCACGATGGATATGCGAACGCGCACGCTGCGCGCCATCGCATTGCGCGAGGCAACGCAGTTCCTGTCGACAAAGCCACTCGAAGAGGTGTTCTCGCCGCAAGGGCAGTCGCTCCTTGAAGGCCTCAGCGAGCGAGTGCAAAAGACCTTTGACTTGCATGAGACTGGCGTGGAGTTGGTCGGCATTGCGATTCCACAATTGCGACCTCCAATCTCCACGGGCGATTACGCCGGTCGTTTCGAAGAACTTTCTGTCTCGGCCCAAAATGCTCGCCGCGTCGTGGAATCGGCGCGTAGCACGGTCAATACGACGATGTCACTGCTGATCGGTGACGCAGGGCGCGCGGCGGAGATCGTGAAGGCGATCGAGGAGTTGCGCGAGATGGAGCGTTCGGCGGCGGATGCAGTCGCGACGGCCCAGATGCGCGCCAAGGTCGAGACGATGTTGCTTGACGCCCGTGCGCAGACCGCGAGTGTCATCAGCAGCGCCAAAGCGAAGCGCTGGGAACTTCTGATGGATGCGAAGCGTCAAGCGGCGGAGGTCCTCGGCCAGAGTGCCTCGTGGGCTACTTCGCCGGAACTCTACGAACAGCGTCGAACGATGGAAGCGCTTGCGGAAGCGCTCGCGATGGTTCGAGTGAAGTACATCCTCGGGACCGACCCCGATCGCGTGCGTGTTGACGCAGAGATGAAGGAGGCCGCGTCCGGCCTCAACCTCGCCGATTACATGGAGAAGAAGACTCTCGAGTAAGTACGAACGAGTTTGGCGTGTGCGTCGAGGGACGCGCGAGCCCGCCTCGAAGAAAGACCGTCATGAAGAACAAGGCAACACTTCTCGTTGGATTCGCAGCGCTCCTTGTGGGCGTGCTGCTCCTCTACAGCGCGACTTACACCGTTCGCTTCAATGAGTTTGCGATTCGCACACGCATCGATGGCGACTCGGAGGTCGTGCGGGACGCAGGGCTGCACTTCAAGCTGCCGTTCGTCTTCGCGTCGGTCGCGAAGTTCGACAAGCGCTTGCAGCTCGTCGAAAGTCCGCTCAAGACGATCCAGACCAAAGATGGCCAGCAGCTCCTCGTGCAGGCCTACCTTCTGTGGAAGGTCGGCGATGGAGACGAGAAGGCGCTTGCGTTCTTCACGAGTTACGGCGGAAGCATCGATCAGGCTTCCGCGCAACTCGCGAGCGCGCTCGATGGCGCCATCAGCGAGATTGGTGGATTCCGGTTCGATCAACTCGTTGGTCCGCAGAGTCAATTGACAGAAGCGGAAGCTCGGATCTTGAAGGGCGTGCAAGGATCGGGCAAGGTTGGTGTCGAACCCGTGCGCGTTGGCATCTCGCAAGTTGTGCTTCCTCCCAAGACGACGATCTCCGTGCTCAGTCGCATGGCGGAAGTGCAGAACACGCTTGCGAAACTTGAGGAGGCGCGAGGAAGCAGCGAAGCTTCAGCGATCACGAGTCAAGCGACGAGTCAAGCGGATCTCATCCGACATTTCGCCGAGCAGTGGGCTGCGCGCATCGAAGCGCGCGGCAATGAAGAGGCCGCGGCAAGTTATGAAGAGATGAACAAGCATGCCGACCTTGCCATGTTCTTGGCATGGCTCGATGCGTTGAAATCTGGTCTCCGCGGTTCGACGACTTTCGTGACTGACACGACGAAGGCGCCGTTCCACCTCCTCAACCTCGACTCGAATGTTGACGCGAAGGGCATTCCGACTCCAACGATGCATGCTGCGGAGTCGGAAGGCGCCTCGGCCACGACCGAATCAGCGCTCGATGGAAAGGCGAAGCCCTAAATGGCTGGATCGAACAACGCAGACTCTCCTGATCCGCTGCCACTCGAGGTCGAGGATGCGCCACGCCGCGCTGCGAGCGCTGTGCTTGGCAGTGGTGCGAGCGGGGCGAATGAGGGAGACATGCGCGATGCCCTCGATCCAGCGAATCAGTCGCTCGGTGAGGCGCTCAAACTCTCGTACCGCATTCTCCAACTTGGAGTCCTCGCGCTCGTCGTGACCTTCCTCTTCTCTGGTTTTCAGCAGGTGGAGGAGGGTTTCATGGGTGTGAAAACGCTCTTCGGGAAGATCGAAGGCGAAGGTCTTGATCGTCAACTCGAGCCTGGACTTCATGCGACCTGGCCGTACCCCGTGGGTGATGTCGTTTCCATCGAGTCACGCCGGACCGTGCGACTTGATCGAGAGTTTTGGCCGGTCGTGAAGCCAAATCTGAAGACCGTCGAAGAACAAATCGAGAGTGCAACGCTGACGGATCCGTTGCGGCCGGGCTCCGATGGTTCATTGCTCACGCGCGACGGGGACCTCGCACACGCGAAAGTCGAAGCGAGTTATGTCGTCGAAGACATCGTGCAATTGCTTGAGGCGGCGGATCGTGCGCGCATGGACGACATCGTCAAGCATGTGCTCATGCAAGCGACGGTCGAGGCGGCGGGCGCGCTGACGCTTGCGGAACTCGTCGACACGCAGCGTGACTTCCTTGGAGACCCGGTGCGGGAGCGCGCGAACGCGATTCTTCAGGGGATGCAACTTGGCGTCAGCATCGTCGATGTGAAGGCGCCTGAGCGGAGCTATCCGTTTGCGGTGCGCAATCGATTCCTCGAGGCGCAGACGGCGAGAGAAAATGTCAAGGCCGCGGTCGAGCGCGCACGCCAGGAAGCCGCGACGCGACTCACTTCCATCGCCGGCGAAAAGGCGTATGCAGACCTTGTTCGGCTCGTCGGCGAGTACGACACCGCGTTGACCGCGCAGGATCGCGTGAAGGCTGAAGCGACGCTGCTAGCAATCGGCGCGCGATTCGAAGCGGCTGACATCGGTGGTGAGTCCGCGATGATCATCAATCGAGCAAAGGCGGCGCACGGCGCCCTCGAGGGCAAGCTCACGCGAGAACTCCAACGCCTTCGCGGCCTCGCACCGGCATTTGCGGAGCAACCCGAGCAGGTCGTTCGCCAACTGTGGCTTGCGGCGGTGCGGGATGTCTTGAGCCAACCGTATGCGGAAGTGTTTTCCGTCCCGCCTTCCCTTGCTGATTTCAATCTGCGCATCACGAGCAGCGAGAAGTTGATGCAACAACGCCGCGACGCGCAGTTGGAGTCAGAGAAACAGAGCGCCGAGGCACAGGGATTTGCAAAGGGTCAGTTCAATCCGAGTGCGCGCCAGATTATGTATGACGCGCCAGGGCGCCGGCTCGAGCGCGATGCGTCGAAGGGCTTCTCGCGTTGATCGTTCTCCGAAGTCGTGTGCTGACCTCCATCTGGAGTTATTGCTGTGGCTGAATCTGAACTCATCGTTGAAGCGGCAGGCCTCGAGAAGACCTTCACGGACTTTTGGATGCGTGCGCGCGCCCGCGCTGTGGATGGGATCGACTTTGAGATTCGTCGGCACGAGATCTTCGGTTTGCTCGGCCCTAACGGCAGTGGCAAGAGCACGACCATCAAGATGATCCTCGGCCTCTTGCGAAAGTCGCGCGGTCGATTGCTTGTCTTCGGCCGCGATCCATCGGACACGGCAGTGAAGGCCAAGATTGGATATCTCCCCGAAGAGACCTACCTCTATCGATTCTTGAATCCCGTCGAAACCCTCGATTACTACGGGAAACTGTTCGGGCTCGATCGACGCACGCGCCGCCGCCGTACCGACGAATTGCTCGACATGGTTGGTCTTACGCAAGTTGCGCATCGACCGATGGGCGAGTTCAGCAAGGGCATGGCGCGCCGACTCGGGCTCGCGCAGGCGCTGGTGAATGATCCAGAACTTCTCATTCTCGACGAACCGACGAGCGGTCTTGATCCACTCGGGACCAAGCAGGTCAAGGATCTCTTACTTGAACTCGGCCGCCGTGGAAAAACGATCCTCTTGTCTTCGCACCTTCTTGCGGATGTCGAAGATGTCTGTCACCGCATGGTGATTTTGTATGGAGGTCGCGTGCGAGCGGAAGGCACCGGCGAACAACTGCTCGCAGACACGACACACACGGTGCTCCGAACGCGACGGCTCAAGCATGAAACGGTGCAGGCGATCGATGCACTGCTGCACGAACGGGAAGGCATCGCTCTTGAAAGCGTGCAAGCGCCAAGACAGACGCTCGAGGCACTCTTTCTGGAGATCGTCGAAAAAGCGCGGCTTGAGCAACTCGAGACTTCCGGCGCGCGTTCGGGCGGCAACATCGCATCGTTCCTTCGTGAGGAGAATGAAGCGGGGAGCGGTGCCGCGCTCGTCGACGCACTCGTGAGTGCGCCGCAAGTTTCAACAGTGAGCACAGCTCCGAAGGCGTCACCAACGACTGCGAGCGCGCCTGTGCAAGACAGTGTGTTGCGCGAACTCCTTCAACAGCCCGCGAGCAGTGGGGCCAAGCCATTAGGGTCCGATGCGCCCAAGAGCGTTCCGGCGACGCAAGCAGGCTCCCCCGCGAATGTGGACCAGTCGCTCATCGATGGACTTCTCGGTGCTCCGTCCGCATCCGATCGTCGTGATGGAGCGCGCGACGCGTGAGTCGTCTCTTCTCCCGAATCTACGCCCGACTCGACGGGTTCCAACGGAGTCGTACATGGTGCGCGGCTCTCTCGGCGCTGATCACGATTGCCGTGATGTCCATCGGCATCGCGGCTTCCCGCACCGCGTCCACGCTGCATCACGATGGAGAGCTTCTCGTCGATGCACTCGCGCAGGCGAGCGTTATCGAGAAGAACGCCGTGACGAACGAGTTGCTCGAGCAGGGGACCGTCACGGTCAGCGGGCGCGCGTATGGCAGCGCGGAGCTCGCACCGCAGTGGAAAGCTGCGTTTGCGGAGAGTGGGCGCATCGAACGGGTGACCGAGGTGGCAGCGATGCTCCTCTCCACGAGAATTCCAGCGTGGTTGCCGGGACTTTTCATCGATGATCCTCAAGCCACGATCTGGGCCTCGGTCGGAGTCGTCGTCTTTCTCAATCTGCTTATCTGGAGCGGGCTTTTCTTCCAAGGTCTCGTGACGATTCTGCTCGCGGGTGTGGCGGGAGGTTTCGCGTGGTACGCGGGTGAGCGCAACTTGTCGATCGCGCTTCTCGGAGTTCCACTCGCGATGCTCGCGTTCTTTCTGGCGATTCGCATCGTGCTCGTCGCATTCGATCGACGAATCGGGATGCTCGCGGTTGCGAGCACGGTGATTCGAGAAGCGATGTCGCAACGCATTGCGATCGCCTTCGCCTTCGTGGCCATTGGCGTGATTCCAATTCTTCCCATGACGCTTGATGAGACTGCACCGCTTCGATATCAGGTGCAGACATTTCTCTCGACGAGCCTCGGGGTTTCGTTTGGCGTGACGGCAGTGATGACGCTGTTGTTGGGTTGTGCGACCGTTGCCTTTGAGATTCGAGATCGTCAAGCGTGGATGACGATGGTCAAGCCGATCTCGCGCGGTCGATGGCTGCTAGGGAAGTGCCTTGGCATCTTTGCCATCGATGCCGTGTTTCTCTTGGTCGCGACGCTCGCAGCGTACGCCTGCTTACTCGAGATTCGCACGCGTCCCGCGCAAGACATTTTCGACGCTGTTGCCGTCAGCGAAGAAGTGCTCGTGGCGCGCGTGGGAACCTTTCCGGAGTACGAGCCCATGGCGAGTGATCGGCTTCGTGAGATGGTGGAGAAGGCCATCGCCACGGATCCCGCGATTCGTGAGGATCTCGACAACAACATTCGACGAGAGATCGATGTGAAGCGTGACCTCGCGCGGCAGTATCAAGGCGAGTGGTTGAAGCAACAGCGGTCGATCGCCCCAGGCGCGATACTCGAATACACATTCACAGGTCTTGGAAGCGTGAGCCGCACGACTGGTGCGCTTGCGTTGCGCTACAAGTTTTACTCGGGTACGAGTGACGCGCACGAAACCTATCCTGTCGTGTTCATTTTCGATGGCGAGGTTGGTTGGACGGATAGCAAGTTCATCGCGGCGCAGACGAATGTGCTTCCGGTACCAGCGAAAGCGATAACTGCGGATGGCACACTGAAGCTCCGGATTCAGAACGCGGGGTTTGATCCTGATGTTGGCGAAAGTGGCGCGTTCTTCGATGGCGGCTCAACCATCATGTTTGACGCGGATGGTCTTGAGTTGATGCACCAAGTCGGTGGGTTCGAATCGAACCTTCTTCGCGCGCAATTGGTGAATCTGTGCAAGCTCGCATTCCTTGCCGTACTCGCCGTCTGCGCTGCGAGCATCCTTTCGTTTCCTGTGGCAGCACTGGTGTGCTTCAGCATCTTTGCTTCAGGCAGTATCGCGCCGTTTCTCGCCGTGAGCATCGCGGAGTACAACATTCGCACGGAGGACTGGGCTCCCAACGCGTTCGAAGCTGTCATTCGAACGATCTCAACGATCGTCGAGTTCATGCTTCGGCCCTTCGGCCAAGCCGTATCAACGGCATCGTTAGTAGAAGGAAGACTCGTGTCATGGGGTTCGGTGGCGCGTGCCTTCGCGCTGATTGGAGTGGGCTGGTCGCTTCTGGCGTTCATCGCAGGTCTCGCCGCATTTCGGCGGAAAGAGCTCGCGATCTATAGCGGGCAGGGAGGTTGACGATGCAACTGGAACGCATCATTCAAATCCTCTGCCTCGTCATTGCCGCCGTGAGTTTTTGGTGGAGCGGCAGGCTTCTCGCGCCCATGAACGACCTCGCGGGCGAGACCTATCTTCGACTTTCGGTCGAGGCGCCAACGGATGCCTCTGCCCTCGGTGTCGTGGAACGACGCATTCCCATCGCGAAAATTTACGCGATGGAAACGGTCAGCGCCGTCGAGCAAGGCGAGAAGATCACTGTTGGATACGACGGTGGGTTGCGTAACTGGGAGGGCCGTATTGGCGACACCGTCAAGCTCTCATGGCGTACGAGTAATGGTGAAGAAGTTGGCACGGCTCGGCTCGACGGCCGCGGCGGCTTTGGATTGCGCTACACCGATGAAGCGGTTGCAGGTGCGCCTCCGATTGTCGCGCTCGGAACAGCACTCGGCGCGCTTCGTGGGTTGATCGTCGATTACTTGTGGCTCAAAGTCACTTGGATGAAGGAGAAGGGGCTCTTCTACGAAGTGATGGCAGATGCCGATCTCATCACGAGATTGCAACCGCGCTTCCCTGAGGTTTGGGCGTTTCACGGTCACAACATGGCCTACAACATCTCTGTGGTGACCAACACGCCGCAGGAGCGATGGGCTTGGGTGAACGCGGGCATTGATCTAGTGCGCAATCGCGGGATTCGATACAACCCGAATGACCTCGTCCTTCACAAGGAACTTGGCTTCTGGTTCGCGCACAAACTCGACGGCGTCGCTGACGATGCGCACCTGCATTACAAGCGGCAGTTTGCGAGGGAATGGCAATTCGTGCTTGGCACGCCACCGTATGACTATGACCAGCGAAAAGCTTGGATCAAGAAGATCGCCGACGCGCCGGTGACGCTCACTGAGCTTGAGGCATCCGATCCCGCCATGCGCGCGTTCCTCGACACGCTTGTTGCGCAGACGAAGGTGTTAGCTCCGCGGTATCGATTTGATCCCAAGGGAGACTTCAAGCGATTCTTGTCGCTGCATGGCGAGTGGGACTCCCGTCGGACCAGCGCCTACGCGAGGCTGCTCGGTATGCGCCCGAGCGAGGAAGCGGCTGCGGGCATTGCTGCGCTCGACGCGACCTTTGGCAACGCCGCCAACGAGAAGCAAGCGGCTGAGTTGCTCGCATACATGCGACGCAAAGTGTTGCTCGATGACTACAACATGGATCCGCGCCTCATGTACGAGTTCACGCGCGATACGGGGCCGCTCGATTGGCGGCACCCGCAAGCACACGCGTTGTATTGGGCGCGGCGCGGAGAGCAGTTCGGCCAAGATCGTGTCGAAAAGGGCAACGACATCTACAAGGCGATCAACAACAGTCGTATTGAGATTCAGTCGATGCAGGCGCTCGCGCGCTCTGGCCTCGTCGGTTACGACCCGTTCAGTGGCGACAATGTGACGCGCTTGAACGATCCCCGTTGGATCAAGGTGATCGACCGGAAGTTCCGTCGACTCTACGACCAGTACTACGGGACTCGAGGGAGTGGCTCGGACTCATTTACCGACTTCCATGAGAACTTCATGAAGTCAGCCATTCGCGAACTCTATCGCTCAGGTGATGTGCAGGGCGCGCAAGGGATTCTCGACGAACTCGATGGTCTGTACGGTCGAGGCGGCGTTGTGCCGCACGAGGGTTACGCGATTCCACTTGATACCTTCGTGCGAAATGTGACGTACGGCGAGTATGAGCAGGTCCCAGAGACGGCCCGAAGCGATGTCTACGCGGCGCTCGAGCGAGGATTCCGAGAAGGGCTGCTGCTCGATCGCACGGAGGTCTTGCAAGACGCACTTCGATTCGCGCGGGAGTTGACGACCTACTTCCGCGAAGCGCGCTGGAATGACTTTGTGAACAAGTTTGGTGAGGGCCGCATGAAGGAACTTCTTGGCGGTCTCGACGAGAGCGTTCCCGCAGTGCTCGCGAAGGTCCTGACTGACACGAGCACGCCACTGCTCGATCGATTCGTGATCTATGGCAAGTCTCCGGAGGACTTGCGCGCGTCGGTCTACGACCGCGTGAAGCCGCAGCTCGAAGTGGAGTTTGCGGGGAGTCAACTTGCAAATGGCAACTTGACCGTGGATCGCGTGCTCCCCGAACCGCCCGGTCTTGAAGAGTTCCGTCGCGCAGCGGCGGCACGCGCGGCTGCACGCGAAGCCGAGCGCAACAACGCGGAGCGGAGTGCCGCGCAGCAGAAGTAGTCGACGCGACTTCCAGAATTTGAGGAGCCTTTATGCACAGCCGCCCGCCAGCCATTCTTGCCATCGGACGAAACTACAGCGATCACGCCGCAGAGATGGGTGGCGTCACCGATGAGCGCCCCATGGTGTTCATGAAGAATCCGGCATGCGTCTGCAGACATGGTGATGTCATTCGGATTCCGCCCATCTGCCGCGAACATGGTCCGCAGGTCGACTATGAAGGTGAACTGTGCGTCGAGATCGACCGCGACTGCCGCGATGTCTCCTTGGAGCACGCGCTCGAATTCGTGCGCGGATATCGCGTGGCGAACGATGTGTCCGCGCGCTGGTGGCAGAAGGATGGCTCAGGTGGCCAGTTCTGTCGCGGGAAAAGCTTCGACACCTTTTGCCCAGTGAGTGATCTCGTACGAGCAGAACTCGTCGGCGACGCGCAGGCGCTCAAGATCGAAACCCGACTCAACGGCGTGACGATGCAGTCATCGAGCACATCGCTCATGGTGTTTCCGATCCGCTTCCTGATTGCCGAACTTTCACGTGGCATGACATTGCTCGCTGGCACCTACATCCTCACTGGAACACCCAGCGGCGTCGGCGCGGCGCGAAAGCCACCGGTGTTTCTGAAGGATGGCGATCAGGTTGAAGTCGAAATCGAGCGCGTTGGCGTGCTGCGAAACACCGTGAAAGAGTGAGCCCCGATCGAGGGCCGGGGTTTCGCGCAGCGCTTCATGCCGAATCGCGCGACGGCGCTGGAACCTCATCCACGCCGTCCCCGCCCCAGGGATGGCAGCGCATCAGCCGCTTGATCGTGAGGCAGGAACCGCGCCATGCACCGTGGATGCGCAGCGCGTCGAGTGCGTAGAAAGAGCAACTCGGATGGAAGCGACAGGAGCCTCCTAAGACCGGTCCAAGAATGATCTGGTATCCACGCACCCCTTTGATCAGCGCGCGCGCTGCGAACGACGGTCGCGCAGTCATGGCTCCTCTCCCGACTTTCGCTGCTTGCGTTGTCCTCGCTTGATCCAGAGTGCATGCAGCGTCGCGACCGATGCGTCGAGCGCTGTTTGATACTCCGTCAGCACGACCGCTGCGTGGGGTTTCACGACGAGCACGACATCGTACGACTCGCCCCAACTTGGAGACCTCAGTCGGAATGCCTCGCGCACAAGGCGCTTGATGTGATTGCGAACCGTCGCGTTCCCAACCTTTCGGGAGATGCTGATGCCGAGTCGCGAAGAAGTGCGGTCATTCGGTTGCGTGTACACCGCGAAGAGTTCATGCACGCACTTCGCGCGCGCGGCCATGATCGCGCCGAATGTGCCATCGCCTGTCAGCCGTCGCGATCGCCCGAACGCAAACGCGCGAGGCACGGGCTTGGGACCCCGGCCTTCATCTGCGTTGTTCGCGGTGCGTCGATCGGTGGAAGTCATGCGTCGCGTTCCAGTGCTTTGCGCCAGCATCGCATCACGCTCTTGCGAGTGACGAGTCCAAGAAAGATACCCGCATGATCGACAACCGGAAGCGAATCGACTTCCGTGTGCGAAAACGCATCGACTGCGTGCTCGAGGGATTCATCCCGCCGAAGCGGTTTCACGCGTTGCGCGAAGAGATCACTCACACTGAGCGCCGGAAGTGAAGCGCTGTGCATGAGAGCGAACTTCAGATCTTGCGCGCTCACCACGCCACGAAAAGCGCCGCCTGGCGTGACTGCAACGAAGTGCTCGTGCCGCGTCGACTGCGAGAGTTCTACAAGACGCTGGGCACCCTCGGATGGTTGCACAGTGCACGCTTCAACGAGACCCGCATCATGTACGCGAAGCTGGCGCAGCGCCGTTGCATCCGCGGGTGACCCAAGCCGAACACCAAGCGCAGCGAGTTCTGCCGTGTAGAGGCTGTGCCGTTCGAACATGCGACAGGTGACAGTCGCGAGAGCGGCGACGAGCACAACCGGGAGGAGAACGCGAGGTTCCTGCGTGAGTTCATAGACAAGCATCGCGCCGGCCAGAGGTGCGTGCGTTGTTGCAGCGACAACGCCTGCCATGCCGGCGAGCGCGCAGGTTGCTGGAGCGATTGCGCCGATCACGGGGAGATCCGTCACGCACGCGCCGAAACTTCCGCCAAGCAACGCGCCAATCAGCAGACTTGGCGCGAACAGGCCTCCGATCGAACCTGAACCGAGCGTGACGCATGTCGCGAGAAGTTTCAGCACGACAAGCACAAGCAGGAGGAGTGCGAGCGTTGCGAATTGACCTGATTCGTAGAACAACGGGTTCATCGCACTTCTCGCGACGCTGTATCCCGTTCCGTAAAACGGTGGGGTGAGCGACGGAGATTGTGCGGTGTCCGACTGCAGATTCGGCATCGCTTCGCTCGCGAAGAGCGCGTATCCAATACCCATGCAGACGAGGAGGCCAGCCCCGAGCGCGGGTTTCCACATCGGAGGAGCGCGAAACTGCGCGAACGCATGCTCTGTCGATTGGAGCGCACGGATGAACGCGACCGAAACAGCTCCGCACACGACGCCGAGCAGGGCGAGTGCCGGCAGTGCGGCGATATTCATCATGGTCGGCTGCAACATCGCGAGTTCGGCAGCGCTTCCGAAGAGCGGAGTCGATGACCCGAGCACGCTCTGCACGGTGGCCGCAGCGAACACCGCAGCGATGACGATCGGTATGAAACTGCGAAGTGAGAGTTCTCGCAGAATGACTTCAAGTGTGAAGAAAATGCCGGTGAGTGGCGCGTTGAACACCGCCGCGATACCCGCCGCAGATCCGCAACCGAGCAGCATCGTGATGCGCGCTGGATCGAGTCGAAGAAATCGTCCTAGGCCGCTCGCCAGAGTCGATCCGATCGTGACGATGGGACCTTCTGGTCCTGCTGATCCACCAGAGATGATCGTTGCGCTCGCGCCAATCCAGGTGCGCACTGCGAGCATCATCGGGAGGTGTGCGCGCTTGCGGTGGATGGCGTAGAGCACGCTCGAAATCCCGTGTGCCTTCACCTGAACCGGAATCATGCGCAGTACGACGCCGCAGAGCATTGCGCCAAGGATCGGGAGCGCGCCGACAAGCAGCATGCGCGTGAACGCATCTTCGGCGCCAAAGTGCGAGATCTGCCGCTCCGCCCAGTGGATCGGAAGAATGAATCCGAGAGCAACGAGCGCAACCAGAATCCCCGTGATCGCCGCTATGACGAGGAGTCGCCGCTCGCGGTCGAGCCCGACGGCGGTAGCGAGGCGGCGAACGCGGATTCCAAGCGAAACTCCCGCGCTCCCTGACTTGTCGGCGAGTTCCTTCGCGCTGTGACGATGGAGCGGGGGGGGGTGAGGCGGGGAGGTGGACATTTCGCGTGAGGTCGGAACGGGCTGCGACGGCGGATTATCGTCGCTTTCAGAGGATTCGGTTTCTGATTCCCAAGTGCGCTTGCAAGGCGGACTTGGGCTATGATGTTCGCCCTCCCCGAGAGTGAATCGTTCACGGGTACCCCCCATCGGGTATCCAATGGTGGGTTTCTCATCCCGCTGCGCCTTGCACACCCTAGCCAGAATCAAGCCATGATTGACGCACTGAAGAGCGATGAAATTGTTGAGAAACTTGGCGGTCGGTTCAAGCTGACGGCGCTCATTCAGCGACGCCTGCTTGAAATCGTCGATGGCGCTCGTCCGCTCGTCGAACGCGAAGGTCGATCCGATCTTGAGGTCGTGATCGAAGAAATCATGCAAGACAAGATCACGCTCGAGATTGACGCGAGCGAGATCAAGCGCATGCAAGGCACGCCTGCCAAGCGCAGTCGTTGACGCGGCGTCGCACTGCCTCGGGCGCAAGCTCGCGTGGCGCGTCGCACAATAGTTCCTTCATCGGCGGCTCATTCTATGTACCAGCGTGACCCAGCCAATCTCGCCGCACTCCGTGGGGTGGATGTTGGTGTGTGCGTGACCGGTGGAATTGCTGCATTCAAAGTGTGTTCT
This sequence comes from Planctomycetia bacterium, assembly GCA_005790605.1. Taxonomy (GTDB): domain Bacteria; phylum Planctomycetota; class Phycisphaerae; order Phycisphaerales; family SM1A02; genus F1-140-MAGs142. The sequence continues at coordinate 29,055 of SXUI01000075.1, read as the reverse complement.
GTCGTTTCGACGCTCGCGCAAGCGGGAGCCATCGTGCATGTCGCGATGACGCAGGAAGCGACAAAGTTCGTATCGCCACTCACCTTTGAGTCCCTCGCGGGCCGCGCCGTGCATCTGAGTGCCTGGGAGAGTCCGGACCGAGGCGAGGTCAATCACATTCGGCTTGGGAAGAGCGTGCGGGTGCTCCTCGTCGCGCCCTGCAGCATGGACATGCTCGCACGATTGGCGACTGGGCGCGCAGATGAAGTGGTTTCACTTCTGGTCGCATCAACCTCGCGAGCGGCCGTGCCGGTTCTGTTGGCGCCATCCATGAATGAGACGATGTGGAAGCAGCCGGCGACGCAGCGAAATCTTGCGCAGCTTGTGTCAGACGGCTTCACAGTGCTTTCGCCTCCGACGGGCTGGCAGGCGTGCCGGACGATGGGTGAGGGTCGATTGCCAGAGCCGGACGATCTCGTAGACGCCATCGTCGATGCGGTCCGCGGCTGATCGAGAACGTTCCTTTTTGCGCGACCGCAGAGACTTTGAGACAGTTCCGGGGGAATTGTCCGGTAAGCCCTTGATTCTGTGCTGAAAGCATTCACTCTATCGTGGTTCACGCGAGGTCTCACGGCTTCGCGGGTTGTGTGCAGGGCTGCGTCATGCCTTTCCGGACTCCTTCTTCTGAGGGCCATCGATCATGCGTTCACTGTTCATCAAGCATCGTGTTGTCGTGGCTGCCGCTGCGACTTTGTGCTTTCTCCTGCCGTCACACGCATCTGCGCAGCGCGATGATCGTCCAACTGGTGGACGATTCACTCCGATCGACGTGAAAATCAAGAAGATGCCGAAGCTCAATGTGAAGGTGCAGCCCATCGGTGGCGCCGAGCTTCCTGAAGGTGGAGTTGCCGGCGCGTGCACGCCTGTGCTCTCGTCGCTGACGAATGCAGATTTCAGTGGCGGTCAGTTTGTGGTGCAAGCCGGATTCGGCGAACTTGAGATGGCGGGCGCGACCTACACCGCGACCGCCGCAGACTTTCCGATCAAGATTGACCTCGCGGAAATGATTTTCGCGACGAGCGCTTCAACAGTGACCACCACGACGAAGTGGTCGATTCTGTTCTATGAAGGCCTGCCTACCACGGGCAATCTCGTTGCCACCTTCTCGTCAGACGGCAAGATCCTTCCGCACATTGTCATTCCTCCAGGCACCAACGGCGTGAATGTCCAAGTGAGTGTGGATCCTGGCGATCCTGAACAAATCATTCTGCAGGACAACGGCTCGCATCAGTTCACGATGGCGTATCGCATCGATGATCACAACAATCAGACGCAGAATCCTTGCTTCGTCGGACCACCCACCAACTCCAATGCATTTCCAACGACGGATGTCGGTGGTTTGCAGAATCCAACGAAGAACTGGCTGTGGGCGCTCGATTGCGGCGCCTTCGGGTGTGCGAGTGGTTGGACAACCTTCTCAAGCATCCCTTCCATCTGTCGTCCATCGGGCGACTGGGTGATGCGTTGCACTTGGACGCCATTCAATTGCACTTCTCCTGGTGCCTGCTGCTTGCCGAACGGTTCGTGCGCGATGCTCACCGCGACAGACTGCGCGAATCAGGCCGGTGTGTTCCACGGTGAGGGCGTGATTTGTGCCGGTTCCACTTGCTTGCAGGGGCAAGGACCGTGCTGCTTCCAATCGACCGGCGGTTGCCTCACGCTGCCCGCCGCGTCATGTATCTCAGCGGGCGGCGTGCCCGGCCCTGATGGGCAGACTTGCACCGGGTATGTGTGCTTCCCTCAAGGCGCGTGCTGCCTCGCGAACGGCGCATGCATTGGACCGGTGAGCCCTGGTGACTGCGCAGCAGTCGGCGGTGTTTTCAAGGGAAACAACACCAGTTGCGCCACGACGGTCTGCCCACAGCCGACGGGCGCAGCGTGCTTCTCAACCGGATTCTGCCTCGTGCTCACCGAGTCGCAGGCGCTCGCTGCTGGCGCGTCATGGCAGGGACCCGGAACGACGTGCGTTGATAGCAATGGCAATGGTCAAGCGGACGCCTGCGAAGGAAACCCCGCGGATCTCAACAACGACGGTGCGGTGAACGCTGCTGATCTCGCGATCTTGTTGAATGTCTGGCAGACTTCAAATGCTGCTGCTGACCTCGATCACGATGGGGTTGTTGGCGCGCCAGATCTCGCCATTCTGTTGAACGCGTGGAACTTCTAAGTTCACGCGCCGCTCACTCGAGTTCATCATTTCTAGAAAGCAGAACGCGCAGCTCCCGCATTCAAGCGAGAGCTGCGCGTTTTTCGTGCAAGCGGAGAGGGGGAGATTCGAACTCCCGATGAGCCAATGACCCATACTGGTTTTCGAAACCAGCGCGTTCAACCACTCTGCCACCTCTCCAGTGGGGCGCGGATTGTGGCATCGGTTGCCTCGGCGGTCAACTTGCCTCGATCACTCGGAAACGGACCGGATTCACCACAATCGTTCAAGGCTGCTGCTCGGTACCCAACCTCGGATTTCGCCGGCGAGTGAGATTTCCGTCCAATCCGGGCGAGTTGCGATGACTGCACAGTCCGCGCCCGCTCGCAGCGGCTCCTCCGTTGCGGCGGCGAAGCTCTCGCCATTTCCCTTTCGCGGAAGCACCTCGCCCGCTGTGATCACCGCACGCGAATCTGCACTTCGCGCGACGCGATCACCAACGATCGTCAAACCTGCGACGCATGCGAGCACTCCGCCCACGGTCACCGCGACTTTCCACATGCCGCGCGCGCGTTCTCGAGCCGCATCAAGCATGAGCAGCGCACAGACGCCACACCAGAGGACGGCCCATCCAACGATCGCGACATAGGCGCGAATGGATTCATCGACGAAGCGCCAGTGCGGCGCGACGCGCGCGATTCCGCGCGGCTCCATCGGCGCAGTCATCACTTCGCGAGTGCGCCGCGCTTCGTCGAGGTTTGCGGCGATCGAAGTGTCCGCTGGGGCGAGCGCTTGCGCGCGAAGATATGCGGCGATGGCGCGTCCGGTCTCGCCTGCTTGCAGTCTGGCGTTCCCAGCGTTGTACCAGCGCCCTGCGCTCGCTTCCGTGCGGGCTTCGCTCTCGAAGGCATCGGCGCTCTTGGCGAAGAGCGACTTCGCATCTTGTTGCGAACCCTGTTGCGACGCTCGCATCGCTTCTTCAAAGAGCGTCTGTGCGTGCGTCGCTTCTTCACGCGCAAGCGTTGCGCTCGTCGCCATGCTGACGCAGGCGACGATGCAAACTCTCGAAAAGAAGTTTCGCGTGTTCATGCGTTCTCTCCGAGGCGCGCCTTGGCCCAATCGAGCTTCGCGGTGGCAAGCGCTTCGAGCGCTTCCTTTGCGATGGCGCCGTCGCGATCTGTATCTCGTGCTGCGCCGCCGTACGACGCTTGCTCTGCAGCCAGGAGCGCGCGATCGAATGACTCTGAGATGAAGTCAGAGGCACCGACAGACGCAATCACTCGTACTGCGTCGCTTCGCGTGAGTGCGCCAGCGGGCAGCCCCGCGCGGTCGGAAACGAAGTCGAGCAGGGCGCTCTGCCGCTCGCTCGCCGCTGTTGCGGCGACAAGCCGTTCTCGCGCGCGCGTCGCAGCGCGAAGGCGTCGATGGCGAAGCGGATCTCGTGCGGCCGACGCGGCGCGTCGTCGAGTCAGAAACAGGACTCCGGCAGCGAGTGGGGGAATCGCGACCGCCGCCACGCTCAGGGCGGTGACTTGGAAAGTCGAGCCGATCCCTGCGGCTTCACTCGGCGTGGCGTTCGCGAGCAGTCCACCGGCTTTCGCCTTCGGTTGCTGTGCTTCATCGAAACTCTGCATCGATGCATCGGCAAGTCGAACTCGCTTGCTCGCGTGCACCGTGATCGGAACAGCATCGGTCGTCATTGTCTCGAATCGCTGTGTCGTCGGATCGAACGCGCTGAACGAGATCGCGGGGATCTCTCGGACGCGATCATGCAGCGGACGAAGCGTCTGCGTGAACACTTTGCGATTGCCATCGACTCGTCCTGCGGCGCGCTCGGCTGGAATCTTGAATGCGCCGTTGAGAGCCGGATCGAGACTCAGGTCAGGTGCTTGAAGTGCGCCGAGGTCGGCGTGTCCATCGCGATCGGTGATCTCCAACGAGAGCGTCATGGGATCGCCAACCGCAGCGGTAGTCGGTGCCACGCTCGCGCGAATCGTGAACGATCCAACCGCACCCGAGTACCCTGCGGGCTGATCCACAGTGGGTACAGCGTGCACGCTCATGTTGGGTACCGCGGCCGTTGCGCTGACGAACCGACTCGACGCAACTTGGAGTTGCGATCCCATGCCGAAGATGTCTCGGCGTCGGCTGAGTGATGCGGGGTAGTGCAGATCGATGCGAATCAAGCCAAAATCCGGCGTGCCCGGCTGAATCGGCTCGTACTCGCGTTCAATTCTGAATCGGTAGTACTCCTCGCCTGCGACCAAGACGCGCTCGCCCGCGGGTCTTTGTCCTTCTCGGCGAAGTCGGAGGAGTTCCTGTTTGAATGGTCCGAGTTCGGATTGCTCGAGATCGCCCTGAATGATGTTCCAAGAATCTTCCTCGCCCATCACATAGCTGAACTCCTTTGAGCGAAATGGCTTGATCAAAATCTCAAGTCGAATCTGGCACTTCTGCCCGAGGTACACACTCGACGGCACTCCCTCGACAGAGACTTCAAGCACCGGCGCATCGTTGCCAGGCTTGACGGAGAGTGGAATCGGAGCGGACTTGTACGCGCGCCCGCCGATCATCGCGACGAACGGTGGAATGTTGTAGGAGCCATCCCGGGTTGCGATGAGCTCGTAGGTTGCACTCGATGTCATGCGCTTTCGACTCTGTCCGTTCACGATCGAGACACTCGTTTGTGTCTGTTGGCCTGGGAGTCGACGAAAGACGAGGCCGTCCACCTTCGGTTCCGTAATGGACTCGAACCCGTTTTCGCCTTCGACATCGACGACGAGTCGCACGAACTCGCCGACCTGAATCTGCTGCGTCTCCATGCGAATCGAAACTCCGTCTGCAAGGGCGAAGCCTGCGCAGAGAAGCGCGATGAGCGCAAGGAGCATTGGAATCGTTTGATTCCACGCGCTCTTTGCGAATCGAAGTTGAGAGAGTCGATGGTCCATGCGTCCGTCTCAATCACCAGTCTTTGCGGGCAGGAGTTGTACGCTGTCGCTGCGCGGCGAGTTTTTGCGCGCGTCGAATCTGCTCGCGATCACGGATCTTCTGCAGCAGCTGCTCGATTTCTTGCGTACTCATGCTCTCGCGCGGCGGTTCTTGTTCACCCTTGGATTGCTGCGCCTGCGGTCCGTCCTTGGCATCACTCGGTTGTGGCTGATTGGCTTCGGGCTTTCCTTCAGGACTTGGTTCAGGTTCTCCGGAAGGTTTTTCTTCAGCTTGGGATGGATCCGGCTTCTGTTGGTCGCCGTCCTGTGGTTTGGGCGGTGCTTGCGATGGCTGCTGCTGCGCATCGTCTGGCTTCCCATCGCTCTTGGGGTCGCTCTTGCCCGACTCTTGTTGAGATGAGTCTTTCGGTTGTCCATCGGATGACTCTCCATCCTGGTTCTTCTGCTCGTTGGAGTCTTGCGACTTCTGCTCTTCGCGCTTCTCGCCATCCTTCGGATCCTGACTCTGTTGATTCTGCTGCTCTTGCTTCTGTTGCTCCTTGAGTTTCTTCAGGAGGCGATGCGCGAGCTCAGCATTCGCACGAGCGTCGACATTGTCGCTGCTTGATGGATTGGCGCGAATAGAGTCCTTCAACTGCTGCAGTGATTCCTCGAGTGACGCAATCGCTTGGGTCTGAGGATCCGTCGCAGCATCAGTGCCGGGCTGCGTCGGGTCCTGCGGCAGCACTGGAGTCGCGCCACTCTGTTGCGCACTTTGCAAGGCTTCGAGCGCCTCGCGATACCGAGTCGTACCGCGGTTGTATGTAGATCTTGCCGCGAGGTTGTTGTTCAGCCGTTCCGCAGCGAGTCGGAAACTCTCGCCTGCTTGCGTGAGTTGACCTGCGCGATACTGCAAGACGCCGAGGTTGTAGAGGTGTTCCGCTCGTGACGGGTCCTTCGTGACCATGCGCTCCGCGTCAGACAGGGATTGCGCTAATCCTGCGTCGATCGAGGGAGCACTGCTTTGTTGCGCAGCAGCGAGAGCCGTGAGGCTGAAGATGATGAGCGTCGCTGCGAGGTGCAGTTTGGTCCGACTCACTTGGAGACCTCCATGCTCGCGATGCTCCGAAGTTGTCGCCCATCGCCCACGAAGCTCTCGGCGAGGAGGAGAACGAGCGCCAATCCAGCGAGCCACTGAAACTGCGGGTCGCGAACGGCGATGTCCGCGCCATCGCGCGTTGTGCGTTCAATATCTGTGGATGCTTTCGCGTGAAACTCTCGCATGTCGACCTGCGCCGTCCCAGCACCGACGAAGAAACCGCGACCTGCTGCGGCGACATTCGCGAGTGTTTCTGGATCCATTTTCGTCCAAACTTCTTGGCCTTCGAAGAGCTGAAATGCGGTGCCGTTGGGTGTCTCAATGGGGATACGAGCACCTTCCTTCGCATCGCCAATCCCGATCGCGTACGTCCGTGCGCCATGTTTCTCGAATGCCTCGGCTGCCGCCTCGACTGGAAAACTCTCCATGTCCTCGCCATCGGAGAGAACGACGATCGCGCGTCCGCCGTCGGTTTCTCCAAATCCAGTCGCGGCCATGCGAATTGCGTCGCCAAGCATCGAGCCTCCACGCGTCGTGGATTGCGGCGTGAGCGCTCGCAGCTGATCGAGGAAGGTGCGGTGATTGAAGGTGAGCGGACATTGCACGCTCGGGACACCCGCGAATGCGACGAGTCCGACTCGATCGCCACCGAGTTGTTCCACGAGGTCACTGGCGAACTGTTTCGCGCGGTCGAGACGATTGGGCGTTGCGTCGTTCGCGAGCATGCTTCGGCTGACATCCATGACGATGACACAGTCGAATCCATCTTGAGAAACGCGCTCGATGCGGCCGCCCCACCGAGGGTCGAGCAAGGCGAGCACGAGGGTCGTGATCGCAGCGCAGAGCAGCGCCGTGCGCAACAGAGGTCGGAGCGAACTCGATTGACCAACGAGCGCGTGTAAGAGATGTGGCTGCGCAAATCGAGCAAGGGCGCGGTTTCGGCCTGCTGTGCTCCACAACAGAATTCCCACAATCGGCAATGCAATCCACAACCAGCTGAGTGCAGCAGGTTGCGTGAAAGAGAAGCCGAGGTCGGTCGGTTGCATGATTGGATCGTCGGTTACGGGAGGACGCGCAATCGCGTGGAGGAGAGCAAGAGCTCTGCGCAGAGGGCGATCAGCGCGATGGCGAGAACGGGTGGGACAGAGAATCCAGCGAAGGTGAATGGCTCGACTGCGTAGTCTCGGTAGCGAACGAGCTTCTGCTCTTCGACCTTGCTCTTCTCGAGCTGGTCAATCGTCTCGTAAATGCGCAGCAGGCTATCGGTGTCCGTGGCGCGGAAGTACTTCCCTCCGGTCTTCTCACTGAGTTTCGTCATCAACTCCTCGTCGATGTTGACGGGCTGCTGCACGAACTGTGTCCCGAATGGTGTCTCCATCGGGAAGGGCGCGAGACCTTTGGTTCCCATGCCAATAGAGTAGATCTTCACGCCGCATGCCGCAGCAAGCTCAGCCGCGTCGGAAGGTTCAAGTTCGCCGGCGTTGTTCTCGCCATCGGTCAGGAGCAGGAGAACTTTCGATCGGATGCGCATCTCCCCATCGGCGTTCGCGCGATCTGCGGCGTCCTTGAGTTTCTCCACACCGAGCGCAATCGCGTCACCGATGGCGGTGCCATCCTCGTCTTGCTGCGCGGTGCGCAGTTGACCCAGCGCGTCGAGCACGACCGCATGGTCAAGAGTGAGTGGAACGAGTGCGTCTGCGAATCCTGCGAATGTGACGACGCCAACAAGATCATTCTTGCGGCCACCGAGGTCCTCGCCGCCTTCAACGAATTGCTCAGCAACCGCGCGGAGAGCGACGAGGCGCTCCACATCTTTGCCATTGATCTTGAAGTCGTGCGCGCGCATGGATCCAGATCGGTCGAGCACCATCTCAATCGCAACGCCTTCGACGAAAGTCTTGGTGGACTCATTCGATTTCACAGGTCGTGCAATCGCGAGAATGACCAATGCGAGGACGAGCGTGCGAAGTGTCGGCACGAGCGGACGCATGCGGCTCCAAAAACTTGCCGGGATGTGGTCAAATCGTCGCACCGATGAGAAGGAGAGCGCCGCGCGTTCACGCGGTCGCAACCACGACCACCACGCGAGCACTGCGAGAGGGAGGAGCAGGAGAAACCAAGCGCTTGATGGATGGAAAGTCATCGCTGGGTTCCTCCAGCGGATTTCGCCTCAAGGACTGGGATCGTCTCCGTGACAAACGCGCGAGCAGCGGCCACATCGTCGCCGGCACGATGCGCATCCGCCTGTGCTCCGGCAAACTTCACGAAGTCCGCAAGCCTCAGGAGAGCCGTCAGCCGATCAACCTGCGCGTCGGAAAAGTCGCCCGAGGCGCGCGCGTGGGTCGTGAACTCTCGCGTTGTCCAGCGCGTTGCGCCGATCGAAAATCGATCCGTGACATAGCGGCGCACCGTATTGGTCAGTGCGATGTAAAACGCATGAGAGCCGCCGGAAAGGGAGAGGCCTGCGCGTTCAAGTTCTTCAAGCTCGCGCAGCGCTCGTTCATGCGGGAGTTCGATGCGAGGTGGCCTTCGTCCGCGAAGAAGGTATCCAGCGAGCAGCGCAGCAACGATCGCGACGACGACCGCGATGATGAGCGCCTTGGTTGAAAGTCGCCCATCGCGAACCTCGACGGCGCCAGCGATGTCTCGGAACGAGGCTGGATCTGCCTCCTCGCCGACGATAGATCGCACGGTCACTGCTTGCACGAGTGCCGAGCCCGTTTGTGATCCATCTGCCTCCCACGCGAGCGGAATCGAAGGGAGCGCGGCGCTTGCATCGAGCGTGGAGAGTTTCAGTTCGAGTCCGTTGCGAGCACCCGAAGGTGTGTAGGAAGGCTTCACCGACAGAAGGTCCCACTCGCCGATCGTTGCTTGGTTGCTTCCCTCCGCACTTGATGCAGATGAGAGTCGCGCGGAAGCACTTCCGAGCCCCGTCCATGCGACGCGTACGACGAGCACTTCACCAACCTCGAGGCTTTCTCGATCCACTGTTGTTTCGACGGTGAGTCCTTGAAGCTCCGTCTTCACAGGAATTGGCGGCGCGGACTGTGCGTGCGCGGTTCCACTCCACACGAGTGCAAGGAGGAAGACGAGCAAACTCGCGAGTGACTTGTTCATCGAGCGCCTCCCACAACAGAGGCGCGCGAAGCGGCGGCGCCGTGGCGACCTTCGCGCTTGCGGAAGCACGCGAGCAGCGGGGGCACGAAGTCCTCGCCCGTCTCGACGAGAACAGGCTCGATGTTGATCCGTCGAAAGGATCGGTCGATCGCTGCGGCCCGCTCGGAGGCCTTCGCCGCGTATGCGGCGCGCACCGCGCGAGAGCCAGTGTCGATCACGCGTCGTTCGCCGGTTTCGAGGTCCTCGAGCATCGTGAGGCCGACATTGGGCAGTGCGCGCTCGGCTCGGTCGCCCACAACGATGGGGATCAGATCGTGTCGTCGTTTCAGCAGCGCCAATGGTCGTTCCCAGCCTGTGCCATCGAAGTCGCTGAGGACACAAATCACGGCGTGCCGTCGTTGGACGCGGTTGAGTTCATCAAGCGCACCAGGGAGGTCGGTTGCGCGACCGGTCGGTTCGAATGCAAGGAGGTCGCGTGCAATCCGAAGCACATGTCGCGCGCCCTTCTTCGGAGGAACGAACCGTTCGATGCGATCGGTGAAGAGCAGAAGTCCTACTTTGTCGTTGGATCGAGTGGCGCTAAACGCGAGAGTCCCCGCGATTTCCGCGGCGAGCTCTCGCTTCAGTTTGCCTTGCGTTCCAAACGCGAGCGACGCGCTGAGGTCCACTGCGAGGATGACGGTTAGCTCTCGCTCTTCACGGAAGATCTTCACATGAGGATCGCCAACCCGAGCGGAGACATTCCAATCGATGCTGCGCACATCGTCGCCGATGAGATAGGGGCGCACCTCTTCGAACTCCATGCCACGCCCGCGAAACGCGCTCCGATACTGGCCAGCGAGTGCTTCGCTCACCCGCCGGCTCGTCCGGATCTGCAGCCTTCGAATGTTCTTGAGTGATTCAGGAGAGAGCATGACGGAATCTCAGCCTCGACGACGATGCAAACGCGATCAAGGAACTGGCACATGCTCAAGCAGCGTGCGCACGAGATCGTCACCCGTCTTCTCTTCCGCTTCGGCTTCATAACTCAGAATCAATCGATGTCGAAGCACAAGTGGTGCGATGTCCTTCACATCTTGAGGGAGCACGAATCCTCGTCCATCAAGGAACGCACGAGCGCGCGCAGCCTTCGCGAGGGCGAGTGTGGCTCGTGGACTTGCGCCGTATTGAATGAGTCCTGCAATCGGCACACGGAATTGTGCGGGATCGCGCGTCGCAGTCACGAGGTTGACGATGTAGTCCTTCAGCCTCTCATCCATCGCGATCTCATCGCAGCATGCGCGCGCGGAGGCGATGTCTTCAGGGCGCATGACGGGATCGATCGTGATGACCGCGTTCGACTTCGACATGCGGTCAAGAATCTGCCGCTCTTGGCGCGGGGTTGGATAGCGCACAACAATCTTGAACAGAAAGCGATCGACTTGCGCCTCGGGAAGTGGATAGGTGCCTTCCTGTTCCACTGGATTCTGCGTCGCGAGCACGAGGAATGGATCCGCCATCGGAAAGGTCTCGGCGCCGATGGTGACTTGCCGTTCCTGCATTGCCTCGAGGAGCGCTGATTGCACCTTCGCAGGTGCGCGGTTGATTTCGTCCGCGAGCACGATGTTGGTAAAGATTGGTCCGCGCTTCACGGCGAAGTCGCCAGTGCCCGGTCGATAGATGAGCGTTCCGATGAGGTCCGCAGGGAGCAGATCGGGCGTGAACTGGATTCGTTGAAACGCCGTGCGCAAGCCGCTTGCAAGACAACTCACAGCAGTCGTTTTCGCGAGGCCCGGCACGCCCTCGATGAGCACATGGCCATTGGCGAGCAGGGCCATCAGAAGCCCGTCGAGCAGTTCTTCTTGTCCGACGATGACGCGCTGCATTTGCTCCTTGAGCGCGCGAAACGGTCGGCTGTGCGCCGTCACCTGGCGCTCGATTTCTTGAATGTCTGCGGAAATGGTGGGGGTGGTCATTGGAAGTCGTTCCTCAATCGTCAAGTCCGGCGCGGTGCAGGGACCCTGCGGGGATGTACTACGCCTATCCCTTGCATTGGTTCAGGCACCTCGAGGAGTTGAAGCCGTGATTATAGAGAAATTGACGTATTCTCACCCCTTCGATTCGCATCTCGTTCGCGCAACACAGCCCCTTACAGCTCTCCTCAAGACGCATGCAACGCCATGACATTCGTATCGGTTGGATCGGTCTCGGCGTCATGGGGCTCCCTATGGCGCGGCACCTTCTCGCGGCGCTCCACCCCGTGTTCGTGCATACACGGACGAAATCGAAGGCTGAAGGAATTGTGCAAGAGGGCGCGACCTGGTGCGCGTCCCCGCAGGAGGTCGCCCAGTCCTGCGATGTGCTCTTTTCTATGGTTGGAATGCCGTCGGAGAATGAAGAAGTCTTCTTCGGTCCGTCGGGCGTGTTTGCGGCGAATCGATGTCCAGCCACGATCATCGATATGTCCACAAGCGAGCCGGCGTTCGCTCGGCGCGTCGATGAGGCTGCGCGAACGCGAGGTTCTCGTGCACTCGATGCGCCTGTTTCTGGCGGCGATGTCGGCGCGCGAAATGCAACGCTCTCGATCATGATGGGAGGCGATGCCGACACATGCGTCAACGCGCAACCGCTCTTCGAAAAACTCGGCACGCGCATTGTCAGGCAAGGGGATTCCGGCGCAGGGCAAACCACCAAGCTCGTCAATCAAGTCTGCGTCGCCATGAATACGCTCGGCATGTGCGAAGCGATCGTGCTCGCGCAGCGGGCCGGGCTTGATCCCCAAGCAGTGCTCGACTGCATCGGCCCTGGAGCTGCAGCGAGTTGGGCACTTGCGAATCTCGCGCCCCGCGTCCTTCGGGGGGACCTCGCGCCGGGGTTCTTCATCGAGCACCTTGCGAAAGACCTGCGATTGGCGAATGCGGCGGCTTCCGACCTAGGTCTTGACCTCGTTATGGTGAAACGCGCCTTGGGCTGTTACGAGGACCTCTTGGCGGGTGGGCATGGCCGCAAGGGGACCCAGGCTGCGGTCCTCCTCCACGGCTGAATCGTGGTTGGGAGGGGACGAGCCAGATCCCAAACTGGGCTTCCAAAGGGCTTTCCAATCATCGGTTGCCTTGCTACAGTACGCGGCTCGACTGAGGACACCTCTCATGGCCACTTTGACCATCCCAACGACCGGAACCGTCACTTTCACCGTCACCGCTGTGCCCCGCACGGAAGGTGGGCGCAAGACGCTTTTCCGGATCATGCGTCTGCAAGCGTCGACCCGTCGCATCCTGAAGAAGTTGCGTCACGCCCGCGTGACCACACTGAACAAGGACACGAATCGCGGCGGCCGCATCTGGATCGATCGCGAGACATGCTCGCGCGTCGCTCGCGCTGAAGCTGGCCAAAGCTTCACGATCGCGATGACGCCGCAGATCTTCAAGGATGTCGAGAGCATCTCGGAATACCTCAAGATCGCCTGAGTTCAACCAAACATCAAAGTACAAGGCACTCCAACGCGGAGTGCCTTGTTCTTCTTTTGCGTGATCACTTCGCAGGTTCGAGGCTTGGCGCGGTCGCAAGCGCAGTCGCGCGCAATCGAAGGGCAATGCAGCGCTCGCCGTTGGCGCTCGTCATCATCGCGCATGTTGGTGCAGCGCCAATCAAGAATGGAATGCGGAATTGACCCTTGAAGGATGGTCGATCAATCGACGCATCGCAACTCCACGCGCTTTCACCCGCGCCAGGTTCAACTTGGAGGACCAAGCTTACGCTCTCTTCGCCTGAACTCACGGTGACTCGTGCAACACCCGTTGGAAGGCAGTGCAGTTTCGGTGCCGAGATGATCTTCGCGCTTCCAGCGTCGATGCATGCATCGAGCGCCGCACTTGTCAATGACGCACTCTGGAGCGCGCCGGTGGGAAACTCAATCACTTCAGCGGCAACGAGTACCTGTTGTAAACCGGACGCGATTTCGAATTGGCGCAGCAGCTCTCGAATACTCCGATGCACCGCAGGCGCGCCCGTGATGATGAGATCGAAGCCGTCCTCGCGGAGCGAGACGAGTTTGCCGCCCATCTCCGTCCATCCATCGGGTACGACATGTTCGTGAAGAAGGTCGACAATCGTGCCCATCTGCTGCTGTACCGCGGCCGTTGTGTCGCCTTGCGGAACTTCTCGCGAAGCGCGGTGCTGCGCAAGAAGGGAGACATCGTAGATCGCAGTAAGCGCGAGTCGATCGCGTCCGCTCTCTGGCAGGAGAAGAAGTGTGAAGCCATCCGAGTCGACGGACCACGGATCAAACTCTGTTCCCGCTGCCCGCGCAAACGCGCCGAGCAGCGCGCCGTAGGTTGTCTCTCCAACTGGTACCCGTTCCTCAAACGCAGTCATGTCTGCTCGAGGCGTGAGTCGTGCGGAATCGACTTGCACCGGAAATCCTCGCAGGCGAAGCCAAGTCGGGACATTTCCAATCGTGAGTGCGTCGACTTCCCCGAGCGAGACCTTCTCGTCAAGTCGGTCGAGGAGCGCGAGCGCGTGCTGGAGCCTCTCATCGGTGGCTGCGGGTGCGGGGGGAGTCGGCTGAGGCGCGGGAGCCGGGGGGTCGACTGGACTGATTCCGAGTGCGAGTTGCAAGAAAAGGCACGGGAAAGCGAGCGGGTGCATGCCCGACAGTATGGACGAAAGTGGGTCTCGTTGCCGCCCTGCGTGAAACTAGGCGCGCGCGGTTACGCGTTGCATCCACGCCAAGATGGACTGCGTATCCGCAAGTGTTTCGACCGCGAGATCCGCGCCCGAATCCATCAGCACCTCTGTGCTCGTCGCGCCGGTTGCAACGCCAAGCGCGACGCAACCGTTCGCCTTTGCGCAATCGATATCGAGCACTGTGTCGCCAATTACGATGGTCTGCGACGGCGTGAACTCGCGACCATAGTGCGCTCTCGCGCGATCCATCGCCAGCGGTGGAAGATCGCGTCGTGTCGCGCCTTCATCTCCAAATGCTCCGAACGGAAAGTACCGCGGCGCGATGCCTGCTCGATCGACCTTGATGTGCGCGGTGTGCTCGTAGTTCCCTGTGAGCAAGCCAACACCTGCGCCGCTCGCGTGAGCTGCGTGCACGAGCGCAGCCGCTCCTGGCATTGCGCGGGTTTGAGCATGCGTGAGGTCGGTCTGTAATCGAACGCCATACGCCTCGCGAAATCTCGCATGTGCCGCATTCGATGCATCAAGCCCGTGGCGCGCACACACATCTCGCCAGATCAGGCGGTCGAGCCCGCCGGCCATCTGCACGCCTTCGAGCGAGAACCCGAGATCTCCGTGAAGCTCGCGAAAAGTCGCGACCATTGCACGAACCCCCGCGCCCTCGGTGCGAAGTAGGGTGCCATCGATATCAAAGAGTACGAGCATGACAGAATTCAGCGCGCGCTCAACGCGGATCGCTCTCGCACCGCGGCGCAGATCTTCTGGGCTGCATCAGTGAGGTCGGTCGCAACCTGCATCGTTGGGAGTTCTGCTCGTGCGTCTTGCAGAATTCGGCGAGCCTCGACGACATTGGTTCCTTCGAGACGCACGACGAGCGGCACGGTAAACCCAACTTGTTTCGCGCTTGTGACGATGGCGCGCGCGATGCGATCGCATTGCATGATGCCGCCGAAAATGTTGACGAGGATGCCTTCGACGCGCGAGTCCGAGAGGATGATGCGGAACGCTTCCGTGACCGCTTCTTCCGATGCGCTTCCGCCGACATCAAGAAAGTTTGCGGGCTCGCCTCCGTGCAGTTTGACGATATCCATCGTCGACATCGCCAAGCCAGCGCCGTTGACGAGGCAACCGATGCTGCCGTCAAGCGCGATGTAGGAAAGTCCGAACTCTTGTGCACGCAACTCGGCTTGGTTCTCCTCAGACGGGTCCGCGAGCGACTCAAGTTCCTTGTGTCGGAAGAGCGCGTTGTCGTCGAACTGAAACTTCGCATCGAGTGCGACGACGCGGCCATCGGGGTGGGTTGCGCTTGGGGGCGTCACGACGAGCGGATTGATCTCAACCATGGACGCATCCTTCGCGCAGAAAAGCGCGAAGAGGCGCATCATCAAGTCGGCCGCTTGACCTACCTGTTTGCCTTTGAATCCGAGACGAAACGCCATGTCGCGCGCCTCGTAGGGCTGAAGGCCAAGCGTTGGATGAATGGGAAGTTTGAGAATCGCGGCGGGGTTGCGCTCGGCGACAGCCTCGATTTCCACGCCACCTTCAGCAGACGCGATGAGCACATTGCACTTGCGCATGCGATCGACGGTGATGGCGAGGTAGTACTCCTTCGCGATGTCGGTGGCAGCAGCAACAAGCAACTTTCGTACATCAAGTCCCTCGGGCCCCGTCTGGACACTCACCATTCGATTCGAGAGCATGAAACTCGCCGCGACGCGCGCGTCCTCGGCACTCTTGACGAGCTTGACGAAGCCCGCTTTCCCGCGACCGCCAGCGTGCACTTGGCCCTTCACCACGACTTCAGGCGTGCCACTCGCGAGAATGCGCTTCGTCTCCGCAACCGCTGCATCGACAGACTCGACCATCGCTCCGGCTGGAACAGGGATGCCGGCACCTGCGAGGAGTTCTCGCGCTTGATATTCATGGATCTTCATAGGGGTGGCTTATGGGGAGGAGGATTCTACTCCGCTCCTCCACCCGCCGCGCAGCATCCGCATCGTGGGTGAGCGGGGCGAGGACTCACAGTCGCAGCGCGCTCCTTCGCTCGCGACAAAAAAACGGACAGGGCGGGATTCGAACCCGCGATAAGAGTATTAACTCCTATACCGGTTTAGCAAACCGACGCCTTCAGCCGCTCGGCCACCTGTCCAGCAGTCATCATCGATCGTTGATCGAAGGGCGGGATGATAGCAGAAGGATCCGTGCGCCGGATGTTGCGAGTTTTCGCGAGAGCCGCGCAAGAATCCGCGTCGCACGCATACGATCGACGCGCGTTGCTGCAAGCCCTCTCGCAACTTCTAGGTTCAGAAAGCCCGCTCGCGCGTCGGCTCTCGGGGTTCGAGATTCGACCGCAGCAGCAGGCGATGGCGAATGCGGTCGCGAAGTGCATGGCCTCGCGAGGCCGATTGATCGTCGAAGCCGGAACAGGCGTCGGAAAGAGCTTCGCGTATCTCATTCCGGCGATCCAGCGTGTCGTCGAGCACGGTGAACGAGTGGTGATCTGCACGAACACCATTTCGTTGCAAGAGCAGCTGATGGACAAGGACATTCCACTGCTCAACGCGATCATTCCGGAAGAGTTTTCGAGCGTGCTGGTGAAGGGCCGAGGCAACTACCTTTCGCTGCGCCGATTGAGGATCGCGAGCGAACGACAGAGCAAGCTCTTTTCGAACGAGAGCGATGTGCACGCTCTGCATCAACTTGAGGATTGGGCGTACCAGACGACTGATGGCACGAAGGCCTCGCTCCCCATTCTCCCGCGAGGTGCCGTGTGGGAGCACGCGGAGAGTGATGCGGGAAACTGCATGGGGCGTCGCTGCCCAACTTTTGAAAAGTGCTTCTATCAGGCTGCGCGCCGTCGCATGGAGCACGGCCAGATTCTCGTCTGCAACCATGCCTTGTTCTTCTCCGATCTTGCACTCCGTCGGCATGGCAGTGGCTTCCTTCCGGCCTATCAACATGTGATCCTTGATGAAGCCCACCATGTTGAGGATGTCGCGAGCTCTCACTTTGGATTGCGCATTTCTGAATCGCGCGTGAAGCATGTCCTGCGCACGCTGTATCACGCCGCGACCGGTCGGGGAATACTCGCCTCCGTGCAACCACTCGGCGCGGGAATCTCGGAGGTCGACGATTGCACGCGAGCGGTGCTCGAAGCGTCCGATGATGCGGAGGGGTTCTTTCACGATTGCTTCCGCCTGCACGAGAAAATGGGCGGCCGCGATGGTCGTTTGAAGGGACCGTGCCCGGTCGCCGATTCGCTGTCGCCAAGTTTGCATCGCATCGTTGAGCGATTGCGCCTGCTGAAAGAGGCGTTGCATGACGAAGACGCGCAGTTCGAAATCGCGAGTGCAGCAACCCGCATTGCAGAATTGGCGATGGAAGTCGAGGCGTTCCTTCAGCAATCGGTTGAGGGGTGCGTGTACTGGATTGAGACGGCGAAACCAGCATTTGGCGGGCATGCACGCAGAAGCATCGTGCTGTGCTGCGCGACGATCGATGTTGGCCCTGTGCTCCGCGCGCAACTCTTCGGGCAGCAGGTCTCGGTCACGATGACAAGCGCGACGCTCGCGACGGTGAGTGTTGAGCGTGACGGAGATCGTGATGCTGCGCCGAGCGGCTTTGAGCACACGATTGCGCGATTGGGGTGTGAAGGCGCGGACACGCTTCGCCTCGGTAGCCCGTTTCAGTTCGCGCGTCAGATGGACTTCTACATCGAACGCGGGATGCCAGCGCCAGATGCTCCCGATGCAGTGGATGCGTGGACTCCGAAAATCCTTGAGCACATTCATGCGACGGGTGGCGGCGCGTTTGTCCTGTTCACCAGTTTTCGAGCGCTCCAAGAGACCGCCGCGCGCTGTGCGCCGATGCTTCGTGCGCGGGGGTACCAAGTACTCATTCACGGCCAAGACGGCGAACGCTCGCAAATGCTGCGCGCATTCCGCGAGCGAGACAACTCAGTGCTTTTCGGAACTTCGAGTTTCTGGGAGGGAGTCGATGTGCGCGGCTCCGCGCTGCGCAATGTCATCATCACGAAGCTGCCCTTCGATGTTCCTGATCACCCACTCGTGCAAGCGCGGCACGAGCGCATCGAGGCAGCTGGAGGAAGCGCATTCCGCGACGACCAGCTGCCGCGAGCGATCCTGCGGTTCAAGCAGGGAGTGGGGAGGCTCATCCGCAGCGCAGAGGACACCGGTCGCGTTGTGGTGCTCGACCCTCGCATCGTGACGAAAAACTATGGGCGACTCTTCCTCGCGGCACTGCCGGATGGGGTTGAACCACGGATGGAGACGGACGACTGAGCGGCGAGCCTGAATCAGGCGAACGATTGGCGATCCGTGCTGCTTCTCGGACTCGATCGGCGCGCATTGGGAGTCTCGAAAACTTCCCACCGCGTGCGTGGCTTTGATTGTTCTAGGTCGATTCGCGGGCAGA
The DNA here is from genome assembly GCA_005790605.1 of Planctomycetia bacterium. Lineage (GTDB taxonomy): Bacteria > Planctomycetota > Phycisphaerae > Phycisphaerales > SM1A02 > F1-140-MAGs142. Next base: position 10,631 of record SXUI01000075.1, on the reverse strand, counting down.
CTTGGCAGAGAGTTCAGGCTTCACTGCGAGGTTTCAAACGCAAATGCGAAATGCAACTCCTTCTCGTTTCATCGGGCTTGCTCGATCCATTGCTCTTTGCTCCGCCATTGCGAGCGTTGGGTTTATTGCGTCGGGCGTCGAAGCCACTGGCTCTATCGCGCGGCACTGGGATGAGGCGCTGCTTGCATCGATTCGCAAAGACATCGTGCATCCACCTCGGCAAGCGCGCAACTTGTTCCACTTGTCGAGCGCGATGTATGACGCATGGGCTGCGTATGACGCAACAGCGCTGGGCTATCTGTTTCGCGAGAAGTTGACGGCGAAGCAAGTGGAAGCGGCGCGCAAGGAAGCGATCTCCTATGCGTCCTATCGAATTCTTCGGTCGCGGTTTGCGGGAAGTCCGAACGCGGCCGTCATCACGCCGATTCTCATGGCGGCGATGGTGAGCGCGGGATACGACGAGAGCATCACGACCACAGTAGGCAACTCGCCTGCAGCAGTCGGCAATCGCATCGCAGCGCAGTACATCGCATACGGGCTTGGTGACGGCGCGCACGAAGAGATCGGTTACGCAAGTTACCCAGGCACATACCCAAATGTGAATCCGCCATTGGTCGTCGCAGTCGGCGGCGACCCATTGACGATCGATCCGAATCGCTATCAACCGCTCGCGCTTTCGTACTATGTCGATCAGGCGGGCAATGTGATTCCCGGCGGATATCCAGCGAAACTAGCGCCATTCTGGGGGTTTGTGAAGCCTTTCGGCTTGACTGCGAGCGACCTCAGCGCGACGAATCCTGGTGTGTATCTCGACCAAGGGACCCCGGCGAAGATGTTTACCGAGAGCGATCTGCTCTATCGCACCGCGCATGAGGATGTCGTTGTTCTTTCCTCCATGCTCACGCCTGATGACGGCGTGATGATCGACATCTCACCGAGTGTGCTTGGGAACAATCCGCTAGGGACGAATGCAGGGACTGGTCACGCCACCAATCCAGCGACTGGAAAGCCCTATCCATCGAATCTTGTGAAGCGCGGCGACTGGGCGCGATGCCTCGCTGAGTTTTGGGCGGATGGTCCGACGAGCGAGACGCCTCCGGGTCACTGGAACACGCTCCTGAACACAGTCATGTCGCATCCGTCGTTTGAGCGAAAGTTGTTTGGCAAGGGCGCTGTGCTTGGCGAACTTGAGTACGAAGTGAAGGCGTACATGATGCTCAACGGTGCGCTTCATGATGCAGCGATCACTGCGTGGGGGCATAAGGGGCATTACGACAGTTCGCGACCAATCACCGCTGTGCGATACATGGCGCATCGGGGTCAGTGCAGCGATGCGGCGCAACCGAGCTACAGCCCCAGCGGCATTCATCTCATTCCCGGCGTGATTGAAGTCATCACCGCCGCGTCGAGCGCGCCTGGGCAGCGGCACGCGGATCTCGCAGGAAACGAAGGCAAAATTGCGATCAAGGGCTGGCCAGGCTCGCCACTTCTTCCCGCGACGCAATACAGCGGCGTGGTGTGGATGCTTGGCACGGATTGGGTTCCGTATCAACGGCCAACCTTCGTGACGCCGCCTTTCGCGGGCTACATGAGTGGGCACTCGACCTTTAGTCGAGCGGGCGCGAGAGTGATGACTGGCTTGACTGGCAGTGAGTTTTTCCCAAGCGGCGTCGGGGAGTTTGTTTGTCCGCAGAATGCCTATCTCGTGTTCGAGGACGGCCCGAGTGAGACCGTGACATTCCAGTGGGCGACCTACTTCGACGCGAGCGATCAGTCTGGTCTCTCGAGACTCTTTGGAGGAATCCATCCCTCATTCGACGACTTCCCAGGTCGCATCGCTGGCGATCAAGTGGGCTTGCGAGCGCTCGCTCGTGCGCCGCAGTATTGGAATGCGACCCTCACGAGTTGCGAAGGCGACATCGATCTCAACGGCGCGGTCGAAGCGGCCGATCTCACGACCATGCTTTCGATGTGGGGCACGGCAAACGCAAGCGCGGATCTCGACAGCAACGGCATCGTCGACGCGCCCGACCTCGCGCAACTGCTCTCCGCGTGGGGAGTTTGTCCGTAATCAAAGAAGCGCACGGTCTTAGGGTTAACTCCAGCTCGAGAGAAGTACGCTGAGATCTGCCGCATTGACAATGCCATCTCGGTTGATGTCTGCAGCAGCGTCGGGGGTCTCCCACGCGCTCAGCAGGATCGCGAGATCGGCCGCGTTCACGACGCCATCAAGGTTGAGATCGCTTGGATTCCCGCTTGAGCATGCGTCGGCGTCACACTCGTTTGGCACGCTGTCCCCGTCGCAGTCGGAACTCGCTTGCGGCAGGTTGAGGTGCAGATACCAGTCCGCATAGCCGTTTGGTTTCGCCAAGATGTCGACGCGACCGTTGTTGTCGGCGTCACCGAAGAGCAAGACATCCGGACTCGCGCGATATCGCATCACTGCGAGGCACGGCCCGACATCACCCTCACCGAATCCGCCATTGCCATCATTGAAGAAAATCGCGGGGGATGAGATGCCGCTGACGGAGCGCGCCCCGTAGAAATCGAGATCACCATCGCCGTCTGCGTCAAAGATCGCAGCGCCGTAGTCCGTCCACGCGTAGTTTGCGAACCCCCCGAGCATCACGGGCGTTGCGAGCTGATGCTTGTTGTTTCGGAAGAGCCAAGTTCGCGTTGACTGTCCGAGGAGATCATTGTCGCCATCGCCATCGATATCAACCCATGCGAATCCTCCGACACCACCGGAGAAGTTTGGGTTCAGTTCGTTGGCATACACGGAGTACGGGCCAAATGTTCCATCGCCGAGATTGGGATACACGATGAAGGTTTCCATCGCGGGATCTCCAATCGCGCCGCCACCGAGCCCGACGAAGAGTTCAGGCGCGCCGTCGCCCGAAAGATCGCCCGTCCAGATGCTTCCAAGAAACCGCGGTGTGTCAACTTCGTAAAAAGGCGCGAACAATCCCTTGGAGTTCCCAAGGCTGATGCGGACCCATGACGGCTCATTGGGACTCACGGCGTACTGCCAGAGCAGGTCAAGATTGCCATCGCTGTTGACATCGGCAGTGATCGCGTTGGCGTAGACATAGACATTCGATGAGATCTCCGGCCCGAATGTTCCGTCGCCATTGCTGAACTTCACGAAACAGTGGCCGCCGATCGAGAGCAGATCGAGATGTCCGTCATGATTGAGGTCACGCGGCAGAATCGTGCCAGAAGTTGAGAGTGGGATTGTTGTCGTCGTTCCGAATCGGGCATCGCCGACGCCCGGTGCGATTCGAATCGACGCTGGATTATCGAAGGTCGAATAGGTGAGGATGTCTGTGAGCAGGTCGCCCGTGAACTCGCCGAGTCGCGGATAGAAGTTTGAGTCGAGTCGACGAATGTGCCCTACGGCATCAAAGTTGAGTTCTCCCTCATTCTTGAAGGTTGAGAAGGCGTTGCTGGCGTTGCCTGCGGTCACGATTTCGGGCAAACCATCGCCAGTCAGATCGCCCGCAGATACGGCAATCGGTCCCTCGGTGCCTGCGCCGTACGCCTGGCTGTACACGAATGTCCCAGCGGCATTGTCGTAGAGCCGGACCGCACGCGCGGCGGAATCGCACCATGCGAGTTCAGGCGCGGTGTCGCTGTCGAGGTTCTCGCAGATGAATCGATCGGCGATGCCTCCCACTGACTCGAGAGGACCGAGCGTCTGCGTATTCGTGAACGCGCCGAGGCCATCATTGCTGTAGATGCGAATGGAGTTGCTGCTCTTCGCGCACACGAGCAGGTCTGCATCGCTGTCCGAGTCAACGTCCGCGAGCACGAGGTCGTGCGGCCTCGAGCTGGTTGCAGTTTCCGCGTGCCCCAGAATGGTGAGTGTGGAGTGCGTGACAAACGCTGCATTCCCAGTGTTTCGCAGCAACGAGACCGTCCCAACGCCTGGAGATGAAATGAAGGAATTGGCGACGGCGAGGTCGCGCAATCCGTCCCCATTGAAGTCGGCGGCGCTCACCGCAACGGGCTGGGCTCCACACGCGAATGTCTGCTTCGGCCCAAACCCACCGGTCCCGTTGTTTCGAAACACATCCACCGCGTTGGATGCAAACCCAGGCATCGCGATGTCGATGTCGCCGTCGTTGTCAAGATCGGCAATCGCGAGTCCAGTCCCGCGCGACGCGGCAACGAGACGAACAGGCGTCGAGAAGGTCCCCGCGCCTGTGGCGAGCATGACAATGACTTGAGGGAATCCGCTGTCCGCCGCCACGACATCCGTCCAACCATCGCCATTGAGATCTCCCGTGCGAACCGTGCTACAGACGGAGTTGAGCAGGGTCGTGCGGGTCGAGTACACAAGGCCCGCGCCGCCGTCATTGCGCCAAATCGTGAGATTGGAATTGCTCGGTCCCGAAGAGGATGCGACGACGAGGTCGAGGTCTAGATCGTGGTCGACATCGAGCGGCCATGTGCCGGAGACATTGTTCAGTGTTGCCGCATCTCCGAAGTGTTCGATCGCCGCTCGAAAGTCTGGCTTCGCGATGTCTGCCTCATCGGGAACTCCATTGTGGTTGCAATCCAAGCTTGTCCCGTTGCGAAGGTCAATGGAGTCGCGCAGCGCGTTTCCATTGGCATCCTGACCGAGTGCGACTCCACTCGGCAGAAGCGCCGCCAGAAGCACGCCATAGATGCGGTGCATAGGGGCGATGGATTGGTGTCGGGTGCGCACATTCCAAGTGTGCGCTGATTCTGCCGCGAAGTACTGCCATCGTTTCCAATTCCCAAGATTCCGCGCGCTTATCGCGCGGATGTCGCCTGGGACGCGCTCAGATGCGTTGCCACGCAGTCGTCCGTGAACAGCACCTCACCCGCTCGAATCGTCATGATCGCCTTGCCGCGCACTGTCATGCCGTCAAAGGGGCAGTTTCGCGACTTCGAGCGGAATGCATCGACACGAATCGTCCAGTTGTGCTCGGGGTCGATGAGGGTGAGGTCCGCGACGCCGCCGACCGTCAGCGTGCCGATGCCTTCGACCTTGCGATCGAGACCGCACAGTTTCGCGGGTTGCAGCGTGAGGAGTTCAATCAGTCGCGGCCATTCGATCACGCCGTCGTGCACCAGTGCCTTCGCGTAGAGCGCGAGCGCGCACTCCAGTCCGATGATCCCAAACGGCGCACTTGCGAAATCACGCGCTTTCTCTGCTGCGGTGTGCGGTGCGTGATCGGTCGCGAGGACATCAATTGATCCATCAGCGATCGCGAGTTTGAGTTCACTGATGTCCCACTTCGTGCGAAGCGGTGGATTCATCTTCGCGCCGGTGTTGTAGCCCTCACACGCATCGCAAGTCATCAACAGATGATGCGGCGACGCCTCGCCGGAGATTCGATGTGCGCGATCGCACCCAACTCGCGCTCGAGCCTCACGAAGAATGCGCGCGCTGCCGCCGCTTGAGAGATGTTGCGCGTGATAGCGAGCGTCGATGCGTGCATTGAGTCGCAGGTCGCGCTCAAGCATGACTTCTTCCGCATCGCGAGGCCAAGGCGGAAGACCAAGTCGCGTCGCAACCGGACCTTCGTTCACTAAGCCGCCTTCGGAGAGCGTGGGATCCTGACAGTGCTGCATGAATGCGCGATCGAGCGTCTTACACACCTCAAGAACTCGCCGCATCATGCCTGCGGACGCGATGCCGTCGCCGTCGTCAGAGAACGCGACGGCACCCGCATGCGACATCGATGCCATCGGTGCTAACTGCTCGCCTTTGCGTCCAACCGTTGCCGCGCCGACCACGAACACCCGCGAGTTCGCAGCTTCCGCCGCGCGTCCTTCGACGAATCGCACTGCCATGGCCGTGTCGAGGCACGGAGTCGTGTTGGGCATGCAGCAGACGGTTGTGAATCCGCCCGCGGCAGCACTCTGGGTGCCAGTCAAGATTGTTTCCTTCGCTTCGCCGCCCGGTTCGCGAAGGTGCACATGCGGATCGATCAAGCCTGGGCAGAGAATCGCGCCAGAACAATCGATGACTTCCGCGTGTTTCGGAGCATCCACTCGACCGCCAAACGCAATGGACTGAATGCGATCATCGACGACGAGCAGTTCCCCGGTTTCGTCGCGCTGCGTGCGTGGATCAATGAGACGCGCTCCTCGGAAGTGCAATGCTCGATGTGCGGTCATCGTGATGCTCCTGTTGGTGTCATTCCACCGACTTCTGGCTGCGCAACAGTTTCTGCGGGAAGGGGTGCGGCTGGTTCTTCGAGACCTTGCGCTGGCATGATCACCGAGTCGGCGATGAAGACGACTCGTCGAACTTCCTCTGTGATCAGCGCGATTTCTTCACTCGTTTTTCCAGCGTCCGCAGCAAGGTGTTGGAGGAATTCAACGGTTTGCACCTGCCACTCTGCATGACCCGTTGCATGCACCTCACGACCGCGACAGTTGCGCGGCACGAAGAATGCGTGATCTTTGTTCATCACCAGGACTGTGCTTCCTTCGCGGCCCCGCACTTCAAGCCAGCATCCCATGGTCTTGCAAACTTCAGATACATGTCCGTCGAGCACGAGGAGTTCACCCGTCCCAACGAACTGATCGGCGTGGGCGAGCAGCGCGTCAGGCGAAATCTCCGGCGTTTCCGCTCGTACGGTGGGCTGGAAACTTCCATAGATCCCCCATCCATGCGCGGCGTCGTAGGTCGCGCTCGTCGGATAGGTGCAGCCGGGTGATTGCAAAGCGCAGGGTAGGAAGACGGCTGCCACAACTCGGAGCAGGGTGCTCATGGATGCGAGATGGTAGGAGAATGGAGACGCGCAGGGAATCGAGTGGAAGGGCGCAAAAAGGACAATCGCCCGGAGAAACTCCAGGCGCATGGAGAAGCCCACCGTTCGAAGAAACTCCGAACGGTGGGGGAATGACAACCGCCCCGAGAAACTCGGGGCGGTTGGGTTTCGATACGAGATCGAAGCGAACTCAAGTTTGAGCGTGCAAAGCGCGCGTTCCACTCGAGTGCCGGCCGAAGCCAGCGTTGTGGCGAGTCATAACGCGTGACGCGTCATGGCTCTGAGGGCGAACCTCACTTACTTCGCAGCGCCGCAGCCAGTCTTGCCTGCGCAGCAGCCGGTCTTGCCGGAGACAGCGCCAGGAGCAGAAGCGGCTGGAGCAGCTTCCTTCGCAGCCGTGCATTCAGCGGCCTTCGCAGCGCAGCAGCCGGACTTGCCAGCGACAGCGCCTGGGGCAGCGGTTGCAGCGGCTGCTGGGCAGCACGCAGCCTTCTTCTCAGTTGCGCAGCAAGCGGACGAACCGGACACAGAGCCTGGGGCGCTGGTCTTGTTGGTCGAGCTGCATGCGCCGAGGAAGGCGACGAGGGAGAGGCAAGCGAGGGTCGTAAGAGTCTTCATAGAGGTGGCTCCTTTCAAATGGTGACTTCGAGGCTGGCCCCACACGGAGCCGAGGGTCACCTCGAAATGAGTCAGGTCCGGACTATCGGCGTTTCGTCGATAGAGAGGTAAGGATACAGAGCTCCCTCCCTCGGGTTGAACGGGTTCTTGCCTTTTTTGCCCTTCGGATTCCGAATATCCTCAAAAGTTGTGGAGCAAGTGCCGCAGGAATCCAACCCAGACCGTCCGGATCTTCCATTCGAGCTGCAAGCCGAAGAGTCATCCGTCGAGGCGAGTGTGAGGCAGAAGGACTTCGTGCCGCTCGTCGAAGACCTCGAGACTCGCGCGCGGCGGCTCCGTGGGCTGTCGGAGAAGGCACGCGCGCTTCCGGAGACTTCCGGCGTCTACCTGATGAAAGACGCCCTTGGTCGGGTGCTCTACGTGGGGAAGGCGCTCCGCCTCTGCGATCGTGTTTCAAGTTACTTCGTCCCGTCGACCGACCTCGGCGCGCGAAAGCAGCCCATGCTTGATCGCGTGGTCGACTTTGACACCGTGCCATGCGAGAGCGAGTGGGAGGCGTTGTTTGTTGAATCGCGATTGGTGAAGGACATTCATCCGCCCTTCAACGCCGCACTGAAAGATGACAAGACATTTCCGTACCTCGCGGTGACGACGCGCGAAGACTTTCCAACGGTGATGATCACACGCCACCCGGCTGACCCACGATTAAAGGGCGCTCGATTGTTCGGCCCGTTTGTGAGTGGTCCAAGCCTTCGCCAAGCGGTGCAGCTCTTGCAGCGGGTCTTCCGTTTTCGTACCTGTGATCTCACGATTGAGGATGGAGATCCGAAGCTCCCACGGTTCCGCCCTTGTCTGCTGCACGCGATCGGACAGTGCACCGCACCGTGCGCGGCACGCATCTCCAAAGCCGCGTATCGCGAGGACGTTGACCGATTTCTCCGCTTCTTCGTTTCGAAGCGCACGACCATGCTTCGCGAACTTGAGACAGAGATGCATGAGGCGTCGAAAGCGCTTGACTTTGAGCGCGCAGCAACCCTGCGGGATCAACTCAAGGCGATCGCGCGACTCGACGAGCGCGAGATGCGCAACGACGACAGTGACTTCGACTGGCAACCAGAGGTCACCCAGTTCGTGCAAGATCCGATGGCGGGCGTGCGCAGTCTGCAGCGAGCACTCGGTATCGAGTCTCCGATTCGGTGCATGGAGGCGATCGATATCGCGCACTTGCAGGGTGGTGAAACAGTGGGCTCGAAGGTGGCGTTCATGGATGGTCGCCCCTTCAAAGATGGCTATCGCCGCTTCCGAGTGCGTTCCGTTTCAAACGACGATTACAGCGCGATTCGTGAAGTCGTGAGTCGTCGATATCGCGATGCGGGTGACGGACAAGAGCTCTATCCCGATCTCATTCTGATCGACGGTGGACTCGGGCAATTGCACGCAGCGATGGAGGCCTTTCGCGAGCTCGCCGTGCAGCCGCCGTTTGTGATCGCGCTCGCGAAGAAGGAAGAACTGATCTATCGCATGGACGCCTCTGAGCCAATCAAACTTGGTCGTGAGCATCCGGGGCTGAAGTTGTGTCAAGCGATCCGCGACGAAGCGCATCGATTCGCGCAGCACTATCACCATCGACTACGAGAGCGCGCGCTGATGGGTGACGCGGCGAAAACGGCGCGAGCGAAGCGCAAACGCAAGGATGCGCCGTGAGTGCATTGCCTTCTTTTCTCGTGCTTCGCGGCGCGGATGTCGAAGTTCGCGTGAAGGCCATTCCAGGTGCGAAACGCGAAGAGATCGTTGGACTGCTCGGCGATCGACTCAAGGTTCGCGTGGCCGCCCCGCCGGAGGGTGGAAAGGCGAACGCTGCGATTTGCGCGCTCATTGCTAGTCGACTTGCAATGCGAGCGCGAGATGTGGAAGTGACGCAGGGCGCATCAAGCGCGCAGAAGACGATCACGCTGCACGGCGCGGCGGCGCGCATGGATAAACTTGCATCACTCTTGATCGCTTGAGTCGCGCGCGGATCACGCCGGGCTCGGCATCGTTCCGCCGATGGCCGGCGGCGGATCTTCGGCAGTCACGGCGGGGGGCGCCTTCGTGGCTCGCGTCGCTTCTGCGGCAGAGAGCAAGTCGGAAACGGTTGGTTTCGCGAGTAGTTCCCCGCGCATCAAGCGCTCGACATCGTCGCGTTGCAGCGTTTCAAAGCGCAGCAGCGCATCCGCGACCGCGGTGATTTGTTCCCAGTGTTCGCGCACGAGGCGTGTGGCTTCTTCATACGCATGATCGATCAATGCACGAATCTCTTCGTCGATGACGCGCGCCGTTTCTGGGCTGTAGTCCTTCTCGGAGATAAGTTGATCGCGTTGGTCGCTGCCGGAGTAGTCGACGAATCCAAGTCGTGCGGACATGCCCCACTGGAGAATCATCGCCTTCGCGTAGCGCGTGGCCATCTGAATGTCCATGGATGCGCCTGAACTCACTTCGCCGGTCTTCATCTCCTCGGCGATGCGACCGCCACAGAGCACGCGCATGGTCGCGAGCAACCACTTTCGGCCGTAGCCGTAGCGGTCCTTCTCCGGCAAGGAGAAGGTGACGCCGAGCGCTTGTCCGCGAGGAATGATGGTGACCTTATGCAGTGGGTCGCTATCGGGGAGCAACACTTGCAGGACCGCGTGACCTGCCTCGTGGTACGCCGTCGCAACGCGCTCTTGCTGCTCGATACGGCGACTGCGGTTCGCGCGACCGAATCGAACCTTGTCGCGTGCCTCCTCAAGATCCGCCATCTCGACAGAATCTTTGTCGCCGAGCGTAGCGATGATCGCGGCCTCGTTGATCAGCGCCGCGAGCTCTGCACCACTAAACATCGGCGTGCCGCGCGCAAGTCGTTCGAGTTCAACATCCGCAGCGAGTTTCACCTTCTTCGCGTGCACCGCAAGAATCTGGCGACGGCCCACGAGATCGGGGAGGTTCACCGAGACTTGACGATCGAATCGACCCGGACGAGTCAGCGCAGGATCAAGCACATCCGCACGGTTCGTCGACGCGATCACGATGACTTGATCATTGGCCTCGAAACCATCCATCTCGACGAGAATCGCATTGAGCGTTTGTTCGCGTTCGTCATGTCCACCGCCGCCGCTATAGCCACCGCCGCGCCGTCGACCGACCGCGTCGATTTCGTCAAGAAAGATGATGCATGGCGACTTCTCCTTCGCGATCTTGAAGAGGTCGCGCACGCGTGATGCGCCGACGCCGACAAACATCTCG
>SXUI01000074.1 GCA_005790605.1 Planctomycetia bacterium | reverse complement strand
GTGTTGCTCGCGGGTTTGAATCGCCATGCGAAGCGCGCGATTGCCATGCGCGTCGCGTGACACTCCGATGATGCGCCCCGGGAGCTTTCGAACATAGGCATCACTTGTTGCGATGAACCCGGCGTGTGGACCACCGAATCCCATTGGAACGCCGAAGCGTTGTGCGCTTCCCACCGCGATATCGGCTCCCCATGATGCTGGTGGCGTGAGCAGCACAAGCGCGAGCGGGTCACACGCAGCGACGAGCAGGGCGCCGGCAGTATGTGTTCGCGTGGCGAGTGACTTGTAGCATTCGATGCGCCCATCAGTTGTTGGGTATTGCACGAGCACACCGCAGAAGGCGTCAGTGGGCTCGAAGTGCAGCGGATTGCCGATGACAACTTCAAGTCCAAGCCACTTCGCGCGCGTCTCGACGACCGCGATGGTTTGTGGATGGCAATCTTCAGCGACGAAGAACTTCAAGCGAGTTTCGCCCGTGATGCCGAAGCACATGTTCATCGCTTCTGCTGCGGCGGTTCCTTCATCGAGAAGCGATGAACCAGCGAGCGGAAGTCCCGTGAGTTCCGCAATCATCGTTTGGAAATTCAAGAGCGCCTCAAGGCGGCCTTGGGCGACCTCGGCTTGGTAGGGCGTGTATGCCGTATACCACGCTGGGTTCTCGAGAATGTTGCGCAGGATGACACCCGGGACGGCGGTGTCGGTGTACCCCATACCGATGTAAGAACGGAAAACTTGGTTCTTCGACGCGAGCACTTTGAGTGCGGCGAGTGTTTCGGCTTCACCGCGCGCTGGGAAGCTGCCCGACTTGGTCGGGTCATCGAGCTCGAGCGGACGCGTTGAGCGGATGGACGCGGGGATCGCGTGTTTGAGGAAGCCGTCGAGATCGCTGTAACCACACGCGCCGAGCATGGTGGCGACCTCATCTTGCGTATGCGGCACATGTCGATGGAAGAATGTGTCCGCAGGTCCGAGGGTCGAGGCTGCGAGGTTCGATGACGGCGCGTTTTTCACGGTGTTCATGGCAGAGAGAACTCGGCGGATACCCATCTCGCGATTGCGAAGGGTGAAGGGAAAGCGTAGCCGATCAAAGTCGCCAAGCCATGGACAATTTCAATGAGGAATCCCAAACCTTTACACTGTGGATCTGTAGAGAGTTCCCGTTTTCCTGCATATCTGGAGCCTCCCTTGATTTCATCGCATCGTCCCGTCGTGCAAGCTCGCGTCCGTCCTCTTTTCTTTGTCGCAGCGCTCGCACTCGCGGGCACCTCTGCGTTGACCTTCGGGCAAGACACAGACGCGCCGCAGGCACCAACGAAGCCCGAGATCATCGTCGGGCCCGTCAGCGTGTACAGCTACAGCCCTCCTGAGTCCTTTGTCCGCGTCAATGCTGACGATGCATCGCTCGCGCAGATTCTCAGCGACCTCGGACCGGATGCCATCGAGTGGTATCAGCATGTGCAGACACTCTCCAATCCTTGGTTTGAAGGACGCGTACCCGGCAGTGAAGGCATCGAGCATGCCGCGCAGTACATTCAGTTTTGGATGGAGCAGCGAGGACTGACGCCGGCGTTTGAGAACGCATCGGATCGCGGCGCGACGGCGTGGAGGCAGAAGTTTGAACTTCCAGGCGGTCAACCAAAGGAACAGTCCGTCGCGTTGGAATGGAATGGCGTGACGGCGCGCAAGGATGAAGTCGCAACGCTGAAGTGTTCAGCGAGCGCGGACTTGACCGCGCCACTCGCGTTCTGCGGATACGCGATCGCCGAGGGGAAAGATGGCTACTCCAGCTTTGCGCAAGACGAAGATCTTTCGGGGCACATCGTGGTTGTCTTCCGAGGCGAACCATTGCGCGAAGACGGAAAGAGCGCGTGGGGCGAGGATGGCCGATTCACGCCCTCTTCGAATCTCAAGCAGAAGATTGACGCGCTCGCTGCTCGTCACGCTGCGGGAGTGCTCGTCGTGGAACCACCGGCGTATGCCGGGAAAAAGTCGAATCTGGCCACGCTTCCGATCGGACAACTTGGCGGTGCGCGCGACATGCCATGCCTTGTCGTTGATGCGGCGTATGCGGAGTCCATGCTCACCGCGGCTGATCCTGAGCACCGTTCGCTCGCCGCGCTGCGAGCACTCGCCGACTCTGGCGAAGCGAAAACGATCCGGTTTCCGGAGAGCTTCACTGCAACGCTTTCCGCGAAACTCGATGACGGCAAGCTTGTGACAGAAAACATCGGCGGCATCCTTCGTGGGAAGGGCGCACTTGCGGATGAGTGGATTGTGATTGGCGCGCACTACGACCATGTGGGATACGGGTATTACGGCGCCGATGCGGACAATCGCGGCACGCTCCATCCTGGCGCGGACGACAATGCGTCCGGGACCTCAGGCATGCTGTTGCTCTCGAAGCAACTCAGTGAGGCGTACGACGCGATGGGCGATGACGCAGACCTTCGCAGCATTCTCTTCCTCGCATTCAGTGCGGAAGAAGTGGGATTGAACGGGTCTCGCGCATTCATCAAGAGTCCATCCATTCCTGCCGACAAGTTGGACTTCATGTTGAACCTCGACATGATCGGCCGACTGCGTTCGAATGATCTTGAGGTTGGCGGCGTCGGAAGCGCGACTGGATTCCTCGACAAACTGCGACCATTCTTCGAGGCGAGCGGATTGACGATTCGGGCGGATCCGAGCGGCCGTGGTCCGAGCGACCACGCGAACTTCTACGGCGCTGGAATTCCCGTGCTGTTCTTCTTCACGGGCGTGCATGATGTCTATCACAAGCCCGGCGACAAGGGTTACACCGTGACGCCACAAGGCGCGAAGAAGGTGCTCGATCTCGCAGGCAAGATTGCAATGTGGCGCGCGAGTGACACCGAGCGGCTCGTCTTCGAGAGCGCGACCAACGCCGACGGAACGACGCGCGGCCAGGATCGCGGATACGCAGCAGTTCGACTGGGCGTGCAGCCGGGCATGGCGGAGGATGGCGCTGTCGGTATCAAAGTTGAAGGCGTGAGTGAAGAGACGAGCGCAGCCGATGCGGGCATCAAGGCGGGCGATGTCTTGCTCACCTGGAACGGCGATGAACTTGCTTCGACGGCAGTCATGATGGAGAAACTTCGGGCCTGTAAGGTCGGAGACAAGGTCGAGATTAAGTTGCTTCGTGGTGGGAAGGAAGAGACCGTCACGGTGACCATGAAGGCAGGAAAGGCGCGGGGCGGATGAACCGCATTGCGCCGCACATCACGCTTGCATGTGCAGCGCTGACGATGTGCGGGTGCGGTGACCGTACAACGCCAGCTATCTCGCCGCCTCTCGTCGCGCCCGCGACCGCAGCGTCGTACGGTGTCTGCGAGCCCGGTGAAGGCGGAAGCGGAAAGACCTACATGGGCCGCGAAATCGCGGAGGTCATGGGGCACACGGGTCTTGATTGGCTTGAACGAAGCGAGCGCGAACAGGAAGAACGCACGGATCTATTGATCGGCATGCTTCCCATTCGTGCGAGCGACGCGATTGCTGACATCGGCGCTGGAAGTGGGTACTTCACGATGCGGCTCGCGCCACTCGTGCCCGAGGGCGTCGTGTATGCGACGGACATTCAGCCAGAGATGCTCACGGTGCTTGAGCAGCGAGCGCGTGATGAGGGTAAGTGGAATGTGATGCCGATGCTCGGCAAGATTGATGACTGTGGCCTCGCGCCTGACTCCGTCGATCTCGCACTCCTCGTCGATGCATACCACGAGTTTTCGCACCCGTTTGAGATGATGCAATCACTGCACGCTGCCATGAAGCCGAATGGCATCGTCGTCCTCGTCGAGTATCGCCTTGAGGACCCGAGCGTGCAGATCAAACTTCGGCACAAGATGAGCGAAGATCAAGCCAAGGCGGAGATGGCCGCGGCTGGATTCCATTGGAAGAAAACGCTCAGCGAGCTCCCCCAGCAACATGTGATGTTGTTCGGCAAGTGACTCTCGAACCGCACGAGTGTTCGCGATCGGTTCCGCTCAATCCCAGCGGAACACGCCCTTCTTCCACGCGTAGATATAGGCCACGATGGAAGTCAGGATGAAGAACAGAATGCGACCGAGATAGAGCCGCGCATCGGCGCTGCCGGGTTCAAGTTGCGAGTAAGTCACTGCCCATGGATAGAGAAAGATGATCTCGACATCGAAGAGCAAGAAGGTCATCGCCAACATGTAGAAACGAATGTTGAATCGCTTCTTCGTGCTACCGATCGGATCCATGCCGGACTCGTAGGCGAGTCCCTTCACCGCGCCTGGCGCATGAGGGCCAAGGATTGCGCTCGCGATGATGTTGATCGCGACGAAGCCGATGGCCATCGCGACGACGACCGCGACGGGGAGGTACTGGATGAGTTGACCGGACTCGTTCATGGGTTTGGCAGGATAGCAGGCGTCGGAGCAGCGTTCATCCATGGCATCAATGGTTGTTGCTGTGCGACATCGAGGCTTGCTTCAAGCGCAGCGCCGACCCTGATCAGCGTTGCTTCGTCAAATGGATGCCCGATGAGCGTAATGGATCGGGGCTCTTGGGGCGCATTGAACCCCTCTCGCAGGCAAAGCGTCGGGTGACCCGTTGCGTTGGTGATCGTGAGGAGGTCGCCCGCGAACGGAGGCAGGATGAGCGCATCACAATCGACCATCACGCCGCGCATCCACTCCATGAACACGCGCCGGATCCGTTCGGCTTGCACGAGTTCGATGCCAGGCACAAACCAAGTCTGTCGAAAGGAGTTCGGCCAAGCTTCGTCGGCTTGCCACGAAAGCGCATCATCCGCGTTGGTGCGCGTCATTTGTTCAAACGCCGCGGCCGCTTCGCACATCAAGCTTGTGATGAGGACCGACGCATCGCAGGGCGGATTGACCTCGCGTTCGATGAGCGTTGCGCCGCAGGATTTGAGCGCGTCGAGTGAACCCTTCAGCGGCGCGGCGTGCCCTTCAAACCAGCGCTTGTCATACGCGACGCGCAGCCCTTTCGCGTTGGGCATGCGTGGTGCAGTGAATGGCGCATCGATCGAAGAGGCATCGCGATGATCTTGTCCATTGAGCGCTTCAAGCACGAGGCCCGTGTCAATGACGCTGCGTGTGATTGGACCGACCTTGTCCCACGACCAACAGAGCGCCATCGCACCGCTGCGCGAGACTCGTCCGAAGGTTGGTCGCAATCCCGTCGTTCCGCAGCGGGTGCAAGGCGAGACAATCGAGCCGAGCGTTTCGGTTCCGATGGCGAAGGGGACACAACCTGCGGCGACCGCAGACGCGCTCCCCGCGCTTGAGCCACTCGAACCGTCCTCAATGCTCCACGGGTTGCGACAGGTGCCGCCAAACCAGATGTCTCCATAGGCAAGCGCGCCGAGTGCAGTCTTCGCGACGAGCACCGCGCCGGCTTCGCGAAGTCGAGTCACGATGGCGGCGTCTTGCGTGGGCACGCGATCACGCCACGGCTCCGCGCCCCAAGTGGTCGCAATGTTGGCTGTGTCGAAGAGGTCCTTCAGCCCGTAGGGGATGCCATGGAGTGGGCCGCGCGACTTTCCGGCGCGAGTTTCCGCATCCAACAAGTCAGCCTCACGCAGCGCTTGCTCTTCAACGAGTGTGATGACGCAGTGCAGCGATGCGTTGGCAAGCTTGAGTCGCGCGAGAGACCGCTCAACAAGTTGACGCGAGGTCACACTACCGTTCGCGATCCAAGTTCCGAGTTGTTCAACAGTCGCGAAGTCGACGCTGCCGAGTTCGGTTGGCGCAGGCAATTGTTTGCGCGTGAAGAGATCCGCCGCGGCGCGCGATGGCGATCGAATGATCTCACCCGGAAGGAGGACGCGGAACACCTGCGCCGGCGCGAGTTGATTTGGGAGTTCGCCAAACTTTGCCCGAGCGCGGAACAGGGCGATTTGACTCTCGATTGACTTGAGCAGTTGCGATCGCTCGGGAAGCGTGAACTGAATTCCCGCAAGCTTCTCGCACTCCTCGATCGTCCGCGTCGTGATCGCATTCGTTGCTTCGGGTTGCCCTTGCGACGGTGTGGACGCCGAATCCTGCCCGAGCGCAGATGCCGAGGCGAAGACGCTGAATGCTCCGAACGCGCCAAAGAACTCGCGGCGAGACGGCGCAGGGGGTCGTGTTTGTGTCAGCGGCATGGGGAGAGCGTACCCCTTGAGTTCTGCTGCTCTGCTGGAGTCACGCGATGGTGGAAGCTGGAAGTCCAGCGCAGGCAGAGAGATCTGCCTCGCGCGCGCCAAAAACACACAAGCCGCAGTTGCCTGCGGCTTGTGTGTTTTTGAGTTAGTCGGGGCAGCCGGAGTTGAACCGACGACCTTCTGGACCCAAACCAGACGCTCTACCAAGCTGAGCTATACCCCGAGAGGCAAGTCGCACAGTGTAGTGGGTTGTCGCCCCAAGAATGGGAACTCTCTTTCCTAGTTCTGCGTAGGTCCGAAAGAGCGTGAATAGCGTGAGGGTTGTCGGGCTTGACAAGGTTCTCTACCCAAGCCAAGTCCCGGAATGACGAGAGTTACTCCCAACATAGGAGGCCCAATGGACTTCGGAACAAATTCAGTCGGAAGCACAAGGGCAGGCGCAGATCGCGGTCCAGCCGCTGACCGCCTCGTCGAGATGTCGCCTAGCCGTATCGGCGGGCTCCGAACTAAGGGCCAGTACACGACCGCTGCGAGTTTTCGGCCGACGGGACTCGTCCGGCGCGAACTCGCAGCGGCGCCAGGCTCCTTTGTATGGCATGACCTCCACTCCTCTGATGCGTCAGAGAGCGGGGCGTTCTTGCGCAACATGTTCGGATGGTGCTCCAAGACCCTCGGCCGACGCACGCTCTTTACCCAAGGCGCGCTCCATGTCGCAGGGATCGTCGCGGTGAGCAGTGATCCGAATGTGCATCCAGGAACATGGAGGCCTCACCTTCGTGTTGCGAATGTCGACGATTGCGTCGCGCGCGCGCGGGTGCTCGGCGGAACGGTGATCAAAGCCGCAGAAGGAATTCCGGGGCTTGATCGTCACGCCGAAATCTGTGATCCGACGGGCGCCTCACTTGTAGTTGCCGATGGGACCCTTGATCGACGGACGGTTGGCGACTCGACGATCGCATGGGATGAATTGCATACGCGTGATACCCGCATTAGTGCGTCGTTCTGGACCGCGCTCTTCGGTTGGACCACCGATTGGGTTGTGGCGGGCGCGGAACCAATTGGCGTGTTTCTGAATGGCGGCGAGCGGGTTGCGAGCTTCCGTCACACTACCGATAGCGTCTTTGATCGCGCGTCGCGTTGGGTCCCCTTCATTCAAGTCGGCGGAGCTGCGAGTGCATGCGCGATCGCCACTGGACTTGGAGCAGTTGTCACGGCGCGGCTCACCGATGATCCGCTGCTCGGAGGCGCTGCGGTGTTGCGTGATCCGGGTGGTGCAGAAGTTGGCGTTTGCGAGCGAAAGCAGACGAGGTGAGTGGCCTCATTCTTCTTCGAGTGTGAGTGTCGCGACTGACTTCTCTTCAGGCGCATCCTGTGTGCGCAAGATCTGTCGCTCGCGATCCGCCGCAAACTGGCTGGTATAGAGCTCGAAGTATCGACCTCGCTTCGCAAGGAGTTCCTTGTGCGTGCCTTGCTCTGCGATGCGGCCGCGTTCAATGACGAGGATCAGATCCGCGCGACGAATCGTGGAGAGTCGATGTGCGACGACAAGGGCGATGCGGCCGCGCAGCACTTCGTCCACGCCGCCTTGCACAAGTTGCTCTGTTGCAGTGTCCACCGAACTCGTTGCCTCATCCATCACGAGGATTTCGGGGTCGCGCAAGACTGCGCGCGCAAGTGCAACGAGTTGACGCTGCCCCGTTGAAAGGCGCTCGCCTCCTTCGCCCACATCGGTGTCGTATCCGTGCTCGAGTGCGAGAATGAAGGCGTGTGCTCGGACGCGTTGTGCGGCGCGTTCCACTTCCGCGTCGGTTGCATCGAGTCTTCCGTATCGAATGTTCTCCCGCACACTTCCAGCGGTGAGGTGGGCAACCTGCGGAACGAGGCCGACGCGTTCGGTAAACCACGCAAGAGGCCGATCTCGGAGGTCGACGCCGTCGATCATGACGCGCCCGGCGACCGGTTCATAGAACCGAGTCGCAAGCGCAACGATGGTGCTCTTACCGCCGCCCGTTGCGCCCACGAGCGCAACAGTCATTCCGCGAGTGACCGTGAGCGAAAACTGTTCGAGAACCGGAATGCCCTCGCGATAGGAGAAGTCAACTGCGTCGAAACGCAGTTCAAGGATGCGAGCAGAATCCGGCGCGCGTACATGGGGCGCGTCGGTGATGGTAGGAGAGGTCGCGAGGAGTGACTGAATGCGCTCGGCGGCGCTTGAGGCATTCAAGATGTCTGCAAATCGCTGCGAAAGTTCTTGCACGGGTTGCGCGTAGAGCGCGGCGAACTGCATGAAGGCGATGAGTGTGCCAAGTGTCACGCCCTCCGCAGCAAGCACATCGCTTGTTCCGCGCCAGAGCACGAGTGCGCCAGCGGTCGCGGCCAGCGCAGTCATGAGCGGCACATACAAGCTTGACAGGATCGCGCTTCGCATCGCCCAGAAGTTCATCGAGGTCGAAAGCTCTTGAAACTCCGCGAGATTCGCTTCCTCGCGAGCGAGCGCCTTCGTCGTTCGCGCACCGAGCAGCATCTCGCCATACGACGCGGTCATCGCGCTTGAGAGGCGACGAGCGTGACGACCCGAGGCAATGAGTAATCGTTGGAACACGACGCAAATCACCGCCATCACTGGGACCGCGGCAAGCGCCCAGATGGCGAGCCGGGCATTCGTCACAAACATGGTGACCGTAACCGCGACCACGATGGCGGTGCACCACGCGAAGTCGAGCAAACACCATGGCAGCAAGCCTGAAACTTTCGAACAGTCACTCGTGAGTCGACTCACAAGCCAGCCCGTGGGTCGTACATCGAAGTACGCCTGTTCGAGTTCTTGCAGTTTCGCGAAGCAGTCACGCCGAAGAAGATGCGCGGTGTTTGTCGCGAGCTTTCCAGCGGCATCGATGAAGACCCACACGCCGATCGCGAACAGCACAAAAAGACCCGCGTACGCAAGGAGGGTCGGTGTGAGGACCGCGTCTGGACCCTTGCGCGCCTCATCGATGATGCGCGCCACGAAGAGTGGGAGCGCAGTTTCGATGCCAGCCACCACGATGCCACCAGCAAGAAGACCGATGATCGCTCGTGGTGAAGCACGCGCTCGCTTGAGAATCGGTTGCCACACGCTGAGACTGAATCGCGCCTGCGAGTCATCGACACGATGTACTCCGCTCATGTCGCGACCTCACTCTTGAGGTCGAAGTCCTCGACTTCAGTCTGAATCTGCCACAGCGTGCGGTAGAGCCCCGGCTCTTGGGTCAGCTGCGTGTGCGTTCCCCGCTGCGTGATTCGACCACCGTCGATGACGAGGATGAGATCGGCGTCGACGACGGCGGAGAGTCGATGCGCAACGATGATGCGCGTTGGTCGCGCGGTTTGCTCGCGGAGCGCGGCGAGAATCGAAACCTCCGTGTGCATGTCGACCGCCGACAGCGCGTCGTCGAGCACTAGCAATCGTGGATTGGCAACGAGCGCACGCGCGATCGCAACACGCTGTCGCTGACCACCTGAAAGCGTCAACCCTTTCTCTCCGACAACAGTCTCATACCCTTCTGGAAAGCCGAGAATTGTCTCGTGAATGCAGGCGGTGCTCGTCGCGACTTCAAGCGCGCCGTCATGCGCGGACGCTGCGCGCACGCCCGCAAGCAGATTCGCGCGCAACTGCTTGGAGTAGAGAAATGGTTGCTGCAGGACGACGCCAGCGCGTTGTCGAATCGATGCGCGGGGAATGTTCGCAAGCGTCTCGCCATCAATGGTGATCGCGCCGCTTGCGGGTTCCATGAAACGCAGCAGCAGTTGAATGATGGTGGACTTGCCGGCGCCCGATGGACCAACGAGCGCGAGCGTCTTTCCTGCGGGCAGATCGAACGAGATGTCGTCGAGCACATTCGCCCCGCCCGGATAGGCGAAGCACACCTTCGAGAACACGACATGCATGCCGCGACTGTTGTCGGCGGCAGGCCTTGCCTGTTCCGCTGCTGGGTCGAGATCGCGCTCGACAGGCTCGCGCAAAATCTCGTCAAGCCGCGCGATCGCCGCAAGCGCCTTCCCACTTTCGACGACCATGCGCCCGAGCATGCGCACCGGCCAGATGAACATCGTGACGACGGTGAGAAAGTAGAAGTAGGCGCCCAGTTCAAGCGATCCGTTCGCGAGAAAGGACGCGCCGAGGCCAACGACGATGACTTGCTGCGTGAAGCACATCAAGTCGGAGACCGACCAGAAGTTCGCGAACAATCGGTAGAGCCGCGCATCCGCATCTCGGTACGCTCCTGAAGACTGCTCGAATCGTTGTTTCTCAAACGCGCCGCGCCCAAACGCGCGCACCGTGCGAATGCCTGTGAGGTTCTCCGTCACATTCGCCGTCATACTTGCTTCGGTGGTTTCCTTTCTGCCGAAGGATGGACCCATCCGTCGAAACTGCACGGCGGTGAATGCGAGCATCACCGGGACACACACAATGGATGCGATCGCCATTCGCCAGTCGAGCATGGCCATGATGGGCAACGGAATGAGAAGCATGAGCACCGAGCGCAAGATTTCTGGGGCCTGATTCCCGAAGAAGTTTCGCGCTGTCTCAATGTCGCTGCTGCAGCGCTGAATCAGGTCGCCCGATGGGATGCGATCGAGTGTTGCGACGGGCAGGCGCTGGACATGGTCATACATTTGATCGCGCGTCTTGCGCGCAATCCGCTCGGCCGCGCCCATCGCGAGGCGACTCTTGAGGTGGACGCCGACTGCAGCGAAAAGCGCCAACGCGCACATGACAAGGGCCGGACGCCAGAGTTCGTTGCGTACTGCGTCGGCGCCGCCGATGCAATCAATCGTCGCGCGAGAGAGGGCACTCGCGTTGCGACCATCGTTCACGATGATGTCGAAGATCGCTTGGGGAACCAGCGGGACGAGATACAGAAACGCCGCGCTCATGAACATCGCACAAGCGGCGTAGGCGAACTTCGCTTGTTCGCCGCGCTGCATGCGGAGCACGGTGCGGAGCGTCGCCAATGGAGGCGGAGCAATCGCGGGAGTTGATGGTGCGCCCGACAAAGAAGTGGCTCAAGCGTTGGGTTGAAGCGCGACGGCGGTTAGAAAGGAAGCTTCACGCCGAGCGCACGAAGTGGACAGCAACCCATGAGGCTCGCGACCATGAGGATGGTGCCACTGATCCACAGTACGGCACCCGGCCAGATGAGCCAGCTCGGACCCATTTGCATTACCCACATCACGAACATCAAGAGCCCAAGGCCTTCGATCAACGCGCCTCCAACGAGGCGTAGTTTCTTGCCATATGGATCGAGATTGCAGGGCATGGACATGGTGTGGGCACTATAGGCTCGCGCGCGTTCGCGGTTGCGTTGCGCAGCGTTTCGTGCATTGCCTGTCGTTCAGAATGATGCAGTCTTCGGTGCGCGGGGGAAGGGGATGACATCGCGGATGTTCGCCATGCCGGTCGCATAGATGATCGCGCGTTCGAAGCCAAGTCCGAAGCCCGCATGCGGCACAGTGCCATAGCGTCGCAAATCTCGATACCACCAGTAGTCCGCCTTGTGCAATCCCATTTCATCCATGCGCGCATCGAGCCGCTCGAGCCGTTCTTCTCGTTGCGAGCCGCCAACGATTTCACCGATGCCAGGCGCAAGGATGTCCAGCGCGGCGACGGTCTTTCCAGCGTCGTTTTGCCGCATATAGAAGGCTTTGATCTCTTTCGGGTAGTTCATGACGGCAACCGGTCGACCAATGTAGGTCTCGGTGAGCCAACGCTCATGTTCACTCTGCATGTCGATGCCCCATCGCACGGGGTACTCGAACTTCACGCCCTTCTTCACCGCGTCTTCAAGCGCGCTGATGGCGTCGGTGTAATCCATGCGGGCGAAGTCCGCGGCGACGAACTTCTCCAATCTTTCCACGCAGCCCTTATCGATGCGCTCCGCGAAAAATTTCATGTCGTCCATGCGCTCGGCGAGCAGCGCTTTGAACATGTATTTCAGAAGATCCTCGGCGAGCTTCGCATCCGTGAGCAGATCGGCGAATGCAATCTCTGGTTCGATCATCCAAAACTCCGCGAGATGCCGCGAGGTGTTGGAGTTTTCTGCACGAAAGGTCGGTCCAAAGGTGTAGACCTTGGAAAGCGCCATGCACCACGTCTCGACATTCAGTTGGCCTGAAACTGTGAGATTGGTTTCGCGGCCGAAGAAATCCTGCGTGTAATCAACTTTGCCTTCTGGCGTGCGTGGGGGGTTGAGTGCATCGAGCGTGGACACGCGGAACATTTGCCCCGCGCCCTCGCAATCGCTACCTGTCACGATTGGCGTGTGAACCCACAAGAACCCGTTTTCGTGGAAGAACCGATGCACCGCCATCGCGAGGCAGTGGCGCACGCGACCGATCGCGCCGAAGGTGTTCGTGCGCGCGCGAAGATGCGCGACATCACGGAGGTATTCAAAGGAGTGCTGCTTCGGCGAGATCGGATAGGTGTCGGGATCCTCGACCCACCCGTGCACCTCGATGGACTCCGCGTGAAGTTCAACGGCTTGGCCCTTTCCTTGGCTTGCCGCCACAGTCCCGACAATCTCAAGCGCGCAACCGGCGGTGAGTTTCAGCACATCGCTCTCGTAGTTGGCGAGCGTGTTGGGAACGACGGCTTGGACCGAGTCGAAACAGGATCCATCGGTCAGCGCGACGAAGGAGATTCCCGCCTTCGAATCCCGTCGAGTTCGAACCCAACCTTGGACGCGTTGGCGAGTCCCTACGAGTGCGAGTCCTTGCTTGAAGAGATTGGCAACGGTGATCGGCGATGGGGTCGACATTGGGAGTCCTGCGAAACCCTGAGTCTACGATGGCATGGATCGCGTGCCGATTGCGCCGCGTGGAGCCCGCACAGGATGCGCGGGGCTTGGAAGTGGGCGGGGTCAAGAGACCTCCCGTACTGCCAGATTGGCGCACGCGCGGCAATTTGATCAGCAGACTGACAGCAGTAGCCCGCGACTAAACCTCGATATTACAAGCAGTTATGTCGAGCGCGCATGGCCTCGCCCACCTCGTCTTCGGGCATGAATGTTGCCTCAATGAGCCCTCCCCAAACTCAGGGCTATGCGCGCGTTCTTCTCCCCCCATCCTGATTCCGCTGCTCCAAGCACCACTGGGCAGGCTCCGGCGCGCCGATTGAATCTACTTCTGAGCTACGGCGGATGGCGTGACGATGCGTTTTCAACGCACCTGCCCCCCATTCTCTCGCCGCGCGGCATCGACTGTTTGATTGCCCGTTCCGCAGACGAGGTGTCGGCCTTTATCCGGGCCGCAATCGTCCACATCGCGGTGATCGATTTGACCATTCCCATGTACCCGCCGAATCGCTCGCGCGATACCGATGTGAGTGCGCGGAGCGTTGCCGGCGGTGCGCGCGTTCTACAGTTGTTGCGTCGGCTCGAACAGCCGCCCGCGCTCATCTTGGTTCGCCCGCCGCAAGCGGACCCGGTGGAGAGCGCGCGCAGTTTGCGCGAAGCGCTGCACGAGGGCGTCTTCAGCGTCGTGGACGACCCATCTGGTCCGCAGGGCATGGAACGCCTGCTTCGAACCTTGCGGAGTTGTGTCGATCGTCATTACGCGCATCACTGGGATGCCGCGTAGCAAACACCGTCTTCTTCTCTTGCTTCTTCTTTTCTCTTCGCTTTCTTTTCAGTCTGCAACCTAAGGAGTCCTTTTATGAAGTTCCGACCTCTCGGCGACAAGATCCTCGTCAAGCGCGATGAAGCGCAATCGAAAACTGAGTCCGGCATTTTCCTTCCGGAGAGCGCCAAGGACAAGCCCAAGCAGGGCAAGGTCATCGCCCTCGGCGACGGCATCCGTCATAAGGACACCGGCAAGTTCACGCCGTTCTCGGTGAAGAAGGGCGACAGCGTCATCTTCAGTTCCTACGCAGGCACCGAGGTGAAGATCGACAGCGACTCTCTGCTCATCATGAGCGAAGAGGACATCCTCGGCGTGATTGAGAACTGATTCGAGCGCTTGTCGAGACCTCTTCCTTCGATTCGATCAGACTCGTCCATGTGCATGACCACCGAACAACTTCGACTCGCGCTCACAGAGCTCAATGGGCTCCGCGATGTGCGCGTCGCGTTCGATCACGCACCATCCTTGCTTGTGCGCAAGGCGCTTCTGATTCCGAAGGAAGGCGACACGCTCATCAAGATTACCGA
Source organism: Planctomycetia bacterium (assembly GCA_005790605.1). Taxonomy (GTDB): domain Bacteria; phylum Planctomycetota; class Phycisphaerae; order Phycisphaerales; family SM1A02; genus F1-140-MAGs142. Next base: position 292 of record SXUI01000074.1, on the reverse strand, counting down.
TGGCTCCCACATTTTCCTCGTGGATGCAGGACGCGTCGCGTGGATCGAAATTGGCTGATCCGCAGCGCTTTCCAATCAACAAACATCCACTTCAGTAGAAAGAAACGACCCCATGGCAGCAAAGCAAATTGCATTCGACAATGACGCCCGCGAGAAGATTCTCCGTGGCATTCAGAAACTCGCACGCGCCGTTAAGGTGACGCTCGGTCCAAGTGGCCGTGTCGTTGTCCTTGAGAAGTCCTTCGGCGCACCAACCGTGACCAAGGACGGCGTGACCGTCGCGAAGGAGATC
>SXUI01000073.1 GCA_005790605.1 Planctomycetia bacterium | reverse complement strand
CCTTCCTGGGGAGGCATGATCAATGGACTTCTCACGCTCCGCGGGGCGTGGGTTCGCGTCACGACCGATCCCGTGCTGAAGTTCTTCGTCGTCGCAATCACTTTCTACGGCATGTCCACTTTCGAAGGACCGCTTCTTTCGATCAAGAGCGTGAACGCGCTCAGCCACTACACCGATTGGACGATCGCGCATGTGCACGGCGGCGCGCTAGGCTGGGTGGGGTTCATGACATTCGGCATGGTGTATTGGGTCGCACCAAGACTCTTCCAAGTGCCGATTGCGAAACCAGGTTGGGTCGTGCTCCACTTCTGGATCGCGACGATTGGCATTCTGCTGTACATCATTGCGATTTACTGGACGGGTCTCACGCAAGGCCTCATGTGGCGTGCGTTTGATAGCGAAGGATTGCTGCGCTTCCCAGATTTCATCGAGTCGGTGACGCCGCTCATTCCGTTCTACTGGATTCGCGCACTCGGCGGCTCGCTCTATCTCACTGGCGCGCTGCTGTGCGGACTCAATCTGATCCTCACTTGGCGCAGACGACCAAAGGCGTATGAAGTCGCTGTCTATGAGGCGATGCCGCTCGATCGCGCCTTCCGCGAGGCACCAACGCCCGAATCAACACTTCCGAAGAACTCCGTCATCGAGTTTGGTCGCAAGATTGATGTGCTCTCACAAATGCAATGGCACCGAAGATGGGAAGGCCTCGCAACGCTCTTCACCGTCATGGTCGCCGTCGCGATTCTGACGGCGAGCCTCTTTGAAATCGTGCCGCTGTTCTTGCGCAAGGGAGACACCACACGCATCGCGTCGGTCACTCCCTACACACCACTTGAACTTGTCGGTCGAGACATCTATCTCTCTGAGGGCTGCATGAACTGCCACTCGCAAATGATCCGCCCTCTACGCGCCGAGATTGAGCGGTATGGTGAGTATTCGAAGCCCGGGGAGTTTGTCTATGACCACCCCTTCCTCTGGGGCTCGCGACGGATCGGTCCCGATCTCGCTCGCGTGGGAAGAAAGCTCCCCTCCCCCAACTGGCATCTTCGCCATTTCAACAATCCGCAAGACACGAGCCCGGGCTCCATCATGCCGCGTTACTCGCACTTGCTTGAACAACCTATCGATCTCGACACGCTCCAAGGAACGATGCGCGCGATGCAAGTTGTCGGTGTCGAGTACACCGCGTCCGAGGTCGAAGGCGCGATCGACACCGCGCATGCACAGGCTAAAGAAATCAGCGCGAAGTTAGTGAATGAAGGAGGACCCGAAGGAGTAGAGGGACGCAAGGTTGTCGCGCTCATCGCCTATCTGCTCCGCCTCGGCACCGATCTCGACAAACCGACTGCGCCAGTGCTTCCTACGACTCCCCCGTCCGGAGCCACGACTGCCGCTGGAGGTGCATCGTGAACCCAAGCGAACTGCCAGATGCGACGGTCTGGAGTGAGGTCGGACTCATCGCAACGATCGTGCTCTCGCTCATCGTGTTGTATCGACTCGTGCACATGCGCAAGGCGCGCGTTCGCGCACTCGCGTCTCTGCCGCTTGAAGATGGCGCGCTCATTTCGGAACGAAAGGAAGCAACTCATGTCTGAGCTTCACTCCAACTCAGTTCGCGGCGCGCAACCCGTGCTGCTTCATCATGATGTCGATGGCATCCGCGAATTCGACAATCCACTCCCAGGTTGGTGGACAGCGATTTTTTGGGCGACCATCGTGTACGCGTTGCTCTATCCCATGTATTACCACTGGGGCATCGGACCGACCGTACTGACGGAACTCGACAGTTCGATGACGGAAGCGGCGGAAGCTCAACTCGCCAAGTTGGGACCGATGCAGGTAGACGAGTCAACGATCGTGGCCCTCGGAAGTGAGCCGAAGAAACTGCTCATCGGGCGCGCAATGTTCCGCACGAACTGCGCGGTGTGCCACGGCGCGGATGGCGGCGGCGCCGTCGGCCCAAATCTCTGCGACGATTCCTACATCAACATCAAAGCGCCGATGGACTTCTTCACGGTGATTCGTGCTGGCGTCGTCGCAAAGGGCATGCCTGCATGGAGCCCTCGATACAACGACACACAAATCCTCTTGCTCGCAGGCTATGTCGCAAGTTTGCGAGGCAGTACCCCATCGACGCCTAAACCACCGCAGGGTGATCAACACCCACCGGCGTGGAGCACCTTCAAGTCGGACGCTCTGCCCGTGACTCCAACCGTCGCGCCATCAAAGTTGTAGTGATTGCGATGCCCAGCGTTCATCCTGAATCTCGACCACCGGCAATGCCGCCACCGGCCACAGCCATGCTTGCGACGATGGACGCACAAGGGCATCGACGCTGGCTTGAGCCAACGCTCACGAAGGGTGTTTGGTGGCAACGCCGGCTCGTCATCGCCTGGATCCTGATTGCGGTCTACGCATTCGTGCCGTTCGTCGAGTTCGATGGACTTCCACTCGTCCAATTCGATATCCCAGCGCGAAGGCTCATTTTTTTCGGGACGATTCTGCGCCCAACCGACACGATCCTCCTCGCGCTGTTCACGCTGATCATTTTCGTGAGCATCTTCTGGCTCACCGCAATCTACGGGCGGGCGTGGTGCGGATGGATGTGTCCGCAAACGATCTACCTCGAGTATGTGTACCGCCCACTGCAGGTCCTTCTCGTGGGAACCCGACGACCCGCGACTCCGCGAAGCGGTGCTGCGTGGCGCTACCCGCTCTTGGGATTGCTCTACATCGTGGTGAGCGCGCATCTGAGCAACACATTCATTGCATGGTTCGTGGGTGCGCAACCGCTCACCAGTTGGATTTTCAAGTCGCCGACGGAACATCCGGTTGCGTTCACAACCTTTTTGTTGATGACCGCCGCGATTCTCTTCCAGTTTGGATACTTTCGGGAGCAACTCTGCTCGATCGTCTGCCCGTACGGAAGATTTCAGTCGGTCTTACTCGACCGCTTTTCGTTGATCGTGGGTTACGACGCGAAGAGGGGCGAGCCGCGGGGAAAGCGAGGCACGACAAGTGGTCACTGCGTTGACTGCAGCATGTGTGTGCGAACCTGCCCTGCGGGGATCGACATCCGACGAGGCTTGCAGATGGAGTGCGTGCACTGCACCCAGTGCATCGATGCGTGCGATCGAGTCATGGTCACGCTTCGACTGCCGACCGGACTCATCCGCTACGGGTCGCAAGAAAATCTTGAACTTGGCACGAGAAGTCGCTGGCTTCGTCCTCGCGTCGTGATCTACCCATTGCTGCTCGGTGTGCTCATCACGGTGTTCTCAACGCTGCTGTTCATGCGTACGCCAATCGCGCTCACGCAGCTCCGCATCCAGGATGAGCGCGTGATGATGGAGTCAACTGGCGAGATTCGCACGCCTGTGCGTGTTCGCCTCGACAATCGAACGAGTCAATCGATGCGATGCGAGATCGCTGCCGTTGCACCAGATCTCCTCGTTGCCGAAGCGACCGTGCTGTTGCCTGCCTTCGGGAGCGCGGATGCAGAAGTCATCATGCGAAGTGAAGCGAGTGCCTTTGCTATGGGTCGGCGAACAGCGAAGTTACGAGTGTCGGATGAACATGCGCATCAGCTCGACGCCGAAGTCACGCTTCTTGGGCCGATGACGCTGCCTCCCGAGAAGTCGGGGCGCTTCTTCGACTCGCAACCCCAAAAAACAGGAGGAAACTGAACCGATGCCCGCGCTGCTCCTTCGCAATCGATGGATCTTGGTTCCTGTCATGCTCCTCACGAGTGCCATCGCATTCGCGGTGATCACTGTCGCGCTCGCCGTCGCAGACTATCCGCTTGGCGTCGAGCCTCGATACGACAGCCGCGCGGCATCGTTCGAACAGGAGCGGCTGCAACACCGAGAGAACGACCGACTCCGCTGGATCGTCACGCCAACACTCTCACGCCTCGACGCATCGTTGCTCGGCGTCCAACTGCACATTGAGGATAAGCACGCGAACTACATTGATGGCGCGCGGATCGAGGTCGAGTGCATTCCCATCGCGAATGCCGACCAACGGCAGACCGTTGAGCTCACCGCAGTCGGCGCGGGGAACTACACGGGGAGTTCGGTGATCGCGCAAGAAGGCGCCTTTGAGTTTCGCGTCACAGTCATCAAAGGTGCGGACCAGTACACCGACCTCATTCGACGCAGCATTCCGGCGGCAACACCATGACGCCCCTCCCTGACATGCTGCCGTTTCTCGGCGCGGTGTTTGTCGCCAGCATCACGGGGAGCGTGCACTGCGCTGGAATGTGTGGACCGCTTGCAGTCGTAGCATGCGGGTCGAGCGATGGAACGCACTCCATCGGTGCAGCCTGGAGTTACCAGTTCGCGCGCGGCGCGAGTTACGCAGTCGTCGGCGGACTCGCGGGCGTCCTCGGATCGCTCACGGAATGCAGTGGTGAACTTGTCGGTGCACAACACATCGCGTCCATGCTTGCCGGAGTGACGCTTGCGAGCGTTGGTTTGATCATGTTGCTTCGATTGTGCGGCGCGCCGCTCGGCGCACCACAACTCCCGCGATTCGTGTCGACACTGGCTCGCGCATGGCACCTCCGCGCGATGCGCTTGTCGCCTCGAGCACGAGCCATTTCCATTGGCGCTGCGACTCCACTCCTTCCGTGCGGTTGGCTGTGGGCTTTCGCCGTCGTCGCCGCCGGCACGTCCAGCGCATGGGGCGGCGCCCTCGTGATGATCGCGTTCTGGCTTGGCAGCGTGCCTGCAGTCGCAGCGGTCGTGTATGGCGCTCGGATCGGCGCGCGCGGGCTCGGACGATTCGTGCACGGCGCATCCGCGATCTTGCTTGTCGCTGTCGGCATTGAAGTCGCTTGGCACCGCGCATCACTCGCCGCGCCAGTCGCGAAGGCAGTGCTTCAAGCAGACGAGCGAACACTGCATGCTGCGCTTCCGCAGGAGACGCCGGCGTGTTGTCGTGCCGAACGAGAGGAGGCCGCGCCATGACTGCGCTTCGCGCGACTCCAAGCGAGACCATCGCTGCAACCTCAGAGGTCGCGTGTGCGCACTGCACACTTCCGGTGCCACTGCATGAGCAGACTCCCAACGCGGAGCATGCCTTCTGCTGCCAGGGTTGCCGCGCGGTGTGGCATAGCTTGCACGAAGCTGGTCTCAGTGCGTATTACGAACTTGCGGCCAACGAGCGTGCAACAAGAGGACAAGCGCATGTCAGTGGTCGCGGCTTCGAGCACTTCGATCGAGCGTCGTTTCAGGAGACACATGTGCAGGAGCGTGATGGCATCGCCAGCACGCATCTCCGAGTCGACGGACTCCACTGCGGCGCGTGTGTTTGGCTCTTGGAGTCGATGCACGGCGTTGTGCCGGGACTCGCCGCAGCACGCGTCAACCTGACTGAGTCATCCGTGGAATTGCAATGGGAACCGACGCGCACTTCGCTCTCGAAGATCGCGAGCTCCTTTGATCGCCTTGGATATCAACTCGCGCCCAACGATGCGGCATCGCCTCGCGAATCGAGTGTGCGAGCATCGCGGCGCTCGGTCGCGACGCTTGGTATCGCCGGCGCACTCTCGGTCAACGCGATGGGCATCGCGTTTGGTCTTTACGGCGGACTCCTGCACTCGATGCCACCGTCGATGCGCATCTTCTTGCAATGGTGGAGCGTTGCGATCGCTCTCACCGCGATCTGCTGGCCCGGGCGAGTCTTCTTCACCAATGCGTGGACGGCGGTGCGGACGCGAGTCCCACACATGGATATCCCCGTCGCATTTGGACTCGCGAGCGCAGTCCTCGCGGGCATCGTCGCGACGATTCGCGGCACTGGCGCAATCTACTGCGAAGGTGCGACGATGCTTGTGTTTCTCTTGCTCGTGGGACGCCTCTTGCAAGCGACGCAGCAGCGGCGAGCGTTGCGGCGCGTGGAAACGCTGTTCGCGATCATCCCTGCGCTTGCGTGGCGCATCGATGAGCATGGCCGACACGAGGTCTTCGTCGAAGAGTTGAAGGTCGGTGACATCATTGAAGTGCCCGCACATGAGACGCTTGGCGCGGATGGAGTCCTAGAGTCGGCATCGTGCTACATGGATCTCTCTCACCTCACAGGCGAGTCGGCGCCAGTGCGCTGCGCAAACGGAACATTGGTGCATGCAGGCTCTCGCGCACTTGAGCGTGCGCTTCGCGTTCGCGTGACAACGGTTGGCGCACAAACGCGAGCAGCGCGGATCATGGAACTCGTGCGGGAAGCTGCGCATCGGCGCGCGCCAATATGCCAGCTTGCGGACGCTCTCGCAGGGTGGTTCCTCGTGGGCGTCCTTACCATCGCCATCGCAACGCTCCTCTTCTGGTGGGGCGAGATTTCCTTCGAACCCGCGATGGAACGAACGATCGCGCTCCTCGTCGTGACCTGTCCATGCGCACTCGGTCTCGCGACCCCGCTCGCGATTCTGTCTGGACTTGGAAGTGCTGCTCGACAGGGGATGCTGATCAAAGGAGGCGACACCTTCGAGCGGATCTCGCGAGCAGGAACGATCGTGCTCGACAAGACTGGGACGATCACGATGGGAAGACCCGCCATCATCGAACTCGACGGAGATGAAGGCGCGGTTGAACTCGCGGCGGTGCTCGAACAAAAGAGCGCACATCCCCTCGCGCGAGCAATCATCGAAAGCGTGCGCTCTCGGTCACTCGCCGAAGCGCGAGATGTGGTCGAGACCGCCGGTGAAGGAATCCGTGGCACCGTCGGAAACTCTGATGTCGCCGTAGGGAGTGCGCGCTTCATGCAACGGCTCTCGATTGAGATCGATGCCAAGCGCGTGGCGCGAAGCGAGGCGCTCGCGGCGCGCGGCGTATCTCCGATCTACATCGCGGTCGATGGCGAATGCGCCGCACTGCTCGGCGTTGGCGACGCGATCCGAAGCGAAGTTGCGCATTCCATTCGAGCACTGCGCGAGCAAGGATGGGAGATACGGCTCGCAAGCGGCGATGAACCACGAGTTGTCGCGAGCGTTGCGAAACAAATCGGGTTGATGCCCCACGAGGCCATCGGCGGTCTTTCACCTGAGCAGAAGCTCGCCTTCGTCTCAGACGATGCGCTCAAGCAACCTCGCATCATGGTGGGCGATGGAATCAACGACCTTGGCGCACTCGCTGCGGCTGATTGTGGGGTTTCGGTTCGAGGGAGCGCGCAATGCACGACACTCACAGCCGATGTCTGCCTCGCGGGAGAAGGCATTGCGCTTCTACCTGCACTCCTCGCGGCGGCACGGCGAACGATGCGAACGGTGCGCCTCAATCTTTGGTTGTCGCTTGCCTACAACGGTGCCGGAGCGGTCCTTGCGTTCATGGGACTCGTGAATCCAATCGTCGCTTCGATCCTCATGCCGCTCTCGGGTCTCACTGTCCTTGCGACGAGTTTGCACGGCACACGCGCCTCGCGAGACGAAGGAGCGCGTCGATGGAGCTGATCTACCTCGCCGTACCGATCGGCGTGTTTGTCGGCGCGTTGTTCGTCGCGGCGTTTCTCTGGGCGACTTGGAACGGTCAGTTCGACGACCTCGATGGCCCGGCGCATCGCGCGATCCACGCGGATACGCGCATCAGCCCGCGTAATGAAACTCGATCGACGCCTGAATGTCCGGATGCAAACTCGCATGCACCGGACAAGTGTGCGCGGCATGCTCAAGCGCCTCTCGTTGCGGATGATCCGCGGCAATCGGCACGCGAATGACGGTCTTCAAACTGTGAATGCGGCGCGGAAGGTCTTTCGACATTTCCTTCTCTGTACGCGCCTGCATGCCTCTCAGGTCGATGTTGTGCCGAGCGGCGACAATCCCCATGATCGTCATCATGCAAGTCGGAAGCGCTGCGGCGACGAGATCGGTGGGTGAGAACGCTTCGCCGAGCCCATGATTGTCTTTGGGTGCGTCTGTCTGCAGCGTCGATTGAGACGGTGCATGCGCAGCAGAGCATCGCAGGGAACCTTCATACACGGCATTGACTTCAACCATAGAGACCTCCATCGAAATCATACGCGCGTACAGTGCGGGCATGTCCGCCGCGACGCAACCTGATTATGTGCTTGGGACTCACTCCGCGGAGAGCGATCGCCTCGCCCTTCAGCACGCACTCTGGATCGACGAAGCTCGTGCTGCGTGGCGCGCGTGTGGAATCCGAGAAGGGAGCCGCGTCGTTGATGTCGGTTGCGGTCCGGGTCTTGCGACTGCGGCGTTGCTCGACGAAGTCGGCGCCAGTGGAAGTGTCGCGGGCATTGAGATCTCGTCGCGGTTCGTCGATCAGGCCCGCGCGCACTGTGCATCGCGCGAGCAGCGCAATGTCGAAATCCTGCAGTGCGACCTGATGACGGACGCCCTGCCCTCTCGCTTCTCGCATGCGTTTGATATCGCTTGGATTCGCTGGTTGGCAATGTTTGTGCATGACCCGAACAAACTGATCGCACAAGTGCATGATCTTCTCGCGCCTCACGGAATGCTCGCGCTCCATGAGTATTACGCCTACGAAACCTACTCCCTCATCGGTGGCTCCGTGCGCGTTCGCGAGTTTGTACAGTTTGCGATGCAGAGCTTTGCTCAAGGTGGTGGCGACGCGAACATCGCGCGGCGGCTTCCGAGGATCTTGGTCGAGCAGGGCTTTGATCTCGTGCATGTGCGACCGATTGCTCGCGCAGCGCGCCCGAGCGAACCGCTTTGGCATTGGCCGGCCGGGTTCATCCGAACCTACACACCAACACTTGTGAAACTTGGCTACGCGACGCAAGCGTGGCAAGAAGAGATCGAAGCGGAACTCGCGCATGCGGAAGCGGATGAAGCGTCCGTTCTTGTCGCGCCGAGCGTGCTTGAGATCATTGCGCGCAAGAGATAGGCCAATGCACATCCTCGCCGCACATACCGCTGTCCAGATGCCGTGGAAGAACGGACTCGGAACGACTTTGGAACTCGCGACCGATGCTTCCGTGCATCAACCTGACTGGACTTGGCGCTTGTCCATCGCAGATGTGCCCGAGCGTGCTACCTGCAGCGTGTTCCCAGGAAAACGCCGCGCCATCGCTTGCCTTGACGGCGACGGTCTTCTCCTTGAACGAGCGCACGGCATCGATGCCGTGCCTCGGATCGGAAGCGGCGTGTTGTTTGAGGGCGAGGAGTCCATCGTCTGCGTTCCGCTCGGCGAGGGAGTTCGTGATGCAAATCTCATGTTCGATCGGACTCGATGGGAAGGGACGCTTCGCATCGTTCGAGCGACTGCAGGCGCGATTGCCGGCGATGTGATTCTCGTGCATGTACCAATCGCGAGCCCATGCGATATCGAAGTGGTATCGGAAGTCGAGTCGGTACTCGTGCGCCGCGGCGAGACACTTATCACAACGGGTATGGCAGTCGTCTCGAATGGTGAAGCGGGAACCTGCGTGCTCGCCGCGCTGTCGACTCCGTCCGATTCGACGACTGCGTCGACGACGAGTGGATGTTGTGGCGGAGCCGGTGCGTGCGCGTGTGCCTGCCGTGATGCAGGTGGGATGAACGACGCAGCGCATGGTTGCTGCGCAAAACCTCGAACGAATTGAGAAAAGTTTTGCATTGGCGGGAATGCGCTCGAGCGAGTGATCGTCTGAGCGAACCAAGACCCTTGCACCGGGTCATCACTCCTTCAAAGAACAAACGACCCCATCATGCAAATCAAGAACTCTCTCCTCGCCATCACCTCGATTGCAACGCTGAGCCTCGCAGTGCTCGCAAACGCCGAACCGCCGGTGACCCCACCAGCGCCGGCACCTGGCCAACCACAACCCAAGCCAGAACCAACCCCAGAGCCGAAGCCAACCGATCCGAAGCTCGCGCAAGATGCGCCAAAGCCGACCGATCCAGCGCCGGCACCAGCTCCTGCACCAGGCACCGAGCCAAAGCCAGAGCCAAAGCCAGAACCAAAGACCGCGCAAGATGCGCCAAAGCCAACCGAGCCAGCGCCGGCACCAGCTCCTGCACCAGGCACCGAGCCAAAGCCAGAGCCAAAGCCAGAACCAAAGACCGCGCAAGATGCGCCAAAGCCGACCGATCCAGCACCGGCACCTGCTCCGGCGCCAGGCACCGAGCCAAAGCCAGAGCCAAAGCCAGCACCAAAGACCGTCTAAGTCAACCCCAAACACTTGACCCGGTGCAGATACGGCGCCGCATGAGTCCGCTCATGCGGCGCTGTGCATTTTGCACACGCGTGGCAACGAGGCAGTGAGCAAAAATTGTCCCAACCTCGCAGGCGACCGGCAATGCATCGACAGCGACTGCGTTTCTCGGATGCCGAGCATTTCGCTCAGCCGTTAGGAAACAAAGGACTCACATGCACGCACGATCACAACTCAAGTTGACCGCCACCGCGGCGCTCTTCGCGGCAGCGCTCACGCTCTCCGCGAACGCCTCGACCATCGCTCCTCCTGCACCGGGTGGCGACCCGCCAGCTCCGCAAGGTCCAGGCGGCGGTGGTCGACCGCGTTCCTTCGATGATCTTCTGAAGGAGTTCGACAAGAACGGGGATGGCGTCCTGACAGCCGACGAAGTTGGCGATCGATGGGAACGCTTGAAGCGACTCGACAAGAATGGCGACGGCAAGGTCACCCGCGAAGAATTTGACTCACGCACGCCTCGCGCACCCCGTGCCCCGCGCGGACCAGGTGGCCCGGGCGGACCAGGCACACCACCGGCTCCGGAACCAGGCACTCCACCAGCACCTGCTGCGTAACGAACAAGTTGGGCTCGAGACCCGGTTGAGAGCCCGACGAGGCAGCAACGCCGTGACGGTTGTCACGGCGTTGTCTCTTTTGTCCGAGCCCAGTTCGACGGCGATCGAATGAAAACAGCGCAGGCGCGTTGGTTACCCAACGCGCCTGTCGCAATCCCTTCGATGTTTGCGATCGATCAGTTGCCCGCTGCGAGGCGCATCGCGAACCCAGTGTTGAACTGGAATCCACCGGTGCCGACGGTGATCGTGTTCACCGTGTACTCCACCGCGTAGGTGCCGGCATCGAGGCGAATGTCGTAGCGACGGGCGTCGAGCGTGTTGAAGATGTCATCGACGAGGACTTCGCCAGTCGCGACATTCACCAGGCGCATGCTCGAGACCGCTTCAGGTGCGACGCCCCAGAAGAGTCGGAGCGTGTGCTTGCTCGAGAGGGTTGCGATCTGATCGGAATCGATTGTGAACTCATAGCTCAGCGCTTCCGTCGCATCGGCGTCGTCGCCGGAGGCTGAGCTGACGATGTTCTGCTGGTCGAACTGCACACGAGTCGGCTGCATCCAGAGTGCGCCGTTGGCCGCTGCGCTGTTGCCGGGTGAGACTTGCACGAACGAGGAAACGGTTCCTGGTGCGCTGATGTAGTCGGTGTCGTTCATCCATGATGCGGCGATCGCCGCGTTCGTGGTTGCGCTCACATTCGAGTAGGTCGCGGCTGACGCGAACTGTGTCGCGGCTGCCAAGGTGAGGGTGAGCGCGGCGATTGGAGAGAGCGTTGCGTTGCGGATCTGGGTGGTCATTGGGGGCCTCTGTTTCTTCGGTTGGGTGAAGTTCTGTTCTGTCCGCGCGCCGCTCGCTGTGCGAGCTCCTCAACGCGCTGACAACCACTTCCGCACGACGATCCGCCACCTCTCAATCCCACTCAAGAAATCTACAAATCTCCGCTCTGAGCGGGAATTCACCCACCAAAGACCATGGAATCCGCCCGAACAAACCCGCGAGACCCCAACTAAAGTGGTGAGTTTTACGCCGCGAGCACGCGCGAAAGCGCGAGCAATTCGTCAAGGGAGAACACGCCGCCCCTTCGGCAGGACGCATGCAAATGCGGCGAAACGGCGAGCCAGTCGACTGCATTCGACGCGCGCACTCCACCTCCAGGGACGATTTCCACGATCGATCGATCGCGCAAGCGCGCCTCGCCTGCGAGCGTCTCCGCGTCCGCTTGAAGCACTTTGACACGCTCTGCGATCGACGCGACAGATGCGTCCCATCCCAAGACGCCCGCGGTGACCACGCGCGCAACACCAAGTTCAGCGAGGTCACGCATCGCCTGTTTGCGGTCGACGAGGAGATCAATCGTCCGCAGAAACGCGACGAGAAGTCCCATGCCCTGCGCGTGATCGCGAAGTCGAGCACACGCCGCCATGTCGATGGTCCCATGCGATGAAAGAAATCCAATCGCAACGGAGTGCGCACCAGCGCGCGCGCTCATCTCGATCTCTCGCAACGCGCAGTCGATCGCGCGCGGCGTTGCCTCAAATCCCGAGGACGTGAGTGTGGGCGGAAGTCCGTTGTCGCGAGAGCGAATCATCGACACCACCGTGCAGGGTGTTCCCGCGACCGCTTCCACGCACGCGCGCAGCACTTCCTCCCGTGGAGTCCAACCCTCGCTCGCAAGGTCATCGCACACTTCAATACGCGTCGCAATGCCCGCGCAGAGTCTCGCGGACGCCACGCTGTCGATCGGCACTTCAATCGTCGGTCGAGCGAGACGCGGCGAACGGTTCACTTGGCTGACGCCTTCTTGCGAAGCGCACTTGAGTTCGCTCTCGCCAGCTTCTGAACAGGCTTCTTCGTCGCCTTCTTTGTCGTCTGCTTCGTCGTCTTCTTCGACGCCGCTTTCGGAGTAGGCGTTGCAACGCCCACTGCCGCTTGCGCGCGAAGCTTTTCGCGCGTCTTCCGGTCGGCCTCGCAAATCATGCCCCCGTGCATCGAAGCAATCTTGTACGCGCGTGCAACGAGATCGAAAATCTCCTCAAGCGTGACGCCGCCTCGTGCGCGCAGTTCAAGGCACGACTTCCCCGACATCAGAGGGCGCATCTCGGCGCCAAGCTCCTTCAAAGCTTCTGCGGAACAACAGTAGACAATGGGCGACTTCACGCGCATCGCAAAGCCAGCAATCCACTCCATATCGCGCACGACCACTGGAAAGTTGCGATAGATCTGAATGTCCTCTACACCAAACGCTGCTTCGAGAAGCACGCAAAGTCGCTGCGCAATCGCGCGGTCTTTCTCAGCGACGGTGGCGAGGTATTGCTTCCGGTTGTATGGAGAAAAATTTGCTTGCAGTTTCATCATGTGTTACTCGTCGAGATGCCGGCCGAGACGCGGAACATATGACCATCTGGATGCCGAAGATGAAACTCTCGAACCCCCCACGGCTCATCTGTCGGCGGCATAGTGATGAGATATCCCATCGCTGCGGCGCTGCGGTGCATCGCTTCAAGCGCGTCCACGGAGTCCATCCACCAACTCATCCACACGCCATCGGTTTCATCATCACCTGGGAACTTCGGCATGATGGTTCCGCGAGATCCTTGCCCGCCGTGGCAGAGAAATATCTGCGCTTCGGCATCCGCACAGACCGACGCGAAGTTTGCGTCCCCATGCTCATTCGTCAGTGCATCGCCTGGCATCATCCCCCCTGCATTCCACGCAAAGCCGCGTTTCCATCCGAGAGATGCAAACCATCTCACGCTCTGCGGAACATCGGAAACATTGAGGATTGGAGTGATTCCACGCACAGCCATTGGACGAAATCCTACTAGGCGGCTATAGTGGTCGCTCCTCGCCGGTGAACTCAGTGCTGCGCCACGCATATGTACAAGCGTCGCTCAGCACGACCCTTCCAGACGGACTTCCTACACAAGGGATTCCTTCGTAAGAGTTTGGGAACTTGCCGGCCGCATAGGTCTTCGCAACGGATGCGACCCTACGCGCCAACTGGCTCTCCCCAGTCCACTCGGTGTCAGGCCACGTCACATTCGACGGTCTACCCCGATCTATCGATGATCTCTCGTTGATCATTCGATACACATCGGACTTAGGCTTGCCTCAACGCTCCGCGGCATCCGTTTTCTGCCGCAGCAGAAGGTCTGTTTTTGTTTGAAGCATCACGCATCCTCGTCTCCTGAAGCCCTCGTTCCGTCGTCCGCTTCCTCGCCCGCATCCTCAAGCGCATTTGCGGCGCTCGGACTGCATCCCGCATTGCTTGCCGCGCTCATCGAAGATGAGTACGAAACGCCTACACCGATTCAGGTTCAGGCGATTCCTCCGGCAGTCGCAGGCAAAGATCTGCTCGGTATCGCGCAAACTGGCACCGGAAAGACGGCAGCGTTCGCGCTTCCGATTCTGCATCAACTCCTCCATGATCCACGCGGCGCAACCAAGTTGCCGCATGGTCGACGCCCTCGTGCGCTCGTCTTGACTCCCACGCGCGAACTCGCGGCACAGATTGGCGAGAGCTTCGCACGGTACGGGCGAAACTCGGCGCTGAAGCACACTGTGATCTTCGGCGGCGTCGGTCAAGGCCCACAAGTGCGGGCGATCACTGGCGGGATCGATGTCCTTGTGGCGACTCCAGGCCGCCTGCTCGATCTCATGGGTCAAGGACTTGTCAATCTTGGCGCGGTCACCTTCTTCGTTCTCGATGAAGCTGACCGCATGCTTG
>SXUI01000072.1 GCA_005790605.1 Planctomycetia bacterium | reverse complement strand
TCGACCTCACCCAAGATGGCGCACGCGAATCACTCTGCGCACTCCTCAATCGAACCTACGAGCAGACACTCGATTGCCCTGAACTCGCAGGTCTTCGAAAGACCAGCGATGTGCTTGAAGGACATGCGCGCGCAGGGCGCGGCGCACGGTGGTGGATGTCTCTGCGCGATCCAGAGGGACGCGCGCAAGGTCTCGCGCTCTTGAACGCCGCAGTCACAGACGGAACTTCTGAACTCGTGTACTTCGGACTCGCGCCCGAGGCGAGAGGGAAACGACTCGGCATCGCGCTGCTCGCGAGAGCGATCGCAGCTGTGACACGCGAACGACGCGGCACCATCGTGCTCGCGATGGACACGCGCAACGCGCCAGCGCAGAAGCTCTATGCGCAACTTGGATTTCGAAAAGTTGCGGAACGGCTCGCGCTCATTCAACCGTCCACCGAAGCGACATGACGACGCGAGCCGCGACTTGGGGACGAACCTGTCAAGTGCTCACGGGCGTGTAGCGAGAAAAAAGATTTGCGCAAGCCCGTCTGCCAAATCTCGACAACTCGCGAGTTTTCCCCAACTCATGCAACCCGCTCTGTGAAGACCGTGCAAAAATCACGGAACCCCTATGGAACTAGGCACTTCCGAGTCCTTGCAAGGGGCGTGCTCAGAAAAAATATCGCAGCTCGGATTGAATCCTCCTCGCCTTCGTGTATCTTTCGAAGCGCTGCAGGGACGCAGTGCGCCACATTGCCGCAAAGCATGAGGCGCCTTCAGGTTTGAGGCAGAGACGGATAGCAACTACAGCGAGTCTTCGACAGCGAAACGACAGTGACGAGCGACACGCGACTTGCCGAGCCTTCGAGGTTCTTTCGAAGTCTGGAGCGAGCCACACGGCAGTTTGGAATGCGCGGCCTGTTGAAGAAGTTGTGGTCTGAGTCGGCTATCCGGTGGTTGATTGCCCAAGCCTGAACGAAGTCCGATGCATGCGCTCGCACTTGCGTCCGCCTGCCTGCTCGTCACGACTGCGCAACCTCATCCTCCCGCCCCCCTCCTCCTGACTTTGCGTCATCGAGTTTGGCGAACATCGCCGTGCTCGGTGTCTCTATCCCTTCGGCAACTTCATGTCACAACTGCTCCAGCCAAGCCTCGCCTATGGTGCGCCGACAACCGAGCGCAGCGCAAGCTCACCCAAGCGAGCGCTCAAGATCAATCGCGGCGGCAACCTCGATGTGACGCAGCGCGACAACACGGCGAACCCACCCGCGCTGCGCATTGCGAGTGATGCCGCGCCCATAGAAGAAGCACCATCTGAGGGGGCGAGCTTTGAGGTCGTCCTGCAGGAGCTGATCGGATCGCACCGTTTTCGATTGCACTTCGCCACCGGCGCCGTGATTCGTCTCGACGGTTCGCGTGTTGTGATCGCCACCGAAACCCAGTTTCAGGCCGACCGGATGAAGCGCCAGTTGCAGAGCGAGCTTGATGCAGCGGCACAGCGCGTCTTCGGCAGCGCCGCGACGGTCGAAGTCACGCTTGACGCATCGCCAGAGGTGAGCCATGCACTCAGAGCGGCGGAACTCGCGAGTTCCAACAGCGAATCCACTCGCGGCGCGCAAACGGACCTCCAGGCGCCGGCTCTGAGCCAAGCTTCCCGCCCTAGACCCCGCGTCGCGCCCCGCGAAGAGAGCTTCCGAAGACTCGATGACTTTGTGGTCGGCGACGCAAACAAGTTGGCGTTCAGTGCGGCTGACTCTTTCGCGCAGAACAGCGCGAGCGCGCCGAACCTGCTCTTCTTCCACGGCGAATGCGGCGTGGGAAAGACACACTTGCTGCAAGGGGTTTGCAGGCGCTGGATGGACGCCGCACCCGCGAGCAGCATTCGATACGCGACCGCGGAGCAGTTCACGAACGAGTACATCGCCGCGGTTCGGGCGAGCACGCTCGATGATTTCCGCCGACGCATTCGCAAACTCGACTTACTCGCGATCGACGATGTGCACTTCTTTGCCAGCAAGAGCGCGACTCAAACCGAGTTCCTCCACACGATTGACGCGATCGCGCTCTCCGGCGCGCGCCTCGCCCTTGTTTCGGATGAGCATCCGCGCCAAATCAAGCGCTTCAGTGAGTCGCTCATCAGCCGATTCCTCTCTGGCATGGTGGTCCGACTCGATCGACCAGACCGTGCGACGCGACTCGCGCTCGTGCGCCGCCTGGCAACCAGCCGCGGGCTCGCCCTCCGGCCCTGCGCCGAGGAACGATTGGTTTCTCGATGCGCAGGAAGCGTGCGGGAAATCGAGGGCGCGATGGCTCGACTCGTGGCCGCCGCCCATCTCGACGGCATCGAACAAGCCATCACCGCAACGGTCGCCGATCGGATGCTCGGCGAAGCAGCGAGTGACGCCCTGCCCTCCGCGCCGATCCGCCTGAGTCGAATCATCGACGCCGTCGTGCAACGCCTCGGCATCCCCCGCGATGAGTTGCTCACACAGTCACGGCATCAGCGCGCAACCCGTGGGCGCGGCGTTGTCGCGCATCTGGCTCGACAACTGACGACCTCGAGTTACCCGGAAATCGCGCGCGCGCTCGGTCGGAGCGCGCACTCGTCCGTGCATGCTGGAGCGAAACTGATCGATGAACTCCTGCAGCGCGACGAGCCCCTGCTCGTCGGAGTTTCGACGCGAGAAGCGATGGATCAGCTTCGGCACGACCTCGTGCGCGGCGGCTGACGGCATCGTTCGCTACACTCAACTTGATGCTCGTAGGACTTTCGCGCAAGCACGCCACGCCATTCTCGCGCCGATCGATTCGTGAAAGTTCGCTGCGCTCGACCCGATGGCTTGCCTGCGCCGTATTGCTCGCGATGCGCGCGATTCCCGCTGCCGCACAGTACGGCCCGGTTGATCCGTTCGAAAGTTCGATGCGACAACTGCGAAGTGCGCTCGACGCGCGTTCAGACGGTCGACACCACATCGTGCTCGTCGGGCTTCGGCAGTTGCAGGATCCGCAATTGCTTCCACTCTTTGAGTGTTTGCTTCGTGCCGGACACTGGTCCATACGCGTCGACGGCGTCCTTGGCATTGCGGAACTTTCGCCGACAAAAGCGATCGATCCAGCGCTCATTGAGGCATTGCCAGAGCGGACTGACCGCGACAACGCGATTCAAGCCGCCCTCGCGATAAAACTCATCGGTCCCAAGGAAGCGCTCGAGATTTCGCAGTGGGATGAACTTGATGGACGAGCACGCGCCGCGCTCATCGCGGAGGCCATGGCTCAAGGTGCGGTGCCTGATCGCGCCCTGATCGACAAACTCTGCGCGTCCAAGACGCCAGAGATCGCCGCGCTAGGCGAAGTATTACTGCTCTCGCTCGGACTGCGGGATGCTGCGGAAGTACAGGCAGCGATCGACAACATCGCGGCGATGAATTCACGAGTTCGCGTGTCCGCGCTCACGGAGGTGAGCGGAGCGATCGTTCGATTCAAACTCAAGAACACAGGCGCATTTCTGCGCGCTGCGCTTGCGCTTCCTGATTTGAACGCGCAAACTCGCGCACGCATGATCGTGGCGCTTCTGCTGGTTGATCCTCAGGAAGGCATGCTGGCGTGGCGAGCACTCGTCGGCGGTGAACGCACACAACTCGCGCTCGTTCGAGCCGCGCAACTCCTCCTCGCGAGTGGGACTCGGGCGAGTGTTGAGGATTGGGCGCTTCTCCGGAATCAGGATCCGCTGCTTGAGAGCATTGCGGATGCTGGGGCGTTGCTGTCCACAGGAGCGCTTGAGCCGTTGTATGTGAAACTTCTCGCGACGGGCCATCGATCGACGCTCGCGGCCGCGTCCGAGGGCGCCGCGGTGCTCGGTGCGGATGCGGAGCGCGCACTTGGCATTGCGTCCCTCGCGCTCCTTGTGGAGGAGAACGCCGCGGCAAGTTCGCTCGGCGACGGCGTGCTCCGTGCCATCGCGAGGTTGGCAGAACTCTCACCCGATGCGCTCGCTCCTGCCCTGCAAAAATCCGAAGCCAATGTGCCGCTGAAAGACCTCCTCCTCTTCGCGCTCGCTGAGGCCGGAACACCATCAGCGGCGAGCGTCGCGCATCAGGCACGCGCAGGGGCGAGCGCGAAAGGCGAAGCACTCATCCGAATTCTCGACGCGCAATGCACGCCGACGTTGTCCGACGCTGATTTGCTTGCGCTCTCAAAGATCGCGGGCTCGAGCGAACCGGCAGTCGCTGCGCAAGCGGCGTGGCTCTGGCTTCGCGCGAATGACCGCGCGACCGAGTGCATTTCGAAACTTTGTAGCGAGATTGATAGCCCCACAACAACCCCGTAGTTCCCGCGCGGGTCTTGAAGCAATCACTCGCTCCCATCGTGCAGTGCACGCACAGGCGATTCGCGCTACCCTTTTCGTGCACATTCGCGAGTCGCATTCCGCGTGTCGACGAGTGTCGAGGAGTTCACCATGAGCGAGATCATCACGCTCTCCCTTCCATCCATCCAGGCGCATGAGCTCAGAGCACTTACGGAGTGTTTGGACGGGAGTGTCGATGGCGCGCTCGCGCTCGAGAAGGAACTTGAAGATGGTGTTGCCGATCTCGTCGCGCGGCCGTTTGGTGCGGCGTTCGGCTCGACGCAATGCGCGATCGAGTGCGCGCTCCAAGCGCTCGGAGTTCGAGACGGCGACGAGGTTGTGCTCCCTGCGCTCGCGCCCCCTGCCCTCGTCGCTGCGCTCGCGCGCGCCCGAGCCCGTCCGCTGTTTGTAGACGCGGATCCACGATCACTCACACTTCGAGGCGCAAGCGTCGATAGCCGATGCACGGGGCGAACCCGGCTGATCGTCGGCGCGACGATGCACGGGGATCCCACGGGTCTCGATGAGTTAGCCGCCGTCGCGTCGAAATTCGAGATCCCACTGCTCGAGATTGTTTGCGGTGGACTTGGCGGTCAGATCGGTCGCGACCCCGTTGGTCGATTTGGTCGCATCTCGGTCGTCGGGCTCGAAGCCGCGAGCGGTTTTCTCGGCGCATCGGGCGCAGTCGCTTGCACGAATGATGATGCGCTTGCTTCTGCGCTCTCCCTCATGCGAGAAGGCGGCGTCGTCCGCCCGCGCGTTGACTGGGAGCGCATAGGCGGCGTTCGCCCAATCGAACAGTTTGTGAGCGATCCGAGTCTTCCACTGATTGCCGCAGCGGTGAGCGTGCTGCGGCTGCGCCGGCACGCGGAGTACGCCAAGCGCGTGCAGGAGATTTTCGCGCAGTACATGAGTCGACTCGGCGGTCACGCCGACCTGCTGCTTCCGCCCCCGGCCCCGGACAACCGAGTCGGATGGAGTCACTTCGCGGTTCGCCTGAGCGATCGATACACCCGTGACGAACGAGACTCCATTGTCCTAGGCATGCTGCGGCATGACATCGGTGTGTCGAGTGCTGTTTGCTACGCGCCGGGCGAACCCGCGAGTCTCGCGCAGTTTGGAGTGGTCGAAGGATTCCCCATTGCGGAGCGCGCGGCGCATCGACTCATCGCCCTACCGTTCCACCCGAATCTCTCTGAACGCGATGTTGATCTCACCTGCCAAACGCTCGAAGTGATGATCCAACGTCAGAGCATCATGCGCTAAGCGAATTGCGCGAACGAGCACGACAGAGATCTCCCGTTGGGGCGCTGTCGATGCGCTGCTGACGCGCTGTCGATGCGCCGCTGACGCGCTGTCTAGGCGTCGAGGAAGCGCGTAGCGCGTGCGAGTTCCAACGCTCGCATCCGGCGATGCACGCGTTGGCTCGGTCGCGCCCGTCTGTACCTCTGCGCTCCGCGGCCACTACTCCCACTCGATCGTCGCTGGTGGCTTGGAAGAGATGTCGTATACCACGCGATTCACGCCCTTCACTTCATTGATGATGCGATTCGAAATGGTCGCGAGGACATCGTAGGGAATGCGAGACCAATCCGCCGTCATGAAGTCTTGCGTGTCGACTGATCGGACCGCCACAACGGAGTCGTAGGTTCGTCCGTCTCCCATGACGCCGACACTCTTCACAGGAAGCAAGACGGTGAACACTTGGCTTGTGGATCGATAGAGATTCGCGGCGACGATCTCTTCGAGCAGAATCAAATCGCACTCGCGGAGAAGATCTAACTTCGGCGTGGTGACTTCGCCGAGTACGCGAACCGCGAGACCTGGACCCGGGAATGGATGTCGCCACACGACCTGTGGTGGAAGGCCAAGGACTTCTCCGAGTGCCCGCACTTCGTCTTTGAACAGGAGGCGCATCGGCTCGATGAGTTTGAACTCGAGATCCTCTGGCAATCCGCCAACATTGTGATGGAGCTTGATGTTCGCGCTTGTTCCCGCGTGCCCGTGCCCAGACTCGATCACATCGGGGTACAGCGTTCCCTGCGCGAGAAACTGCGCGCCACCCTCGATGGATGCTGCCATCTCCGAAAAGACGGTGATGAAACGATGCCCGATGCGGCGGCGCTTCTCCTGCGGATCTTCGATGCCGGCAAGATCCGCGAGAAACGCTTTGCTCGCGTCAACCACGCGCAAGTCGACATCGAAGTGATCGCGAAATGTCGTCTCCACAAGCTCTCGCTCGTTCTTACGAAGGAGCCCATTGTCGACGAAGATGCAAACTAACTGTGGACCGATGGCCTTGGCAAGCAGCGCTGCAACGACGGAACTATCGACGCCGCCGGAGAGGCCACAAATCACGCGACCGCTTCCCACCCTCGCTTGAATGCGCGCGCATTCGGCGTCGACGAAATCGGACATCTTCCAAGAGCCACTACACCCACAGCCCTTAAAGAGGAAATTCGCAATCATGTCACCGCCCTGCGGCGTGTGCGTGACTTCGGGGTGGAACTGCACACCGTAGAAGCGGCGCGCACGGTCTCGCATCGCCGAAACGGCGCATGTCGTCGTCGAGGCGATCGGTTGAAAACCAGCAGGCATCGCAACCACTTGATCGCCGTGACTCATCCACACGGTGGCATGCGCATCAACGCCCGCAAAGAAGTCGCTCGCGTCTTGCACTTCAAGCTTCGCACGCCCGTACTCTCGGTGCGCAGCGGACTGCACACGACCGCCAAGCAAGTGACTCATCAACTGCATTCCGTAGCAGATCCCGAGCACAGGGATCCCGAGCGTGAAGAGTTCTGGCGCGCAGGTTGGAGCTCCTGCTTCGAACACGCTTGAGGGTCCGCCTGAAAGGATGATTCCCTTCGGAGCGATCTCCTTCACTTCCGCCGGGGAAATCGATGGGGACACGAGCAGGCTAAACACGCCTGCTTCACGAACCCGACGAGCAATCAACTGCGCGGTCTGGCTTCCAAAATCGAGAATCAACACGCATTCCGTGCCCTGTGGTGGTCGCTCGGTCATCGCTTCATCCGTTACTCGTGCCGTCCTTGATTTGGCACCAATGCCAATGGAGAGCTCGACGACGGCGCCTTGCTTCCTTACCTCAAGGGGAAACGAGCACTGTAGCAATACCTCCGGCCCTCCTTTCGCCGGGGCTTCGCCTCTCGCGGGACCACTCCCGCGAGGGTGAATCCGCTCCAGTACCAGCCTGCGACCAATCCGCAGTGCGGGCCACAAGCGCGCATTTGGCCATCGACGGATGGGGCGACGCGAACGCAAGCAGGAATTGCGTCTTCTCGCCCGATCGGTTTGTGTAGCCCGCCGCCTACGGAGGCACAGACGCACGCCAGCGCTCCCCATCAAATCGAACCAGTCGTTTCGAAGCGAGTGCGGTGAGTGTTACTGCGGTCTCCTGAGAAGTGGAGTTCGCGCGGTCCGACACTTCATCGGCGCACATTGAGGTCTTTCGAATCACTCCAAGGATCAAACTCTCGAGGGGACTCAACGCTGCCAACTTCCCTCCCCGGCGCGCGGTTTCGTCTGCCCCTCCTCGCAGCGCGTCATCAGTGCCCTCCGGAGGCGGACTCAACGCCCTCGCGCTGGGCACCGACACCCTCTCACTCCCATCGCTGCTTGGGAGACTGCATGAGAGGTTCGCGATCGCGAGCGAACGCTGCGAGAGAATGAGCTCGGCGACATCCCGTGGCTGCTCGACGAGATGCGCCCAACCTTCGCGGATTGCTCGATGGCATCCAACGGAACGAGGCGAATCAACCGGGCCCGGGATGCACGCGACCTCTCGCGCTTGTTCCTCCACTGCGAGTCGTGCCGTCAGCAGAGCCCCACTCCGTTGGGCTGCTTCAACAACCAGGACAACAAGACTCAATCCGCTCACGATGCGATTGCGTCGGGGAAAGTACTCGGGTCGCGGAGACATCGCGCATGGAAACTCGGTGATGACTGCTCCGCCTGCTTCGACGATCGCGTCAAACAACGATGCGTGTTCAGCTGGATACACATGATCGAATCCTCCGCCGAGAACAGCGACAGTGAGCCCGCCGACTCGAAGCGCTGCACGATGTGCCTCCGCGTCAATCCCGCGCGCCCCGCCGCTCACGATGACAACGCCAAGTTCAGCGAGTTCAGCGGCAAATCGCGCCGCTTGAAGGCGGCCATACGCTGTCGCTGACCTCGACCCTACGATTGCAACCGCGGGAGACTCGGGCGGCGGGAACGCCCCGCGTACCCAGAGTGCTGCTGGTGCATCGTCGAGACATTGCAACGCCGCTGGGAGTTGCGGAAATGCGAGCACTGACGCGTCATGCGCCTGCGCAGCCGTCCGCTCAACGGACAGATCTGTGAGCCGA
Organism: Planctomycetia bacterium; assembly: GCA_005790605.1. Classification (GTDB taxonomy): domain Bacteria; phylum Planctomycetota; class Phycisphaerae; order Phycisphaerales; family SM1A02; genus F1-140-MAGs142. Next base: position 10,163 of record SXUI01000072.1, on the reverse strand, counting down.
GCCTCACGAAGTGCCGCGCCGAGCATTCCCGGGGGAACTCCTCGCAAGAACTGCATCCACCACTCTTCATCATGCTTGAGCGCGTTCTCCGCACCGCCCGCAGTCGCGACTGCCATGCGGGCAGCCCGTGGACCAATTCCTCGAGCGAGAGCCAATCGCAACCACGCGTCGCACTCACGCATCGCCGCAGAGTCCTCCGAGCGCTCTTGAGCCAAGTTTTTGCTCCGATCCATCACCGTCACACCGACCAGCCTTTCCATCAGGCAAGTTGCAAACCACCGACCGAGAGACACTACCACCTCCAAGCGGAGGCTCTCCTTTCACCACCTTTTTTCTGCAAGGAATCTCTTTACGCCTGCGAGCGTGGGTCTTGCTCGTTCTCCATCGCAACCCGCACCTCGCGCTCGGTTGGGGCCGCATTGCTCCAAGCAGCATGAGGCGCGATGTCACACTCCGCAAAGGAGTCCGACTCAATCGAAGACTCATTCGCGAGCGACGGATCACTCAGCGCGCCGTCGCTGGTCCCGAAGGTCTCCAACGCGGCGGACTCGGACACGTGCGACTGCACCGTGAGCTGCTCGCCTTCGAGCACCGTGGACTGCATCTCAACCGGCTCGGCGCTCTCGACCGCCTCAACAAGCGAAGGGATACGATCGCTCGTCGAACACTTGAGTTCGCATCCGCTCGGGGCGAGCACGGCGACCGGAAGCGTGCTCGGGGCAGCGGCCGAGACCTTTCGCTTGCGCCCGCTAAACTCGGTTTCGGGGCCAACGAATAGGCCAATGAACATCAAAAATGTGCCAACGCCGAGAATCCACAATCGCCTCGGACCCGTTGCGAGCCGTGACAAGAGCGTGTCCGGAGCCGGCACCGCTGTCTGCGGCGCGAGCGGAACCGATGCATCGATCCACTCCACCACGGTGTCGTTCATGCTCGGAGCGAGCATCAGCGAGTCCTCGCCAGCGGGCTTCAGATTCAACTGACTCGCGGCAAGTCTGCGCAAGATACGTTCGTCGCTCGCGTCAAGATCTTGCAGAAACCGATCGTACGCGGCAAGCCTCTCAAACGCCTGCTGTTCACGCGCCCGGTGGTATTGCACGAGTCCCTTGAGTTCGTGTAACTCTCGCTGCGCGGGGATGAGAAGCGCACTCATCAGAAGCGCGAGCCCGGCGATGACGAATGGCCATCCGGCGTCGAACTTGAAGAGGGGAATCACGCGCGCCATGGGGAACCCATCTATCGACGAAATCCCAGCCCCCGCTCAAATCCCCTTCAGGCTACGTGCGCACGCTGACCGCTCCGCCACCTGCGCCACGACCCTCAGGTGCTTGCCCCAATCCGAGGGAGGTTCAGAAGCGCATTGCATCGCAAGGCTTCGGTTGCCGATGCCGGATGCGCGGGGCGCTTGATTTCACTCCCCGATGGCTCGAAGCATCGACGCCATTTCCACTCGTTCTAGACAAAGCTCGCCACATGAGTCTTCGCCAATCCATCAACCAAGCGGCCAAGGCAGTCGTCCTCACCGATGCGCGCGACCTTCCCGGACTCGTCGCACTTCAGGACCTGTTGCAGTCCATCACGAGGGAAGCGCAAACTCGCCAAGCGAGCGATGCGGCCGCGTCTTCTGCGGAGGCGGCAGAACTGGTCGAGCAGATCGTCTTACGACAGGTTGCCGATGTGGAGCAGGCGTTCCTCCGGCTGTCGGAGGCCATCTCGAAACTCGACGAATCGACGCCTGAGGACGGGACAGCTCCGGCCGCGCCAACGAACTCTTGCTCCGGACGGACAGGCGTGGACCGCGATCTGATTGCGGCGTGGGTCTCGGGTTGCGAGACGACGATCCCAGAACTCGAGCACTTGGCGGTTGCGTGCGAAGACAGAAGCCACGCCGACGATGAACTCGCCGACCTCAAGCGACGGATTCACACATTCAAAGGTGAATGTGGCGTCTTGAGCCTCGACCGCGCGCAACGACTCTGCCACGACACAGAGACGCACATCGAAGAGGCCCTCGCACAGGGGCAGTTTCCGGTCGACGCCGTACTCGCACTCGCTGACTGGTTGCGAGGGCTCATGGCAGTGCTCGCTTGCGATCCGATCGCGGAAGAACCTGATGATGCAAATGCTCGGGCCGCGTTGTGCGCTGGCTTCCATGCAACGAAGCCGAGCGATGCACCGTCCGAAATCGCGTCACCCCCTGTGCCTGCGACTCCCGGTGATGACCGCGCCATTCAATTGAACTTCGATGCAGCCGACGACAACCTCGCGGATTTTGTGACGGAGGCGAAGGAACATCTCGCGAACGCTGAGAATGCGGTGCTGCAACTCGAGAAGAGCTCCGGTGATCCGGAGCATGTGAATGTCATTTTCCGCGCGTTTCACACCATCAAGGGCGTCGCTGGTTTCATGAATCTCGTGCCGGTGGTCCGGTGCGCGCATGCCGCGGAATGTCTGCTCGACCGCGTTCGAAGCGGAACCCGTGCGCTCGATAGCACCGTCCTCGACTTGGTGCTTGTTTCGAGCGACATCCTCGGACAACTGATTGCAGGCATCAACGGTGGTCCGCTTCCCTCGGAGCGAGCCGTGGAATCCCTTATCGCTCGATTGCAAAGCGCGAGTGAAGGCAGCAACGCCGCATCGCCGACAAGCGCCGCACCGAGCGCCATGGTCAAGGAGACGACGCCAGCAGGTCCGCTCGACGCTCCCCCGCCCGCGCCTCCAGCATCGACCGATCCAAATGCGCGAGTTGCAGCCATGCGCAAGGGCGATCAAACCGTCAAGGTGTCGACGCTCCGCCTTGACAGTCTCGTGAACGAAGTCGGCGAACTCGTCATCGCGCAACTCATGGTCATGCAGGATCCGGCGATCACAGCCGTTGTGGACCAACGACTGCAGCGCAATCTCGCGCACTTGGGGAAGATCGTGCGAGATCTCCAAGAGACTTCGATGTCGCTGCGCATGGTCACGCTGCGTGCAACCTTCCAGAAAATGGCTCGACTCGTTCGCGATGTCGCGCATAAGGCAGGGAAGCGAGTGCAGCTTGTGGTGGAAGGCGAAGATGTCGAACTCGACCGCAATGTGGTCGAGGAAATCGGCGACCCGCTTGTCCACATGATCCGCAATGCGTGCGATCACGGCATCGAGTCCGCCGCCGATCGACGCGCCGCTGGCAAAGACGAAACGGGCACGCTCCGACTGCGCGCATTTCACTCTGGGGGTTCCATCGTCATCGAGGTCGCCGATGATGGCCGTGGACTCAATCGAGAGCGCATTCTCAAGAAGTGCGTGGAGCGCGGGTTGCTCGATCCTTCACGAAATCCAGCGGACATTCCCGATTCGGAAGTGTGGAACTATGTGTTCCTCCCAGGATTTAGCACGGCGGAGAAAGTGACAGACATCTCCGGTCGCGGCGTCGGTATGGATGTCGTGCGGCGCAATATTGAAGCGCTTCGAGGCAGCGTCGAGATCTACTCAACACCAGGCGAAGGCTCGGTCTTCAGCATGCGATTGCCGCTGACGATGGCCATCATCGATGGCATGGTGGTGCGCATCGGAACGCAACGATATGTGGTCCCCACACTCAGCATCGAACGCAGCTTCCGACCTGTTGCATCCGATCTCACGATCGTGTTCGGACGCGGCGAACTCGTCCGCGTGGGCGAACAGCATCTCGCGGTGCATCGACTGAAGCAGGTCTTCGACGTCCAAGAAGGCGTGGACGAACTGAGCGAAGGACTGCTTCTTGTTCTTGAATCTGGGAAGCGCCGCGCATGCGTCTTCGTCGACGAGATCCTCGGTCAACAACAAGTCGTCATTAAGACGCTCGGCGCGCGGGAGTCACTGCGCGGGGTCTCCGGTGGAGCGATCCTCGGTGATGGACGCGTGGCGCTCATCGTCGATGTCGGTGGACTCTTAGAAGAGGCCGCCTCGCGCGGTCATGATCGCCTGCAACGCACGGAATCTCGTAGTTCATTGAAGGAGCACATGTCATGAGTATCGTCGAACGGCCAAGCCAATCATCCACCACGAGCACCACCAATCAGGGCGCGCGCAAACAACGCGACGCGAACGAACACAAGTTCCTCTCCTTCTGTCTCGGCACCGAGACCTATGGCGTGGAGATCTTGAAAGTCCGCGAGATCATCGGACTACTCGCCATCACGCCGCTTCCCCAGACGCCTCCGTATGTGCGTGGCGTCATGAATCTTCGCGGCCGAATCATCCCGGTCATCGATTTGCGCCTGCGATTCGCGCTTCCAGCTGTGGAAGCGACGAAAGAGACCTGCGTCATCGTGCTTGAGAGCACTGACACCGAGGGCGAACAGACCGTCATGGGTGCGGTGGTCGACAGCGTGCGTGAAGTCCAAGACATTCCGCCATCCGCCATCGAGCCGCCGCCAGAGTTTGGTTGCGAGATTCCGCTCGGCTACATCCAGGGGATGGGCAAGGTGAAAGAAAAAGTGATTCTGCTGCTCGAGATCGCAGAAGTCGTTGGATCGCGTGAGCGACAGCAGATCGCGCAAGCGGCTGCTGCCGCGTCGAAACGCGAAGCGGCGTGATGATCCGAGGTTGGATTGCTTGCGAGGAGCGCCACGCCTGAGGTGGTGAAGTGCATTGCATGATTGACACGCTGACTGAGCCATTGTTTGAACGGATCGCGCGCATTGCGCGCGCTCGTTGGGGACTTGCGCTGCACGCGCGCAAGTTCTCCCTCGTCCAGAATCGCCTGACGACGCACCTGCGAAAGTCTGGCGGGACAATTGAAGCGTGGGTGCAACGCATTGAACGCACGCCGACTGAGGCGGACATGCTGCTGTTCTTCGACATTCTCTCCACGAATGTCACCAGCTTCTTCCGAGATCCGACGCACTTCGATTTCCTCGAACGCGAACTGTGGACACCGCTCGCTCGCGGGACTCGCACGACCCCGGGGAGAAAGATCCGCATCTGGAGTGCCGCATGCTCCACCGGTGCGGAACCTTACTCCATCGCGATGCAAGCGCGCGAGTGTTTACCTCCGGAGCAAAAGTGGGATATCAAAGTCCTCGGAAGTGATCTCTCCACGAAGGCGCTCGCGGCGGCGCGCGCGGGTGTGTACAACGAGAGTCAGCTCGCGGGTCTCTCTCCTGAACGACGCAAGCGATGGCTCATTCCTGCACCGAAGTCACTCGAACCGGAGTGGAGTGTTCGCCCAGAGCTTCGCGAGATGGTGGAGTTCCGCCAGCACAATTTGATGGACTCCCCCACTGCGATTGGCGGACCATTCGATTGCATCTTTCTTCGAAACTGCATGATCTATTTTGATAGTGAGACGCGGCAGGAGGTTGTGCTCCGCATGCACTCGATGCTGAGGCCAGCAGGATGGCTCATTGTCGGAAGTGCGGAGACTCTTTCGTCGCTCAAGGTCCCGTTCAAGACGGCGTCCGCCAGCATTTATGTCAAGGAGTGAGCGAGGTCTATGCCACCCCCCCGTACCGAAATGACTCTTGGAACAACAACCGATGCCGAGCGCATCACGGTCGGCGTTGCGGACTTGCAAGCAAGCCGTGACGCATCCCGCACCCTCGTCACCTATGCGCTCGGGTCGTGCATAGGCGTCACTGTGTGGGATCCGATTCTCCGCGCCGGTGGCATGCTGCACTTCATGCTGCCAGAAGGCGCACTCAACGCGACGAAGTCGGTTGAAAACCCATTCATGTTTGGCGACACTGGCTTCTCGCTTCTTCTTGAGCGTGTGCTGGCGTTCGGTGCTCGACGAGATCGCCTGGTCATCTGCGCTGCAGGCGGCGCAGAGATTCTTGCGGACGAGGGACACTTTCGCATCGGAAGTCGCAATCGAACGCTTCTGCGAAAGATCCTGTGGAAGCACGGCATGTTGCTCTCCGCCGACGACACAGGCGGATCGCATAGCCGCACACTTTCACTACGACTGTGCGATGGCGCGACCCTCGTTCGGAGTCAAGGAAAGGAGCGTTCGCTGTGGCCGAGTTGATGCAACTAACTTCAAAGCATGCGAATGCGCTCGTCGCGCACATTGACGGACTGCCGGCGATGCCAGCGGCCGCGATGAGACTTCTCTCCGCGGTGGGTCGCAACTTGGACTTCTCGCAGATCGACGCGATTGTGCGAAGCGATGAGGCGATCGCCGCACGCGTCCTGCGCATCGCAAACTCCGTCATCTACAACCCTCGGGGCAGCACCGTGCTTCTTCCTGAAGCAGTACGCCGACTTGGGACCAGGGCGCTCGTACGCATCGCGATGGAGACAGAAGTTGGAGGTCTCTTGGCGGAGGGTGGGCGAGCGTACGGAATGCGACGAGGCGAATTGAGCGAGGCTTCCGTTGGGGGCGCCGTTGCCGCGGGTCTCATCGCTCGACGAGTTGGCGCCGATGAGGGCATCTGCTTCGCGGGCGCGCTTCTTCGAGATGTCGGGAAGATCGTGATTGATGCACTTGCCGGTCCAGCGGCACTCGAATCGCTCGCGGATCGATCCGAGGGCATGCCATTTCTGGATTGCGAGTTGGAAGCGTTTGGTGCAGATCACGCTGAACTTGGTGCTGCCCTTGCGCTGCAATGGAAGTTGCCGACACCGATCGCACGACTCATTCGATTGCATCACACGCCGCCGCAGGATCCGATTGATCCGTGTTGTGATGTCGTGCACGCTGCGGATTGGGTGGCGAGATTTGCCGGGCTTGGGCTTGGGGCGGATGGCATGCTGTACCCGTTTGATCGTGGAGCGCGTGAACGCCTCGGCCTCACTCGCTCCGACCTTGAACCACTTGTCATCGCTGTACTCACAGAAACCGCTGCACAGCGCACCGCGACGAAGCTCGCGTTTGGGAGATCCACATGAGTCCGCCAATCAACTGTCATGTCCTCATCGTCGATGACTCGCCGATTCTGAGGTCCGCCATCAAGAAGGTCGTTCGCCTCGCGGGTGTGCCTGAAGAACGGGTGTTTGAGGCTGGAAACGGCCGGGAGGCGCTCGATGTGCTTTCGAGTGTGTGGGTCGATCTTGTGTTGCTCGATCTCAACATGCCCGTCATGGACGGCGAGGCGTTTGCGAAAGAACTTCGCGAGCACGCCGACTTGAGCGATGTCGCCGTGGTCATCGTTTCAACCGAGGCAAATCGCGCTCGACTCGATCGCATGCGCGAGTACGGAGTTCGTCACACCCTTCGCAAACCCTTCGAACCCGAAGAACTCTGTCGATTGATTTCAGAGGTCCTCGGTGTCGCACGAGAACACTAAGGCGCCACACGCCCTCTTCCAATGCAGGAACGCACGTCATGCCCGAACCCACCGACAATCTTCACCCAGATCCCGCCATGCTCGCGCGCATCACCATCGATGCACTTGAGCGAACCGCATTCGTACTTGCCGATCCAGCCGATGATCCTGAAGACCTTCCGGACGCGGTCACGATTGCGAGCATCGACTACACGGGTCCATGCAATGGCGGGATCGATCTTGTTGCGAGCGCTGGATTTGGGCGTAATCTTGCGGCGAGTTTGCTCGGATGCGAAGCGAGTGAAGTGAGCGAGTCCATGGCTGCGGAGGCCGTGCGAGAACTCGCAAACATCATCGGAGGCTCCATCATTCTTGAACTTGGTGGATCCGACTGTCGCTACTCACTCGGACTTCCGCGAACCGCGCCCGCGCCTCGACCGAGATGCGCAGGCTCCTGTGTGCTGAACGCGGAAGGCGAACGACTCGAAGTCCACGCCATCGCTGCCTGATGCAATCACGCGTGAAAGACGAAGCATGCCAAATGCACGGATCATCATCGTCGACGACAGCGCGATTGTGCGCCAAGTTCTGCGCAATGAACTCGAGCGCCAACCAGGCATCGAGGTTGTCGCAACCGCCGCCGATCCGCTCCTCGCCCGCGAGAAGATCTTGGAGTTACATCCGGATTGCGTGATCCTCGACCTTGAAATGCCCAAGATGGATGGCCTGACCTTCTTGCGCAAGTTGATGAAGTTCCACCCCGTCCCCGTGATCGTCTGCTCGGGACTCACACCCAAAGGTTGCGCGCTCGCAGTCGAATGCCTCGAAGCGGGTGCGTTTGAAGTCGTCTCAAAGCCTGGCGGAAACTTCAGCGTGCGCGAGGTCGCGGCGCGGCTCGCGGAACTCGTCCAGGCCGCTGCATCGTCGCGCCCAAGACCTCGCGCGACGGCGCCAACACTCAGCAGCGCAAGCCTCCTTTCCTCGACTTCCTCACCGATCGCTCCACCGAGCACCGCGCGTGTTGCCGATGCACGAACGGGAAGCAATCGACTCATCGCGATTGGAACTTCCACAGGCGGAACCGAAGCGCTTCGCGTGGTGCTCAGCGCTCTACCGCTTGACACGCCTGGCATCGTCATGGTGCAACACATGCCCGAAGGGTTCACCAAGGCGTTCGCGGATCGTCTCAACACGCTCTGCGCCATTGAAGTGAAGGAAGCGCAGGACGGCGATGTCATTCGCACTGGGCGCGCGTTGTTAGCTCCAGGAAGTCAACACATGCGTGTAGTTCGCGAGGGGTCACAGTGGGTCGTGCGAGTGTTTGACGGTCCGCGAGTGATGCGACACAAGCCATCTGTGGAAGTCCTCTTCGAAAGCGCCGCGCAAGTCGCAGGAGCGCGCGCGCTCGGCGTCATCATGACCGGCATGGGCGGCGACGGAGCGACTGGGCTGCTTGCGATGCGCAAGGCGGGCGCTGTCACCATTGCACAGGACGAGCAGAGCTGTGTGGTCTTTGGAATGCCACGAGAAGCGATCCGCTGTGGTGGCGCGCAGATCGTCGCGCCCCTCGATCGCATCGCGAAACTCATTGGCGACTTCACCGCGCAGCGACTTGCCGCCGATCCACTCGCAACGGTTTCAGCTGCGTAGAGCAAAACGCACAACGCACGCCTCGGGGCGTGCGTTGTGAGATTGCAAACTGTTTGGCAGCGCTGCCGCCGCGAGTCATCAGCCCAACTCAGGGAAGAGCTTCTGAACGACTGCGACCAGATCCTTCACATGCTGTGCGCTCTCCGCAAAGAGCGCGGCTTCCGCGGGGTTGAACTTCACTTCGACGACCTTCTCCATACCGCCCTTGCCGAGCACGCATGGAACGCCAACGAAGTAGCCCTTGCCCTTCTGCCCTGGCGCGACGCCAAACGCGTCTTCGCAGTACGCAGCGCAAGGAAGAATGCGCTTCTTGTCCTTGATAATCGCTTCCGCCATCTGGATGACACCCGCGGCAGGCGCGTAGTACGCAGACGTGCCCATGAGCTGCACGATTTCGCCACCACCAACCTTGGCGCGCTGCACGCACTCATTGATGTCCGCCTCCGACAACAGTTGATCAATCGGAATGCCGTGCACGCTTGTGAAGCGAGGCAGCGGAACCATGTCGTCGCCATGGCCACCAAGCAAGAGCGCTTGAATGTCTTCGATCGAGCAACCAAGTTTCATCGAGAGGAACGCCCGGAATCGCGCAACATCGAGGCAGCCAGCTTGGCCGAGCACGCGATGCGCAGGGAACCCCGAGCTCTTCCACGCCGTGTACACCATGGCGTCGAGTGGATTCGAGAGCACGATGATGATCGAGTCCGGTGCGAACTTCGCGACCTGCTGCGAAACTTCGCGGACGATCTTCACATTCGTCTGAATCAAGTCATCTCGGCTCATGCCCGGCTTGCGCGGAAGTCCCGCCGTGATGACGACGATGTCACTGTTTGCGATAAGCGCGTAATCACTACCACCTTCGATGCGGCAATCAAACCCCTCAATCGGTGCCGCCTCGTACAGGTCGAGCGCCTTCCCCTTCGCCACGCCATCCGCGATATCGAGGAGCACGATGTCTCCGAGTTCCTTCGATGCAGCCCAAACGGCGCACGCTGCGCCTGTGTTTCCAGCTCCGATGATCGAGATCTTCGCGCGACGCATTTCGGTCAGTACTCCCAGTAAGTAGAGATTGGTTGAAGGACGAAACAAGACGACCCCATCGGCTCGCCGAAGGGGGTCAAGAGCATAGGCGAATCCGCCATCGCGTTTGCCACCCGTACGAGAAATGCGACGATTGCAGGACGCACAAAAAGACATACAGCCGCTCCAGATTTGGAACGGCTGCAGTCACGAATGGGCCTGAAAGGACTCGAACCTTCGACCTCACCCTTATCAGGGGTG
>SXUI01000071.1 GCA_005790605.1 Planctomycetia bacterium | reverse complement strand
TTGCGAGCGCTTGGCAACGGCGACGGAACATTCGATGCCGCCGTCACGGTCGCTGTCGTTCCGGCAGAGGATGAAGAGATTGCGTTCGGGGATATCACGGGTGATGGGCTTCCGGAAGTGTTCACCGGTCATGCGCAAGGGCTCACGCAACCAGGCGGCATCTTCTGCGTGTATCCCAACATTGGGGGTGGAGCATTCGGTCCGCGTGAAGATCGCTACATCGTCGCCAAACCGCTGAGCCCGGCCGTCGGCGCAATCGTATGTGCCGACTTCGATGGCGACAAAGACAACGACGTCGTCATCTCGGCGCTCGGGACGCGACTCTTTCGAAATCCGGGTGACGGCGCACTACCTGTCGACCCGATCGTCGTCAACAGCGTTTCCGGGAGTATCTACCGCGCCGACGACTTCGATCTCGACGGCGACATCGACATCCTCGCCCGCGCAGGAACCGCCATCGCGCTCTTCAATGACGGAACGGGCAATTTCCCCAAACGCTCATTCGCGCACATGTACGATTCGAATGCGCGGTGGATGCTGCTCGGGGACTTAAACAACGATGGCCGTACCGATGTGGTCATCGAGCCAGAGAACTCGTGGGACAAATACATCTACCTCAACCGACCGCCAGCGAGCGAGGATTGCAACGGGAATCAGGTTCCGGATCCGTGTGACCCCGATAGCAACGGCGATGGAATTCCGAATGACTGCGCTCCGCGGTCGGACTTCAATGGTGACGGTTTGGTCACAGGCATCGATCTCACGATCATGCTCGCCGCTTGGATGACCGACGATTCGACCGCAGATGTCAACAGCGACGGGATCGTGAACGCTGCAGATCTCTCCTGGCTACTGAGCGAATGGTCGAGTTAGCGCTCCGTGGACGGTAGTCGCTGAGGTACCTCACCACAGCCGACACGCTGCCGCGGGGGACCATTTGTCGCGCGCAAGCCACCGCGAGAGATTCGCTACGATGCGACCCTTCAGCGGCGGATATGTTGAGCATTTAGGTGGAGGGATCGCGTGCAAGAGAACAACCGTATTCGAGTCTTAGTTCGTCAAGCGGCAATCGGACTCCTCTTCTCGGTGATTGGACGCGTTGGCGCGGCGAGCTCCATCGCCGCCCCACCGCTACCGAACCTCGATGGGCCGCAGTATCAGATCTATGAGTTTTCTGCGACCGGAGTGCGCGTGCCGGGTGCGCCACTCCTCGCAGCCTTTACTCGCTCCCTCGATGTCTACGAGGAAGCACTTCTGAAGTCCATCGAGAATGGCTCGAGACTTCCGCCAACGATCATTGATGGCGAGCATGTGCTGCTTACCGAACGCGATACCAAGCAATACCTCGAACTTGAAGAGGAGTCGCACCGAGTGGAGCAAGACCTGCACTGGGCGCTCTTTGCCGAACTCGAAGCGCACGCGGATCCGGCGACGAGCGCGGCACTCGCGACCTGCAAGCAGCTTGCGTTGCTTCGCCAGTCACTCAATCGACTCCAACAGATCTGTCGAGTCAATGAGGTCGCTCTACCCAACGATCTAGGAGGGTACCTGCGCGCAACCCCACGAGCGGATGCGGAGTCAGCGGAGGAGTGCCGCCGAAGCGCCCTACTTCGGGCAGCGCACGCGCAGGAACGCGCTTCAAGTTTTGACGATGCACGAAACGCGGTCCTCGCTGATCAACTTGCTCGAAGCGCACTCGCGGACAAACTCCATGCGTCAGGGAAGACCCTCCGACAACTCGACGAGGAGCAGGCCGAGACACTCGAGCGACTCTACAGCGAGAGTGAAAACAAAGGCATCGCACCCGAACAGTTCCCGCTCGACATCAGAGGCGAACTCGACAACCTTTCGACATCGTTTGTGCCCGGAAGCAAGGCGTGGGAGAAGTTCATCGACGCGCAGCTCGAGGCCTATCGACTTGTGATCGACCAACTCTCAAAGAAGGAACGCGAGTTCGTCGACGGTTGGTGGAGACCAGACATCATGGGGATCTCGCGTGACATCGGTCGAATTCCTGGGTTGCCTGATCCTTGGTCAGGCCCATCGGGTGTGACCCGTGACCTCCTCCGCATGCCTGGAGTTGCAGCCGCAACGCAGGAGAAAGTGCGGCAGATTTGTCGAGCGTGGCTCAACGATGACGCGAGCATGATCGACGAAGCATTTCAACGATTGCTCACCGCTCGCGAACACTTGGAGATTGACACGGCGCGCAATGAGCGAGCCGCGCGCGCGCGTGCAGAGATCGCCGCTCTTCCCGGGTTTGAGTGGCTCACGCCCGCTGAGAACGGGCGGGTTCTCGTCCCAAGCGGTGCGCCGCTGCCATTGTCAGCATCAGACATCGCTGAGTTTGGGCAACCTTCCGATGTTCGACAGCGCGAGGAACGAGAGTCCCAAGCCGGGCGACAGATGGACTGGATTGGTCTTCCCCACTGCATTGCTGATGCCGAACGCGAAGCACTCGCCTCACAACTCCGACTCGATGGAAGTGAGCGCGAAGTGCTGCGTGGACTTGTCGAGGACGCGCGCACAGAATGGGAATCGTCGGTAGCGCCGGTCGTGCGCGAGTCCCTCCGCATTCGAGAGCTGCCCAACAATGCCATGGATGCAAAGATGCTCGGCGAGTACCTCAGCCAAATGCGAGAACTCGCCGCGACAAATGTGCGCGCATGGTCGCTCGCGCGGCAAGTGGACGCGAACTTCTTCAGCGCTCTCACCGCCGCACTCGGCAACGACGATCGCACGCCCATCATCGCGTTCGCTTCGCTCGGACGAAGATGCCGCGAGTTTCCGATCTCGCGGTACGGCACCACCTTCTCCCGTCAAGGTGAAGGCGAGTTCTTTGATATCGCCGCGACCGCGCTCCGCGCGTCGCTTTCGAGTGCGCACTATGCCCGCGCACTGTCCGCCGCGCTCCCCCTCACGGCAGACTGGCTTCATGCAGTTGACCGTGCGACAGATGCAACGCGCGATGCTGAGTTGGCGCTCATTGAGCAGCAGCAATCGCATCTCGATAACAGTGACGACCGCGAAGCACACATCACGCGCGCGAAATCGGCCGCAAGCGCCGCGAAGGCGAAGACTGTGGTCACTGCTCGTCTTTGCAAAGACCGCGCGCTGCTGATAGAGAACGCGATCGCCGCCGCGCTTCCTGTAGCCGACTCGCAGCAGTGGCGTGATCTCATGCTTGCCATTCGCCATCCGGGAATCTACTTGGACATGCTCGAAGTGTTCCGCGCGCAACAGGATGCACTCAAACTCCTGCCGCCTGCGGACCAAGAGCGTCTGCAACCCGAGTTCGACGCACTGACGACGAGACTTTCCGACTGCAATCAGCGCCTCGGCGCGATCGCGCTCAAAGCCGAACTCGATCGCGACACTTCAGAGCGAGTGCACGCGCTCTTGCAGGCGCGGCTTCAGGTCACTTGCACAGCGATGCAATGCGCGCTGCCCGCGTCGACACGGGGAAAATTCTCTCACGACGCAACGACTCGATTTCGATCCCTCTTCGACGAGGTCACTTCGGTTTCGCCAACAGGCTCAACATCGCAAAGCGATGATTCGCCGAACGCAAACTGACGGCGCTTAGCCTGACGGATGCAATATCGCCGCGACTCGCGATTGCAGTTCCGGTCACGCGACGGGCTTCGTCGGGTAGTAACAGTCAAATCAGAGAAGACCCGCTCGCACGTCCGATGAACAAAAATCCAAAGTGCAGTTGCGCGTGACTGAGATGCAATCGCATCCATTCGTCATGGGTCAACCTTCCAAACGCAGGACTGGGAATCGTCATGCGTTCGCCAGCATCGATACGATCGAGCACCCGAATCATCTTCTGCATGCCAACTTCAAATGATGTCCCGGGCGCAGGAAGCATGAAACGAGCCTGCTTGGGCAACTTGAAACCTGGTGGAAGCGTCTTCCCGCTCGTAAACTTCCCCTTCATAAGCCTCGCAATGAGTTTGATGATGAGTGGTGGGCGAGCCGATTCGGGGAATCCATCAAACGCCATCATCCACATCTTCGCGACATGCTCGAGGATCTCGCCCTCGGTCCAGTTTCCCGTGTGAGAAAGCGTCCCAGCTGCATGTGCCGCTTGTAATCGAGCAAGTTCCTCTCGGACACACTTCGTGCAATGGAACGAGAGCGAACGGCGCGCGGCTTTCTTCGTGTTGACTGGTGCGGGCGTCATGGAGCATCAGGAGACTTGGTTGCGTCAGGAGCTGGGTTGAGATCTTCAAGAAGTTGGTACTGCGTCGGATTGTCGACGAGATAAAGGTGGAAACCCTCCTCGAAGAAAACCGCAACCGCGTTTGCTGCGACAACGAGAATGAGCAAACCGACCGAGGCGCGCGCGGTCCAACCGATCGGCAACCGTTCCGCGCGAGACGGCAGAAGGCACAACTGCACGCCGCTGACAAGCACGACCGTGATAAACACGATGAACGCCCATGTGTAGAGGTGGAGTCCGAAGACGGGTTCCCCAAAGCCAGGATCGCCGGGTGCAATATGCAGACAGACTTGTCGCAGCGCGACGCTCCCACCGAGGAGCGCCGAGAGGATGCTCAATCCGTAGCACTGTGCATAGTCGCGCGCATCAACCTCGCCTTGCATCGCTCGGCAGAGAAGCCACGCTGGACCTGCGGCGCAAAGCATCATCCCCATGCGCTGCAAGATGCAAAGCGGACAAGGAAGCTCCGCGCCAATGAACTGCATGGCGAATGCTCCGAGCAGGACGCCGCAGACCGCCACGATACAGAACTGCGCAAGTACGCTTCGAAACCGCCTCATCAGAGAGAAATCCCCAATGCGTCAGTCGCGTGGTGCGAAAAAAGCAACGCGGTGGCGAGAAACGACGCGACAAACAGGTACCACGCCAACCGCTGCCGACCCTTCAGCATCGCCAGAATCATCGAGAGGATGAGCAGAAAAATCAGAGTATCCATCGCGAGCACGCTTTCGGCAGGCGCATGATTCCCAATGTATCCGAAACAACTGCCTCACAAAGATCCTTCGCCGTTCGCTACGATGAGCGGCGAGGAAGCCCTATGCGCACTTGCAACTTCGTTCAACCGCTCGCACTCATGCTGTCGCTCTGCTCAGTGAGCGCCTTCGCTGGTGATCCACCCGCCGCGCCACAATCCCCTCCAGCTCCCGCTCTGGTGCAACCAGCTGCTGCGGAGCGCACGGCCGAAAAGGCGGTCTATGACGAGTCCGCCGACGCCAGCGCCGACATTGCAGCCGCATTGACGCGTGCACAGCGCAACAACACCCGCGTCCTCGTGGTGTGGGGCGCAAACTGGTGCGGTTGGTGCAAGTGGTTACACCAGAAGTGCCGATCGGACCGTGATATCGCAACGGAGTTGCGTACCGAGTACGAGGTCGTGCGCGTTGATGTAGGCCAATTCGACAAGCATCAGGAGCTCTTGGCTAAGTACGAGGCGGGTGCGAAGACGGACGGGATTCCATACCTCACCGTGCTTGACGGCACAGGCGCGGTGATCACGAACCAAGAAACCTCTTCGCTGGAAAATCCGGCGGGCACCGAACCGAAGGGACATGACGCGGCGAAGATCCTCGCGTTCTTGAAGCAGCACGAGGCGCCAAAGGTGGATGCGAACGAAGCACTCAAGGCTGCTTCGGCGCGCGCAAAGTCCGAAGGAAAACTCGTCTTTCTCCACTTCGGTGCGCCGTGGTGCGGATGGTGCCATCGCCTCGAGGATTGGTTGGCAACCCCTGAAGTCTCTTCGATACTTTCTAAGGCGTTCGTCGATCTCAAAGTCGACACGGACCGCATGCCGGGTGGAGAGGCGCTACTCAAAGCACATTCGAAAGGAGAAAACGGTGGCGTTCCGTGGAGTGAGGTGCTCGATTGCAACGGAAACGCCCTTGTGAACTCCAACGGTCCGCAAGGCAACATCGGTTATCCGGCTGCCGCAGAGGAGATTGCTTGGTTCGTTGAGATGCTTCGAAAATCAAACGCGAAGCTGAGTGAAGATGACATTGCAGCACTCACCGAGTCGCTGAGGGCAGCAGGCAAGCGCAGACAGTGAATCGCGAATGAGAAGTCAGTCGTCCCGAAGGTCGTCGTTGACGAGCGAGTAGAAACGAGCACCCTCGCGCTTGAGTTTGCCGGCCGCAACGAGCGCTTGCCAGACGACCGGTGAGAACTCCCGCGGCGATTCGATTGCATCGATCTCGCTCTTCTTCCCGCTCGACATCGGACCGACTCCGAGCCGTGACTCCGCATCAAGCCTTGCGAACTTCAATCGCTTCCGAAACATCTTCATCGCCGACTTCATGACTTCTGGCGGCACGACCTCTGACTTCGGTTCGTCAGCGCATGCGGCAACGCTCGGTTCCTCACCCTCTAACCAGCGGATCATCGAATCCAACATTGCAAGGTCACGACTCGCGATGAGCCTCATGATCGCGTGCGGATCGACCTTCGCCTTCAGAAGCAGTTTGTGCAGCCCGCCCCAAAGCGACCCCGCCGTCGCTGGTACTGCACTCGCAAGTTCGTCACGCTTCGCGCCAATCTCCGCAAAGAGTGGAGTTGCAACAGCGGGACGCTTGCCAAACGGAGATGCGGCTTCAGCCATTACAGTGAGCGTATCGCATCATCGACGCGCCGCGCGCGGCACTCCTCTCCTATACTTGACTCCCCGATGTCCGAGCCAAGTTCGAGCCTTCGTCCAATCGCCTTTCTTACTCGCGCAGCCGTGTCGGTCATGTGCATCGGCGCCGGCATTGGCATCTACCTCTGGCTGTACGAAACTCGCCCCACACCGCCCGCAAGTGACCCATCCACCACCGGGCGACTTCGCCTCCTCGTAACGGAACCGCTCTCGCAAGCAGCAGGTCGCCGCTTCCGAGCATTCGGGCAGGCGCGCGCGGTTGTGACCGCTGATGTGCCGGCACGAGTGAGCGCAACGGTTACCGCCCTTCATCCAAACTACCGCGAAGGCGCGAGGGTTTTGCAAGGCGAAGCGCTCGTCTCTCTCGACGACAGTGACTTTCGACGACAAGTCACGATGGCAGACGAGGCGCTCAAGAGCATCGATGCGCAACTCGCGATGCTCACGCTCGATGCCGCAACCAGCGAACGAACTGCTGGCTTGGCCTCCGAAGAAGCAGCCCTTGCCGCAGCGGATCTCGAACGAGTCCGCGTGGCACAATCACAAAGCGCTGCGCAAGCGCGAGAAGTAGATCGTGCGCGAAGCAGCGCGATCGCCGCTGAGCGCCAATTGATTACAGCACGAGACGCGCTCGAAAAACTCCCGCTGCGCAAAACAGCGCTCCGTGCGGATCAACTGCGCCAGACCGCAGCTCGCGAACTTGCCCAGTTTGCGCTCGATCGCTCAGTGATTCGAGCGCCAATCGGCGGCGTTGTACAGACTGCCAATCTCGAGCTTGGGGAGAGCGCTGCGCCGGGCATTCTTGTTGCACGAATTGTCGATCCATCTCGCATTGAGATTCCGATCATGCTTCCCGCCCTCGCGCGCCCACTCATCCGCGTGGGTGATGCGGTTCGAGTTCGCGTGGATCGGGCTGGCACGGCGTGGATGGATGCAAAGGTCACTCGAATTGCACCCGAGGACGATGCGGCGACGAGAACAATGACCGTGTTCGCCGAAGCCGCTGGTTCAGATGATCTTGTCAGCGGTGCATTCGTCGAAGCTGAGGTTGCGGCGTCGAGCACCGATGCGAGGACCTTGATTCCGCGCCGATCGGTGAATGATGGTCGCGTCGTGGTGGTCACTGACGGCATCGCACACCTCGTCGAGGTCGAAGTGGAGTTCGCCCTCACTGGCGCACTGTCTGAACAACTTCCCGACACTGAATGGGTTGTCCTGAAGAGCCCACTCGACACAAACGCAGTGCTCGTTCTCGACGCCTCGCGACGCATCACCGAGGGCACGCCCGTCACAGCGATTGCTCCGAAACAAAGTTCCGACGCGCCGTAACGAGGGAATGGCATGGACTTCATCACCTTCGGCGTCAAGCGACCAGTTTTCGGCAGCCTGCTCATGTGGTTTCTCGTGCTCGGTGGCGTCGCCGCGCTACTGTTGATGCGCCGCGAGTTCTTCCCTGCTGTTGAACCAGAAGCGGCTCGCATTTCCATCCTCTATCCAGGCGCGAGTCCGACCGAAGTGGAAGAGTCCATGGCGTGCAAGATTGAAGATGCCGTCGTTGACGTCGAAGGCGCGAAGCGCGTCACGACAAACCTCGTGGAAGGCGGCGGTGGTGTTCTCGTTGAATTCGACGATGGAACGGATCTTGATCAGGCCATCGACGATGTTCGCATCGCGGTCGACGGACTTCAAGATCTTCCGGCGGACGCAGAGCGCGTGCGTGTGACGGAAATGAAGCCGAACTTCCCCGTGATCCTGCTCTCGCTCTATGGCGATTGCGGTGAGGCTTCGCTCAAACGCGCGGCGCAAAGTGTGAGTGACGACTTGCGCTCGATGCAAGGCATGGGCGCGATCGTGATGACGGGCGCGCGGCCCTATCAACTGCGCGTCGATGTCAATCGCGCTGCGCTCGCGCGCGACGGACTCCGACTCTCGCAGGTTGCCGATGTGATCGAAGCCTGGATGCGCGAGAGCCCATCGGGCACGATGCGCACGGGAGGCGCAAACATAGGCGTTCGCACGCTCGGTACTGCCGAGCGCGCCGACGCGATACGACACATTCCGCTTCGCGCCACGCCGACGGGGCAACTCGTCACCGTTGGCGATGTGGCCACGGTCAGCGATGGCTTTGCTGACCTGCAAGTTGGTCGGCGATTCAACGGAAAGCCTGCGATGAGCCTCGTCATTTTCAAGACGAGCGATGAAGACGCTGTGCGGATCGCGGAAATGGTTCGCGGATATGTCGCGGGGCGACAAGGCATTCCGCTTGAACCCGGCAGCGTGTGGAACCGCGTCACGGGACTGCTGCACGGCTCTGATCGCTCCGCGGGATATGCGCTCGGAGAGGACGCAAATCGCCGAACACCAATTCCTTGCGCCATCTCTGCGCACAACGATCTCGCGCGCATCATCGAAGGTCGACTCGATCTTCTCACGAATGACGCACTCCAGGGATCAGCGCTCGTGCTCATCGTGATGGTCCTCTTTATGAATGTACGCGCGGCGTGGTGGGTGATGTCCGGGATCTTTGTCTCCATCGGCTGCACTGCATTGACGATGTGGGCGCTCGATGTCACGCTCAACATGGTGACGATGTTTGGGCTCTTGATCGTTGTCGGCATGCTCGCCGACGACGCAATCGTCGTGGCCGACATCATCATCCAACGAAGTGCGCATGGCGAAGATGCGGATGACGCCGCCATCAAGGGAACCAAGAGTGTGTTCTGGCCGATCGTCACCAATGGAGCGGCGATCATCCTGGCGTTTCTTCCGCTTGCGTACATCGCGGGACGAATGGGAGATTTGCTCTCCGCACTTCCCATCGTCGCAGCCGTCGCGCTTGGGTCAAGCGTCGTGGAGACGATGGTGATTCTTCCCTCGCACATGTCGCACGCGATTGCCGGCATGCGTACGCGAAAGGTCGGCTGGCTCGGTCAGCAATGGCGCCGATTCGAAACTTGGCGAGAGACGCAGTTCGTCCCGATGCTGCAGCAGAAATACTCGTCGTTTGCACGCTATTGCATCGTGCATCGATACGCGGCGACGAGCGCGACGCTCGGCGTGCTCATCGCGAGCCTCGGCATGGTTGCTGGGGGTCGGCTCCCCTTCGTCTTTCTCCCGACCGAAGACGCTGAAACCATCATCATCGACATTCGACTTCCCATCGGTTCAACGCAAGCAGCAACCTCCGCGGTGGTGCATCGATTCGAAGAAGCGCTCGCCATGCCCGAGGAAGTTCGTGGATTCAGTTCCATCCTCGGGCAGAGCACAAACTTCGAGACCGGACAGCCGGACGCAGCTGCGGCGCATGTTGGCCAAATTTATGTCGAGCTCTACCCCGTCGAAACTCGCGTACGGGACTCCACCACCGTGATGGACGAGGTGCGAGCGCATGTCGGCGTCGTCGACGAAGCAGAAAGCGTGCTCTACCGCGAGATTGCAGGCGGACCGTCGGGCACGGACATCACCTACCAGATTCGCTCACAGGATGTGCGTCTCGCGCGCGAAGCCGCGGCGCGACTGAAGCTCGCGCTCGGCAAGTTCGATGGCGTGTATGGCATCACCGATGACGACCTCAGCACGCAGCGAGAACTGCAAGTGAAACTGCGCGAGGGCGCCGCCGCCATGGGGTTCACAACGACCGACGTGGCACGCCAGGTGCGTGGCATCCTGTTTGGGCTTGATGCGCACACCTACTCTGCCGATCGCGAAGATATTGATGTACGAGTTCGGCTCGATGACGACTCGCGGGCAAGAGTTGATTCCATCACTGATCTTTGGATCAGCACGCCGCAAGGCGGGCGGGTTCCACTCGCAGAGATTGCAGATGTCACGGAGACAAACGCATACGCCGCGATCAAACGCGTCGATCGACAGCGAGCGATTACTGTGACAGCGGATTGTTCCGCGGCCACGATTCCTGAAGACATCACTCGCGCTCTCGCCGCTGATCTCAGCGCGATTCAACACGACATTCCCGGCGTCAACATCGCAGAGGCGGGTCGTCAAAAGGATCTCAACGACGCCTTTGCGTCACTCCCCTACGCATTTCTCGCCGCGCTCCTCCTGATCTATGTCGTCCTCGCTTGGCTCTTCGGCACCTACACCCAACCGCTCGCGGTCATGATTGCGATTCCATTCGGGCTCATCGGTGTCGTGTGGGGGCACCTCTGCATGGGATACCCACTCACCTTCCTCTCTCTCATCGGAACCGTGGCGCTCAGCGGCATCGTCGTCAACAACTCACTCATCCTCGTCGAGTTTGCCAATGAACGGCGGCGCGGCGGAGAGGGCTTGGCTGACTCCCTCGTGAACTCCGGCGCCTCGCGTCTAAGACCTATTCTGCTCACGACAGGAACAACAATCTTTGGAATTCTTCCGTTGCTGCTCGAGCAGTCGTTCCAGGCAAGGTTCTTAATCCCGATGGGTATTGCAATCTCTGCGGGCCTCTTGAGCGCGACGATTCTCACGCTCGTCATCCTCCCAGCGAATCTCTTGATCCTTGAAGACGCTCGCCGTTGCTTGCGACATCTCTGGGGGATTAATGACAGTGCGAACCACGCTGCGCCTCACTCTTCCCCGCACACTCCATGAGTTTGACACGCACGCTGCGATGGGATTTTCGGCTGCGCGCACTCATCTTTGCGCTCGCCTCGACATCTCTCGCCTGCTTACTCGCCGAGATGTATGGCATCGGCGACATGCGAACCCTGTGCCTCGCGCTCGTGGTTCCTTCGACGACTCTACTCCTGACACTGGCACTGTACGCATGGCGAGCGAGCGATCCCGAGATCTCGAAGATCATTGCCGTCGCGGCCATTGCGGGAATTGTGAGCGCGCTCGCGTATGACTGTTTCCGACTTCCGTTCGTGTTCGCAGACGCGTGGAGCTTGCGAGCGCTCGGCGTTCCGCAAATGCCTCTATTCAAAGTCTTTCCACGCTTCGGAGCGATGCTTCTCGGTCAAACGATCGAGCAAGGCGTGTCCGTGAACGAGCCCGGATATGCGTGGGGCGCCGGCTATCCCCTGCGGGCCCACCTCGTGGGATGGCTCTACCACCTGAGTAACGGAGCGACCTTTGGAATCATGTTCGCAACGCTTTACGCCTCTGCGCACCGCGAGTGGAGCTACGCGAAGTGTGCGGTCGCAGGCGCGCTCTTCGCCGCTGGCATCGAAGGCGGACTGCTCCTGAGTCCATATACACAGTTCTTCATGATCGAGTCGACGGCAACCTTCGTGATCGTCACGCTCGCGGCGCACCTCGTGTTCGGCGTTACTTTGGGACTCATGCTGGCGTGGATGTTTCGCCGCCGATCGATCAACATTCCGAGTTGAACACGACCGCTCCAGTGTGCGGATCGAATGGCATCGAGCAATGTTCGTGCACAATGCGCCACTCCTGTGACTGCCGGGAGTAACAGCGCGTTACGCGAAACCACGGCGGAGGTTTCTTCTGAAAGTCCGGCGCGGGTCCAAACCGAAGCTGGCAGGCAAGGAAGGCAAGGTCGCCACTCACTTGCACGGCGAGGTCGCGTGTCTCTGCTCGAAGCGTGGTTGGAAAGTAGGTGAAGCACTGCGCCCAACACGATCGAAGCCGCTCGATACCGATTGATTCGAGTGGCGGCTTCACATCGAAGAACTTCACATCCGCTGCGTACGAACGCATGAGCGCATCAAGGTCTTTCTGCTCAAGAGATCGGCACCACGCCTCCCAGAGCCGTTCGATCTCGGACACATCACTCGCGTCGCACACCGCATTTGACCGCTGCGCGAATGCAATCACATGTCCATCGACATCGAAGCAGTATCCAGCGTCATCCCCCCAATCACGCCGCATGACCGCAGAGACTTCCGTCGCTCCCGCCGCGAGGGCACGCGCGTGTGCCTCCTGCGCGTCGGCCACAAGTAGATACAACTCGCAGTGCGGTAGACGATCGTCTTCGACCCCTTGACGAAAGGCCGTCGGAAGCAATCTGCGCGCGCCCGCACACGGCATAAGACCGAGCACGCATCCGTCACGAAGCATGAACTCTGTCATCCCCGGAACATCGAGCCGAGGAACAATGCCGAGCGCGCTCGCGTAGAAACGCGCGCTCGCTGTTTGTTCTCGCACATAAAGGATGAAATGCGCTGCCCGCATCCTTAAGCCGCAGGCGTAAACAATCCGAGCGCTGCACCCGATGGATCTGCGATGACTGCGGATCTCCCGAAGCCAGGAACATCGCTTGGTGCGTGCAACACACGACCGCCTTCCGCTGCCGCAATCGCGACGCACGCGTCCACATTCGTCACACAGACATAAGGAAGCCAACACGAGTGTCCTTCGGACTGCATCATGCCACCAACAAAGCAGTCGGCGGTGCCCTCGCGAACAAACATTGTGTACTCACCACTCGGCATGGGCATCGATGTCGTGGAGTATCCGAGTAGTGCGGTGTAAAACGCGCCCGCGGCCTTCGGGTCCGTCGTCATCAACTCGTTCCAGCAGAAGTGGCCAGGATGTGATACTGGCGCGGTGGTTCCGTGCATCGCAATGCCCTTGAACAGGTTGACGCACGCACCGGTGGGATCGGCGACCACGGCGAATCGTCCGACGCTCGGAATGTCCATCGGCGGCATGATGACCTTGCCGCCTAGGCCTGGCACGCGCGCGACCGAGGCGTCGACATCTGCGACATTGACATAGGTCGCAAAGTTCGACGGAACGAACGCCGGCACACCTGGAGGCATATCCATCATCCCTCCGATCGTCGCGCCATCTGACGCAATCCACTCTTCATACACATTTCCATCAGGGCACCC
Organism: Planctomycetia bacterium; assembly: GCA_005790605.1. Classification (GTDB taxonomy): domain Bacteria; phylum Planctomycetota; class Phycisphaerae; order Phycisphaerales; family SM1A02; genus F1-140-MAGs142. The sequence goes on along the minus strand of SXUI01000071.1, from coordinate 20,917 downwards.
CGACCCTTCGCATGACTTGATCGTCCAGCCGACGACCTTTGTAAAAAACGCGCGAGCCTGCGCGCGGGTACGGGTGTGAAGTTCGATCCAACAGAAGACACCGAGTTGGGCGGTGGCGGATGCATCAGCAGTGGTCGTGCTTGGATTGCTCATGCTGTGCACCGTAACGAAAAATCGCCATCTCGCGTGGCAATTCCTGCCAAATTGTCCGTGTCGCGTGTGGGTTCTTTTCTCCATGGGATGTGCAACAGCGCGTTAGGATCGCTCACAGCCGAGTTCCACCATGCCAACCGAAAAGCCCTTTCGAACCATCATCGAGCCATTTCGCATCAAGAGTGTGGAACCACTTCGGCGCACCACACGTGCGCAACGAGATGCCGCGCTTCGTGCTGCAGGTTGGAATCTCTTTGCGCTTCGCGGCCAAGATGTGCTCCTCGATTTGCTGACGGACTCAGGCACAGGTGCGCTCTCTGCGCAACAGTGGAGCATGATGATGCGCGGTGACGAGACCTACGCAGGCGCAGACTCGTTCTATCGATTTGAATCTGCAGTGCGCGACATCACCGGACTCGCACATGTCATTCCCACACACCAGGGCCGAGCCGCCGAGCGCATCCTCATGGGCGCGCTTGTCCATCCTGGTGATGTCGTCCCGAACAACACGCACTTCGACACGACGCGCGCGAACATCGAGCACCGAGGCGCGACTGCGATCGATCTCCCCTGCCTGCAAAGTCGCGCCGAACGAAACGCCCCCTTTAAGGGAAACATCGACCTCGCAAGACTCGAAGCCACGCTCATCGAGCACAAAGGCCGAGTTCCGTTCGTCATGATTACCGTGACGAACAATTCCGGCGGCGGGCAGCCCGTCAGCCTCGCGAACATCCGAGCAACGCGCGAGATGTGCACGCGCCACGGCGTCCCGTTTTATCTCGACGCGTGCCGATTTGCGGAGAATGCCTGGTTCATTCACATGCGCGAGGATGGACAAGCCACACGATCCCCTCTCGCCATCGCGCGCGACATGTTTGCGTGCGTCGACGGTTGCACGATGAGCGCAAAAAAGGACGGGATGGCGAACATCGGCGGATTTCTTGCGATCAACGATCCATCCGTCGTCGAGCTTTGTCGCGCAAACCTCATTCTAACGGAGGGATTTCCAACCTATGGAGGTCTCGCGGGGTACGACCTTGAGGCGATTGCGGTCGGACTCTACGAAGCGCTCGATGAGGAGTATCTTCGGTATCGCATCCGGAGCATTGCGTATCTTGCCGAGCGGCTTGAAGACGCTGGAATTCCGATGCTTACACCGCCGGGCGGCCACGCGCTGTATCTCGACGCAGCCGCGATGCTTCCCCACATTCCATGGAACCAGTATCCAGGTTGCAGCCTTGCCGCGGCGATCTACCTCGAGGGGGGCGTCCGCGCCTGTGAGATCGGGAGCATGATGTTTGGTCAACAACCGGACGGAACCGAGCGGCCCGCGGCGCAAGAACTTGTGCGCCTCGCGTTTCCAAGACGGGTCTACACCCAGAGTCATGTTGACTATCTCGTCGAGGTGCTCGTGCGCGTGCACGCGCGGCGAGAACAAATCAATGGCATGCACATCGTCCGTGCTCCGCTCGTGTTGCGCCACTTCTCCGCGAGACTCGAACCATGCGGCGCGGAACTCTACGAAGCAACGCGTGTGATGGCGTGCTCCACTCGGTAGCACCCACCGCGTCATGTCCGAGGTTCGACGCAAGAACGCACGCTTTTTGAAGGGAATGCGTGGTATTATGGATATTCTTATCAGTCTTTCCCTATGGAGGGCAAGACGCCGTCCTGCCAATCTGGAGTGCATGCATGAAACAGCGATCGTGGGCCGAACCGTGGAAAGTGAAGATGGTGGAACCGCTCACGATGACGAGCCCCCGCGAAAGACGCGTGGCACTCGATGCGGCAGGCTTCAACACCTTTCTCCTTCGAAGTGAAGATGTGTACATCGACCTGCTCACGGACTCGGGCACGAGCGCAATGAGTGATCGACAGTGGTCTGCACTGATGCGTGGTGACGAGGCGTACGCCGGTTCACGCAACTACTACGAGCTCGAGAGCGTCGTGCACGAAGTGTATGGATATCGAGAGTTCATTCCGACGCATCAAGGACGCGGTGCCGAGTTCATTCTGAGCCAGCTGCAAGTCAAGCCTGGTCAATGGGTCCCCGGCAACATGTACTTCACCACGACGCGGTATCACCAAGAGTTAGCTGGAGGACGCTTCATCGATGTCATCGTCGACGAAGCACACGACTCCGAAAGCGAGTTTCCATTCAAGGGAAACGTGGACCTCGCGAAACTCCAGCGGCTCATCGACACAAGTGGAAGGAAGGGCATCGCATATCTCTCGCTCGAGACGAATGTCAACATGGCGGGCGGCCAACCATGCAGCATGGAGAACATCCGTGCGACATGCGCACTCTGCCACCACCATGGCATACCGGTCTATCTCGATGCGACCCGATGTGTCGAAAACGCGCTCTTCGTCAAATGCCGTGAGCCTGGGTTCGAGCAACACACCATTCCCCAGATCGTCCGCGAGATTTGCGATCAGACGGACGGATGCACGATGTCGGGTAAGAAAGACAGCCTTGTCAACATCGGCGGATTCCTCGCGCTCAACGACCTCACGCTTGCCGAAGAGGCGCGTAATTTGCTCGTGTGCCATGAAGGCCTACAGACCTACGGCGGGATGGCTGGCCGCGACATGGCCGCGATGGCGGTCGGGATCCGTGAGTCCATCGAGGAACCGCACATCCGAGCCCGAGTCGGTCAAGTGCATTACCTCGGCCAGCGGCTTCTCGACGCAGGGGTTCCCATCGTCCGGCCACTCGGCGGGCACGGCATTTACCTCGATGCCGCGAGATTCCTTCCCCACCTCGCGCGCTGCGAGTATCCCGCGCAGGCGCTCGCCGCCGCGATCTATCTCGACTCAGGCGTGCGAACCATGGAACGAGGAGCGGTCTCTGCGGGCCGATCGCCGGATGGTGCGGAGATTTTTCCAAAACTTGAGCTTGTGCGGTTGACCATCCCGCGTCGCGTGTACACGCAGGCCCACATGGATGTGACCGCGGAGTCAATCATCGAAGTGTTTGAACATCGATCCGAGATTCAAGGACTCCGCATGGTGCATGAGCCGAAGCGTTTGCGCTTTTTTCAGGCCCGCTTCGAACCGATCGTCGCGTGATTCCGCTCGATGATCGACGATCCTGACGCGCTACCCTGTCGCGCCATGCAACGCACCGCACCTCGTCAGCCCACGATCCTTTTACTTGGCTCAGGTGAACTTGGCAAGGAGTTTGTCATTTGTGCCAAACGCCTTGGCTGCCGTGTGATCGCCGTCGATCGATATTCGAATGCTCCTGCCATGCAGGTTGCGGATGCATTCGAGGTCATTGACATGCTCGACGCAACCGCGGTCCGCGCTGTCGTCAAGAAACACGCACCTCGATATGTCGTTCCTGAGATCGAAGCGATCCGCACCGAAGCACTGCTTGCGATTGAGCGATCCGGCGTCACGGTCATTCCGTCAGCGCGCGCCACACATCTCACGATGCATCGCGATGCGATTCGCACACTCGCGTCCCGGGATCTAAAACTGCCGACTGCGCAATTCGCGTATGCCTCGAGTGAACGGGAGCTCGTGGCCGCCGTCGGCCGCATTGGGCTTCCTTGCGTTGTGAAGCCCGTGATGAGCAGTAGCGGGAAGGGTCAATCCATCGCGCGGAAGCCGAGTGACATCGCGAAGGCATGGAAGTACGCGATCGATGGCATGCGCGGGGACACGAAGACCGTCATCGTTGAGGAGTTCATCAGGTTCGATTACGAAATCACGTTGCTGACGGTGAAACATCGCGCCTCGACCGGTCGCAAGACATTCTTCGTTCCGCCAATCGGGCATCGCCAAGAACGGGGCGACTATCAGGAATCGTGGATGCCATGCGCCATGAACCCAGGTCTCATCAAGAAAGCGGAGCGGATGGCGAAGAAGATCACGGATGAGATTGCGGGCCCAGAAGGCGCTGGACTGTTTGGAGTCGAGTTCTTCGTGCGCGGGAAAGAGGTGATCTTTAGCGAGCTCTCACCGCGACCGCATGACACCGGCATGGTGACAATGATCTCGCAAGATCTCAGCGAATTCGAGCTTCATCTCCGCGCTGTGCTTGGGCTCCCAATTCCCAAACTCACACTCCGGGGACCGAGCGCGAGCGCCGTCATTCTCGCGAGCCGCGATATCAAACAAGAACCTGCCTACACGGGCATCGAGCGCGCGCTCAAACTCGACGGCGTTGAAATCCGGATCTTCGGCAAACCATCTGCGCGTCCCTATCGACGCATGGGCGTCGCGCTCGCAACGGGCAAGTCCGTATCCGATGCGCGAAAGAAGGCGACGCGCGCCGCCGCATGTGTGCGTGTCGTTGAAGGACCTGCGCGCTAACTGGTCCTGCACCGCACCTCGTCGGCGATCGCGCGGAGCCCGGCGTAATACGCGTCCTGCGGCATCGCAAAGAGCGTCGCTCCGAAAAGCTCGGCCTCTTCTCGAGAAGCCACCGCGCCATAGTTGACACTCGGCACGAAGTACGCGACCACAAGTGGGAGCTGCGCCATGCGGCCTTCGAGCATCGGATGCACGAACAGCACGAATCCGTCAGAGGGCGTTTCGCCGAGAGACTCAAGGCATGCGAACTCGCCGCACCGCAGTGGCTGCGCGTCGTACCGCACGCCGAGCGGGTAGCGCACGATGGTCCGATCGGAGAGGAATCGTCCCATCCAATCGCTGCTCGTTGGATCTGCGAACGACGCTCTCGCCGCTCGCGCTTTCGTCACGATGTGGTCATGCAAGGCAGCGACGCCATCGATCGCGCAGCGAGTGTCGGCGACGGAAGTTTTCATGCTGCATACTCCGCTTCCAATGTCTGGCGGAACCGCTGATCATGCGTGAGACGCCCAGCCAAAACTGGGACTGTCACGCGAACGAGAATGGTGTAGACCAACAAGCCGAATGCCCAAATGCCGAGGGTCACGAACAACTCATTCAGGGTTGGCACATATTCAACGATCTCTCCGAGCGGTGTCGGAACGAACGCTGGAACGATGAGCCCCATCCCCTTCTCGATCCAGATCCCAACGATGAGCATAATGCACGCTGTGTGCAACACAACCGGCTTGCGACTCCAACCAGTGAACAGAATCGCGAGCGCGACTGTATTGAGTGCGATGGCGGACCAGATCCAAGGGACGAGCGCAGTGCGGCCGTGCAATCCGAGGTAGAGGTAGTGTGCCGAGGCGCCGTGCGCACTCTGCGTATAGAACTCGGTGAACGCCTCGGAGATAAGGAGGAACATGCTGATCGCAAGCGCAATGGTCACGATGCTGCGAAGCGTCATGAGTGCCTTCTCTGGCACTTGATAGCTCGTACAAGCCTTCAGCACAGAGAGCGTCAGGATGAGAAACGCAGGACCTGCAGCAAATGCGCTCGCAAGGAATCGCGGTGCGATGATCGCGGAGTTCCAAAATGGCCGTCCACCGAGGCCGCTGTACAGAAATGCAGTCACCGTGTGAATGCTGATCGCCCACGCGATCGCGATGAAGACGAACGGCACATAGAAGAGCGCGCTCGGGCGCTGTTTTCGATAGGCGCAGTAAATGAGGTAACCACAAATGTGAAGATTGAGAAAGAGATAGCCATTCAGGACGAGCACATCCCAAGTCAGCATCGAACTCGGGAAATTGAATCGCATCAGGAGGTGCATGCCTCGATCTGGGCGCCCAAGATCAACCGTCACAAAGAGCATCGCCATGACGATGGCCGCGATGGCGAACAACTCACCAAAGATCACAAGGTCGTGGAGTTCACGGTTGCGATAGATGTACACCGGAATCACAAGCATCACCGCTGCAGCAGCCATGCCGACAAGGAAAGTGAAGTTCGCGATGTAAAAGCCCCACGAGACTTGATCGGTCATGCCGGTCGTGGCGAGCCCTTGGACGAACTGCTTGCAGTACGCATTGATGCCGACAAGCACGACGATCGTCAGCCCAAACATCCACGCGTAATAGCGCGCATCACCAACAAAGCTGAGACGGAAGCAACGCGAAAGGAATTTGAGATACATCTTCATGCGCAAGTCTCCTCAGTACTCATGCCAGAAGCCCGCGCGATCACGAGCCGCCCAGCGGCACCAACGTCCATCGCGCCAAACGCATCGCCCTCCTCCTCGCGTAACTGCTCCGCAATCACGAGCGCCTCAGGATCGATCGTGTTCGGGTATCGCTCATCGAAGTAGTAGAAGAACCGCGGAAGCGTCCCGACTTCCTCCTTCAGCACGAAGACACGCTTTGTCTTGAGGATCTCTGAGACTTCTGACTTCGAATCGAGCACATTCCCGAACTTGCGCGCGCCGGTCGGACATGCCTCAAGGCAGGCTGGCATCCGACCCTCACGGGTCCGGTGCAGACAGAAGTGACACTTCTCCATCACACCACGCTCGCGAGGGCGGTTCGAGAGGTAACTCATGTCTGGATTCAACTCATCGGCCGGCAGCGATGGTTGCGCGAAGTTGAATCGACGCGCCCAATATGGACATGCAGCTTCGCAGTAGCGGCATCCAATACACCAGTCGTAGTCGATCACGGTGATCCCATCTGGTTCCTGCCAAGTCGCTTCGACCGGGCAGACCTTCACACACGGCGGATTCGCGCACTGATGACACTGGACCGGCATATAGAAATGCGCGGTATCAGGAACCTGCGGTCGATCGTAGTGATGATCACCCTTCTCGACATCGAGCGTCCCGCGAGGCATTTCGATCACACGGATGTACTGAATCTCTGGGCTTCTCGATTGATTGTTCTCGGCAACGCATGCGTGTACACACTTCCGACACCCGATGCAGCGCGAGAGATTGAGCGCGTAGACAAACTCCACACCATCAAGTGGTTTGGGGTCGCGAATCGTTGGTTCAACTCCAAATCGGTCGGCGACATTGGCGCGGATCCGCGCGAGCGCGGCCTCCATCTCGACCGCAGTCATCTCCTTGTAGTGTTTTTGAAGGAACTCTTCGACATCAGGCAGGTCCTCTGGATCGAGTTCGCGTAAAGGGCTGAGCGCTGCGGCGAGTGCAGCCATCCCACCGACCGCGGCAGCGCCGATACGCAGAAAACTTCGACGCGTTGGGTTCGACGCCGTTTGAGCCTCGTCTGTCGCCGCGGATGGACCGTCCCAAATGCGAACATCTTTCATGGATGCACTCCTTCGGACTGCTGATGCGCTGCCTTTTTTCTCGATGCAGCCGACAACCTGCGCGCCTCTTGAAGATGCCGCTGCAGTGGGCTGACTTTGGCCGCATCAATCTCGTGCACTCCACCCTGCTCACCCATGCGGAGTGTGTGCGGACTCGGAAGTGGGACATAAGGTGTGTACTTCGGTGCATGAGGGTCGTGGCATTCGTTGCACCCAAGGCGGCGCTGCTGCGGGGAGGAAGTGATCCAAGATCCAAGCGTCTTCCCGTGCGTCCCGCGCTGCCAGTCGCGATACACAGTGCCATGACATTGTGAACACAGGCGTGGCGTCTCAGCGAATGGAATCGTGCTCTCATCGCGGAGCACCAATCGCTCTCGATCCGTTGGATCGTGGCAGTTCACGCACCGGTCATTCATTCCATGCGCGAGCACAACGGTGTTGTGAAACTCAAGCGCGGTGTGCGCGGGACTCGCGGAAGCAAAGATCTGATGACACGCATTGCAGTTCTGGTCCACGCCGTCCACGGCGATGTGCGGCGGATCCGCGAGTGCGACACGCCGCGGCCGATTCGCGATCGCCTCAGCGGGAACGCGACTTCGCGCGGCGAGCGGGATGGAGACGCGAGATGGCGCCATCAGGAAGGCAAAGCAGAGTGCGCCGAACCCCAACGGCAGCGCGAGCCCGAGCATCGTTCCGGCATTGAGGACGCGACTTTTCTTGAGCGAAGGGTCGAATTGTGATCGGTTCATGAGATGCGACCTGACTTTTGTCGATATCCGGAGTATCTTATCTGTATCTCGATGTCGAAGCCCTCTTATTCGATCCCATAGCCGAATTTCCACCAAAAAATCACACCCACCCTCCCTCCTCCAGCCCCATCCCCTCCAAAACAGAATCGAATTGCAATGGCGATCAGTGGATTGGTACTCACACTCGAAGCGGATGCATCAGCCGCGCAAGGCGCGTTGATCACGCTCGCGTCAGACTCGCGCGTCGAAGTCGGCGAGCGGTTCGGCCACCGGCTCGCGATCCTCACCGAGACCGGCTCACCTCGAGAAGACCGAGCGCTTTGGGATGAACTTCACTCGATTGAAGGCGTGCTCCAAGTCGAGCTCGCATTCGTGCACCTCGACAACCTTCAACACATCGCCGCCTCACCCTGTCTCGCACAGGGCGCCTGCGACACAACCTGCTCAGGAGAATCTCATGCTTAGCGTTGAACGCCGTGCATTCGTCAAGTCAACAGCCATCGCCGCTGCAACGGCGGCGGCGGCTGGTTCTGCTCGCACATGGGCGCTCCCGATCTTGGAAGAGCCTCAGAGCGGTAGCGGACTCCGATGGGAAAAGGCTCCATGTCGATTCTGCGGGACAGGATGCCATGTGATGGTCGGAACTGAGAACGGTCGCGTGGTCGCGATTCAGGGTGACCAAAAGGCCGAGGTAAACAAGGGCCTCTTGTGTGTCAAGGGGTACCATGTTGGACTCGCGCTCTATGGGAAAGATCGCCTCACGACACCGATGCTGCGCACCAACGGTGTACTCAAACCGATCACATGGGATGAAGCGATTGATGTGATTTCCAAGCGAATCCTCGGGAATCCAGCAGGTTTTTCGTTCTATGGATCTGGCCAGTGGACGATTCCCGAGGGGTACGCGGCCAACAAATTTGTGAAGGCCGGGATGGGGAACAACCAAATCGACGCGAATCCTCGCCTCTGCATGGCATCGGCGGTGACTGGTTTCCTTTCAACCTTTGGCGTCGACGAACCACCCGGCGTCTACGACGACATCGACAAGTGTGATGTTGCCATTATGTGGGGAAACAATATGGCGGAGATGCACCCCGTCCTCTTCTCCCGGCTCGTCGATCGACGAACGCGCGGCGAGAAGGTGACAATCATTGACATGACCACGCGTCGAACTCGCACGAGCGACCTTGCCGATCATGTGCTGCTCTTCAAACCGCATGGAGACCTCGCGATTGCAAATGGCATTGCGCATCTGCTGATGAAGGACAATGCGTTCGACCACGCATTCGTCGAGAAGCACTGCAACTTTCGTACGCTCGGCCCACCAAAGGACGAAAAGAGTCCACCGGAGATGCTCGGCGTGCCCATGACGATGGATGCGTATCGCGAAGCAGTGAAGGACTACACGCCCGAGGTTGTCGAGAAGCTCTCGGGAGTCAGCGCCGATCACATTCGCATGCTCGGCGCACTCTTCGCCCGCAAGGACATCAAGATCAACAGCTTCTGGTGCATGGGGATGAACCAGCACACACGGGGCACGGCCATCAACTGCCTCGTGCACGGAATTCACTTACTTTCAGGGCATTTTGGCAAACCAGGCGAGGCTGCGACAAGCCTGACCGGACAGCCGTCTGCGTGCGGTACCGCGCGCGAGGTTGGTACGCTCTGCCACCTCCTCCCCGGGGGACTCGCCATCGCAAATCCACAGCATCGAGCCCATGCGGAAGAGCATTGGAATCTTGCGCAGGGTCGCATCAGTGACAAACCTGGCTACCACGCGGTGGAACTGTTTAAGCGATTCAACACGCCCACGGATCAGGGCGGCGATGTCACGACCATTTGGGTGCAGGTGACCAATCCTGGCCACACGATGCCGAACCTCACAAGGAACTTTCGTGAAAAGTCAAAGCTCGCGGACAAGTTTCTCATCGTCTCCGATGTGTATCCAACCGCGACAACCGAGCTTGCTGATCTCATCCTCCCGAGCGCGATGTGGGTTGAAAAAAACGGCATGTATGGCAACAGCGAGCGCCGCACGCACCAGTGGTTCAAGATGGTCGAACCACCAGGCGCGGCGCGAGATGATTGCTGGCAAACGATCGCAGTCTCTAAGCGACTCGCTGAACTCGATCCAACATCGCAACGCGACAAGGATGGAGTGTGGATCTTCAAGACGACCGACGTAGAGGGAAAGGAGATCCCGGTCTGGGAGTGGGCGCACTACTACGATCGCAATGTCGATGAGCGACTCTTCAACGAGTACCGACTCTTTAGCACACACAAGCACAAGAACCTCGCTCCATACGCGGAGTATGTGAAGGCGCGCGGGCTTCGATGGCCGGTCGTCGAACAGCCCGATGGCTCGTGGCGTGAAACGCGTTGGCGGTTTAGCGGATTCGATGACCCGTTCGTCGAAAAAGGCCGTGATTTTCAGTTCTACCACTCCGTCAGTAGGGACGACAAAGCGCTCATTTGGTTTCGGCCGCATGAACACCCGCCGGAGATGCCAGACGCGGAATTCCCGTTCTGGCTCTGCACAGGACGCGTCCTTGAACACTGGCACAGCGGGACGATGACTCGCCGAATCCCACCGCTCCATCGAGCGATGCCAAAGGCGTATGTCGAGATGCATCGAGATGATGCACAAACGATGGGCGTGCGAAGCGGAGACATCATCACAGTCCGAAGTCGCCGAGGAGCCGTCGATCTTCCCGCGTGGATTGGCGGACGCGGGAACCCAAAACAAGGCGAGGTGTTCGTTCCGTTCTTTGATGAACAAGTCCTCATCAATCTCGTGACGCTCGATGCATATGACCCGTATTCGAAGCAGCCTGACTACAAGAAGTGCGCGGTCCAACTCACACGGAAGGGCTAAAGGAACACCATGCTCACCGCATTTCGACGACTCAATCGCATGCAGGTGTCGGTCGCATTCGGGCTCACAGCCCTCACACTCACGACGCTTGCGCCCGGACTCGCCTCCACTTCGCAGGTCGTCGTCGGCGGCATACCGCTCCCCGCCACGCCGTCGCCTTCGACTCCACGAACGACAGAAACGGATCTCCATGCCGGGAAGAGCTCGGAGGTCGCGTGGCGACTCAACAGCCCCGCTCCAATCACGATTGCAGCAAATCGGAACCTGCCCGCGACGACCACCGACAAGTTTCTCGCTCGCGCAGTTTCCATCGAGAAAAGAGCGGAGATTCGTGCATTCGAAGGTGCACCGCCTGTCATTCCTCACCCAACATCAGGCCTGCATGTGCAGACCTGCCGTGCCTGCCATGCGACCGGATTGACCGCTGGCACGCAGGTCGCGCGCATGATGCCGCACACGGAACTGACGAATTGCACACAGTGCCATGTTGAACAGATTGGACTTGAGTTCGCTCGATCACCGCACGATCAAGCATCCACCCACAACACATTCGTCGGTCTCCGCTCGAGTGGGTGCGGCGGAAGTCGCGCGAGCGCAGGCGCACCTCCTTGCATTCCTCACACCATCTTCATGCGGACGAATTGCGTGAGTTGCCACGGCGACTTTGGGTATGAGGGGTGGCGCCCGGATCACCTTCCACGAACCAACTGCGCACAATGCCACGCTCCTACAGCGGAGTTGGAGCAACTAGCACCTGGATTTGATCTCGCAGATGTTGCCGACGGCTCCGTTCCAACCACACCTCGGTGAGGAAATGGCTACCCGTGTCTAGTGAACCTCACATCTCACGCCGCGACTTGCTCCGAGGACGATTCGGTCGCGGTGCGGATGCCGTCTCACCGGACCGAACGAGCTCATTGGCCTCGTCAGCACGGCCGCTGCCTGTACTCCATCGGCCACCTGGCGCCGTCGAAGAAGCCGCGTTCCTCCGCGAATGCACGCGTTGTGATGCATGCGTCGAAGCATGTCCAGTGCATGCGATTGTGAGGGCGGGCACTCGGTTTCGGGAGGCTGCCGGAACACCAGTCATCGATGCATCAACGCAACCGTGCGTCATGTGCAAGGACGCCCCTTGCATCACCGTCTGTATCCCACGCGTACTTCGAGCGGAACTCCCACGACGGATGGGGACCGCGCGCATACAAATCGAGAGTTGCCTCGCGCACACCCGCACGACCTGCACGGTCTGTAGTGAACGATGTCCGGTCGAGGGCGCGATCACGGTTGAACGGGGCCGTCCGACCATCCATGCCGAACACTGCACGGGGTGTGGCGTCTGCTTGAGCGTTTGCCCCGCTCCTCAAAACGGAGTTCTGCTGCTCCCAACCCTTGCTCGATCCGCATGAGAAACCAATGAAGCGAACTGCATCACAGAAAGCAACGACCAAGCGAACCTCGAAGTTGCGCGAAGACGCAACGACGAGCTCCGCTCCACCGCCAACATTTCGCGCGTTCATCGCGAAGTATCCAGATCTTGGGCGCGCGCATGAGAGTGTCGCTCAGTCCGTCAACAGCGTTGGACCGCTCGACGCAAGAACACTCGCGCTGATCAAAATCGGGATCTGTGTTGGCGCTGGACTCGAGTCAGCGCTTCGCAGCCATGTCCGTCGCGCGCTTCAGCATGGCGCGAGCACCGAGGAAGTCGAGCAGTCGATTCTGCTGGGCATGAACACGGTCGGCTTTCCTCGCACCGTTTCTGCTTGGAGTTGGGCTCAGGAGCAATTCTCACGCCATGACTGACGGATCAACACTCGCCCCGCGCATGACCGATCCGACGCGCCCTCCGCGCACGGATGCTGTGGCGTGGAGCGGGTGGTTTGCCGGTCCAAAGGCAGAAAATGGCGAGTGGTTCAGTTTGTCGATACATCGCATCCTCCAGGACTATCACTCTTGGCGGAGGAACTATTTTCCAGAAGACGGTTCCGTCGTCGACCGTTCGCTTCGCCTAGGAGCGGAGGCGTTTCAAGACGAATTCCAAGATCGCTTGATGGAACTGCTTGGGCGATTGAAATCAGATTTCCCGTTTCACAGCCCTCGATACGCCGCGCACATGCTTTCGGAACAAACGCTTCCAAGCATTGCGGGCTACTTCGCGGCGATGCTCTACAACCCGAACAATGTCTCGACCGACGCGGCTCCTGTCACCGTTCGATTGGAACTCGAAGCGGCCCAGCTCATCGCGCGCATGCTCGGATATGACGCCAGCAGTTGGGCGCACCTGACGAGCGGCGGAACGATCGCAAACATCGAAGCGCTCTGGATTGCACGAAGCGTGAAGTACTTACCATTCGCGCTCGCAGAGTGGTTCGATGCAAGTCGCCTCCCCCGCGCCGCATGCCTCACGGATTCCTCGCGACTCCTATCACTTGCGCCGCGGGACATTCTCGGCGCGCTCGCGACCGCGCTCGAGTTCGCGCCCGCTCGACAAGAGTGCCTCGAACACCTTCGAACCTCGCGGTTCAACATTGCCGTCCACGGCGTTGCATCGATCGAGCGATGCACAGGCTCGCGCGGTGTCATTCTTGCGCCAGAAACGCATCACTATTCTCTCTCCAAGGCGGCGGATCTTCTCGGCATTGGTCGCAATGCACTTCACGCTATTCCAGTTGACCATGATCTGCGCATGCGCGTCGACGCGCTTGATGCACACATCGACGCACTCGAACAGTCCGGGCAGCATGTCATCGCCGTCGTCGCGATCGCGGGGACAACCGAGGAGGGCGTCGTCGATCCGATCGACGAGATTGCGGCACTTCGGACTTCGCGTGAGTCTCGCGGCGCAAGTTCCTTCTGGTTGCACGCCGATGCCGCGTATGGGGGATACCTTCGCTCTATCACGATTCCAGATCGGACGGGTCTGGGCGACTCAACGACCTGCGTGCAGATAGAGCATCGCGTAGAACAGATTGCATTGGAACTTCCAATCCGAAGCGTGTGCGGCGCCCTCGAGAAGATCAGCGAGGCCGACTCCATCGTCGTGGACCCGCACAAACTCGGCTACATCCCCTACCCAGCGGGCGCCGTGTGCTTCAAGCACGCGTCCGTCAAACTACTGGCTCGTCAGGACGCTCCATATCTCGACGCTCCATGTGAGAATGGTTCGCAAACTGACCTTCTTGACTCGATCGGCGTCAGTATCCTCGAAGGCAGTAAGCCGGGCGCAGCCGCCGCTGCGGTGTGGCTGAGCCACACACTCATCCCGCTCGACAACGCCGGTCACGGACGGCTACTCAAAGAAACGATTCGCAATGCGTGCGAACTCCACGCGCTCCTCAAAATCATCCCCGCAAGAAAGTCAGCGTGCGTCGTTCGCGCTGCATTTCCGTGCGCCACAAGTAGCAACATTGTGTGCTTTGCATTTCGACCTCTGGAGCATGGCGCCTCACTCGCGTCAATCAACGCGCTCAATCGGGCGGTGCACGCGCAATTCACGTTGCGCCCCGGCGAACGCGTGTACAACCAGTCCTTCTTCGTCAGCCGCACGGAATTCAAAGCGCACCGCTATGCGCCAGACAGTGTTCGAGCGTTCCTCGAGTCGCTCGGCGTGTCCGATGAGGAGTACCGGCGCGAGGGCGTGTTCGTCCTGCGTTCCGTGCTCATGAATCCGTGGTACGAGGCTGCGAAACGGAAGGGCCGCTACTACATCTCCGAACTCGCGAGCGAACTCACGGCTGTGGCAGACGATCTCTGGATCGCGCAGCCATGGAGGGCATCAACTCCATGACCCGCACGATCGCGCTTCCTACACTGTCCCGCGAACGACCCGATACTTCGCACGCATGCGCGTCGTCTCGCCCTTGGGGGATGCAACGCCGACTCATCGATTCGCACGGGCGCGTGATCCGCGATCTCCGCATCAGCATCACCGACCGATGTAACTTTCGTTGCACCTACTGCATGAGCACGGACTGCGAGTTTGCGGAGACTGCAACACTTCTCACGCCCCGAGAGTTCGTGCGCGTGGCGCGCATCGCGGAAACGCTCGGGATTCGAAAGATCAGGCTGACGGGCGGCGAACCAACGCTGCATCCACAACTTGAGCAGATCATTGCAGAGATTCGACAGGCGACAACTGTTGAAATCGCGCTCATTACGAATGGGTCGCGGCTCACACGAGACTCGCTCGCGAGGTTGCAAGAGGCCGGTCTCTCACGCGTGACGATGAGTCTTGACGCGCTCGATGAGGAGCGGTTTGCGACCATCACGCGATCGACGACGACGCCACAACGCGTGATTGCGGCGATTGAAGACTGCATTTCGCTCGGCTTCTCGGAAACAAAGGTGAACGCCGTTCTCATTCGGGGCGTCAATGATGGTGAGACGCTCGCACTCGCCAACCTCGCGCGTCGTTACGCTATCGATGTTCGATTCATCGAGTACATGCCGCTTGACGCGGCGCACGCGTGGGACGCTTCAAAGTTCGTGTCTGCAGCTGAGACGAGGCGACACATCGAGACAAGCTATCCACTGCTTGCACTCGACTCGTGCGATCCGTCTGCGACGGCGTCGCTGTTTGCCTTCGCTGACGGCGCAGCCGGACGCATTGGATTCATTGCACCTGTGAGCAGCCCATTCTGCGGCGCATGTAGTCGACTGAGGCTGACCGCAGATGGAAAGCTTCGCCCGTGCTTGTTCAGTACGGATGAGTGGGATGTGCGCGACCTGCTTCGATGGAACGCGTCCGACGCATCGATCGCAGATCGACTCCTCGAGGCGACTTGGAATAAGCAATCCTCTCACGGAATCTCTGGGACAGACTTTGTTCAGCCTCGCCGCGGAATGTCCGCCATCGGCGGGTAAGAGACGAACCTCAGTGCCGAACGAAACCATTTCCATCCTCGCACTCCTCTTCGTCCTCGTGGGCGCGCTGTACGCGAGCGTCGGACACGCCGGAGCATCGGGATACATCGCGCTCATGGCGCTGATGGGCGTGAACACGGCAATGATGCGTCCGACCTCACTCACCATCAATGTGCTCGTCGCGACTATCGCATTCGTGCAGTTTGCTCGTGCAGGCCACTTCTCATGGCGCCTTACATGGCCCTTCCTCGCCACATCGGTGCCCGCCGCATTTCTTGGAGGCACGCTCGAACTGCCCGCCACCGCGCTTCGAGGAGCGATTGGGATCGCACTGCTCTGCGCCGCCGGTCGCATCCTGTGGATAACGCGCAGCACACTCCGTGATGCTCAACAACCCGTGCAGCCAAGTGTTCGCACATGCCTTGCGATCGGAGCCGCGATCGGGTTGTTTTCTGGTCTCACGGGAACCGGAGGCGGGATTCTTCTTAGCCCCGTCCTGCTCCTCTTGGCGTGGGCTGATCCGAAGCGGACAGCGGCATGCAGCGCATGCTTCATTCTCGTGAATTCTGCAGCAGGGCTCGCAGGATTGTGCGTCGATGGAGCGGAGATACCGGAAGGCATTGCGCCGCTCGTCGTCGCTGCTGGTTGTGGCGGCCTCGTCGGCGCTTCGATCGGTAGTCGAAGCCTCAACTTCGCATCACTCCGCGGCGTCCTCGCCTGCGTGCTCGTGATTGCGGGCGTGAAACTGACACTGGTTGGTTGACCATGATGCACATCAATCCATCATCGCAAATGTCACGCCCAAACCGGATTTTTCCAGATCGGAACATCACACTTCAATCGATCGATAAACGCCTGCACTGCGGCAATGCCCTCTCGACGATGCGAAGCCTCGACAATCAAGACGAAACTGACTTCCCCGACCTTCACGAGTCCTCGACTATGGATCGCGCTGATGGCTGCGAGGGAGAACTCTCTCGCGATCGATTGCGCGAGCGACGCGAACTCGCGGCTCGCCATTGGCTCGTACGCCTCGTACACGAGTCCAACCAAAGGTCGCAACGCACGCCCCTCCGGTTGGTCGATCTCGCCCGTCGACTCAAGCCTGCGCACAAGTCCATCGAACCGTATGGCGCACCCAATTTCGCCCGCTCGACAGTCGCACTCGGAGCAGGCGCCCGAACACGCGAGCAACACTCGCTCGATTTCGGGCGTGACGGGACAGTCGATGATCGTCGCAATCACTTTCAACCGCCACCTACCATTGCAATGAGCGCGAGTTCGTCGTGTGCACGGACCACTTGTCTCGACGGCACGAACGCGCCATTCACGGCGATTCGTGCGGCCGTCATGAGCGGTCGGAGCGCGTCATGCTGGGTATGCAAACCAACGAGCAGTTCCTCGACCGACGCCGCATCCGGCACCTCAACGGAAACCCGGTCCGCGCCTGCGCGTTCTCGCGCTTGACCAAAGACGAGTACATCAACTTTCATGGAAGCACTGTAGCGATGATCCTCAGCACACCACCAGCCGAGCTGAAGTTTGTATTTGAGACACCTGACGCCGCCATTCTTGGAATGCTCGATGCACTCGATGTTTCGAAACGACAGCAAACGGAGCGTCGTCACCCCATAGAGGTGTGCCCATGGAGCGAGGCTCGAGGTCGTGTTCTCGCGGAGGACGAATTGCATGACCATCCAAGCCCCGCGTTTGATTACTCAGCAATGGACGGCTACGCGCTGCATTGGAGATCTTTGCGCGCGTACTGCGATGCGCATCCGACTACTGAGGAGCTCGTCGTCCCAGTGCATCACGACGCATGGATCGGATGCACGCCCCCAACGCTTTGCGCCGAACAAATCGAAGCAGCGCGCATCGTGACTGGAGCACCGCTGCCTGCTTCTGCAGACATCGTGCTCCCGCGCGAACTGGTGCGGGAGTGTTTCGGCCAGGACTCCTCGAGCGCTCCAACCCACATCGTCATTGACCGCAGCACTGCAACCCAAGCGCGAAGAGGGGCGCACATTCGCCGAGCGGGAGAGAATGCCGCGAAAGGAGAAGTCGCCGTCCCTGCGGGCACGCTGCTGACCGCGGCGTCGGTCGCTGCAGTGATTAGCGCGGGCGCGCCTGCAGCACGCGTGTGCAAGCGACTTCGGGTTGCCATCATCACGACGGGCGATGAACTCGTGCGGCCAGGCGAGGAACTCGGGGCATTTCAAGTGCGAAACGCAAGCGCCCCAGCCCTGTCTGCGCTGTGCATCGCCAAACCATGGATCGAGTTGGCGGAGGTTACACACGCACGCGATGACGAATCCGACATCGTGCAGAAATTGACGCGCGCACACGCATCGAGCGATGCGATCATCCTGACTGGCGGCGTCTCGATGGGACACCGCGATGCCGTCTCCGCCGCGATCTCGTCGTTGGGTGCCGAAATCGTGTTCCACGGCTTACCACAACGACCCGGAAAACCGATGCTCGGAGCGGTGCTTCGAAACAGCCTCGGCATGCGAACCCCTGTGTTTGGGTTGCCAGGCAATCCCGTCGCGACGATGGCTACGGCGCTTCGCATCGTCATGCCTGTGCTCGAACAATGCGCAGGCGCATGCTCACACTCTATAGTGCCCCGCATCGCGCTCGCGCACGACGACGGCCAGCGCTTGGGACTGTGGTGGTATCGACTCGTCGAGCTCGACAGCTCTGGATGCGCAAGGTTCATCGATTCTCGCGGATCGGGCGATACGCAGAGCATTGGTCGTTCACACGGGTTCGTCGAGATTCCGCCTCACGAAACCACACGGGCCGCCCCGCCACTCTCTTACGCGCCCTTCTACGCTTGGCCTTCGTAGCAGCTTTCAGAGAAACCCTATGTCAAGTACTCCACAGCATCCCACTGAGCTCTCCCATATCAATCGCGCTGGCGATGCGAGCATGGTGGATGTCGGGGCGAAGCCCGTGACGGAGCGTTTCGCGCAAGCGGAGGGCTTCGTGAGAATTTCCGAAGCGCTCGAAACTCGCATTCGCGAAAACTCCCTCGCGAAGGGATCTGTCTTTGAAGTTGCTCGTGTCGCAGGAGTCCTTGCGGCCAAGCGAACCGACGAACTGATTCCACTCTGCCACACCCTTCCGCTTGACGGCATCGACATTGCGATTGATCTCGAGGCGCGCCGAGTGCGCGTGCGGGCCTCGGTGCACTGCCACACACGAACTGGCGTCGAAATGGAAGCACTCACGGCGGTGACGGTCGCGTGCCTGACCGTGATTGACATGGGAAAGGCCGTCGATCGATCCATGATCATCGAAGGTGTGCGCGTGCTTGAAAAGCGCGGCGGGCGAAGTGGAACCTACCGTGCCGACGCGCCGGAGGCGCAAGCATGACGACAACGACCAAGCCGATGGGGCGTGTGATTCGCGCAGCAGTGCTCACCGTCAGCGATCGTTGCTCTCGCGGCGAGACCGTCGATATATCCGGTCCAGCGCTCGTCGCACTGCTTCAAGAGAAACTCGATGCCCAAGTCGTTCGGACCTGCTGCCTTCCGGACGATGCACAGGCGCTCGCGGAGTGCTTCACCGCGTGGTCAGACAAGGCGTGCGAGATTGATCTCCTCGTGAGCACCGGAGGAACTGGACTCGCTCCTCGCGATGTCACGCCAGAAGCCGCTCGGAGCATCTTGCATCGCGAGCATTCAGGACTCATGGAACTCGCACGCTTTCGATGCATGGTGAAAACACCACGCACATTTCTCTCTCGCGGGATCGCAGGCACGCGCAACCGCACGCTGATCCTCACGCTCCCAGGATCACCACGCGGCGCGACCGAAACCCTTGAGGCGATTCTTGACATGCTGCCGCATGCGATCGAGACCTTACGCGGCGATGTGCAAGATGATGGTCGCCCCGATGCAATCGCGAGGACAGGATCGGTGATCCACCATGCCATGTAGAGGTGCTCCACTCGAACACAGCACGGCCCACACACAACCCATCGTGCTCGTTGGAGGGAAGAGCCGCCGGTTCGGACGAGACAAATTGCGCGAACACCTTTCGCCTACTCTCGATGAAGGCAACGGCAACCTCCTCGTGCAACGCCCGATCGCAGCGCTGCGTGCCGTCTTTGGTTCTCGCGTCAAACTCGTCGGTGCTTGCCACGAAAGTCTCGTCAACAAGGCTGATGGAACTTTTTTTGATCGGTTCCCAAGCATCGGACCACTCGGCGGAATCCTCTCGGCACTCGATGTCTGCGCTGGAGATGTCTTTGTGCTTGCCGGAGACATGCCCAACATCTCACCACAGTCGATTGTGCAAATCCTCTCGCGTGCCATAGAAGAACCTGCCGCGATCGCTGTACTCGCGACCACCCAGCGATTGCATCCCTGCGTTGGCTTGTACCGTGCCACTGCTCGACCAGCGCTTGCTGCGATGGTCGAACAGCGACAGTTCTCCCTACAGCGAGGGCTCGCAACGAGCAATATCGCGACCGTTGCACTCGATGCGCGAGAACTCGTGAACATCAATCACGCCGAAGATCTCGCACTCGCAGAGTAAGCGTCAGCATGCACTCTGCAGCGCACATGCACTTTGAGAAACGATCGCGTTGAGCGTTGCGCTCGGGCGCATGAGCTTCTCTAAGATCGCGGCGGACGGATGGTAGTAGCCACCCATCTCGATCGCCTTGCCTTGTACGCCGTTCAGTTCTGCCACGATGCATTGTTCCTGTTCGGCCATCTCTAACGCGATCGGTGCGAAATGCGAAGCAAGGCCTGTGTCTCTTGTCTGCGCCGCGAGTGCTTGCGCCCAGTACAACGCGAAGTAGAAGTGACTTCCTCGATTATCAAGGTCTCCAACTTTGCGCGCCGGACCACGGTTGTTCGCGAGGTATGTCGCGATAGCTTCGTCGATCGTTTGCGCGAGCACCTTGGCTCGCGCATGCCCTGTTGTCAACGCGATGTGCTCTAAGCTCGCACCGAGAGCCTGGAACTCACCCAGCGAATCCCACCGAAGTGAATTCTCGGCAACAAACTGCTGCACATGTTTGGGTGCGGACCCGCCAGCGCCGGTCTCGAAGAGTCCACCGCCGTTCATGAGCGGAACAATGGAAAGCATCTTTGCGCTCGTTCCGAGTTCCAGAATCGGGAAGAGGTCAGTGAGGTCG
>SXUI01000012.1 GCA_005790605.1 Planctomycetia bacterium | reverse complement strand
TACCGCCCCGCGTGCCAACTCCGCCGCCAAGTCGCAGCCTGTCGACGCGAACTTCGCCGCCACGCACCAGTTGCCTGTAACGCACAAGCGCAAAAGTTCTGCGCATGGCACCTGCCTGCTGAAAGTTTATGCACTGCGCACTCGCTCCTTTCCTCGCGCGGTCAAGGATTGACGTCCGCCTCAGTCGTCACTAGGTTTCATTTGCTCCCCCGCCCTGCCATACTCCCATTATGTTCATCCTGCTCGTCGCACTGCAGGTTCTTGGCGTCTTTCCCGCGCCGCCCGCGCCATCCGCCCCTGTCGACGTCTTTGTCGGCGGCGTCGGTGGCTATCCCGTCTATCGCATTCCTTCGATCATGCGTGTCGAAGCGCGACGCGAGGCGAGCGACCGCTTACTCGCATTTGCCGAGGGTCGTGGGAATCTCGGGGACAACGGGACCAACGACATCGTGCTCGCGACAAGTGTCGATCGCGGAGCATCATGGAGTGCGCCGCGCACCATTTGCGATCACCCCGGTCGCTCGCTCAACAATCCGTGCGTTGTGGAGGTTCTCGAGGGCGCGCATGCGGGTCGCGTGCTCCTGATGTTTCAGTCGTATCCAACCGGCTGCGGTGAAGGCGGCGTTATCGAAGGCTTCGATTCCGGCGCAGGTCCTGATCGCATCTGTCGCACTCTCCTCATGCACTCTGATGATGCGGGCGTTTCGTGGAGTCCCGCGCGTGAAGTCACGCAAGAAGTCAAGCATGCAACCATCGCGACGAGTGTGGCAACCGGTCCGGGCGCCGGCATTCAACTCATTCGCGGAACGCATCGTGGTCGCATCGTGATGCCCTTCAACGAAGGGCCCGCAGGAAAGTGGCGTGTGTACACCGCGTACAGCGATGACGGCGGTGATTCTTGGAAAGCAGGCGCATGTGCCGTTGATGCAGCGAAGGGCACTGGCAACGAAGTGCAGATCTTCGAACGCGAAGACGGCGCAATCGTGATGAACTCGCGTTCTCAAGGCGGATCTGCGCGGCGCAAGACCGCGATCTCAACTGATGGAGGCGCAACCTTCGGCGATCTCGTCGACATTCCAGAGTTGCCTGATCCAACCTGCATGGGTGGAGTGATCGCGTTGCCCGCCGCTGCGGCACCCGCATCGAACGCGCCAAGCATGACCACAGTAGTGTTCACAGGTTGCGATAGTGAGACGCGTCGCGCGAACGGTGCGATGTGGATCTCGCGCGATGGCGGTCGCACCTGGCCGGAGAAAGTTTCCATCGAACCAGCGGGCTTCGCGTACAGCGTTCCGCTTGCGTTGACCGCGACTGAAGTTGGCGTGCTCTATGAATCAGCGGGATACAAGCGCATTGTGTTTGGGCGGATGAAACTTCCGTGACGATCGTGTGCGTACGCGACTCAGTCCGGCTCGGGTAGTCTTACGCCCCAATGACTTCCCCCACCCTTCGCTCGGTCGCGTTTTGTTCCGTCTCGCTTGCACTCGTGTTGCCTGGTTGCATCAATCATGGTGCGCCGAGAGAGACTGGCTCAGTTTCCACGCACATTGATCCGAAGATGGCGCGACAGGAACTGATGGAGGGGAACGCGCGCTATCTCTCTGGAAATGCGACGACGCATGATTGGCTCCAAGAACGCATCGTGAAGACGGGCACTGAGGGACAGGTTCCATCCATCGGCGTCTTGACTTGCGCGGATTCGCGCACGCCGCCTGAACTCATCTTCGATCAAGGCATCGGATCGCTCTTTGTCGTTCGCATCGCAGGCAACTTCCAAGACGACGCGGCCATCGGAACCTTTGAGTACGGCGTGGCGGCACTTGGTGTGCACACGATCGTTGTCATGGGCCACACCCGTTGCGGCGCGGTGACGGCGACCGTGGCAGGAAGCGAGCTGCCCGGGCACATGCCGGCGTTCGTCGCGGCGATCAAACCAGCGCTCGCGGAACTTCGCCTAGGAGCGAATGGAAGAGCGAATACAGGCGAGGCCGAGATCGCGAACGCGCGTTGGCAAGCCGCGCAGCTTCTCAAGAAGAGCGAGATCCTGAGCAAGGCGCATGCCGAGGGCAAACTCAATGTCCTCTCAGCGATCTACGATGTGGACACAGGCTCGGTGCGGTTTCTAGATTGAGTTGCACTCGGCGTGCCACTTGAGTTTGATCTCAAGAAACACTCTCGCTGCATCGCGCGACGGGCTTCATCCACCTTCCAAGCACGATCCAACTCAGCCAGCCAAACGCGAAGATCGAGGCCATGATCGCGATCACCGCAATGCCGTGATCGACGCCAGGAGCGACCTGGCTCGCCAGCGCCCGTGGAACAATCCAACTTGTGGGGTTCTCGATGAAAACGGGGAGCCCTCCAAGCACGAGGATGTAGCCGAAGTCAGAATCACGCAGACCATCGCGCGAGCCTGATCTGTCGCCTCGCTAGACGATTCCAGCAGATCACCGCACTTGCCTCCGATTTTCGCATTCCTCGATTCTTGGGTCATCTCTGTTGGCTCGCGGACTGAGTCTACCGACGCTACCAACCGTACAGTTCGGCACTCCGCTGCGACCGTGAATGGCTCTAGAGTCCCTGTCCAACGAGGTACGCCTCGTGCGGAAACGGATATCCTGCGGAAGATCGCCAAGCACGAGGAGAAGCCATGCCGAAGAAACGAAAACCACCGCCACCGGACCCGCTCGCTCTCAAGCCAATCGCGAGCGCCGACGCTGAACCACTTTTCAACGCCGCGACGACGGCGTGCAGTGTTTCAAAGTTCCCGCACGGTAAGGAATCGCGTGTCTACGCGATCTGTCCCACAAATCTCTCGGATGGCAGCGCGGCGTGGATTGTGATACGCGAGTTCGGATACCCACCCGAGCCGCTTCAGTATGAGCAATCCGCCGTCCTTGAGACTAAGGAGAGGGCTGGCTCGCTCGTCTGGGACCTGCTCGCGAAAGATTGGGCGGCATTGCGAGACCGGATGGATGAGGATGAGACAACGCCGATTGCTGACCTGAAGGCTCTCGAAGAGATCGATGGCCGATCCATTGCAGACATTGCGGGCGACGACACCGACGATGTTTACTCATCTGCGTTCGACAATGGTGACATTCGGACCTTTGACAGCGAAGTCGAGGATGCGCATGCCCACGCCGTCTGTCCCATCGAGAACGAAATCGGCTGCAAAGGCTGGGCCGTGATTAGTGCGAAGGGACATTCTTGGGAAGGCATCACATGCTGGCTCGATGATGTGTTCGCGACAGAAGAAGCTGCCTATGAGCGCCAGCGGAGTTTGCTCGACTCAGATCAAGAGGAATGGGAAGAAGAGAACCGTGAGCAAGAAGACGAAGCAGAAGATCAGGACGAAGATGACGACTCCGACAACGAAGGCGAAGAGGAGGAGTCAGAGGCCGAAGGCGCTTCGTGAGACCCGGGTTCGCGGACAGAATCTGCGATTGAAAAGGGAGGAGCCCCGAACCGGGGGCTCCCGTGAATGAATCAGTTGTGAGTCGGTCCGCGCTCTAACTCAGCGGCGACGGCGAGGAGCAAAGCCGACGGTGACGGCACGCGTTCCACTCAAAGGAGCAATGCTGCCATCGTCACGATCACCACGATCGAAACCGCATCAAGGACAATACCCGCGCGCATCATGTCGCTTGCGCGGACATGGCCCGAAGCGTAGATCAGCGCGTTGGGCGGCGTTCCAACCGGAAGCGCGAAGGCCCAGCTTGCCGCGAACGCTGCTGGAATCACCAGAGTCTCCGGCGCGACGCCGAGCCCAGGCGCGAGCGCGCCGACGATTGGCACCGCCATCGC
>SXUI01000070.1 GCA_005790605.1 Planctomycetia bacterium | reverse complement strand
GGGCGAACCAGGCACGAACGGTCAGCACGCCTTCTATCAGATGATTCATCAAGGGACTTCACCGGTTCCATGCGACTTCATTTTGTTCGAGAAGGCGCTCCACGACCTCGGCACACATCAAGACATGCTCGCCGCCAATGTGCTCGCGCAAACCGAAGCGCTCGCCTTCGGGAAGACGCGCAAGGAAGTTCTTGCAGAGGGCGTGCCGTCGTGGCTGGCGCCGCACAAGACCTTCCCCGGGAATCGTCCGACAAACCTGCTGCTCTGCGATTCGCTGTCCCCGCGCTCACTCGGACGATTGATCGCGCTCTACGAGCACAAGGTCTTTGTGCAGGGCGCCATCTGGAATGTCAATTCGTTTGACCAATGGGGTGTCGAGCTCGGCAAAGTGCTCGCGAACCGCATCATTCCAGAAGTATCCGCAACTCGAACTCCAAAGTTGGCGCACGATAGTTCAACAAATGCAGCAATCACGCACTTCCGCAAGGCCCGCGGACGAGCGTAGTTGCGGCGAGGATTTCGGGCGTCCGCGAAGGTGCGTCGAAGTGCTGTGCGGAGCATTGAACGCCGCGCGCCATGCGACGCGTTGCGATGCAGGCGCGTCGACATGTGTGAAGGGGCGCCTTGACCGATCGATCATTCGGTCATGGACAACGCGCACACATGCACCGACGCGTGAACACACGCATGAGCGGACGCAGATGTCGAACTGGAGAGGATGATACGGGGCCATGCATGAAGCATGGCATGAAGCCACGCGTGAAGTCATGTATGAAGTCATGCGGGGCGTCATTCGGAGCAATCATGCATGAGGCGATGTAGGAAACATGCACGAACTGACACCGCTGTTTCTGTGCTGGGAGAAGAGTGCGCGCCATCGAGCCTGAGAAGCTCATCCGTGGGGATGCTTCATGTCAGCGCGGCGCTTGATGACCGGCGCAACTTCAAAATGGAATCGATGATGATTCCTTCCGCGCGGTCGAGTTCGAGAGCGCTCGTTTCGCGCGAGAGACTGAAGCGAACCGATCCATGCGCTCGCTCTGGTGACACACCCATTGCGAGAAGCACCGGCGAAGGGTCGAGGGAGCCAGACGAACATGCAGCGCCTGCCGATGCATACACCCCGCGCTCCGAGAGGAGCAGAAGTATTGCTTCCGCCTCAAGTCGCTCGAAGGCGATGTTCGAAGTGTTCCACAGACGCGGACATATCGCCGCGTGCGCAGTAGATTCCGTCGCTGCACAGATTCGCTGTTCAAACGCATCTCGGCGCGCGGCCAACTGTGCAACATCACCACTCGCGAGGAAAGCGCGGGCGTACTCCGCCGCGACGCCAAACCCAGCAATTCCAGGGACATTCTCAGTTCCTCCTCGGCGATCACGCTCCTGCGGCCCACCGGTTTGTGCTCGCTCGAGGTGCACGCCCCGCCTGAGGAAAAGTGCACCCGTTCCCTTCGGTCCGTGAAACTTGTGTGCAGCGAACGAGGCGAGGTCGATCTGCATCGATGCAAGGTCGGTTGGCATCTTTCCGACCCATTGCGTTGCGTCCGTATGAAATCGAACGCCGTGACTTCGACAGAGCGCGCCAATCTCGGCAATCGGCGCAATGGCGCCAGTCTCATTGTTTGCCCACATCAGTGAAACGAGCGCAATCTCTGAAGCGCGCGCTGCGAGAAGGTGCGCAAGCGCGTCTGTGGATGGGATGCCGCTCGGAAGTCCCTCGAGCCAAACCACCTCTGCATCGCCAGTGCGCTCGAGCGCTTCGACGGTCTCTCGAACTGCGCTGTGCTCAAAACGCGTTGTGACAAGGACTCGGCGACGCGCATCCGCTCGCGTCGCGAGCGCGAGCGAACCGCGAATCGCAGTGTTCGCGCCCTCAGTTCCACCGGAAGTGAAAATCAACTCGCGCGGCTGACACCCGACGAGCATTGCAATGGACTCCCGCGCGAGTTCAACCACGCGGCGCGCGGCGATACCAACACGGTGCACACTTGATGGATTCCCCCACTCCTCACCAAGGGACCGGGCAACCGCATCGACGACTTCGCGAATCGGTCGCGTCGTCGCGTTGTTGTCGAGATTGATGGGATGCGAAGCGTGCTGCATACGAGGAACCAGTGAAACGGAGAGAGACAAACTGCTCCGCAGCCACAGACGCTCCGAAGTCTATGAGGTCGCGCAGGTGATGCACCGGAGTCGAACCCGCGGCTACCGCGAATCATGCGCGCCGTGCAATCCATTCGCACGACCTCTTGGACGAGATAGCGCTCGCACGCGCCTTCGACCGCGGCACTGCGTACGTCGCCGAAGGCCCAATCAAGACCGTCCCACGCGACGCATGCCTCCGCAAACGCAAGACTGGGTGGATGTCGCAGGCAGGTGGATCTCGCAGGCAATTGCGCACGCCTAAGAAAAGCGCCCGGCGCACCGAAGATAGGTGCGCCGGGCCAGTATTGCGGTCGAGAGGGATCGAACCTCCACGGGTATTACCCCACTAGAACCTGAATCTAGCGCGTCTGCCAATTCCGCCACGACCGCGGGGTCGCGGAGTATAGCGTGGTCGAGGCGCAGACTCTCCAACTGAGCTCGTGCCAGCCTTGACCGCGATGAACTCAGTGAGCGCAGTCACCGCAGCCACCGCAATCACCACAGTTACCGAAACGACCGTAGTGATCGCCGCGCGGATCGCGAGAGCCGAACGATCGGCTGCCTCCGGACAGGCGTTACTCGCCGCGTCTTCGGCACTGCAGACTGCCCCGCCTTGGTCACCCTTCGGAGCCTTCGTCCGTCTCGTCGGCTGATGGCGCAAACTTTTTCGCTGCGTTTTCAGGTACCGCGAGCCGCTTCTCAAGCACGCGCGCGCGAATCTCTGCGAACAGGTCTGGGCGTTCACGCAGGAACTGCTTCGCGTTTTCACGCCCCTGTCCGACGCGCGTTCCCTTGTAACTAAACCAAGAGCCGCTCTTTTCGATGACATTGTCCTCGACCGCGAGATCCACCAAATCGCCGGACAACGAAATGCCTTCATCAAACATGATGTCGAATTCAGCTTCGCGGAACGGTGGTGCAATCTTGTTCTTCACAACTTTGGCACGAACGCGATTGCCGAGATTCTTGTCGCCATCCTTGATCGCGCCGATACGGCGAATATCGATGCGAACGGACGCGTAGAACTTCAATGCCTTGCCGCCGGTAGTCGTCTCGGGCGAGCCAAACATCACGCCGATCTTGTCGCGCAGCTGATTGATGAAAATCACGATGCACTCACTCTTGGCGATTGCGCCAGTGAGCTTACGAAGTGCCTGACTCATCAATCGCGCCTGAAGCCCCATCTGGGACTCACCCATTTCTCCCTCGATTTCAGCCTTCGGGATGAGGGCCGCAACGGAGTCGATGACGATGATGTCTACCGCGTTGGAACGCACGAGCATCTCGCAGATCTCGAGTGCTTGTTCGCCGGTATCAGGCTGCGAGACCAACATTTCATCGATGCTCACGCCGAGTCGCTTCGCCCAAGATGGATCAAGCGCGTGCTCAGCATCGATGAATGCAGCAACGCCGCCTGACTTCTGCGCATTTGCGATCACCGTCAGCGCGAGTGTGGTCTTTCCCGAGGATTCTGGCCCATAGATCTCAATCACGCGCCCACGAGGAAGGCCGCGGCCGCCGAGCGCGAGGTCAAGACTCAGAGCGCCGGTGGAAACGGACGGAATGGGAAGCAGCGCTTCCCCATCCAGTTTCATGATGGAGCCCTTGCCATACGCTTTCTCGATCGTTGCGAGTGCGCGATCGAGCGCGGCAAGTTTGCCCTTCTTCGCCTCATCCAACTTTGCATCAAGCTTTGGATCTCGCTTGGCCGGCTGCGTTACTTCAGGCTTCGCAGCGACTGTCGGCTTCGGAGGAATGCGCCCGCTCTCTGGACGCTTAGGTTCAACGACCGGTCGTGCGCTCGAGCTCGAGTTGGCGTTCGGGGTGGATTGTGGCGACGCCGAAGAAGCGGCTGGGGTGTTTGATTTCGTCATGGGTGGGTGTACGGGTGTCGCAGTAGTCATAGTGGGGTTCATCCGTGAACGGGTTGCATCAGTCGCCAGCGGCGGTACGAATGCTGGCTGGTTTGTTGACGGGACTGAGGTATGCGTCAATGTCGAGTTGGCTGGTCGATCGGCAGGTGCAATCATCTCTTCTTGTTCCCTGTTCGTGTGGCGTTTTGGAGTACTGCCCCAAAGCGCATGGTCGTTCGGTTCGCTTGGCTGCTGTTCATCGCCAGAGTTGTCATGCTCAAGAGCCCGGAGCTTGGTGAGACCGAAACGACCGGGTGCAGTCGTTTGGGATCTGAGGGGTTGCTCGTCATGTGGTGGACTCTTGAACCTCGTTCCGCGCTCGCCACCAGTTTCGGGGGAGAAGCAGTCGGCTGGCCTCGAGTGGACTTCAAGCTTC
Source organism: Planctomycetia bacterium (assembly GCA_005790605.1). Lineage (GTDB taxonomy): Bacteria > Planctomycetota > Phycisphaerae > Phycisphaerales > SM1A02 > F1-140-MAGs142. Next base: position 103,651 of record SXUI01000070.1, on the reverse strand, counting down.
GAAACACCAACATGGCGTTTTCCCCGCATGAATCATCCATCTGTACCGAACATCAACCTTCTTTTTGTTCGGTCGATGTTTGGATAGTACAACATCGGCGCGCCGTGAGGCCATGACCCTACAAAAAGCCGAACAAATTATCCACTTTCAAAACGGCGCAAGGCCTCGTGCCTTGAGCGACCGCCGGTTTGGCAACTGCTGCCAAACGCTAAAGCGCTGTGTGATCCGCAGTTGCGATTTGATCAGTAGTTCGGCGTCGGAGCGCGGAACTGTGAGATATCCACCGAGCGGAAGTACTCAATGGTTCGCGCAAGCCCATCCCGAAGCGGGATCGTCGGTTCCCAGCCGAGCACCTTACGAGCGAGCGTGATGTCAGGCCGACGCTGCAGTGGATCGTCTTGCGGAAGCGGCCGGGCTCGAAGGATTTCAGACTTGCTTCCGGACAACTCGACGACGAGCTCTGCGAGTTGCAGGATCGTGAACTCCGTTGGGTTTCCGAGATTGATGGGGCCGATGACACCTTTGGGAGCATCCATGAACTTCAGAAATCCGTCGATGAGATCGTCGCGGTAGCAGAACGACCGCGTCTGCGTCCCTTCACCGTAGATCGTGATCGCTTCGCCGAGCAAGGCCTGGCGAATGAAGTTGCTCACCACGCGCCCGTCAAATGGATGCATGCGAGGCCCGTAGGTGTTGAAGATTCGAACAACGCGAATATCGAGCCCGTTCTGACGGTTGTAGTCAAAGAACAGCGTTTCTGCCGCGCGTTTTCCCTCGTCGTAACACGCGCGAGGACCGATCGGGTTGACATTCCCGCGATAGCTCTCAGGCTGAGGATGTACATCCGGATCCCCATAGACCTCGCTTGTCGAAGCGTGAAAGATCTTGGCTCGGACGCGCTTGGCGAGGCCAAGCATGTTGATCGCGCCAAGCACACTTGTCTTCATCGTCTTGATTGGGTTGTACTGATAGTGCCCAGGCGCCGCAGGACACGCGAGGTTGTAGATCTCGTCCACTTCCAACATGATCGGTTCGGTCACATCGTGACGGATGAACTCGAAGTTCTTGCGACCCAGCAAGTGCTCGATGTTCGATTTCTGACTCGTGAAAAGATTGTCGAGGCAGATGACATCGTGCCCAAGTGCGACGAGGCGATCGCAGAGATGGGAGCCAAGAAAACCGGCGCCGCCCGTCACAAGTATGCGCTTGACCATATGGATCAAGTGTATCGGCACAAGCTCATCGCTCCTTTGAAGTGAAACTCCGGTTTGCGATGGGCGCATGAATGCAGCACCATGCAGTCATGCTCCCCTCTGCGCCTGCATCGAAGGACTCTCGCATCGTCATTGGCACGATGACTGGGACGAGCCTCGACGGCGACATCGATATTGCAGCAATTCGGGTCGATGGGCATGGATATGCCATTCGCGCGAGGTTTCTCGCAGGACATTCACATCCACTCGGCAGACTCGTCGAGGACTTACGACGCGCAGCGCAACAAGAGCCAATGACAGCGAGAGAGTTCGCGCGCGTCGCACAGGCCTTTGGCGAGGCGCACGCTTCCGCGATCACGACGCTCTGCGCGCGCCTGAGACTCACACCGGATCTCGTCACGCTCCACGGTCAAACCGTGTATCACGCACCGCCGCTTTCCTGGCAACTCATGAACCCATGGCCCGTCGCCTGCGCCATGCGATGCCGAGTCCGTTTTGATTTGCGCGCAGCAAACCTCGCATCTGGCGGTGAGGGCGCGCCGATCACTCCGCTCGCCGATCACTTTCTCTTTCACACCCGCAGTGCGCCAACCGCCGTCCTGAATCTCGGTGGATTTGCGAACGCCACACTGTTAGCGCCTGACACGAATGCTGACGCGAGGCTCGAACTGCCGCATATCTCGGGATTCGATGTGTGCCCGTGCAATCATCTTCTCAATCGCGTCGCGCAAGATCGACTCGGCAAAGCGTTTGATGCGGACGGAGGCGCCGCTCGAACGGGCAAGTCCGATGCTGCGGCGCTTGGTGCAGTCCTCGAAGCGATGCGCGCAAGCACGCGAGCGAGTGCTGCAGCACGGCGATCGCTTGGCACGGGCGATGAAGCAGCGAGCATCGTGCGCCACACCGCTCACCTTGCGCCGAATGATGCGTGTCGGACAGTGAGTGACGCGGTCGCGCAATCGATTGTTTCCGCCCTGCGCGAAGCTGGTGTGCGAGACGAGCACGCGCTTCTCCTTGCGGGCGGATCGACACGCCATCAACCGCTCGTCCAGGCGATTGCCTCCGCGCGAAGTGGCCAGACAGTCGACACCATGGCGTCGCACGGAGTTCCCATCGACATGCGTGAGGCTGCAGGGATCGCCGTGCTCGGCGCACTCGCGGATGACGGCGTCTCGTATTGCCTTGACGCCGTTGTGGGCGCAAAATCACGCGCGCTTGACAGCGCATGCATCGAGCCCAACTAGCGCGATGTCGAGGGCGACGCTCGCACGGAACGCCGAGAAACAAGTCACTTGTTCATGCGATCTTTACCGAATCCAAACGCACTGCTGCGGCAGGTTCATACCCTTCTCGCTTCCTGACTGTGCAGCACGCCCCCGCGCGGAGAGCAACCACCAAGATGAGTGCCAAGGCCGAAATCCTGATCGTCGAAGATGAACCTGAGATTGCAGAGCTGATTGAGTTTCATGCGCAGCGCGAAGGAATGCGCCCGCGGATCTGCCACAGCGGCAAGCTCGCGCTCGAAGCCATTCGTCGGCAAGCGCCGGACCTGGTGGTGCTCGACCTCATGCTCCCCGATATGGGAGGGCTCGAAGTCTGCCGTCGGCTCAAGCAAGCCGACGAGACGCGCGGCATCTCTATCGTCATGGTGACTGCGAAAGGCGAAGAGTCCGACATCGTTGCAGGGCTTGAACTTGGTGCGGATGACTATGTCACCAAGCCATTCAGCCCGCGCGTCTTGATGGCAAGACTCAAAGGCGTGCTTCGCCGAAACACCGAAGAAGCCCCTCACGAAGAAGGTGATCGCATGCTGCTGCTTGGCGGTGCGCTCGTCATCGACGCCGATCGACATGAAACACTCGTCGAAGGCAAGAAGGTCGACCTCACACTCACCGAGTTTGGCATTCTGCAGTACCTCGCGGGGCGGAAGGGATTTGTGCGAACTCGCGACCAGATTATCTCTTCGGTCCATGGCAAGCACACGGTTCTCTCCACGCGCACAGTTGATGTTCATGTCACTGCGTTGCGCCGCAAACTCCTTCATCTCGCCGAGTGCGTTGAAACGGTCCGCGGCGTCGGATATCGCTTCGCCGAATCGCAAACGGATGAGACCTGATCGCGAAAGCATGGGGTTGGGACCAGCGCTACGCTGACGGGGATGCTCGATGTGAACATGCACATCCTTGCCGAAACTTCGCAATATGCGCTCCTCGCAATGGGCGTCGTGAGCATCGCGACTCCGTGGGCGTTTTCCGCCTACGGCAAATGGCGCCGCCTCCAACGCATGCAGCGCGCGATCAAGCACCGCATGCTCGCCGAATTCGACGCAGGCACAGGCGCCCTTGATGATCTGAAGCAGACGATCCTTCGCCAACTCGATGAGTCCGAAGCACGGACGGCGCGGGCGCTCATGCAAGTCGAAGAGATTGGAAGGACGCTCCGCGCGACCTCGATCGCCGTCATTTCGCTTGACGCGCAGCAACGCATCTTGCGCCTTAACCCGGCCGCTGCGCGATTTCTCGCCACCGATGAAGCGCACGCGTGCGGCCGACTCCTCCAAGAAATCGTGCGAGAGCCCGCTTTGAATGCGTTCGTTGATGAAGCACTCGCAGTGAGCGCACCTGCATCAGGGCAGCTCGCACTCCGAGCCCACGAGGGAACACACGGTGGCATGACCGTCGCCGCGTCAAGCGAGCCACTTGAACTTCTTGATGGACGCAGCGGCATCGTGCTCAGTCTTGTTGACATCACTCGCGCGCGGAGGCTCGAAGCGATGCGAAGCGAGTTCGCGGCAAATGTGAGCCACGAACTGCGCACGCCGATTACGACGATCCGCGGATTCGTTGACACACTCGGGCAATTGGGGCGAACAGATCTCGACCGCTCCGAACGATATCTCGCGATCGTGCAGCGCAATGTTGCTCGCTTGTCGGCGATTGTTGAAGACATCCTCACGCTCTCGTTACTCGAAGATCCAACTCGCCCACAGGTCCTTGAGCGCAAGCGCGTCGCGGTTGCGGGGCTGCTCCAAGAGTGCGCCGACAACCTCGCGCATGATGCAGAGCTTCGAAAGGTGCATCTCGTCATCGACGGCGATCGCGAAGCATGTGCGGTCGTCAATCCGTCGCTCGCCATCCAAGCGATTACCAATCTCCTTTCGAATGCAATCCGCCATGCAAAGGAGCACTCAACCGTCACGTTGCGCGTCATCGTCAGTGAGGACGAGTGCGCGATCGAAGTAATCGACTGTGGCGAAGGAATTCCGTCGCGACACCTCGAGCGAATCTTCGAGCGCTTTTACCGCGTTGATAAGTCCCGCCATCGAGAAACCGGCGGAACTGGCCTCGGCCTCGCCATCGTCAAACACATCGCGCAGGTCCACGGTGGCCGCGTCGAAGCGCAGAGCCAGGTCGGGGAAGGATCTTGTTTCCGCATTTGGTTTCCGGCGCAATTCCCGACAAATCAACGGGATCTGAACGAGATCTAAACAAACGGCCGCCATCGTGTGTGCCCAAGCTCGAACACGCACTCACAGTCCAATCAAGCCGAGATCGCAACATGCTCAACCCACTTCGCCTGTCAGCCGCACTCATCCTGCTCGCCTCCACTTCCCTGTTCGCCGCCGCGGCGCAAGACGCACCCACCAAGAACTTGAAGGGCGCAATCAAGATTGATGGCTCGAGCACCGTCTACCCCATCACGGAAGCGGTCGCGGAAGAGTTTCGCAAGATCGCGCCGCGCGTTCGACCCACCGTCGGCATCTCTGGCACCGGCGGTGGCTTCAAGCGATTTCAGTCTGGCGAGACGGACATCAGCGACGCTTCTCGTCCGATCAAGAAGTCCGAGGCGGACGCCTGCGCGAAACTAGGCATCGACTTTGTCGAAGTCCCAATCGCGTTCGATGGTCTCTCCATCGTCGTCCACCCAAAGAACTCCTTCGCGGACAAACTCACGGTTGCAGAACTGAAGACCATCTTCGCAGCGGAGACTGCTCCCAAGACTTGGAAGGAAGTCCGCAGCGATTGGCCGGCCACCCCATTGAAGGTCTACATGCCGGGGACCGACTCGGGCACTTTCGATTACTTCAGGGAAGTCGTGCTCGGCAAAGATGGCAAGGTGCGCGCTGATGCGAGCGTTTCCGAGGATGACAATGTGCTCGTCCGAGGCGTCTCTGGCGATGAGGGTGCGATTGGCTTCTTTGGATGCGCCTACTACTTCGAAAACAAGGACGCAATTCGCGCAGTTTCCGTTGTATCGCCAAAGGGTGATGCAGTTCTTCCTTCCAAAGAAACAATCGAAGGGGGAACCTACGCGCCGTTTAGCCGGCCGCTCTTTATCTATGTCAGCGCGAAGAGTGCAGCACGAAGCGAGATCGCAGCCTTTGTGAGCTTCTACATCGCAAACGCCGGAAAGTACGCCGAAGAAGTTGGTTATGTGAAGTTTCCAGATGCGACCTACGCTCGAGTGAAGGCGAACTGGGATGCGCGAAAGTTGGGCACCCAATTCACTGACGCAGAAGGAAACTCGATCATGGGCGCGCTCGACGCAATCTATAAGTAACCAAGATCGGCACGACCACTGCATCACAAGCCACTGTTGCATGCTCTCCCACACAGCGACCGAACTGGTCGCTGCGTGCGTTTACACTAAGCCCCTCCAGTGTCTACCGCTTCGACGCCATTTCGAGATCCTATGAGCTTCGGGCGCGCGCGCTCGAAACGAGTTCGCCTTTGGAGCGAGCGTGCGATTCGATGGACACTTTTCGGCGCTTCCTTCTTCTCCGTTTTCGTGACCTTCGCGATTCTCGTAGTCCTCGCGCGAGAGTCGTTCCTCTTTTTCGGCTTCGACGAAGTCTCCGTGTGGGAGTTCTTCGCGACGGCGCAATGGAACCCACTTCTTGGTGGCGAGCAACACTTTGGCATCTGGCCGCTTATCTGCGGAACCATGCTTGTAACGGTCATCGCAGCATGTTTCGCCCTCCCGATCGGACTGACCGCCGCCGTGTTCCTCAGTGAGTACGCACGACCTCGCACACGCGCGATTCTCAAACCCGCCCTTGAAGTGCTCGCCGGTATTCCCACCGTGGTCTACGGGTTCTTCGCACTCACCACCATCACCCCCTTTCTTCACTCCATCGCACCGCGGTTTGGCAACTACAACGCGATGAGTGCGGGACTCGCGATTGGGATCATGATTTTGCCGATCGTATGCTCGCTCTCTGAAGACGCGCTCCGAAGCGTGCCTCGAAGTTTGCGCGACGGCGCGTACGCCCTTGGCGGAACGAAGTTTGATGTCAGCGTCAAAGTCGTCATTCCTGCGGCGCTCTCCGGCATCGTCGCGAGTTTCCTCCTCGCGATGAGTCGCGCCATCGGCGAAACCATGATCGTGGCGCTCGCGGCTGGAGGCATCGCGCAAATGACTGCAGAACCGTGGGCCGAAGTGCAAACGATGACGGCGTACATGGTGCAGATCTTCCTCGGGGATGCGCCAGCAAATGGCGTTGAGTATGCATCGAGTTACGCGGTCGCTGCAGTGCTCTTCGTGATCACGCTGTGCTTCACGCTCTTGGGTCGATACATCCTCAAACGATTTCGCGAGGAGTACGAATGACCCAGGTGAGTCTCACCGAAATCGTGGGCCGGGGCACGCCACGCAAGAACGCATCGCGCGTCCTGTCTAACCGCGTGTTCCTTTGGTTCTGCCTTGCCGGCATTTCGTTGGCCGTCTTGGTGCTGTGCGGCTTGATGCTGTCGATCTTCCTTGAGGGCTGGAGCACGCTGAGTTGGAGTTTCCTCGACAGCTTCGCCTCACGCAAACCTGCCGAATCAGGGATCAAGGGGCCGCTGTGGGGTTCGATTTGGGTCTGCGCATTGTGCGCCCTCACCGCGTTGCCACTCGGTATTGGCACCGCGACCTACCTCGAGGAGTTCGCGCCGAAGAATCGCGTCACCGCGTTCATCAATCTCAACATCATGAATCTCGCAGGCGTGCCATCGATTGTGTATGGCATCATTGGCCTGACTGCATTCGCTCGCATGTTTGGTGGGTTCGGCTCCGCGAGCGATCCTGCGGTTCTTCTCGGGTACTCCTATTACAACGAGTATGAATCAGTAGAAGGCGATGTGATTCGCGCGCCCGTCACTGAGATTCAGCGCAATGGCGTTGTTGAATCAACTGGCTTTCAAGCCACTCTCGCCCACTGGGGCGTGTGGATCGCGCACCCGGCGCCAGCCCTCGCGCTCACTAACGGCGCACCGATCGAAGTGCTCTCGACGGACGATGACGGCACCGAACACTGGCAACGCGCGATTGCTCAACTTGAAGGCGCGTCCGCCACTGAACGGACGAGCGATGCCAACGCACGCCTCGTCACCGTCACGCCAACAGCCGCGAGTCAGTCCACGACGCAGTCGCGCGAAGGTCGATGGTGGAGCGTCTCGCTTCCATTTGGTTCAAGCGTGCTTGCAGGCGGACTCACACTTATGCTCGTGATTCTGCCGGTCGTGATCATTTCGAGTCAGGAGGCGTTGCGAGCGGTCCCAAGTTCACTCCGACAAGGCGCGCTCGCACTTGGAAGTACGCGTTGGCAAATGGTGCGAGAAATGACGCTCCCAGCAGCGATCCCTGGCATCATGACTGGGGCGATTCTTGCGATGAGCCGCGCCATCGGCGAAGCCGCGCCGCTCTTGGTGCTTGGCGGATTTCTCTTGGTCTTCGCCGTTCCAGAGAACTTGATGAGCGACTTCACCGTGCTCCCGCTGCAGATCTACAACTGGGCCGGCAGACCACAAGCGTCCTTTCACGCGCTCGCTGCTGCGGCGATCATCGTCCAACTTGTCGTCCTGTTGATTTTCAACGGACTCGCAGTTTTCATTCGACAAAAACTGCAGAAAGACCTCCAGTGACGGCGTCGAATACCATCTCACGCGAGCCCTCGATGACCAGCCCGAATAGTTCAACTGGTTCGCACACGCATCCTGCCGATCTGCCACCGCTTGCAGTGCACGGCCACCAAACGCGTGCGCACGCGGCGCATGCACCAGCCGTCGTCGTGAAGAACTTCAATGCGTGGTATGGCTCGTTTCAGGCGCTCACGAATCTCACACTTGATATCGCTGCGCAGCGCGTCACTGCATTCATTGGACCCTCCGGCTGCGGGAAGAGCACGTTCTTGCGATGGATCAATCGTATGAATGACACGATTCCTTCGGCGCGCGCCGAGGGAACGCTGCGGTTGCGCGGCGACGAGGTGCTCGCACGCGACATGGATGTTGTGGATCTCCGCAGGCGAGTCGGCATGGTGTTCCAGAAGCCGAATCCGTTTCCAAAGTCGATCTATGACAATGTGGCGTTTGGTCCGCGATTGCACCGCGTCTATTCCAAGAGTGACCTCGACATGCTCGTCGAGCAGAGCCTTCGGCAAGCGGCCCTCTGGAATGAAGTGAAGGATCGACTTCGCGCTTCCGCGCTCGGGCTGAGTGGCGGTCAACAGCAACGCCTCTGCATCGCACGCGCCATCGCCGCAGGTCCTGAGCTCTTACTCATGGACGAGCCATGCTCGGCGCTTGACCCAAAGTCGACGCTCGCGATTGAAGAACTTATCGAGCAACTTGCCGAGCGCTACACGATCGTGATCGTCACCCACAACCTGCAGCAGGCCGCGCGTGTCTCAGACACCACTGCGTTCTTCTATGAAGGCAAGCTCATTGAGTGGGGTGAGACTGAAGTGATCTTTACCAAGCCCGCGAATCGGCAGACCGAAGACTATGTGACTGGCCGATTTGGGTGATACGAAGCACGCATTCCGCATATCGATACTGAGAGTTCCGACATGGCAGTCAACCTTCAAACCCGAGTCATCGATCTTCGCCGCAAACTGCTCGCGATGGGCGCGGCGGTTGAGCTTCGCGTGACGCAAGCGGTCCAGGTCATTCGAGATGGCGATGTGGAACTCGCGCGCAAAGTGCGCGAGTCAGATACCGAAGTCGACCAGATGCAAGCGGAAGTTGAAGATGAATGCATGCGCCTCCTCGCGCTCGGTTCTCCTGTTGCGAGTGACCTTCGCTTGATTCTCACGGCCATTCGAATCTCGAACGAACTCGAACGCATCGCGGACATGGCGAAGGGTTCCTGCAAACGGGTGATCAAACTGGTGGAAGCTGGGGCCTATCGATTTCCACACGCCTTGCTCGATATGGCGGAGGCGACGCGCACCATGCTGCGCGATGTCCTTGTAGCCCTGTCCAATGAGGACAGCAAGCTCTGCCTTGAGATTCGACGCAGCGACAACTATGTCGATGCGCTCAATCGCGAGGTGATCCTTTGGAGTCGGGAGTGGATCACCCAGGATGTCGCAGCGACAGCCGCGGCCATCGACCTGCTCGCGATCGGTCAACGCTTCGAGCGTATGGCGGATGTCATCACCCAGATCGCTGGCGACACCGTGTTCTTGGTCGATGGGCGGATCCTCCGGCACGGCGCGGAGTAACCGAGCGCGTCGCGAGACGCGCTTTATGCCGACTTTTCGCTCTGTGCGTTGCCTGTCTCGACGAAGTTCAAAATTTCGCAACTTGAGGGTGGCAATTGCGTATTGCGGCGTAGACTCGCGAGGAGGCTGCATCGGAGCAGTCTCGCGTGGGAAGTCGCTTTTCAATGCCGCCGTTTGAGCGTCCAACTCAAGACTTGTCTACACCGCAACTGCGGAGCACGGAAGCGGCGATACATATCGCTCGCCGTAGTGTCGTGCGGCTCACGGACGAACCCTCCGTTGCGGCAACGCGAGCCCAAGCGGATCGCATGCGGCAACGACTTCGAGTGGCCGCTGCCGAAACCATCCTCTCCAAGGATCCGGAGCCGAAGGAGTTCTTTGAAGCACCCGCGCGCAAGGTGCTCGGGAGTGATGATCCGCGTTGGATTCTCGCGAAGGAAACCGCTCGCGTGCTCGCGGGTGCGGTCTTGCCGCACGATCGTCGCGAAGGGCTCATGGCGCTGGCTCAACAACTCGGCATTCGGGCCTTTGATGCGAACTTGATCGTCGCGATCGTCCAAGATCGGGCGCGGCGCGGAGAGTGCCTCGAACTCGCATCTTCCACGCTCGAACTGATTCCGCGACCTCAGGGCGCCCCTCGAGAGCCATTCGCGCTGTGGATCACAATTGCCATCGTTCTCGCCATCGCCGCCGATGCAGTGCTCGTCAGCTGGCTTCTCTTGAGTTAGCGCCCGCGACGGGACCTCTCATCGCACTGCTTCGTCGGTCAAGACCGCCTCGCCCGTTGTCGGGTCTATTCGGGCAAACCCCAACTCTGCAAGCGCTGCGAGTGCGGCCAGTTGTTCTGCCTCTTTCTTGCTCGCGCCCGTTCGGGTTGGAAACTGCCGGCCTCCAACGATCACACAGATGTGAAAGCTCTTGAGGTGGTCCGGACCTTCCTCATGCACGATGACGTACTCCGGCGTGGGAATTCCTCCTCGCTGCATCGTTTGCTGCAGGACGCTCTTGAAGTTCTCCTGATGCCCCTGCTGATGCGCACGGGCGATGCGCGCATTCATGACGGAGAGCACAAAGTCGCGCGTGACTTCTAAGCCCGCATCGAGGTAGAGCGCGCCAACAACCGACTCGAACACCGCGGCGAGCAAGGACTGCGGCAACTGATCGCGCGATCCCATACCCTTGCCGAGCGAAATCGCGCGATCGAATCCAAGTTCTCTCGCAACATCCGCGCAGACCTTACGGGAAACGATGTTCGACTTGAGCTTCGTCAGATCGCCTTCGAGCGCATCGGGATACGCTAAGAAGAGACGCTCGCAGATGATCATGCCGAGCACGGCGTCGCCGAAGAATTCAAGCCGTTCGTTGCTCTCGAGCCGAGTTGGCGCGAGGGACGCATGAATCAGCGCGCGGTCAAGGAGGGAGCGATCCTTGAATCGGTAACGGAGCGCGACCTCGACGATATCTGCATCGTGGGAGCCGAGCGGGTTGGAAGGATCCATGCGTCTTCCCTTCACTCCATGCGAATGCACGCGGAGCGGGGAAACCTCCAAAAAGCCAGCATCGCGTCTGGCGCGCTGCGACTGCGGCGGGAGCTCCAACCGCCGCGACGCCGCGGCAGGTGGAGGACCTGCATCAATCACCTGAACTCCAAGAGTATCGGCGCTCTACCCCTTCATCCTCCGATTGGCAGCGATTTCCGCTCGCGTCCGAGAGCCAAATCGGCATTTCCGTGCAATCGCGGACGCTGCATTGCCTTTGGAGTGGATTTCGGATAGCCTCCTCGACCCGCTCTCGAAAGCCTCTCCATGCATTACCCGCACCGAATCAGTCGTATCAAGAAAGTCCGCAGCGTCGGATTCCGCGCGCGCATGTCCACCCGCAAGGGTCGCAAGATCATCAACAGCAAGCGCCGCACGGGTCGCCGTCTGACGGTGCGCTGACGAGAGAACCTCTTCGCAACATAGATGTATGGCCAGCGAGGCGCCTAGCACGACCCACGAAGGAAGTGCGGCTGCTTCGCTCTTGATCATCGCTGGGTTGCGCGCGAGCGGGAAAAGCACGATCGGTCCTCTGCTCGCCGAGCGCCTCAAACTTCCCTTCAGCGATCTCGACCACGAGACGGCTCTCACCATGCAAGGCGCGCATGGCGTGAAGTCAGTCTCCGAACTCTTTCAGACGGCTGGCGAGCCCGCGTTTCGCACCGCAGAGTGCGACGCATTCGCACGAGTGACGAATGACGCGCTCGCCTCCTCGGGGCTCGTCCTTGCGCTCGGAGGCGGGACGCTCATGCAAGATCGCGCACAGGCGACACTCCGCCAGTTACGCGCGCGAACGCCTGTTTTCGTGCTGCTTCTTGACCCACCCGTGGCGATCATGCGCGCGCGCCTAGAAGAAAGCGCAGGAGATCGACCCAGCCTGACGGGTGCATCAGTTTCGGACGAAGTCGCCGCGGTTGCCACGCAACGCCTCGGCACCTACCGCGCATTTGCAGATGCCATCATCCATGAATGCAGCGCACCGGACACTGTCGCGCAAGCATGCGTTGATGCCTACCGTCGATGGAAACAGGCTTAAGCGACGCCGTAGGGCGAAACTGCGGTCCGGCTCCGATTAGGCTGCGAGGTGAAGCCACCGCTGCGCGAACAACCGCATCAGTGACTTACGAGCGATAGCGCCCCGTGCATCGCGACCGAACTCCACAGCGACCGAGCAAGGTCCGTACGCAAACTCGTCACTCGCTTCGCGAACGACGCGCGCCCTAAGCAAGAGTGCGCCCCGAAGACCTGGCAATCGAATCTCGATCTCGAGTTCGGTTCCGCACGCAAACGCGTCATCGAGCTCAAATCGCATGCCTCGCATGCTCAAATCGTAGATATGACCATCGCGCGGAATCGCAAACGCACCGATTTCCCGCACGCGAACGGAGGAGTACGACGGATCAACAAGAAACCGTGCGCACTGTCGACGCTCGCACTCGCGCTCCCGGCGCAATCGAGGTAAAGATTGTGTGGCCCAGCCTTTTTGCATCTCGAATCCCTTCGTGATGCGCGCTTACTCCACGCGGCGCATGCGTAACCTAGCACGAATTATTGGCAAGATCGGTGATTCCACCATTTGGACCAAACATTTCTCGGAACACACCTCGCGCAAAATCCCATGCATCCCCCATGCACGCAGTATTGTTCGCGCCATGTCTGATGCGTCGCACAACCAACCCTCGAAGCTCATTCGCGAAAGAGACTCGGTGCAGTTCGACGCGCTCGTCGCACCGCTGCGTGGGAAACGCATCGCGGTACTCGGCTACGGCAACCAAGGTCGCGCGCATGCCTTGAATCTTCGGGATTCTGGCCTCGAAGTGATCGTCGGAGGCCGACCGCGCGCACACGGCGGGGTGGCAGGCGAACGCGCGCGAAGTGACGGGTTCACTGCGATGGACTTTGCTCAAGCCAGCGCACAAGCTGATCTTGTGATCGTCGCCATTCCCGACCAAGCGCAGCCAACCGCTTGGGCGCGCTGGATCGAGCCGTCTCTCCGGAGCGGAACTGTGGTTGGCTTTGTCCACGGCTTCGCGATTCGTTTCGGCTTCATTCAACCGCCCGACGCACTCGATCTTGGCGTCGTGTTACTCGCGCCCAAGGGTCCGGGCGCGACGGTGCGTGCGCGTTTCGTTGCGGGGCAAGGCATCCCTGCCCTCCTCGCCGTGCATCGCGAAAACAAGGCACAAACCGCACGCGCGTTCGCGACCGCTTGGGGCGCTGGAATCGGTTGTACGCGCAGCGGGCTGCTTGAAACCAGTTTCGCGGCTGAAGCCGAGAGCGATCTGTTTGGAGAGCAAGCTGTGCTCTGCGGCGGGATGCTCGGACTTGTGGAAGTCGCGTTTGAGATAGCAGTTGCCGCGGGATATCCACCGGAAGTCGCGTACATCGAGTGCTGCCATGAACTCAAGCAAGTCGCTGACTTGCTGTATGCGCGAGGACCCAGCGGCATGCGGCGCGCGATCTCGGACACCGCAGAGTTTGGCGCATTTGTTGCTGCGAATTCCATCCTCAATGAGGATCTCAAGAACAAGCTCCATGCCCTTCTCGGCGATGTGCGTTCAGGCGCGTTTGCTGCCCGCTTCATGCGTGATCACGATGCTGGGCACCCCGAGTTCACCGCGTGGCGCAATGCTGCCGAGGCACATCCGATCGAAGACGCGAGTGCTCGCGTGCGCGCACTCATGCCTTGGCTGGCCCAAGAAGGTGAAAGCAAGTGACGATCCTCGACGCAATCGTGCTTGGCCTCGTCGAAGGCATCACCGAGTACTTGCCGGTGAGTTCCACCGGTCACCTCATCCTCGCAACTGAGCTCCTCGGACTTCGAGAAGACAAGTCCACGCTCACGTCGATCGATGCCTTCAACATCATCATCCAAGGCGGGGCGATCCTCGCGGTGCTCCTGCTTTACCGAGCGCGCGTTGCGCAGATGCTCGAGGGGTTGGTCGGCCGCAATCGCGAGGGGCTCCAACTTCTCGGCAAACTGTTCGTCGCGTTCCTCCCCGCCGCGATCTTTGGAAAACTCTTTGACGACGCGATCGAAGCAAAGCTCTTTCATCCTGTGCCCGTACTCATCATGCTCGCCGGAGGAGGAGTGCTGCTGCTCCTCCTTGGCAAGTGGATGCGCGGCCTTACGGCACGCGAGGCAGGCGAGCGCGAAGACTTCGCGCAACTCTCGTATCGCGCCGCGCTTTGCATCGGCCTCTTTCAATGCGTGGCGATGATTCCGGGCACGAGTCGATCACTTATGGCCATTCTGGGCGGGCTCGCGTGCGGACTCTCTCCCAAGCGAAGCGCAGAATTCAGCTTTCTCTTGGGACTGCCAACGCTTGGCGCAGCGTGTTTGTACAAACTGTTCACAGCATCCAAGGCGGCTGGTGGAATGAACTCGTTCATCGACTCGATCGGAGGAGTGACGCCTGCGCTCGCCGGCATCGTCGTCGCGACGCTCTCGGCAATCCTCGCGGTCCGATGGCTCGTTTCACTCCTGTCGCGCGGCGGGCTCGAAGTCTTCGGCATCTGGCGCATCGCTGTCGCTGCGATTCTCGGCGGCCTCATCCTCAGTGGCAATCTCACGCTCTCTTGAGCGCGTCATTTGAGCGCGTCCCTTGAGCGCTCGCGCAAGATTCTCGCCCGCTGCGGGCGAAATCGTTGCACTCGCTTTAGACTCCGACCGCGCGAATGAATCGCGACGGTCGGAGATCGGGCTCAGCGCGGTCATCGAGTGCGAGTGAGCCACGCCGGAATTGCGGCGATCGAGATTCACCCGCATCGCCGCACACGAAAGCGAGCGAGGCGATCGGCGTAACTCCAGCGCCATCCACCGAACTGAGCCCGCCATGCGCTGGTGGCGATTCACTCGCCCCAGCGCATTCCAAAGCGAGTGCAGCGTTTTTGCGGCGCTTCGCCGCAAGAAACCTGACACGAGCGCTCAAAGGATGCCTAGCGGCTCGACGAGTGATTCGTAACTCGACGCGATTGGCTCTCCGAGCAACGGACGGAACTCCGCGACGAGGTGTTCGACCTTCATCCGCGTCTCTGCTGCGTCTGTGCCCTGCGCGACGACACCTTCAAACTCAAGGAAACTCCCAACGCCGAGCACCTCATCGAGGTGCACGCGAACATTTTCAAGCGTCCAAAGTTCGCGTCGTTTCACCACGCGCTTCCACGGCGTTCGGTCGAGTCCCGCAAATCGCGTCTCGATCTGCTGAGCATCGAGTCGAGTCCAGTGACTCTCGCGAACGCCGACCTCATCGCTCCGTTGATACCAAATCCAACACGCTGGCTCGCCTGGGTGCTCACGCCTCTTCAATCGCCCTTCGGGCACCCGGACGAACACATCCGTTTGTTCGAACTTCCCTTGAAACAGAGCGCCGAGCGTCTTGAGCACGCCGCGCGCGAGTTCCCGTTCACGAAGTTCTGCCTTGAACTCAATGTTCAGCATCGGTGCGCCTTTCCGTCAGCCCCCAGCGTGAAGCACCGCGTCTCGAGATCGCGCGCTTTCTTCCGCTGACTGCAGCGAGAGTCCGGCCATCAGACGCGCGACTTGCCGCTCTGCTTCGAACCGAGTGGAGTACCCCTCCGACTTCGCACTGAGTGCGCCGCTCGCACAATCAAAGACAAAGATCGTCCACGCTTTGAGGCCGCTTGAAGCGCCCGCAAAGTACAGCGCTCCATCGGGCGCGCGAACGAGATCCGTGGCCCGCACAAGCACCGTCGCGGACGGGACACGCATCCACTCTTCCTCGTCAGCTGCTGAGGTTTCAAGATGCCATGTCTCGCGCTCACTCGGGAGTGATGCAAGTGGCGGTACGACTTGCACGAGGCGCGCACGGATCGACCCGCAGCCGACACTATCGTGCGTGCACTCGACCGGCTCCGCGGTCAGATTTCCGCCAAGGAACCAAACGAGCAGCGCCGCGAAGACCACAAAGATCGCGAGTCGCAGGAAAAGGCTTCGAAGTCCAAGAAGGAACTGACCCAATGAAAAACTCCAGCGAGTGGCGGAGGTTGAATCGTAGCGGCTGCCTGACTCGCCTACACGAGCTTGGAAATCTCGGCCTGCAAGCGCACTTCATCCCAAACTTCGACACCAAGTTCGATCGCCTTTTCAAGTTTGGAGCCCGCTTCCGTACCGGCGATCACGAAGTGCGTCTTCTTCGAGACGCTTCCGGCGACCTTGGCGCCGTACGCTTCGAGTTGTTCCGTGAGCGCAGATCGAGAGAAATGTGCGAGCGTCCCAGTGATGACGATCGTCTTTCCGAAGAATGGGCTGTTCGCGGATGCTGCGCTCGTCGTCTCTTTGCTCGTGAGATCCACGCCGGCCGCCGCGAGCTCTGCGAAAATCGTTCTTGCCTTCTCCGATTGCAGCCAGTGCGAAACGCTTGCGGCGGTGACTTCACCGAAGTCATCAAGCGCGACAAGATCCGCTTCGGTCGCGGCCATCAATTCCTTGGCATCTCGAAACCGCTTCGCAAGCGTCTTGGCGGCGCTCGCGCCAACATGTCGAATACCAATCCCCGCGAGGACGCGAGTAAGTCCGCGCGATTTCGATGCGTCGGCGGCTGTAATGATCGAGAGCGCTTGCGCTCCGGGACCATCCTTCTCCAGCTTCAACAGTGCTTTCTCGATTTTCTCTTCGACATCCTCGCCACGCTTCTGGGCTCCGTCGGCGGCGCGCGCTGCCGTGAGAGCACGGGCGACGGACATGGCATGCAAGCGGAAGATGTCAGCAAACGAAGCAATGAGCCCACCGTCGACGAGTCGATCGATAATCTCGCCTCCGAGGCCATCAACATCCATCTGGTCGCGACCGACAAACCACTTCACCTTCTCACGAAACTGCGCAGGACACGCGGTGTTTGTGCAGAACAGTTTCGGCCCATCTTGCTCGACCTCACTGCTGCAATCTGGGCATTGCGTCGGAGCATCAATCGGTCGCTCCGAGCCCGTGCGTGCGGCAAGCACGACACCGATCACCTGTGGGATGACTTCGCCTGCCTTCTCCACGAGTACGGTGTCGCCAATCCGTAAGTCACGCCTGCGAATCTCCTCGATATTGTGCAGCGTCGCGTGCTGCACGGTGGAACCTGCAACCCGCACGGGACGCATCGTGGCGCGCGGCGTGATGGTGCCACCTTTCCCCACTTGCCAGACGACATCGAGCAGAACTGTCTGCGCTTGCTCTGCCGGATACTTGTACGCAATCGCCCAGCGCGGAGACTTCGCGGTCGCCCCGAGCTTTGCCTGCAAGTCAAACGCGTCGACGCGCACCACCATGCCATCGACGCCAAACGCGAGTTCTTGCCGCATCTTCGCGAATGATTCGATCGCGCTCGCCGCGTCCTCCACCGTTGCAAAGGCGCAGCCGAGTTGTGAGACAGGAATGCCCAATCCTCGGAGTGTTCGCAAGAATTCCGAATGCGATGCGACTTCGAGGCCTTCGCACTCGCCACGACCGTGAGCAGAAAACGAGAGTCGCCGCGCCGCAACCACTTTGGGATCCTTGTTCTTCAAAGTCCCCGCAGTTGCATTGCGCGCATTCTGAAAAAGTTCCTCTCCCTCTCGTTCGCGCTGTTCATTGAGACTCTCAAACACCGCGGTGGGAAGGTAAACCTCGCCGCGAACTTCAAGAAGCGCCGGGATCGAGTGGCGTGTGCCATCGAGTCGTAACGGAATCGCGCGAATCGCTCGCACATTCGCGGTCACCACATCGCCCTTTTCGCCGTCGCCTCGCGTGAGAGCCTCGACGAGCACACCGCGCTCGTAACGAATCGAGAGCGCAACGCCATCAATCTTTGGATCTCCAAAGAGCGCGAAGTCCGTGCTCCCCAAACTTTCAGCGCAGCGTGCGTGCCACGCTCGGAAATCTCCAATGGAGTAGGTGTTGTCGATCGAGCGCATCGGCACGCGATGGGCCGCCGACTCGAAACCGCCCGTCGCTTCGCCACCAACTCGCTGCGTGGGGCTGCATGGGTCGTGCAGATCCGGATGCCGAGATTCGAGCGCGCCTAGTTCCTCAAGCAGCGCATCGAACTCGCGGTCACTCATGAATGGCGCCGCGTCGGCGTAGTACGCGCGGTTGGCGCGATGAAGCAAGTCGCGCAACGCAATGATGCGCTCGACTTCGCTTGCATGAGAATCACCCTTGGACACGATAAATGCTCTCCTCCTACGAACCAGCGGAAATCGTGCTTGGACCGTCGCCCGCCCGTTTCTCATACTCACCCGTCGAAGTCTTTTGATACTTCGTGAATCCGAGGCGGCCGAGATTGGCGTCCGACAATTTTCGCTTCTCGCCACCTTCGGAGTACGGCCCACCAATGTTGGGAAGCACGGGAACTCGGCGCACGGGAAGACCAGACTCTGGATGCGTCTCGAGTGGCGCCTCGCTCATGCGCTGCACAACCTCGAAGTGCTCACCGAGGCTCCCGTCGGGAGCAACAACTGCGTACAGATAGGTCGGCATTGCATCCAAGGTAGCAGGAGCAGTACTGTTGCGGAATGCTTCGACCGCCCGTAGGAGTTTGTTCCTGGAGTCTCCGTCCGCAGTCCGTCGAGGAACTCATTGCGGCGCTGCATCGCATAGGTGCCACTGCAGTGCAACTCGCGCTCACGCCGCTTGTCGAACCGCGCGAAGATGATTGGCGAGAGCGATGGGGAAGCAGTTGCCGTCGACTGCGGGACGCGGGCATCACGATTGCCAGCGGCATGCTTGAAACCGTTGGCGAAGACTACACAACCCTTGAATCGATCAAGGCGACGGGCGGCGTTCGCCCTGATTCGACTTGGAGCGCGACACTCGCCCGCGCGCAGGAAGTTGCACAACTTGCTGAGGCCGAGCAGATCGCGCTCGTCACCTTTCACGCGGGATTCATCCCCCACGAAGCAAACGACCGCTCACGCCACACGATCCTCGCGCGACTTCGCACGCTCGCAGATCTCTTCGCCGCACACGGTGCTTCTATCGCGCTTGAAACCGGACAAGAGACTGCGACGACCCTGCTTGACGCTCTGGGCGACCTCGACCGCGCAAGTGTTGGCGTCAACTTCGATCCCGCCAACATGATTCTCTACGGCATGGGTGATCCTGTTGCGGCGCTCGCGGCGCTTGCTCCGCGCGTACGGCAGATTCACATCAAGGATGCACTGCCAACGACAACCCCGGGCGCGTGGGGCAGTGAAGTCGCTGTCGGCAATGGCGCGGTCGATTGGCCAAAGTTTTTCGCCGTCGCCAACGCGCACACCCCCGCCATTCGCTTCGTCATCGAACGCGAAGCCGGTGAAACGCGCGAGGCGGACATTGCGCAGGCGATGCGGGTCATTCAGGATGGGTGAAGCTGGTAGGTAGCTCAGGTTCACCCATGGTGGCCTCTTCAGGGGGCGGGAATCCGACAATCCGAGGGCCACTCCCCGAGCACTTTCTGCCCAAGCCCCCCTACCATCTGCGACCTGTGAGCAGCGCTGATCTCCGCATCTCAACCCCACTGGCGTCCGCACCGGGCAACCGCGCTCCCGAGCGCTTGGGTTGGTACGACCGGCTTGAAGCCGCGCTCTCGAAACTCTCCAATCGCAACCGATTCTGGCATCGCGTGTGCTCACTCATTTGGCTGCCCTACGCGTTTCGCTCCGGCATTTCGCTCCGAGGAGTGTTTCGCGGGGATCGCGAGAGCAAGAGTTGCCCTAAGGCGCGCTTCTCCGCGGTGCTTCCCTTCCGTCGCTTCAATCGCAATTGGTACAACGCGATGGCAGGCGCGGCACTTCTGGGCAACAGCGAAGTCGCGGGCGGTTCGTATGTCTTTGCAGAATGCGGCGGCGACTACACCGTTGTGTGCAAGGAGATGAACTACAAGTTCGTCCGACCGTGCCTCGGAACCGCCGTCTACCGGGTGGTTGACAGCGAAGATCTTCAGGCGAAGCTCGCCGCGGGCGGAGAGTTCAATGTCGCACTCGTGATGGAGATCTATCAACAACTCCATCGACCAGGCAAGGAGTTGCTCGTCGGCCGTTGCAACATCACCTTCCACTGCACCCCGAAGGCGATGGTGCGCCAGCGTACAGAGCGTCGGCGACAGAGATATCTGTCTCGCAACGCCGCGCCCAAGAAGCTGCATGGCGACTCGTCGTCCGACGCAAACCCCTCGTGATGCAGTCCTCTGAGCGTGCCCAAACTAAGTGCGAGCGAAGTGGAGGCGCGAGCGCATGCTTCGACCTCGCGTGGGGACTCTCGCTTGCGACAAGTTGGACTTGGTGCATCGGCATGTTCCTGCCGATCATCCTGATGCGCCTCTTTGGATGGCCTGGCGTCGCCGCGTTCGCGATCCCCAATGTGCTCGGCTGCGCACTGTTCGGATTCGTCCGCTCACGCGAAAAGAGTGCCGAAGAGGTTGCGAAGCATCGCCCGATGATGGCGCTGTTTTCCGCGGTCACGATCGCGTATCAGGTGTTCTTTGCAGGGTGGCTACTCGGCCCAGTCATGACGGACTCCTCCGCCGGTCCTGTGGAGTTCGCACTCCTTGCCGGCTTCGCGATGCTGCTGCTGGGCTTCCTTTCGCTTCGGTGGATCGTTGCGCTGAGCGTCTTGACCTATCTCGCGAGCATTACGGTGCTCCTCACACTTCCGCTCTCCGAACTCACACCGCTGCCTGCACGCGGCGAACTGCCGATGATCTCGCTGCTCGCGCTCATTCCAACGCTCGCGTTTGGGTTCCTCCTCTGCCCATCACTCGACCTGACCTTCCATCGTGCGCGCCAGTTGGCGCCATCCACCGGAGCGTTCACCGTGTTCGGCATCGCGTTCGCGTGCATGCTTGTGCTGACGCTCTGCTACGGGAGCATTGAGGGCGCACTCGCAAATCCTACGGTGCTGTTCGCGCACATCGCGCCGCAACTCATCGTCACAGGCGCGATGCATATGCGGGAACTTCGCGTGCTCGACCACAGCGACGCGACACACTCGCGTCAATCGCGCATGCCGGGTTGGGCGCTCGCCACGCTCGCAATCCTGACCGGAGCGATCATCGCGGCACTCGCACCCAACGAAGCGTCCTATCTGCGCATTCTCGGCGCCTACGGACTCCTCTTTCCCGCCTATGTGCTGATCGCCATGCGAGGCGGTGTTCGCGCGCCGTCTCCCACGACGATCCGGTGGGTGGCACTTTCCGTCGCAGTGTCGATCCCGTTTCTCGAACTCGGATTCAACCATCACAAAATGTATCTCTTGCCGATCGGAATCATCATTCCTGCTCTCGGATGCCTCTTTGCCAACCGTGCGCGCGCAGAAAATCCGGTCCATTCGGGGTAATTGGCTTTGCAAGGGGCGAGAAGAAATCTAGTCTGCGTAGGCGCGTTGCACGAAGTCGTACGCCGAGTGAAGCCCGAGAGTTGGAGCCATGGCGAATCCGCTCAAACCGCTGCCGAAAAACCAGTTTGATTTCTGGCAGGCGCAACACCTCATGGTGCGCGCGGGATTTGGCGGCACGCCGGAGCAAGCGCGGGCACTCGCGGAACTAGGACTCGAGAAAGCCGTCGCGTACCTCGTTGAGTACGAGTCGCTCGCGGAGCCAACGCCGCGCAACTTCGACTCCAACATCATGCGCCCGCCGACCGCGGAAGAACGCGCGCTGCAACAGCGAGCGCAGCGCGACAATGACGAAGAGCTTCGCGCGCAGATCCAGCGTGCACGCCAAGAGAGAGAGCGCAGCGATCGAGAGCAACTGCGCGAGATCCAGAAGTGGTGGCTGCAGAGGATGATCGAGTCGGGTCGGCCGCTCGAAGAGAAACTCACGCTCTTCTGGCACGGGCATTTCGCGACTGGATACCGCACCATCGAAGATAGTTATCACATGGTCGCGCAGAATGCGTTCCTACGCGCCAATGCAAACGGGAACTTCCGCACACTCGTCCACGGAATCCTCCATGACCCAGCGATGCTTGAGTATCTCGACAGTGATGAGAATCGCCGCCGAAGTCCGAACGAAAATCTCGCGCGCGAGCTCATGGAGTTGTTCACGCTTGGCGAGGGTCATGCCTACACCGAGCGCGACATCAAGGAAGGCGCACGCGCGCTGACAGGCTGGACATTCCGTGACGATGCGTTTTTCTTCGACCAGTCGCAACACGATCCAACCGCAAAGTCGATCCTTGGGAAGAGTGGCGAGTTTGGCGGCGAAGAGTTTGCTGACATTCTCCTCGCACGCCCCGAGTGCGCTCTGTTCATTTGCACGAAGCTGTACCGATTCTTCGTCAATGACGCTCCCAAACTGACTGAAACGGATGAAGTCGCCATCGCCGGACTCGCCAAGACCCTGCGAACCTCAAAGTACGAGTTGAAGCCTGTCCTCAAGCAGCTCTTCGAGAGCACGCACTTCTATGCGACATCGAATCGGCTCGCGGTGGTGAAGAGTCCGATGCAGCTCATGGTGCAAGCGATTCGTTCCTATCACTGCCCATCGCGAGAACTCGCCTCACTCGTGTCCGCGGGTGACCTCATGGGGCAGCAGCTCCTGCAACCGCCCAGTGTGAAAGGCTGGGATGGCGGTCGTGCATGGATCAACACCTCCACGCTCTTTGTTCGCCACAACATCCTCGTCTATCTCCTCACTGGTCACCGGCCCGAGCCGTATGACTGGCTTGCGACGAGTGACGGCTTTGACGCGATGCACCTTGTCTCCGGATTGCAGCGGCCCGACGCCGCGCTCGATCCGAAAGAAACAGTCGTCTATCTCTTGCGATTCTCACTCGGGGCCGAACCGCGACCAGAACGCGTTGCACAATTGCTGAAGTTCCTCGAAGGACGCGGCAACCGCGTCGACAATGATCGCCTCCTTGCGCTGCTTGCGCTGATCAGCGCTATGCCTGAATATCAACTCTGCTGAGCCAACCATGACGCAACCAACTCCCTACACGCGTCGACTCTTTCTCCAGCAAGGCATCACGCTCGCGTCGCTCCTTCCGACGATTCCCGCCTTCATTCAGCGAAGCGCGATGGGGATGATGCCCGCGCTCGGAATGACATCGATCCCGGGAGTTGCCGACGATCGCATCCTCGTCGTCATTCAACTCGGCGGCGGCAATGACGGACTCAACACGGTGGTCCCTTTCGGACTCGATGCGTACTACAACGCTCGACCTGGAATCGCGATTCCAGCGCCTGACGCCGGCCGCGCAGGGAATGCGGGCGCGCTTCTTCTCGATGCGTCTCGCGGTCTTGGTCTCCATCCGAATCTGACGGGATTCAAAGAGCTTTTCGATGCGGGGCAGATGTCGGTCGTGCAAGGTGTGGGCTATCCAAATCCAAACCGCTCACACTTCACCAGCATGGATGTGTGGCACACAGGCCGCACCGATGCGAGTGGCAACGGTTGGCTGGGCCGCTACTTCGATTGCACCTGTAACGGAACGCCGCTTCCTGAAGGTTCCGTCACCATAGGACGCACCGCTCCACTTGCACTCGTGGGCGACATCCAGAAACCCGTGGCGTTTGAGAGCGCTGATCTCTTTCGGTGGATCGGATCCGATCTGCACTCTTCCCTTGGTTCGGAATACGACCAAGTGAATCGGGCAGGCACGCTCGATGGTGTCAAAGAGGATTCGCAACTCGCGTTCCTCATGCGCACTTCCCTTGACGCACAACTTGCGAGCGATCGCATTCGTGCCGCAGTCGCGAAGCAGCCCCTCGTCGCCTATCCCAACGGCGCGCTCGCGAATCAGCTGCGCATGATCGGCGCGATGATTCGCGACGGCATGAAAACGCGAGTCTACTACGCGTCGCTCGGTGGATTCGACACGCACGGTGGGCAACCAGGTTCGCATGGCAATCTCATGCGACAACTCGGCGACGCGGTTCGCGCATTTCAGAATGATCTCAAAGCGCAGGGCAATGAGGAGCGTGTGATGAGCATGGTGTTCAGCGAATTCGGTCGGCGCGTGAAGCAGAACGCATCCAATGGAACCGATCACGGCACCGCCGCGCCCGTATTCGTGATTGGCGCGAACGCCAAACCAGGCGTCGTGGGAGCGCATCCGTCACTCACCGACCTCGATCAAGGCGACCTGAAGTTCGGAACCGATTTCCGCTCGGTGTACGCGGCGCTCCTCGCCAATTGGATGGGCGCTGACAGCGCGCGCGTGCTGCGAGGCGAGTATGCCCCAGCTCCCGTCATCGCGTAGGCTCAAAGAGATACACATGTTCATGCGCACCTTCCTGTTTTGCAGTTTCGCGTCGATCCTCGCACTCGTGGGGTGCGGTGGGAATTCCAACGCTCCCCTAGCGACACCCGTCGCGATGAAAATCCCCGTGCACGGGATGCACTGCGAAGGCTGCGTCGATGCGATCACCGACAAGGTGATGAAAATCGAAGGCGTGAAGAGTTGCGCGGTTTCGCTCGAGAAGAGCGAAGCCGACATTGAAGCAGCGGCCGCGCTGCGGCCAGCGATTGAGACGGCAATCAAGAAACTCGGCTACAAGCTCGATTGATGCAGCGCGTCGTCGAGCGCGCGCTCAATCTGGATCGCTGCTTCCGCGAGCGACGCGCGAATCCGCGCACCAGCCGCATGCACATGCCCGCCGCCGCCGAATGTCGCGGCAATCTGGTTGACATCAATGCAGCGTCGTGACGCGACCGCTGGCTTCGATCGGAAGCTCACTTTGACGACGCCATCTTGTTCCACAAGGAGCACACTGGCTCGCAGCACGGATGCCATCAGCGGAATATTGACGACGCCTGCGAGTTCTTCGGGAAGTCCTCCCGTCGTCTCGAAGTCTTCTTTCGAAAGTTGCATCAATGCCACCGAACCACTCGCGATCGTGCGCAAACTCGAAAGCGCGCGGCTTTCAAGAAGCACGCGCTCCACGCGATGACACTGTTCAAGGCGCGCGTAGAGTTCGTCCTTCAGCACGCCCGCCTTCAGGAGCCGTGCGGCCAGAGCGAACTCACTTGCGCGCGCATTGGCGAAACGGAACCAACCCGTGTCGGTCGCGAGCCCAACATAGAGCGCCTCTGCAAGCGAGTAACGACCCGACGCATCTGCGCCAAAATTGAGGTCAACCTTGAGTTCATCCGCAAGCCTCACGAGCAGCGCAGTGCATGATCCACAGGTCACATCGACCACTCTCGCACTGGCCAGCTCGTCGCCGCGAGCGTGGTGATCCAAGTTGACGACCAACGCATGTCGAGCGCGAATCAACGGCGCGAGCAATTCGACTTGCGACCATGCGCCCGTATCGACGACGACGACGAGGTCAAACTCGTCTTCAGGGAACTTCGGACACTTGGGGTCAACCCGCACCACCGTGTCGCTCCCAACCACCTCAAGCAGATTTTCTTCGAAAGGACCGACAATCCAACCCTCCGCAGCGACACCAACCGCACGACAAAGTCGAAGCACAGCGAGGACCGATCCGATCGCATCACCATCCGGCTTGGAGTGCGTCGTGATGAGGACCCGTTTGGCACTACGCAAGCGCATCGCGATTTCGCTCAGTGTGCAATTCGACTGATACTGAAATGGCGCGGATGCAGAAGAAACGGTCATCATGGAGTCACTCCGCGAGCGAGGTCGCGATCTCAACAATCCTCGCTCGGTCAAGCTCCATCTGTGCGAGCAAGGCCTCAAGGCTCTCAAAGCGTACCTGCGAGCGCAGTCGATCGCGAAACTCAAGTTCAAGCGACCACCCATACGCATCGCTCGGAAGGCGAAGTGGCTGCCCATTCGCATGGAGCAACGTCGCCTCAATCGTGGTTCCGGATCCTCCAAATGTTGGCTTACTTCCGACGGAAATCGCGGCGAGAGCGGGAACGCTGGCTTCGAATCCTCCAATCGACTCCTTGACGCGCGCGAATCCTGCGTAGACGCCATCACCAGGGAGGAGCAAGCGTTGCGCCGAAAGCTCGTTCGAATCAAGGTTCGCTGTAGGCCAACCGATCGTCCTTCCCCGTTGATCACCGCGGACGACACGCGTGCAGAGCGAGAAACCGCGCCCGAGCAAGCGATTGGCGTCGCACACGCTTCCTGATCGAATCAACTCGCGAATCGTGCCCGAGCGCGCTTCGACGATGCTTCCATCGTGAAGCGCCACACGAACACTCGGCACTTCGACCACCTCAAACCCAAGTCGCGCTCCGAGTGAGCGAAGGAGGTCAACGGTGCCCTCGCGACCTCGCCCGAACCGAAAATCACTCCCCTCGACGATCCGGTCGAACGGAAACCGAGTGTGGAGATCGACGACAAACTGCTCGGCGCGAAGTCCGAGAAGTTCTTTGGTGGGCGCGAGCACCTCAACCTGAGTTGCTCCGAACCGGCGCAGGCAAGCGACGCGATCCTCCACCGTCTGCAGCCTTTGGACCACGAAAGTTGGGTCAAGAACCGCGCGCGGGGGTTCCCCGAAGGTGATGGCAACGACACTGAGGTGCTTCGAGGAGCCTTCCCTGCTCGTTTGGGAGCAATTCTTGGCTGCCTTGAGCAAAGCCTGATGTCCGAGGTGGACTCCATCGAAGTTGCCGAGAATGATCGACTGCATGACAATGACCGCTTCCCTCTCACCGCCCCTCCAAGGGGCAGCAAGTGGCTCTACAGCATATGACCAGTGATCTTGGAACGCGGACGGCACACGACGCCTCAAACATTGTGGATGAACTCGTTTCGAGTTTTCGCTCCACTGCGGAGAAGGTCGGACCTTGGTTCATCTCGCAGATGCCACAGATGTATTTTCAGGACACGGATCGCGCGAGCCAACTCGCGCACCTTCGCGCGATCATCGCGGCGAAGGCATCCGGTCGGCCCATCGACCTGACGCTCAAGAGTGAAGACGGACGCCAGCTCACGCTCATCAAGAGTACGAATCGACCCGGCGTGCTCGCGGAACTCGTTGCGCAGTTGCCGCTCGATCTGTCGTTGCGTGCGGCGAAGATTCACTCGTCGTTTGACGGCAGCCTCGTGCTCGACACATTCGTCTTTGGTGAACCAGAACCGTTTGACAGTCGCGACGAAAGGCAGTCCGCGAAGCTCACGGAGACGATCCGATACGCCAAGGAACACAAACTCGACTGGACTCCCGATCAGATTTCGAACTACTTCGCTGGATGTTCAGCGGAGTATGTGCTGACTTGCACGCCGCTGCGCGTCGCCGCGCACTGGAACCTCTTCACGCGCGTCTCCGGCAGCGACGGCACCGTGGTGGAACTCGAGTCTGAGTCGCACCCAACGATGAGCCGCATTGTGATCGTCGTGGAGAACGCGCGAACTCGCACGATGCTCGAGCGCTCCGCGAGAATTCTCGCTCGACACGGCGTCTCGATTCATCGCGCGTACCTCGACATTGTTCGGGATGGCAAGGATGGATCGGTCACCTTCGTCGGCTTCGTCGTCGGCGGACCGGACAACACCGCGCTCCGGAAAGACTCGCCACTCTGGAAGTCGATCGCGCGAGACTTGCGAAGAATCAAGTGGATTGACGGTCGAGCACTCGCCTTCAGCGATCGACACCCCAACATCGCAAGCGAAGAAGCCGAGGTGCTCGTCGGACTCTGCCACCTCGCGCAGCAGGTGCTTTGTCCGCAGAATCGCTTTCTTTGGACGCGTGAGCGCATCCTCGCTTTCGCGGAGGAATCGCTCGCTGTCTCCATCGAGATCGTGCGACTCTTCGTCGCTCGCTTCGATCCATCAAATCCCCTTTCCGATCACGACTACGCCGTGCGACGCGCCACGATTGAGTGCGACATCGTGCGCCAACCAAGCGAGAACCATCGACTCGCGCTGACGAAGATGTTGGAGGGCGTTGATGCGACGTTGCGCACGAACTTCTTCCTCCCGCAGCGATTCGCACTCTGCCTCCGAATTGATCCGACCTATCTCGGCAACAACGAGCGACCCGAAAAACCCTACGCGACCTTCTTCGTGCACGGCCGCGAGTTCGATGGGTTTCACAATCGTTTCCAAGACATCGCGCGCGGCGGACTACGCGTCATTCGCACCTCAAGCGCGGCCCAGCACGCACGCGAGAGCGAGCGGCTGTTTGACGAGGTGTACGGTCTCTCGTGGGCGCAGCAACTCAAGAACAAAGACATTCCTGAAGGCGGCGCGAAGGCGGCAATCCTGCTTGAGCCCAATGCGACCATCGATCGTTGCGTGAAAGCATTCGTCGACTCGATCCTCGATCTCATCGTGCAGACACCCAAGATCAAGCCACTCGTGATCGACCGTTTCGGCAAAGAAGAACTCATCTACCTCGGACCTGATGAGAACATCACGCCCGCGCATATTGAGTGGATCGTCGAGCGCGCACGACAGCGCGGCTATGGCATGCCAACCGCCTTCATGAGTTCGAAGCCGGGCGCGGGCATCAATCACAAGGTCTACGGCGTCACGAGCGAGGGCGTGAATGTGTTCCTTGAGATTGCACTCAAGGCGCGCGGGATCGATCCGAAAAAGCAGCGGTTCACGGTGAAAATCACCGGCGGTCCTGATGGCGATGTCGCGGGCAACATGATGAACATCCTCGAGCGCGACTACGGCAAGAACGCTGTGATCGTCGGCGTCGCGGACGGATCGGGTTCTGGCGAAGATCCCGAAGGTCTCGATCACGCGGAACTCATTCGACTCTTCCACGCAGCGCTTCCCATCGCGAGTTTCGATCCCAAGAAACTCTCGTCCAAAGGACGCATTACGCCGGTTGATGCACCCGATGGCGCAAGACTTCGCAACACGCTGCACAATCGGCTCGTCACTGACGCGTTTGTGCCTGGCGGAGGTCGACCCGCGACTATTCATGAAGGAAACTGGCAGGAGTTCCTCACGCCAGATGGGAAGCCGAGTTCGAAGGTCATTAGCGAAGGCGCGAACCTCTTCCTCACCCCTGCGGCTCGCGAAGAACTTTCAAGCCGCGGCGCGACGATCATCAAGGATTCATCCGCCAACAAGTGCGGCGTGATCTGCTCGAGCTACGAGATCAGCGCGTGCATGGTGCTGTCCGATGACGAGTTCCTCTCGATCAAGGAAACCTATGTTGCGCAGGTCATCGAGCGATTGCGTGAACTTGCGCGCGTCGAGGGCGAGTTTCTGATGCGCAGCGTGAAGACGCATCCGAGCCTTTCGCTTCCCAAGATCTCGGTCGAGCTCTCCAAGAAGATCAACACGACGGCGACCGCAATTGCTGCGGGGGTTCCGTCGTGGAGCGCAGCGGATCGGGAACTCGCGAATCAAATGATCCGCGATCATCTCCCCCGCGTCCTCTTTGAGTTCGCTGGCGATCGCGTGTGGAAGTCCCTGCCGCAGTCCTATCAAACTTGGATCATCGCGAATCGCCTCGCGAGTTCCATCGCATATCGCGAGGGCTTAGAGTTCTTCGATGGTCTCGCACCAGCCGAGGTCGCCGACCTTGCGCTGCGCTACATGAAGAGCGATCTGCGTAATCGCGAAGTCGTCGCGAAAGTGCGTGCTTCTTCGCTCGCCGACAAGGAACAGGTCGCCGCGCTGCTTGAACGCGGCGGGGCGCGCGCCGGCTTAGCGTGACGCCAAGCCAGCGCTTGCGTCCTTTGAGCCCTCGTGCAGGCGTCCTTTGAGCGCTCGTGGCAGGCGACCTTTGAGCGCTCGTGGCAGGTTTCTTGCCACGCCGAGGCGCGTGGCAAAAACGCTGCACTCGCTTTGGACTCCGGCGGGCCGAATGAATCGGCACCGCCGGAGGGCGGGCTCAGTGCGTCCGATCGCGCCGGAATTGCGGCGGTCGCGATTCACTCGCGCCGCCGCACACCAAAGCGAGCGAGGAATCCGCTGCTTGGAGCGGATTCCAAGTCGCGAGCGCTCAAGTTAGCCGTCCCACCAAGGCTTCGCCGCTTGCTCGTGCATGATCGCTTCTTGGAGGAAGAAGACCGCGCGTTCGAGACCCTCTTCGACGCTCATCAGCGGATCTTCATGCTCGATCGACAACACATGGTCGTAGCCATGACGGCGCAACATGGAAACGAATGGCTTCCAGAACTCGTGCCCGTGTCCGTAGCCGCAAGTCCGGAAGGTCCATGAGCGTTTGTTCAGGTCGCTGTACGGACGCGCGTCGAGATAGCCATTGACCTTGCCTTCGTGCGTCGAGAGTTCGGTGTCCTTCGCATGGCAGTAGAAGAGCAACCCCGCTTCGCCCAGCACGCGCGCGGCTTCGACAGGATCGATGCCTTGCCAGAAGAAATGACTCGGATCTAGATTGGCACCCAGCACTGGTGCTCCTTTCAATCCCGAAGCCTTCATCGCAGCCTCGCTCAATCGAATGATGGTGTCTGGGTTGTACACGCAGAATCCAGGATGCGCTTCCCACGCCACCCGCACACCATGCGTACTTGCGAGGCGCGATTGCGCGCTCCAGTATGGAATCAACACCTTGTTCCACTGATAGTCGAGCACATCGCGGTACTCGGTCGGCCACGCACAGGTCACCCAGTTGGGTTGCTTGTCGGACTTCGATCCGCCAGGACAACCGCTGAAGGTGATGACGATGTCGGTGCCGAGTGCCGGAGCAAGTTTGATCGCATTCACGAAATCGCGATGATGGGTTCCCGCGAGTTTTTTGTCCGGATGCACGGTGTTGCCGTGGACCGCAAGGCCGGAGAGCACGAGGCCAGAATCCTTGAGCAGCCCTCGAATCCGATCCTGCTCCCGTTTACTCGCGAGCACCTTTGCAGGGTCGAAGAATCCCTTGCCGGGGTAGCCACCCACGGGCAATTCGATCGCTTCGAGGCCGATTTCGCGACAGTACTCAAGTGCATCCTCAAGTTTGCGACCGTTGAAAAGCGCAGCCATGACTCCGAGAAGCATGATGAAACCTCGAGGTGAGTGATCGAAAGAAGTCGAGTAGACTCGTCGTGCAAACGCTACCAAATTCACGCGAAGAACGCGTTGCGTAC
This sequence comes from Planctomycetia bacterium, assembly GCA_005790605.1. Taxonomy (GTDB): domain Bacteria; phylum Planctomycetota; class Phycisphaerae; order Phycisphaerales; family SM1A02; genus F1-140-MAGs142. Next base: position 72,525 of record SXUI01000070.1, on the reverse strand, counting down.
GGAAGCGAAGATCGCGAGAATCCACCTTATGCGTTCCGCTCGTGCCGTGCTTCAGCCATCACCGACTCTTGCGTGCGCGCTTTGCGTGTGCGCAGTGCTCGGCATCAGCCGCAGTTTGCTCGCGGTCGCGGACCCACCCGCCGACACACCCACCGCGACTCCAACCACCGCTCCATCGCCCGCGCCAAGCGCCACTCCGCAAGCGGCGCCAGCCGCGGAAACCATTGAGGTTGATCCCAACGCTGTGCGGGACGGCGCGCGCGTGCATGTGATCGTCGACCGCTTCAGTGAATTCGGTGGGACGGTGATCTCGCAGACGCCGCTCGAACTCGTCCTAAAGGAACCATCAGGCCGCATGCGCACAATCTTGAAGGCGCGGATCTTTGAAGTGGTTCCGCTTCTCGACGAGCCCGCGAAGACTCGCGTGGAGACTGAGTTTCGCGACGGTCGCCGACAGGTTGGACTTCTGATAGACGACGGATTCGAACATCTCACGCTTGAAATCGGTGGCATCTCAACTTCGTTCAAGCGCGAGCTCGTCATGCGAACGATCGCGATTCCGACAGACGAAGAGCTGTATCACCGTGCGAAAATCGCAATCGAACCCGATCAGTACGGCGCGCGATTCGGGTTGTGTGTGTGGCTGCATGAACGCAAGATGTATGAGGAGTGCGAAGCTGAACTTCGCTCATTGCTTGAGGCGACAGACCACTACGACGCGAAGCAATTGCTCGTTGAAGTCAAGGCACAACTCAAACTTGCCGCAGAGACCAACGCACGCACTGTCGAAGGTGAGGGAGACGAAGGTGACGAGGCGACGAGCACAGATGGATCTTCGGCGACTTCTCCACGCGATCGCGCGACCGAACAGATCAAGGGTCGGGTGCTGACGGCGGACGAAGTCAATCTCATTCGTGTCTACGAGATGGATCTCGCCAAACCCCCGAAGGTCGAAGTCGACGACTCACTCATTCGTGCCGTGTTTGAAAAGTACGCCACAGATCCACTCGTGCCCTCGACGCAGGCAGAGCGCGAAGTCTGGTTCAACAAAGAGCCGATCGAGTTCGTGAAGCTCCTCTTCGCACTGAAGGCGCGGGAGTTTTACCCTCGCATCGAAGTAGCGACGGAGCCGCACTCACTGAATGTCTTCCGCACCAAGATTCACAATGCATGGCTCATCAACAATTGCGCGACGAGCCGCTGCCACGGAGGCGTCGACGCTGGCCGTTTCTTCCTGCACACGCGAGACTGGAAGAACTCCAAGACGCGTTACACGAACCTCCTCGTGCTTGAGCAGACTTCGATTGATGGTCGGCCGCTCATCGACTTCGACGATCCCTCGATGAGCCTCATTTACCAGATGGCGCTTCCGCGGACCGAAGCTCGGCTCGCGCATCCGGCAACCCGTGGATGGGAGCCTGTGTTCACTCCTGGACGACGCGCGCTCGCCGACGAATTCTTGCTCTGGGCGCGTGATATGCGGCATCCTCGCCCAACCTACCCCATCGACTACACACCTCCGCGCTTGCGGGAAAATGGCTCGATTGGATCGAGCGGTAACGACCGCTGACCGCGCGTGACCGAGGCCGCTCCTCTTGTACACTTCGCAACTCGCGTTGTTCGCTCTTGCTGCGCGAACAACCTATGAGGCGTCGAAATCTAGCCATGCCAAACTCACTCTCTCTCCGCTCGTCTTCCTCCTCGCGCCCTTTCGCCGGAGCGCTTCACAGTGTACTCGCCGCAAGCCTGCTCGGCACCGCCACGCTGCTCAGCGGATGCAGCGACGAAACCGTCACGAAGTCGCATGCGTTTGATGTTGCGTTCCAGGCAGCGACGAAAGAAGCGCTCGCGACCACAGATGCATTCAGCAGCGACGCGAGCGGCGCCGCCCTCACTCGGCTCGCAAGCCTCGCGAGCGAGTTGAAGTCGCTCTCAGGCGCGACACAAGCACAGACCGACGCTGCACAGAGTCTGGCAGCGAGCCTCTACCGCAAGGTGGCCGCAGCACAGTTTGCACGCGCGCAGGATTTCGAACAAGCCGAAGCAACCGCGCGCGCGCTCGCCCTTGCACGCGCCGACGCAGCAGCGTTGCTTGAGGGTATCGCCGCGAGCTATGAGCGCGCGGAGTTTGCAGCCAATCGCGAAGCCGCGACTGCGCTTCGCGACGAGAGCGGTCAGCGCGGCCAAACGGTGCGAGCCGTTGCCGCTCAAGGCGCAGGCGCGCTCGCTGAACTCACTCGGCAGATTGAAGAGATGCAGGCCGTGGTCGCGCGACTTGAGACGGAAGCAGCAGTGCTCCTCTTGAAGGCTCGCCAGTCAGGTGCAACCGCGGGCTATCCGTTCGTTGCTGAAGCAGCGCGATTGACTGCCGACGCTTCCGCGATGAAAGTCTCCATGTCGGCCGTTGTCGCGCAACTCGATGACGCGGCGCCGATGGTGCAACTTGCATCGCTCGCAGGTGAAACGAGTAGCGCGATCTCGGGCGCTGCTGAATCGCAACTCGAACAACTGAACAAGCTTGAGGCCGCGCTGGCCGCGCAAGCCAAACTCGCGCAGGCGTTGGCGATGCAGATGCGCGATAGCGCGGTTGCGACGCTCGCGCAGGTTGAGGCGGAACGCGCCGGACCACTCGCTGAGGCTTACGCAGCCGCGAACGATGCGCTCGATCAATGCACTTCACTCGCGCGCGGCGGAAACGCCAACGACGCGCTTGCGATGCAAGTCCATATCGAACGCGCGCAACTCGTGCTCTCTGCGCTTCGCGGCATGACGGAGCAGGCGCGTGAGTACGCGATGCTCTCCAACGCCGGCGCACTCTTTGGCGGAGAAGCAAAGTTCGCGACCCAAGTCGACGCACTGAAGGCCAACGCGGAGACTCGCATCGCGAGCTTCCGTGAGCAACTGCAAGCGGGCGTTGATGCGACACAGTCGCTTGGCGAGGATCCTCAATCGGTCGCGACGAAGAAGTGGTTCGAAGAATCGAAGAAGAACGCAGACGCGCTTGATGTGAAGACGATGTTTGCGCCGCCAGAGCCGGTCGCCGTCGCTGCGCCTGTCGCTGCACCGAAGTCCAATGCCGCGAAGCCCTCGACATCCGGAGGTGCGAGCGCATCGGCGTCGGGCTACCCATCTCCTGCTGAACTCGCGACCGCGATCAATGCAAGCCGACTCGACCCACGGGCGGACATCTCGAAGAACTTCTCTGCCTCAAGTGCTGGCGGCAAGGCGATGTTGAGCGTGCTCGGCACCGTCATGAAGGAGATGATCCCACTGCGCGAAGCGGTGGCGAAGAAGTTTGGACCTGACGCGCTTGCGGCGATCGGTTCGATCGGTGACGGCATGGGTATTCCGTCGTCGGCGATGAACGGAACCACAGAGTTGTCAGTCGGCGACATCAACGGCGACAACGGGACACTCGTTGGCGGCGATGCGAGCCTTCCCATCGTCAAGACTTCCAGCGGTTGGCTCGTTGACTTCAACGCGCTGCTTGAAAGCACCGGCGCAGACATGACGCAAATGGAGCAGATGGCTCCGATGATGAAGGCCGGTATGGCGATGATGATGCCGATGATGAAGAAGGCCGTCGCGGGAGTTGTCGCGAAAATCAACAGCGGCGAAATCACTGATGCTGCTGGTGTTGGGACTGCGCTCCAAGAAGCGATGACCGCCGGTATGGGCATGGGTCGCGGCGGCTGAACGATTGTCCGCGCATCGTCAGCGTTCGCAGTGAGCGTGTGGGGCGCATGCCAGCTCAGAGTGCGCGGCGCGTGTCCTTGTTAGCGCCGCAAGCACCCGCACGCGAGAGCTTCTGGGTACTCCTGAATCCACATGGATGACAAGACCCTGAAAAAAGCCGGCGGATGCATGGTGATCGCCAAGGGCGTTTCACTCACGGCGACATCACTGCTCGTGATGACGGGGTTCTTCCTGTTTGTCCCAATTCTGAAATCAAAGATCCTCGAGTGGGATGTCGAACTGCCCGCGCTGAGCGTGTTCGTCATCGAACATCCGTTTCTCGCTTCACTTTCCGCGCTGCCAACCCTCGCGTGTGGCATTTGGATGATCGCGACCCGCAAGCGCGCAGTACTCCTCGGCTGTGTGGGCACTCTGCTGCTCTTGTTCCCCGCTGCGCTTTTCTTCGCCGCCGTCGGCATGCCCGTCATCGCGGTCTATCAGAGCGCGCTTGAAGATCCGCTTGGGCGGAACCCTTAGGGAGCGGTAGGCGCAAGCCAGGCAAGCGCAATCGCCGCTTGTTCGCGCACGAGTTCGTCTTCTTGCGTGTCTCGTTGCAGCGCGTGCAGTCTCGCTTGAATCATCTCTCTCGCGCTCGCATGCTCGGCCGCGTACTCCGCAAGCAGCACGACTGCGTTGCGCTTGAGCATCGCGAGACTCGCCCGCTTGAGTGCGCTTGACACGACAAGTCGCCCGCGATCCTCTTCCGTCCAGCCGAGCATTTCAAGGAGCGGCAATTCGCTCAGTCGCGGGGCGTAGCGCGCGTCGACCATGCCAACGCGTTCATCCACCGATCGCCGCTTCTTCGGCTGACAGTGCGGACACGCGGTCTGACAGTCATCGCAGCCGAAGAGCCAACCGTTCATTGAACCGAAGAACTCCGCGCCGATGGTCCCCCGCTGTTCGATCGTGAGATATGAAATGCACTTGCTTGCATCGACGGAAAACGGCGTGATGGCGTCGGTCGAACAGGCGTCGATGCAGCGCGTGCAACTACCGCACGGGTCCTCTTGCTTCCACGCGGGAGGCCGTGCGCTCGGCGCGATCTCGAGTGAAGTGTGCAGTTCGCCAAGCAGGAACCACGATCCTTCACCCGGCACCAAGAGCAGCGAGTTCTTTCCAATCATGCCGTTGAAGGCCTGCGCGTGCACCTCGCGTTCCATGAGCGGTTGAATGTCGCCTGTGAGTCGAAAGGTCGCGTCGGGAAACTGTGCTTGCATCGCGTGCCGCAACTTATGCAATCGATCGCGCACGAGATTGTGGTAGTCCTTCGACCGTGCGTACCGCGCGATGCGCCCTTGCGCTTCACACGGATCGTCGGTCGGTCGATCGCGATCTCGCGCTCCATCGTGGTAGCGATCACCTACACAAATGATGCTCGCAACGGACGGGAGCAATCGCCGAGGGTCGCATCGATCCGCGACCGTGTCGGCGAGATAGGTCATCTCACCATGCTTGCCCTGCGCGAGCCACGCATGCAGTTCGCTCGATCGCGCGCTCGCCTCTGGCTTCGCAACGCCAGCGATGGCGAAGCCCAACTTGTGCGCCAACGCCACAACCCACTCGCGCCGCGCGAAGGGATCTTCGGCAATGTCCGGCAAACTTGCGCTCACGGGAGCCATAGGACGGAGAGGTTACCCATCGCCGCGCCCTTGCTGCGAGCCCCCTATGATGAGCGTCCTTCGATGAAGATCCTGCTCGCCAATCCTCGCGGCTTCTGCGCCGGCGTCTACATGGCGATCAATGTCGTGGATGAACTCCTCAAGAGTTGTCCGGGCGAGCCAATCTTCGTCTATCACGAAATCGTCCACAATCGCCATGTGGTGGAGCGGTTCCGGGGGCAAGGCGTGCAGTTCATCGAAGACATCGCACTCGTTCCCCATGGCGCGATCGTTGTCTTTTCGGCCCACGGCGTAAGTCCCTCAGTCCGCGCCGAGGCGCGCGCGCGAAATCTTCTTGCCATTGACGCAACTTGCCCACTCGTCACCAAAGTGCACGCCGAGGCGATTCGGTTCGCCAAGCGGGGCTGGCAGATCCTTCTCGTTGGCCATCGCAATCACCAAGAAGTCGTCGGTACGCGCGGCGAAGCACCGGACGCGATTCAAGTCGTGGAGTCCCCCGCCGACATTCCAAATCTCGTCATTAAGGATCCCACGAAGCTCATCTATCTCACGCAGACGACACTCAGTCTCGATGATGCAGCGTTGGTGATTGGCGCACTCAAGCAGGCGTTTCCGGAGATCAAGGAGCCGCCGTCGAGCGACATCTGCTACGCCACAACGAATCGCCAGACTGCGGTGCGCGCGATTGCTCCGCAAGCGCAACTCGTACTCGTGGTCGGAAGCAAGAACAGTTCGAACTCCGTGCGACTGACAGAAATCGCCGAGAGCGACGGTACGCGAGCTCGCCTGATCGACGACGCCAGTGAACTGCAGTCGGCGTGGTTTGATGGCGTGGATGTCGTCCTACTTACAGCCGGCGCCTCGGCACCCGAAGATCTCGTGCACGCCGTCATCGCAGACCTCATAACGAAATTTGGCGGCGAAGTTGAACAGGTTGATGTCTTCGACGAACGAGTCGAGTTCGGACTCCCCGCTTCCTTGCGCAACTTGCTGCGCGACCGCGGGCTCGATCCAGAAGGCCGCCGCATCACGCTCGATCGCGAGCGCGACACCGCAGAGTTTCTCGCTTCCAAACACATTCCGCACCGCACTGTCGCGCTGACGATTGGTCAGTCGAAGTAGGCGGCAGCCTTTCATCAGCCGTGATTCCATGACGCACGCTCGAGAATCCATCTTCGACTTTCATCCAGCAGCCCTCGAACAGCGCTTCGAGGCGCTCGGCATTCCGAAGTTTGCCGCGACGCAGGTGCTCGAATGGGTCTACGCAAAGGGCGTAACGGACTTCGCACAGATGACAAATCTCTCCAAGCTCGCCCGTGCGAAACTTGAGGAGACCTTCACCGTGCTGCAAGGCGAAGTGATCCGACATCAAGTCGCGACCGACGGCACCCAGAAGTTACTCATCGGTTGGCGGAGCAAAGAAGAACTCGCTGAACTGAACTCGGGTGATGTCCGACTGCTCGGCGGCGAGCCGTCGAAGCAAACCGAAACGGTGATGATCCCGACCGAGGATCGAAAGACCGCCTGCGTGTCTAGCCAAGTCGGATGTCCTGTCGGCTGCGCGTTCTGCGCGAGTGGCATCGGCGGACTCGACGGAAATCTTCGCAGCGGTCAGATTGTCGAACAAGTGTGGCGACTCGCACGACTCCAAGGTGTTGAGCGAATCTCGAATGTAGTGTTCATGGGCATGGGCGAGCCGCTCGCGAACTTCATGCCGGTCACAGATGCCATTCGCACGCTCAACGCGCCATGGGGCATGGGCATTGGCGCGCGCAAGATCACCGTGTCGACCGTAGGTCTTCCGGCTGCGATTCGCAAACTCTGCACCTTCGAGATCCCTGTCACGCTCGCGCTTTCGCTGCACGCTCCCAACGACGAGTTACGACGAAAGATCATCCCGTGGGCGGAGTATTCAACCATCAAAGAACTGCTCGAAGCATGCGACGAGTGGTTCCGCAAGACAGGCCGCGAAATCACGCTTGAGTACATCATGCTCGGCGGATTCAACGACCGGCGTGAGCACGCGGTGGAACTTGCGGCGCTCGCGAACTCACTGCGCGCGAATGTGAATCTCATTCGATACAACGAAGTGAAGGGCATGCCGTTCTCGCGTCCCGAAGATGGCATCGTCCAACGATTCCAAGAACTTCTGCGGGACCTCGGCGTGAATGTGCACATTCGAGCCAGTCGCGGCCGCGACATTGCCGCCGCGTGCGGCCAACTTCGTCACGAGTCCATCGCGTCGTAGCGCGCCTTTAGAGCCCTTCGACCGCGATCCGCAACTCAATCGGATCCATTCCGCGCAGACCGCCCTCGCGCGCGAGCGCTTCAAACTGCTCCATGCGAGCAAGCCAAACTCGTGGGTCGGCCTTGAAGTTCGCTGCAGCTCGGCGCACGAATTCAATCGACCACGCGCGAATGGCGCGATCTCGCGAGTCGCCGCGAACCGACCACGGAATCAGAGGGCGGAGGAGCCGCACGATTTCCGCTGGCCAATCATTGGAGCGGAAGTCGAGTCTGTATCGCCGGGTCGACATTGCAAGGTCGATGCGATTGAGGTACCGGCGTTCCATGCGGTCGCCATTACTTCCCCGAACCACGAGTCGCTCGCGAATGCGGCGCCGCTGCTCAAGACTTGTCGTCATGGAAAGCACATAGAAGATGTCGCGCGGCAAGAGCGCCTCCGCGAGCGGCTCCGCTGCCGCACACGCCAGGCGACCATCGGGGTCGGCGTCGATGAGCGCGCCCAAGAGCGCTTCGTACTGAAACAGTCCCCGTGAACCACCCCACACGAGCGTGCGATGGAGCGCAGTGACAGCGAGACGAAGCGTCGCGTCATCGAGCGCACCCGCGCGCGTCGCCTTCAAGCGCGTCACGAGTTCCGTGGCATGCCGGCGGAACCGCTTCGCGCGTCGCTTCCCGCCAAATCGTTCGCGCACCAACTCGAAGGTCAATCGACTGATCACGCCATCCACGCTCTCGCGTTCTTCCGTGATACGCCGCGTGGTCGTCGTGTCCTCCGCGAGACTGCGACCAAAGCAGAATGCTTCGAAACTGCGCCCAAATCCGCGAGCCTCAAACGCATGAATCGCCGCTTCGATAGCCTCGATCGTGACAGGAATGAAACCGCGCTGATACGCGAGACCCAAGAGCGCAACATCGAGCAATCGCTCCGAGAGCAACTCGTTACGGGCGCGTGATGCGAGATCACCAATCACGCGACGCGACTGCATGCAAGAAATCTGCGCGGCGTTGAAGAGCAACGCACAGCGACGAATCGACTCTTGATCGAGTTGATCTTCAAGCGCGCCATCGTTCGCGACGATCGCGGTGCGTTGCGCGTCGGCGACTCGCAGGAGTGGATCTGGACCAAGCGCACGCAGCGCCTCAACCGCATCCACGCCAATCACCAAGTCTGCTTCGCCGTACGGAATTGTGCCTGCGCACGGAGGGCGCGTGTCGCTCGCTCGAAATCGAGTGAAGGTCACTTGCGCCCACGCCATCCGCCCAACACCAACGAGCGCGCGATCCCAACCTACTTCGACGCGATATCCCATCTTGAGCCCAGCGTCCGCGAGAATGTCGGCGACGCCGAAGTCACTGATCGCACGGATGCCAGCAAAGTGCGCGCGCCAAATCCCCTGCTCCGCATGCAACGGTCGCGGCGTTGGAAGTCGGCCGCCAAGCCGCGCAATCTCCGACCAAGGTGCCTTCGTTCGCACCACCTCAACCTGCTCGAGCAGCGTTTGCACGGTCAGTCGAACGAGGCCAGCGACGCGCGGGATGTCGCTCTTCGTAAACTCACCTTGCAGCGGCGTCGCGCCGCGTTCAAGACCCCCTTCGATGCGGTGCAACGCGAGCGGCGGGCGCAGTTCACAGGCGAGTTCCGCATTCCACACCAGTCGTTGCTGCGGCGGATAGCCGAGGCGATCGGCTTCAGCGGTCGCCGCTCCGCCCCGTGCGTCGAGCCCGGAACACAGCAACACAGAGAGCCCCTCGCGAAACGCTGCCGTTCGGATGCGATCGAGTACGGTGGCTGCCTCGCGCAAACTGACGCGCTCGATCGTCACGCGCTCTGCGGCATTTGCAGGCACCGCCGCACTCGCCAGTCGCTCGAGATCAGGGTCAGTCGCACCCGCGGTGTCAAGCACTGCAAGAATGCGCGGAGCGGAATCGCGCGATGCCTGCAACATCGTTGCCACGCCTTCTTCGACAAATCGAGCTCGCTTCCACACCTCGCAGATGACGGTGCGCGCTGCGGCTCCAAGTGCGGGGAGTTCGTCAAGCGCGAGGACCGTGGGCAACTCATCGGCATCGCGAGAGGTTGCCTCGGAGCGAAGTTCTTGATCGAGCGCCGCGAATTGCTCGCGCAACATTGTCTCTGCGTCGCTTCCTTCGGCGGTTCGCGACGGGAGCTTGATCGATTCGAGCATGCCTCGCTGCGAAGCGAGACGCTGACCAAGTTGCGCGTGCGGACGCGCTTGATGCAGCAGATGAAGAATCTTGCGCACGAGGAGCGACGGATGCAATGCATCGCCCGGGCGCAGGTCGAGCACCTCACCATCATCAAGTGGCGGCATGTCCGCCCACCAGAGTTTCGCGGTTCGATTGCCGCGTCGTCGAATGACTTCTGCAACCTCGATCACGCTTGGAACAACACTTCCGGGCCGAGGCTCGAGAATCACCGCGTGCTGCACGCGGTCTAGAAAACGCGTGAGAATCGAGTCGTCGACAGGACTGATCAGACCGAGGCGCAAGACGGGGACACGACCTGCAAGTCCGAACTCATCAAGCAGGTGCATGAGCGCGCGATCGCAGGGACCAACCGTCAAGAATCCAACAAACTCGCGTTCGCCCGGACTTGGCAATGCGCTCAGTTGATCGACTTCGAGTCGCCGCGCCATACGGACCAGATCGAGCGCCTCGCCTGCGCGAGGTCCATGCCGCTGCTTGCGTGAGAGGATCATCTCATCGACGCTGCTATGCACGCGATTCGGCCGCGCCTCAATCGTGTCCGCGCTCTGCAGAATGCCGCGATGCATGATGACGGCCGTCGGCTTCCCCGCTGCTCGCGAGAGTCGCAGCGCCCACTCTATGCTGTGGCGAAGACTTGGAATGTCCGTCGTTTCGATCGTCGGCAGCCCCGCGCCAACCGCGATCCGCCGCGGGCAACAACCCGCGACGCCGCGCGGATCATCTTCGAAGAGCAGTGCAAGCCCTGCTTCAGGATTCACGAAACAGTCGCTCGCGCGTAACACCGCATCCGCACCCCTTACGAGTTCATCGTTGGGAATGAGAGCGATCGCGCTTCGACCACCACGCACGCCGGCGCAAGCCAGCGAAACTGCACGCGCGGCATCGCCTCCGATCAGCAGCTCTACTTGATGACGCGCGAGCACGCGCGCGTGCTCCACTTCGCTCGCAACGCGCTGCAACCGTTCGAAGGGCGCGCGACGAGGTGCCGCAACGACGCTGACAGCAACCTGAGACTCCAACACACCCTTCAGAATGGCCTCGTACGCATCGAGAAACACCGGCCCCTCCGCGCGGGCGAGCCGCGCGGGAGCGGAGATGGTCGCAAGAGCGCCGTCAGTGGCGGAATGCACTCGCGAATACTACGGGAAGCGGCCGCTCGGTTCCTGCGCACTTGGAAGCTCACGCCTCACGAGAGCGCGCGATCCACGGCTTCAGCGAATCCTTCCGCAGCATTCGTCGCCACTCGCACACGCGCCACTGCATTGATGCGTGGATCGGCGTTACCCATCGCCATGCCGAGCCCCGCCTCACGGACGAGTTCAAAATCATTCAGCCCATCGCCGACTGCCGCGATCTCGGATCGACAAATCCCTTCAAGCGCAGCAAGCGCCGCGACACTGGTCCACTTACTGACGCGCGCTGCGAAAGTCTCAAGCAGATGCGTCTTGGTCGCTGTCGCCTTCTCCGCAGTTAGAGCCGGCCAATGCTGCACATTCACGGAGTCGCCGAGCGAAGCCGCAACATCACTCGCCACGACACCAAGCGAGTCGCAAGGCGCGACGGTTCCGACTCGAACCGTGTGATGCAACGCGTCCGCTTCAAGCAAACTCCTAATGCGCTGATAGGTCACCGGAAGCGTGTCAAACCACCACGCGGTGGCTGGATCGAACGGCTGCTCGCCAATCATGAGGTAATCATGTTGGGAAACGGTGTGGTCTTGAAGGAGGTGCACCAAGTGACCGTGTCGACTGACGACCTCCACGAGTCGCGCGACCAGCGAAGCCTCGAGGGGGCGGCGAAGGACGACGCTTCCTCGGCGAGTCTCATGAACAAGCGCACCGCCAGCCGCAATCATCAGTCCCGAGTGTCCGATCGCTTCCATGACATGCCGGCATTCTGGAAGCGAGCGGCCCGTCGCTGGGATGAACTGCACCCCGCGCCGACGCAACCGCTCAATCGCTGCCAACGCACCCGCAGAAACCGCTCCCGACTCATCGAGCAGGGTTCCATCAAGGTCAGCAACGAACATTCGAATCGGCATGGGGAGAGCGATCAGGTTTGACCGATAGGGTTTGCGAGCGACGCAGGAAACAGCGGTGGACTCTACCAATGCCCTGAATCTCTCACCATTCTCGCATCCAACACTTCCTCCCAACGCCCAAACCCCGTATTCTCTTCCCTCCCATGGCCGACAAGACACGCCTCTCCCAAGTGCAAAGCAACGACCTCTCCGAGAGCCGACTCAACGAGGATCTCGTCTATTGGCTCAAGACGAAGGGGTCCAACTACCTCCTCGTTGTACTCCTTGCGGTCTGCGCGTTCCTCGGATGGAACCTCTGGCGCGAGAAGCAAGCTGACGCAGTGAAACTCGCGTGGACGGACCTCAGCGAAGCGACGACTCCTGAAGATCTTGAAGCGGTTGCGAAGGCGCAAGGACATGTTCCACAGATCGCGATGCTCGCCTACCTCAGTGCGGGCGATATGCGATTGCAGCAACTGCAGAGCGGCTACCTCACTCGCCCTGTGGAGGGGCAACCACAACAGCCGCTCGACGATGCCTCGCGCAAGATCGTGCAAGACGCCGCAGATGAAAATTACTCGCGCGTGATTGAACTTGCGACGACGGTTGCGAAGAGCGGAAGCGCTGCACCAGTTGTTGTCCCAGCACTCATCGGTCGCGCAGCCGTCGCGGAGAGCCGCGGCGATTTCGCGCAAGCGCGCGCAATGCTTGAACAAGCCACCGCGGCCACGGGCGCGTACTCGCCACTGTCGAAAGTCACGGCTGCGCGCCTCGCCTCACTGAACGCCATTGAGCGCGGCGTTGCGCTTCCCCCCAAAGCTGCACTGCCTGTCAAGGCTGTGGTCGATCCGGTCGCGCCGGATGCGACTGGCGACATTCTCCGTTCGCTTGAGATGCCCGTGACCGCGCCGGCGCCTGCGCCCGCAGCTGAGCCAACCGTTGCGCCCACAGCTCTCCCGCAAGGCGGCTAAGTGAGGCGTGATGCCGAACGAAGAATCTTCGGGCGCTGCGCCTGGTGCTCCTGACGCAGCGGATGCTGCGCGAAGTGACAGCGCGGAGATAGACCTCATTTCCGCGAGCGGCACCGTGGACCGCGATGCACTGTTTGCGTTGTATGAACGGCAGAGTGCGGGTGATGATGAAGTCGCGCCGCGGGTTGAGTTCACACTGTTGAAAGACCTCGAGAAGCGGCTCGATCGTTATCTCGTCGATCGCGTGCCCTTTCTCTCACGCACGCAGATCCAACGATTGATCGAAGAATCCGCGGTCACAGTGAACGGTCGTGTGCCGAAGTCTTCCACGAAACTTCGTATTGGTGACCACATCGTCGCGACGCTCCCTCCGCCACCGTCGGGCGCGATCCAACCAGAAAACATTCCGCTCGATGTGATCTTCGAAGACGACGCGATCATTGTGGTGAACAAGCCTGCAGGACTGATCGTGCATCCGGCTCGAAGCCACAAGACGGGCACACTCATCAATGCGTTGGCTTGGCGATTCAAACATCTCACCGGAGGAGCGTTGAGTTCCGTTGGGGAAGAATTCGCACGCCCTGGCGTCGTGCATCGACTCGACAAGTGGACCTCTGGCGCGATTGTCGCGGCCAAGAATGACACCGCGCACTGGAGACTCGGCAAGCAGTTTGAAATGCGTCGAACCGACAAGCGATATCTCGCGCTCGTGCACGGCGAAGTGCTCGAGCCAGTGATGCAAATCGATGCACCGCTCGGCAAACACCCGACGATCAAGGAAAAGTACGCGGTCCGACATGATGAAACGGGCAAGGCATCGCTGACGATCAGTCGAGTACGAGAACGCTGCATCACTCCCTCGGGCGAGAAGTTCACGCTCGTCGAGCTCGAGCTGAAGACCGGGCGAACGCATCAGATTCGCGTGCATATGTCATGGCGCGGCCACCCAATCGTCGGCGACGACATGTACGGAGGGCGGCATGTCACGGAGCGAGATCTCGGCGGGACTTCGACACAAGTGCTGCTCGCTCGCCAGGCGCTCCATGCGACAACGCTTGGCATTCGTCATCCCATGACAGAAGCGAGCATGTCCTTCACCGCGCCGATCGCCGCGGACATTTGCCGAGCGCTCGCGTTGCTTCGAGCGGCGCGTCCAAGCGAGCAACTCACACCGCCAGGCTGCACGATTGATCTCGCGAGTGCGGGTGTGTGATCAGTAGCGCGTGCGCGCCGGAACCAAGATCGCCATCACCAAAGGGACAAGCACGATCGTGAAGATCGTCGATACAAGCAATCCTCCACCCATCACTGCGCCGAGCCCGCGGTAGAGCTCGCTGCCCGCGCCGGGCGCGAAAATCAACGGAAGCATGCCGGCAACGCTTGTGATCGCGCTCATGAGGATCGGCCGGACGCGCGTGCGCACGCTCTCGGCAATCGCCGCACGAAGCGGAAGTGGTCCACCCGCCGTAACCGTTGGTGCGCCAATGAGTCCACGAAACGATGCGTCCGACGGCGTTTCATCTGCCGTGCCTCGCTGAAAGTTGATCGCCTGATGCACGATCAGAATCGCGTTGTTCACGACGACACCGATGAGAATGACGAAGCCGAGCATCGTCAGCACATCAAGCGATTGCATGGGCAATGTCGGGCTCGTCAGACTCACGATAAACACTGCAAACAGCGCGGCAACGCCTCCGACGGCCGCAAGAGGCACGCTGAACATGATCACAAACGGCAAGAGAAAGCTCTGAAAGAGCACCGCCATCACGAGGTAGCAAACCAGGAGCGCGAGAAACACAGTGCTCGCCATCACGCCTAAGACAGTGCCGTCGCCGATGAGCTCCTTGCGAACCGACGCGAGCGCGCTCGCGGTACCTGCGACATCACTCGCGACACCTGGCGCGATCACACCATCGCGGCGGGCTTCCGCGAGAGCAGTCTGAATGGTGACCACCGCGTCTTCGAGCGCGGTCGTCGGTGGAGGCGTCACCTGCAATCGCACGGATCTCTGCCGATCAATGTGATTGATTTGCGTGGCTGCTGTTCCGCGCTCCACTTGCGCGAGTTGACCGATGGAAACAAGGCGACCGCTCGGGAGCGCGACTGGGATGTCCCCCACCGCATCCACGCTCATCGAGCTCTGCGATTGGCCTGCAAGCGCGCTTGATCGATCAATGACGACAAGATCGATCGAGTCCCCACCAGCGTTGTACTCACCAACAAGCGCTCCATCACCGGCCGCGGCAACGGACAATGCGACATCATCCGGCGTGAGTTGCGCGTCGTGCAAGCGCCGCTGATCCGCGCGAACACGAACTTCGACGCCAGGGGTCGCAAAGTTCGACGGATCAGGCTGCACGCTCATTGGGCCAAAGAGCGCTGAAAATCGCGCCATCATCTCCGATGCCGCGGATTGCACTGCGTCGAGATCATCGCCACGCAAGTCGACGGCGACGGCGCTCCCGGAGGATCCGCTCGTCCGAAAGAGTGGCACTTGGAATGCGAACGCGTTCGTGCCCGGAAGTACCTCACTTCGCGTTGCGTGTCCAAGCAAGTGTTCGTTGTAACTCGCCCGCGCACTGTCAACGGCGATGCCGCCATGGAACATCATGCTTCCGAACCCCACCACGAAGTAGTTCGCCAAAGGCGCGGGCTGCACCGACGGACCGTACTTGAACATCATCCACGGGTTCACAGGAACGGACGCGAGCCTTGCTTCGGCAGCAGCGCGCTCTGGCGTTCCACGAGCAGGAAGCGTGCGTTCCCAATATGGCGCGACCGTTGTTTCGACGCGTCGCGCGATCGACTCCTGCATCGCACTCGAAGTTCCGGGCGGAGGAATGATCAAACCGAAGACGAGATTTCGATTCCCCGCTGGCAAGTAGTCCGCCGGCGGCATAAGCATGAGCGTCCCCGCGATAGAGGCTGCGGTCATCAGGAGGACGATCGCAAGGCTCACGACCTTGCGTCGCGAAGTTCGAAACACGAGTCGAGCGATGCTCGTTGCGAAACGCTCTCCCATGCCCTGCCGTGGCGCGACTGAGGGGTCCACTTTCATCTGAGTCCGTAGCAAGAACGCGCATGCGCACGGCGTCACGGTGATCGAAACGATCATGGACAGCAAGTTCGAAATCAGGATTGCGAGCGCGATGTCACGGAACAACTGACCGACCTCATCCCCAATCAAGAACACGGGAATGAAGACCACACAAGTCGCAAGCGTCGAACCGAGAATCGCGCCCGCGACTTCTTGCGTGCCAACCAAAGCCGCGCGTCGCGCATCCTTCCCCATCTCCATGTGCCGAATGACATTCTCGAGCACGACGATGGAATTGTCGATGAGCGTGCCGATTGCGAAAGCAAGACCGGCGAGGCTCACCACATTGATCGTCCGTCCCATCGCGAGCATCACGACGACGGTCGCGACCACCGCGAGTGGAACGCTTGTTCCGACAATGACGATGCTCCGCCAAGAGCGAAGAAACACAACGAGCGTGAGGATCGCGAGGATTCCACCCTGCCAAATGTTGTCGAGGACGAGGTTGAGCGCGTCGTCGATGTAGACCGTTTGGTCGTAGACGAGCTCGGCCGTAATCGGCTTGGTGAGTCCAAGGCCACTGCTCTTGGCATCAAGGACGCCGCCTTCAAGCGCGAGGCTCGCAATCGCCTCGTTGACACCTTCCATCACCTCAATGACATTCGTGCCGACCTCTTTCTGGACATTGATCGCGAGCACAGGCACACCCTGAGAACGCACAAAACTGCCAGCTTCCGACCAGGTCTCGACGACTTCCGCGACATCGGAAACAAGAATGGGGACACCGTGCGGAGTCGCGATGGCGACGCGAGCGATATCGTCGACCGATTCAAACTGCCCAATCGCGCGGAGTACGATTTCGCGCTTCCCCTCTCGCAATGATCCACCCGGGACGTTCTTGTTCGCGTCCCGCAGCGCTGAAGCAAGCATCGCCATCGTGATACCGCGCGCAGCGAGGGCTGCTGGCTCCACCCGAACTTGCAACACGCGCTCACGACCGCCAAGGACATTGACCTCAGCGACACCCTTCACTCGCTCGATCTGCGGCTGCACGCGATCCTTCACGAAGTCTTGCAGCGTGCGAACATCAAACTCCGAGCCATCAGGATTGCGCGCGCCGTTCGCGGATACCACGATCCATGCGATGTAGTCCTTGTTCTCGGGGTCACTCGCCTCGACGACAGGTTCGTCCACGCCAAACGGATAATCGGGAACTTGTCGGAGTCGGTCACTGACTTCGCGCATCGCCGCTTCGGGATCAGTCCCTGGTGCGAATTCGAGCCGCACATGCCCTGCCCCTTGCGAGGCGTTGCTCGTGGTCTGCCGGACACCCGCGACGCCTTGCAGTTTCTCCTCCTGCCGTTCAATGATCGATTGCTCGACCTCTTCCGGTGAGGCACCCGGCCACACCGTCGAGATGCTCACGATCGTGTCGTCCACATCCGGTGTGAGCTGCACGGGAACCTGGCGCACTGCGACAAGTGCTGCGAGGAGCACCAACACCACACCGACGAGCACGCTCACCGGCTGACGAATCGACCCTTCAACAATCTTCACTTCGATCCTTCCGATGCGAGCGGAGTTGCGTCCGCGATCGGCGCGACGCGGGACATGGGGATGAGGCGTTCGTTGCCTTCCGTAACAACGCGACTACCGACCGTTAAACCGTCTGCCTCAATGGCGACATCATCGCCGATGGGAAAGTCGATTCGCACTTGGAGTGGAACAGCGACATCGTCGCGCACCACGAACAGGAACGGACCCGCATCACCGTGGAGCACGGCATCACGCGAGACGATGAGTCGATTCGCCAAAGCACCACTCGGAATGAAACCCGTGAGCGCGATACCCGCTGCGAGTTTCGCGCCGTCGGCGCGCACATCGAGAATCACTGGAAAACTACGAGATCGCGGGTCAACGGACGGAACGAAACTCACGGTTGTGGTCTGCAATGGATGATCAAGCGCGTCGCGGATCTCGATCGCTGAGGACCCGTGCGCCTGTTCCTCTCCACCGCTCGCCCGCGATTGTTCAGGCGCGGCTTTCGTGAACGCGAGCATCGGCTCATAGAACTCTTGCGGAACCTCAAGCCACGCGCGCAAGTGGTCGGTCGCTTGAAGATCGACAACCGCCGCCCCTTCGCCCAGCCATGCTCCAGTATCTGCATGCCGCTTCGTGATGACACCAGCAAATGGCGCGCGAAGTTCATGATCTCGCAATCGCTGCTCGAGCACCGCAAGGGACGCGGCCTCGACTGCGAGGCTCGCGTGCGCAGCTTCGAGCTTCGCCTGCGCGATCGACAGGTCACTCTCCGAATCGGCGACTTCGCGCACATTCGTCCCACCCACGGACTCTGCCTTCTTGATTAACGCGAGATCTCGAACGGCTCGCGCCAAGACGGCCTCTTGCTCGAGGATCACCGTACTCGCCAAAGCTCGATTCGCCGCGTTCACACGAAGTTCAAGCCCGATCCGGGTTGCGTCGAGGCGCGCAATCACCATGCCTTCAAGGACGGCTTGGCCTTCGCGAACGAGCAATTCCCTCACAATGCCGGACTCTTGAAACGCAAGCGTTGACTGCTGCGCCGCCCTCAACTCGCCGAAGACGCGCTTTCGAGGCGCGAGCAAGCCTTCTCGCACCGTCTCGACGCGGACTGGCGTGGGTGGCGGGGCGTGAGAGGGCTCCTCCTGCGCGAAACTCCAAGAACCACCGCTCGCGAGCAACGCGAAGATGAGGATGCGTGACTTCAATGCAGGAGCAGGAGAAAGCATGGCGCGAATGGTAAGGACTTCGGCGGGACTTCTCGACTACCATCTCCGCCCCGTTGGCTTCACCAACGAGAGAGGCACACCATGGAAGCAGGCATCGTCGGACTCCCCAATGTTGGCAAGAGCACGCTCTTCAACGCGCTGACCGCTGCGGGGATTGAAGCGTCGAACTACCCGTTCTGCACGATCGAACCGAATGTCGGCGTCGTCATGGTCCCTGATGATCGCCTTGATCGGATTCAAGCGCACATCAAGACGAAGAAGGTGATTCCAGCCGCGGTCCGCCTCGTTGATATCGCGGGCATCGTCAAGGGTGCATCCGCAGGAGAGGGCCTAGGAAACAAGTTCCTCTCACACATCCGTGAGGTCGACGCAATTCTGCATGTTGTCCGCTGTTTCGAAGACACCGATGTCACGCATGTCGAAGGGTCCGTCGATCCGATCCGTGACATGGGGATCATTGAGACCGAGCTCCTTCTTGCCGATCTTCAAGTGATTGAAGGAACGATCGAGAAGTCTCGTCGCACAGCGAGAAGTGGCGACAAAGAGGCGATCGACCGACTCGCAGTCCTCGAGCGATGCGAGGCGGTGGTGAAACGAGGAGAGCCGATCCGCTCGATGTCATTCGATCCTGAGGAGACCAAGATTCTCTCGTCGATGGGCATGATGACCGCGAAGCCCACGCTCTATGTCGCCAATGTCGACGAGGCGCAGATGGGGAATGAAGGAGCGCTCGTCGCCCGCGTTCGCGCCCACGCCAAGGAAACCGGCGGACAAGTCGTTGTGGTCTGTGCGAAGATCGAATCAGAACTTGCGGAACTGACGCCCGAAGATCGCAAGGAAATGCTCGAGAGCCTAGGGATGAAGGAGCCAGCGCTGCACGCCGTAGTCCGGGCTTCCTACGAGCTGCTCGGGCTTCAGAGTTACTTCACCGCAGGTGAGAAAGAAGTCCGCGCGTGGACGATTCATCGCGGATTCACCGCACCGCAAGCTGCGGGCGTGATTCACACCGACTTTGAGCGCGGGTTCATTCGCGCGGAGA
Organism: Planctomycetia bacterium; assembly: GCA_005790605.1. Taxonomy (GTDB): domain Bacteria; phylum Planctomycetota; class Phycisphaerae; order Phycisphaerales; family SM1A02; genus F1-140-MAGs142. Next base: position 52,857 of record SXUI01000070.1, on the reverse strand, counting down.
TTTTCACGCTCGCCGATCTCGAAAAGCACGGCACGGAAAAATCAGTGCGCGAAGCAGGAAAACTGCGAAGCGAAGGCAAGTCCTACATCATGCAGGACGGCGACATCACGCACTTCCTGTTCAATGTGTAACGCGGTTGAGCCTGCGCTGCGCGCGTGAGAAGTCAGCGCGAACGGCGGCGACCTGCGAGGCCTGCGAGGCCAAAGAGTGCGAGAGCGCTCGGCGCAGGAACCACTCCACTCACTCCGAAGATCATCCGATCGACAGTCGCGTAGAGGTCGCCATTCACTGGCAGCGAGAGCGAGATCGAGGAAATCGACGCGGTGGTCGAGACGAACCCGACGAAGGACTGATCAATCGTCGTCATGTTCACATACGAAGTGCCGTCGTCAAGCGTGACGACGACGATCGCTGGCATCGGCGTGAAGTCGATGTCAGTAGCGAAGAAGTTGCCGCCGACGGCTTGGATGTCGAGCCCGGGCGCACTGAAGTTGAACGTCAGCATCTGTCCTGGCATGTTCGTCGAGAAAAATCCGCCATCGACATAGAGATCGCCGGTCGCGACTGCGCTCCAATTCACCGGACCCGTCGAAGACGAATACCCGCTCGCGAGAAAACCACTCGGCGTTGAGCCGAATGTCTCCACATAGCTCGTGCAATTGAGCGAACTGACAAGTGTGTCGAAAATCGCGTTACTCGGCGTCACATAGAGCGCTGCAGATGCACTCGCCGAGATGGAGGTGACGATCGCGAGAACGGAGGCGGCGGAGCGGAGCGACATGGGAACCCTTTGCGAATGACTTCACAAACAGGTACTTCCACCCGGAAGTAACTCCCTTTCATATGCAGACCCCGGACTCCAAACTGATAGTGTCCTAGAAACTCGCCCCTGCAAGGCGCAACTGCGGCGACATGACGAAATGTCGTGAAAACCACACGATTTTGGTTGCGCGATCGAAAAACACCCGTCAACCGCTCCAATCACGCTGCCGGATGTGTCGCAGCGCGAAGCACTTACGCCGCAGTCTCGGAAAACTACGGCGTCCCGGAGAACCACGCATCGGCCCGGGAAACTGCCACATCGAGCTGATCAAGATACGCCTCAAGCGGGACTTCCATCCCCCCAAACTGGAGCATGTGTTCGTTGGCTTCCTGGCTATCAAGGAGCGTAAAACCTCGAACACGGAGCATCCGCACCAGCTCGAGCAGGCAGATCTTGGAACTGTTCGATCCGCCGAGCTCTCGCCTTGAAAACATGCTCTCGCCAAAGAAGGCACTCCCGATGCTGACGCCGTACAAGCCGCCGACTAACACGCCGCCGCGGAACGCTTCGATCGAGTGAGCGAATCCTTCGCGATGCAGTTTCTCATATGCGCGAATCATCCGATCGGAGATCCAGTTCGGATTGGTGTCGTGGCGATCTTCTGCGCACGCGCGAATCACGCGATCGAACGAAGTGTCAACGCGAATCTCAAATGGCGCCTGCTTCGCGAGGCGCGCGAGAGACTTCGAGACCTTCAATCCACTGAGAGGGAGCAGAAATCGCGGCGACGAAGTGAGCCAGTGAATGACTCCACTCTCGGGATCTGCCATCGGGAATGCGCCCGCGCGGTACGCATGCAGAATCGTATCTGAGTCGAATCGATGTGCGACGCCAATGACCTGAAACACGCCGACAGCATAGAGGCGTCGTTAGTTCGACTTCTTCCGCGAAAGAACGCGGAGCTGCGCGAAGAGTCGGTGCCCTTCTGGACCCGAGTGAAATCCGATACCCGACTGCTTCGCGCCGACCCACGGACATCCCTTCGCGCCACCGCAGCCTTGGTTCACACCAACCATGCCCGTTTCGATTCGCTCGGCGACAAGCATCGCGCGCGCCTCATCGGCACCGAAGACGGCTGCGCCAAGACCGAATGGGGAGTCATTCGCGAGTGTCACCGCCTCATCAATCGACGCGACCTCCATGATGCACGCGACTGGGCCGAAGGTCTCCTCGCGCATGATCTTCATAGTGTGATCGACGCCGGCGAGCACCGTTGGTTCGACGAAGTTTCCCGCCTGTGGACGCCCGCCAAAGAGGACGCGCGCGCCGCGCTTCACCGCGTCTTCGATATGCGACTGCACGATCGCTTTCTGTCGCGCAGATGACATCGGACCGATCGTCGTCGCTGGGTCGGACGGGTCGCCCACTTTCAGCATCGCGGCGCGTTCAACGAGTGCGTGCTCGAACGCCCGTGCGATGCTTCGATCAACATAGATTCGCTCCGTCGAGACGCAGACTTGGCCTGCATTGCGGAAACTGTTGTTCGCGGCAAAGTCGGCGGCTCGCACGAGGTCAGCGTCGTCAAGAACCAGCATCGGGTCCTTTCCGCCCAACTCGAGAATCACTCGCGCGAGTCGTTTTCCCGCCACGGCAGCGATGTGCGCGCCCGTGTTTCGGCTTCCTGTAAAGACGATCAAATCGACACTCGAAGCAACGAGCGCCCTGCCCTGCTCCCCATCACCAAACACGACCATCAGCAGGTCTTGTGGAAGAAACTCATTGAGAATGGAGTAGTACGCCGCGGCAACTCGAGGCGTGACTTCACTTGGTTTGGCGACGACTGCGTTACCCGCGAGAAGCGCTGGAAGTACGGATTGCTGCAGAATGAGAATTGGGAAATTCCACGGCGTGATCGCGGCGACGACACCAAATGGGTCAAACGCGATTGTCGAGATCGTGCGCTCGTCCGAACGGGTGTAGGGAGCAAGCGCGTTCGCGATCGACTGCAGGTCTTCCACAAATCGGTCCGCGCAGTACTTCGCCTCGCCGGTCGCTTCAGCGATTGGCTTACCCATCTCCGCGCTCGCGATTGCGCCGAGGCGGGCAGTTTCCTCCTTCAGCCTTACCGCCACTCCCTCGAGCTGCGTCATTCGACTCGCCAAGGGAAGCGCCCGCCATCGAACTCCCGCGGCGCGCGCGCGTTCCACAATCCCTTCGAGGCTTGTAACAGGGGTTGGCGCGATACCGTCTTGGGGAGCGGAAACAGCGGCGGCAGCGGTGCTCAGGGTGAATGTCATGCCTTCAACGGTAACGAATTCGAGAGCGAAACTCAGACGAAATCTGCCTTTCGGAGCGGCGGATCGGTTGAAGATTCTGCATCACCTGCTAGACTCTCCACCCCTTCACAGAGGGCCGTCGACGACTTTCAAACCTGAAAGGAGTCGCATGGGGCGCCGATGCGGCCAGCAGGCGCGCCAGCCTTGAAGGAGTTTGTGGCCGCGGAGAGCGATTCCGATGGAAGGAATCACGCCGCGGGCTCCCACAGAGGGTGTTCCTCTGCGGGTCTTGTTCGGGTACAGGCGTGATTCTCCCAAGCGAGTGCATATCTCGGATTTCCGATCGTGGAACTCCTAGGGCGCAAGTCGCGACGGATACAGCGGAACACTTTTCGGAGACCCCGTCCATCAGCGAACGACTGCGACGCGTGTGAGCAGAGCTCCCTACGCGACGAACACTTTCCGCTTCAACTCAATTCATTGGCCCGTAGTGTAACGGTAGCACACGAGTTTTTGGTACTTAGAGTCATGGTTCGAATCCATGCGGGCCAATTGAGTGAACGCTGAGAGACTCGCGCGAAACACGCGCAGCGTCGCGCACCTCACACTTCGCGGAGATACCAAAATCGATTCGCGTACCTGCGATCTTCCATCGAGGCTTGGATGGAATGATTGAAGTGCGCGACCTCTCTCCTCAGCGCGAACCTTTCATCCCCATGTCCCATTGCAACTGCTCATCTTCCTCTTGCGCAACGACGAATGCTCGTCGTCCGCTGACTGCGATTGTTCTCGCAGCTGGAAAGGGAACGCGGATGCAGAGCGACTTGCCGAAGGTCATGCATCCCGTCGCGGGTCGTCCAATGGTGCGTTGGGTTGTGGATGCTGCGCGCGCAAGCGGTTGCGCGCGCATCGTGTTGGTTGTCGGATACGGCGCATCGCTGATTGAGGCCGAGTTTGCCCACGACCGCGATGTCGAGTTTGCGCTGCAAACAGAGCAACTGGGCACTGGGCACGCGGTCTCCATGACGAAGCCGCTGCTTGAGCAAAGCGCACAGGGCAGCGATTTCTTCGTCCTTTGCGGTGACGGACCCTTGGTACGAAGCGAAACGCTCGACACGCTGCTCGACGCGCATCGCACACACCGCGCTTCCGCAACACTCGCGACGAGCGTGATTGAGACACCCACCGGGTATGGTCGAATTGTGCGCGATGCAACCGGAGCGTTTACGCGGATCGTCGAGCAGAAGGACGCGAGCCCGGGCGAACTCGAGATTCGTGAGATCAACCCGAGTTACTACTGCGTCCGTGGCGAGGAATTGTTCTCCACGCTCGCGCAAATCGGCAACAGCAATCGAAGCGGCGAGTACTACTTCACAGACCTCTTCGGCATTCTCGCAAGCCATGGTCGCACGGTGCACGCGGTCGCGGCCGTTCCCGCTGAGGATGTGCTCTCCATCAATGACCCCGCGCAACTCGCCGTCGTCGACGCGATCTTGCGCAATCGGAAACCAACACCCACGCAGTGCGGAACGCCGACTGCCGCTTCATCCTCCACCCTGAGAATCTCCTCATGAGCGCATCCGACCGCGACACATTGAAGATCTTCGCTGGAACCGCATCACGCGAGCTCGCGCTCAAGACCTGCGCGCATCTCGCACTTCCGTTAGGCGAGGGCCAAACACTCCGCTTCCCTGACGGCGAGACGCTCGTCAAGGTGGAAGAAGATGTTCGGGGCCGTGATTGTTATGTGATGCTCTCAACCTGCGAGCCAGTCAATGACAATCTGATGGAGTTGCTCATCTGGATCGACTGCCTCCGCCGCGCGAGCGCGAAGCGGATCACCGCGGTCATGCCCTACTGCGGCTACGCGCGCCAGGATCGGAAGGACGAGGGACGCGTCCCGATTACCGCGAAGCTTGTTGCAAACCTCATTGCACAATCGGGTGCGGATCGCGTGCTTTGTCTTGATTTACACGCTGCGCAAATCCAGGGATTCTTCGATATCCCCGTCGATCACATGAGCGCCGCGCCAGTCCTCGCGGACTACTTCCTCACGCGCCGCGGGACGCTCGGCGACATCGTCGTCGTGAGTCCGGATGTCGGCAATGTGAAGGTCGCGAATATGTACGCCAATGTGCTGCAGTGCGATCTGGCGATCATCGACAAGCGTCGGCAATCCGGCTCGCAAGTCGTCATGAAGAACCTCATCGGCGAAGTGGAAGGCCGCACCGTTCTCATGTTTGACGACATGATCTCGACCGCCGGAACCGTGTGCGAAGCCGCGAAACTCGTCATGGAAAAGGGCGCGAAGGATGTCATCGCGGCATGTACGCACCCCGTCTTTGTCGGACTCGCGATGGAACGGCTGCGCGACAGCCTCATCAGTAAGGTTGTCACCACCGACACGATCCCAGGCGGCGCGCGCACGAAGCCCATCGCTGACAAGCTCGAAGTGCTGTCCGTCGCCGTGCTCATTGGCGAAGCCATTCACCGCATTCATCACGATCAGTCCATTTCCGCGCTCTTCCGTGGAGGCGTCGCCATCAAGCGTTGATGTCGAACTCAAAGGAAAGCGCTTCAACCCCAAGCTCATACACGTTTGCAACTCATTTAGGAGGTCTCCAGTCATGGCGAAAGAAGTTCCAGTTCTCAAAGCGGTCCCCCGCGATCGCATCGGCAGTCGATATGCAAAGCGACTCCGCACCGCAGGCCGGCTGCCTGCCGTCGTCTACGGACACGGCTCCCAGCCAATGTCCGTCTCGCTCTGCGAGCATGAGACAATCTTGCACCTCAAGAAGGGCGAGAAAGTCTTCACCATCGATATCGAAGGGCAATCCGCCGAGACTTGTCTCGTCAAGGACTTGCAGTTCGGTTACCTCGGTGACAACGTGATCCATGTGGACCTCACCCGCGTCAATCTCGACGAAGTGGTGACGGCACGCATCCATCTTGATTTCGCGGGCTCGCCCGAAGGCGCGAAGAAGGCAGGCACGATCGTCGTGCACATGACCTCAGAGATCGTGATTCGTTGCAAGGTGCGCGATATCCCTGAGCACATCCGCGTGGATGTTTCCTCGATGGGCGATGTCCTCACCGTCGGACAAATCAAGTTGCCAGCCGGCATCGAAGCAGTCACTCCAGCATCCACGATGCTTGTTCAGCTGCAGACCATGGCGGAAGAGGTTGTTGGTGAAGCCGCAGCTGCAACCGCTGCGACCGCGCCGGAAGTCCTCACAGCGAAGAAGGATGACGAAGCCGCAAGCAAGGATGCGAAGGCACCTGCTGGCGACAAGAAGAAGTAATGCAAGGATGGAAGCGAAGCGCGAACGACGCGCGATGACTCTGAGCGAAACATGAAACTCATCGTCGGACTTGGCAATCCCGGACCTCAGTACCTGCGAACGCGACACAATGTCGGGTTCGAGGCTGTGGACCGCATTGCTCGGCGGCTCGCGCCACCGACAACGAGTGTGCCAAAGAATCGATTCGCGGGGCTTCTCCTCGAAATCGATCATGCCGGCGACAAGGTGCTGCTGCTGAAGCCACTCACCTTCATGAATCTCTCTGGGCAAAGCGTGGCGGAAGCCATTCGCTTCTACAAACTTGACGCACAAACGCAACTGTTCGTTCTTGTGGACGACATCGCACTTCCCTGCGGATCTCTCAGGATTCGCGCGGAAGGCAGCGCTGGCGGACACAACGGATTGTCGGACATCGAGTCCAAGCTCGGGACTGCGAAGTACGCACGATGCAGAATTGGCATCGACGCGCCCGGTCGCATCCCGCAGGCGGATTATGTGCTCGGCAAGTTCGCTGAGAACCAGCAAGGACCCGTCGACGAGGCGATCGATGCCTCGGTCGACGCGTCGCTCTGTTGGTTGCAATCAGGACTCACAGAAGCAATGAACCGTTTCAATCGCCGCAGCGTCGACGAGACGCCGCCGAGCGCCAAACTCAATTCCTAACCGCGTAAGAAAGCGAGATAGAAAACAATGTCCGAAACTCGAATCTGCACCTATGAGGGTCTCTTCCTCTTCCCGCAGGCGGCCACCGCCGACCTGCAGTCCGCACTCGATCACGTGTCCGAGATCCTGCACCGCGCGCAAGCTGAAGTCATCAGCATGTCGAAGTGGGACGAGCGCAAGCTCGCCTACGACGTCGACGGCAACAAGCGCGGCGTGTACTTCCTGGCGTACTTCAAGTGCGACACGAAGAATGTCGTCTCGATCGAGCGTGACACGCGACTTTCGGAGCGCATGCTCCGCGCGCTCGTGACCCGCGCGGATCATGTGCTTCCTGAAGAAATGGCTGCCAATGAGGGTCGCCAGAAGCTCGCCGACGAGATCATTCTCCGCGGCAATGAGGCTGCAGCAGCTGCAGCAGCTACCGCAGCAGCCGCGAGCCCCGCGGCGGAGACTGCCGAAGCAGAGTCGCACTGATCCGGCGAACCTGCGACTGCATTGGTTCACGTGAGCCGCTCTCCGAGGGCTCCCGGATGCGCTGAAGGCAGCAATCGCTGCCATGGGCGCGAGCCCCCAAGTTCACACACGAGATGCTCGCGGTCGATCGACCGCGAGCATCTTCGTTGAGCGGCCGTGAGCTTCGACTTGAGGGCAACTTGGAGCATGCCGTGTCCCTGATGCCACGACACGACCTCGATCCAGCGCAGCCGAATCACAGGTGCTACGAATGTGCGCACCGTCGGAATCACGCAACCCGCCTGACGACTCCGGCGTCGCTCCCATGCACCCAAGGGACGGCGATGACGGTCTCGCGTGATCGCGCAAGAGAAGTCAGAGCGAGCGACTACCGCAGAACGATCAACACAAACAGCGCGTCGCACAAAGCCCGCTCATCTCGGCACGAGCTGCTCATTGAACCCGACAGCCACGCCGCCAAGAGGCCAAGCGCGCATGACGCAATAGAACAACCATCGTCGCGCATTGAGCACGCACAAACACCGTTTGTGCGCAAAGACGTTCGCGCGATCACGTCGCCGCTGCGCGGTTAAAACGGAATGTCTTCTTCACTGATGCCGCGATGACTTCCGGATTGCGAAGAGCCCCCGCCCTGCGACGATCCGCGACCGCCACCCGAATGACTGGGCGCGTAAGAACCCTCGCCACGCGAGGACTCGCCGCTGCCGCCAGCGCCTCCGCGAGAGTCAATGAACTGGAACTCCTCAACGACCACGCGCATCTTGGATCGCTTCTGCCCGTCCTTGTCTTCCCAAGAATCGAGCTTCAAGCGACCTTCGACATAGAGCGGCTTTCCCTTGGAGACATACTTCGCGATCACCTCGCCAGTCTTGCCCCACGCTTCACAATCAACGAAGGTGACCTCTTCGCGATCTTCGCCGTCCTTCAGCCGAAACTTGCGATTGATCGCGAGGCTAAAAGAGGCAACCGTTTGGTTTCCCGTGGTTGTTTTGAGTTCGACATCACGGGTGAGGTTGCCCATGAGCATGACTTTGTTCAGGTTCGGCATGATTCTTGTCTCCTAGACCATCTGCGGTGCGCGGGAGCGATGGCTCCTTCAATGCGCGGTTCAATCACTTTCCCACAACGCGCTGTTTCCGTCTCGGACTTCGTGGCCTTAGCGCGACGAATCTCAACCAAATCCAGCGGCACGCCACACCTTGGGCGCGAAGCAGCAGCATAACAATGTTCGGCTTTCGTTCGGTATCTTCGTCCAAAAAATGTGAGAAATTCTGCCGGGACCTCGGACTACTACCGACGCAGCCAACGGCTGCCCTCAGACCAATCGCAACCGCCTGTCCGCCAGATACTTCCCACGAATCCGGGCGCCCCATTGCCAGCACGCACCTGTCTAGGATAGAGTGCTCGGCTCGCAATTCGCTGAGGCGGAACGCCAATTCTGGCGCCCCCGCTTCTAACTGCAAAGGACAGCGACCTATGGCACGACCAGTAGAACTTCTTCTTCTTCGCACGATCGAAAACCTCGGGATCGTCGGAGACATCGTCAAAGTCCGCGCCGGCTTCGCGCGCAACTTTCTCCTTCCGCACGGCATCGCTGAAACCCCATCCCCCGAGAAGGTCGAAGCACTGAAGGATGCTCGTGCGAAAGCGCAGGCAAACCTCGCCGCGCAGCGCGCCACGCGCGAAGCGACGATTGCGAAGCTCGAAGGCTACACACTCAAGCTCATCCGCAGCTGCAACGATCAAGGCTTGTTGTACGGATCGACCACGCAGCGCGACATCTCCGACGCGCTCGTCGCGCTTGGTTTCCCTGTCGACATGCGCGCGGTTCGTCTCGCGGCGCCATTCCGTCGCATTGGTAGCTACCACTGCACCATTCAGTTCGATCGCGATCTGAAGGCGGACATCAACATTGAAGTTTCGCCAGACCGTCAACTTGAGTCGCTCATGCGCGCACAAGACGCCGACGCTGCCGCTGAGGCCGCAGCGGAAGAGGAAGCCAAGGCGGCGAAGACTGACGCTGCAGCCGAAGGCGCCGAGGCGAAGAAGCCAGGCAAGCCGAAGAAGGACAAGAAGGCCGCAGCGACCGCGTGAGTCTCTGACACACGATCATCCGGCGCCCCAAGTGGAACCGGCTGCACATCGAAATCATGCACACAGCGGCAGTCGAAAGACTGCCGCTGTTTTTCCGTATGCATGTCAAGGTCGCCGTGGAGCCAGCGCGCGATCAGACGCGCGACGGTCGCTCGATGAACTCTACTTCGAGGTAGCGAGCGACATAATCGAGAATGCTCGAGCACTCGGGCACATCTGGATTGGTCGTTGGACCCAACGGCTCGAAACGCATGCCCTTGAAGCGAGCAATCGCATCGCCAAGCCCAAGCCCGTGCTGCAAGCACAAGCTAAATGCTCGGCAAAACCCTTGAATCAAGCCAGAAAGCGTTGAGCCTTCCTTCGACATCTTGATGAAAATCTCACCTGGTCGTCCATCCGGAAACAGCCCAATCGTGAGATAGCCTTCATGGCCACCTATCGCGAATTTGTGCGTCACGGAGCTGCGAGTTTCGGGAAGTACTTCGCGGCGCGGAGAAGTCGTTGCGTTCATTTCGTCCATCCTTGAACTTCCATCGTTGACCTTACATGCTGCCACATCGATAGGGAAACTTCAGTTCTCGAACTTCAAGATCTCAAGGGCGCGGCGACCACTCTCAGTCGCGCCTCTTGCGGACTTTCGAATGTATCGGATAAGCGAGCGCTCGCGAATGACTTCCGCGCAATCCACCAACTGAAAAAAGTTTCCCTCCTGAGTGAAGTTGACACGAAGTCTCGCTTGCTCAGATCGTCAGGCGCTTGCGAAGGACGGTCACCAGCGTCCCCACCTCAAGAAAGGCCTTGGGTGGGCGGAGCCAGACCTCCGCAAGCCCGTCTGGGGACTTCCCGCTCGGCACGCGGACCGTGCCTTGGATGCCCGCAAGGCGCGCCTCGAGTTCCTTCGGTCGCGTCGTACGAAAAATCACATCCGCACCGCGCTTCAGGATGACCTTGACACCCAGAAGCGTTGCTCTCAGCCGGATTTCTGCAAAGTCGAGAAGTGCGTCAACTGTCGGTGGTGCCTGCCCATACGCGCTCCGAAGTTCATCGGCAGTCTTTCGCAATGCCTCAAGCGTGGTCGCGCTTCCGATTCGCCGATACGCATCGAGTCGACGGGCATCAGAGGGGATGTAGGCACGCGGAACACTCCCGTTGAGCCCAATGTCAAGCACCGTATCGAGAGGCACGACGCGTTCCTCTTTGCGCATCGCGCTGACCGCGTCCTCGAGCAGTTGGCAGTACATCTCATACCCAACCGCGGCGATGTGCCCCGACTGCTCAGCACCAAGCAGGTTTCCCGCCCCGCGCAACTCAAGGTCACGCATCGCAATTTTGAAACCAGCGCCGAGCATCGAAAAATCCTCGACCGCTCGCAATCGCTTCAACGCGTCCTGCGTTGGAGGCTTTCCTTCCGGCAAACACAGATAGCAGTACGCCCGATGCTTCCAACGGCCGACACGGCCGCGCAACTGGTGCAACTCGGCAAGTCCGAACATATGCGCGTTCGAGATGACAATGGTGTTCGCTGTCGGAATGTCGAGCCCGCTCTCGATAATCGTCGTCGAAACCAAAATGTCCGCTTCGCGCCGCATGAACCGAAGCATGACCGCCTCGAGCTCCTTCGGTTCCATCTGCCCATGCCCCACCGCGATGCGTGCGCTCGGCACAAGCGCTTGCACTTCATCCGCCTTGCGTTGGAGATCGGTGATTCGATTGTGCACGACGAACGCTTGACCCTCTCGCGCGAGTTCTCGGCGAAGCGCCTGTTGAATGCGCCGCTCATTCCACGGGATGACCTCCGTCACGATCGCCCGCCGATCCGCCGGAGGCGTTGTGAGTGACGAGATGTCTCGGAGTCCGAGCATCGCCATGTGAAGCGTGCGTGGAACTGGCGTCGCACTCAGCGTGAGCACATCCGCTGTGACACGGAATTCAAGCAGTCGCTGCTTGTGCTCTACGCCGAAACGCTGTTCCTCGTCGACAACGATCAACCCGAGATCTTTGAAACGAACATCCTTTGAAAGAATGCGGTGTGTTCCGATGAGAATGTCGACGCTTCCCGCAGCGACGGCTTCGAGGATGACGCGCTGCTCCGCATCTGTCTTGAATCGACTGAGCGAAGCAACACGAAACGGATACGCGCGAAATCGATCATGAAAACTCTGCTCATGCTGCTCGGCGAGCACCGTTGTCGGCACCAAGACCGCGGTCTGCCTCCCACTCTCCGCAACCTTGAATGCGGCGCGAATCGCGATCTCCGTCTTTCCGAATCCGACATCTCCACAAATCAAGCGATCCATCGGCAGCGAACGCTGCATGTCACGCTTCGTTGCTTGAATCGCAGCGAGTTGATCCTCGGTTTCGTCATACGGAAACTCCGCCTCGAAGTGCTTCTGCCACTCCGTATCCGACGGAAAGGCAATGCCAGGCATCGCGCTCCGCGCCGCCTGTACTCGAAGCATCTCCGCCGCGAGGTCGCGAACAGACTCCTCTGCTTCTTCCTTCGAACGCTTCCATCGTTTCCCTCCAAGCGTCGAGAGCTTCGGCTTGGCTGCACCCGCCCCGATGTAGCGCTGGACCAACTCAATGCGCGCTGCTGGCACGAAGATGTTGGCCCCGGCATCGAACTCAAGCTTGAGAAACTCGACCTCGATCGCCTTCCCGCCCGCCTCAGTTGGCTCCTGCATGGAAAGCGTCAACCCAAGAAATCGCGCGATGCCGTGATCACGATGGACAACGAAGTCACCGGGTTCGAAAGAGAGAAAAACATCCTTCGCACGAGCAGCTCCGAGCCCCTTCCCCCGCCGCCGCATGACTGCGCGATGCAACACTTCATGCATCGGAACAAACGCGATCTGCGGCGACTTCGCAGGTTCCCACAAGAATCCGCGTTGCAAGTGGAGTAGACAAATCTCTGCGCGCGCATCGGGAACGTGCCGCGCGATGAGATCGCGCGTCCGAGCGAGTTCTCCCTCGTTTTCGCAGCAAAGCACAAGCGCGTGCGTCGAAGCAAGTTCAAGAAGCTCTCCACATGCTCCCTCGAGCTCCTCGCTGAAGGGTGCAAGCGAGCGGATTGGCAGAAGCGCATGGCTCGAAGAACTCTGCGCCGCACTATGCAATTCGAGCGTTGCGAACGCGCGCTTCGTGATGCCCGCGATCGTCGCTGGCGGTCCGTACACCCCTCGTCCGTCGCGCACTCGATCCCAATACGCACGCGCCTGTTCGACAATCTCTGCGAGATCCACGAACACGGCCAACACACTCGCGGGCAACCACTCATAAAACGGACGAGTGCCGACCTCCGCCACGAGATCTTTCGCCTGCTCACCAACAATCGAAGTCATCGATGCACTGAGAAGCAGCACGCGATCCAACTTTCGATCGCTCGCTTGGGTCGCAAGATCAATCTCAAACATGCGCTCGATCTCGTCGCCAAAAAAGTCAATGCGCACCGGCACGCTTCCCGTTGTGGGGAAGAGATCAATCAGCCCGCCGCGAACCGCGAAATCGCCTGGTTTTTCCACGCTCTCCACGCGCTCGTACGATCCAGCGGCGAGCCACGAAATCAGTTCCGCTTGCGCCACACGCTCGCCCGCGCGCAGTTCGCGAACCATGGCCTCGAGCCGCTCCGGGGTTGGCACGGCCTGCATCAACGCCGCAATGGGCGTGACGATGACTTGCGCAATCTCTCCTACCGAGATGGAACGCAAGACACCAAGACGCGCCGCGATCAACTCTGCACTTGGATTTGATTCGCCAGGAAGCACCTCGACGGCTGGGAATCCCATCGCATCAACGCCGAGGCCCCGCAATTCCTCGATACATTCATCCGCCTCGTCAAGGTGCGCGACTATGGCGAGCATCGGGCGGGCATCCTGTGCAAGTGCCGAAAGTATGAAACTCGCGGCGCTACCCGTAAGACCGCTTGCTGCGATGTGCGCGCGCTCAGTGAGCGAACTGCGCAAGGACGCAATCTCCGGCGCGCTCGAGAATGAGGCGAAGGATTGGACTTGCGTCGAGGGCGTGCGCTCATTCATCGCGTTGGCGCCACGGGTTTCTCAACGCCTTTCGTGCCCGAAGCAAATCCTGAGTCAATGTCCTCTCCGCGCACTTCGTCTTCGATCGCCGCAATCGTCGCGCTTCCAATCCCTTCAACCTCATCGAAGTTCCGCAGTGAGAGCATGCCTCCGTGCGTCGATCGATACTCGACGATGCGCGCGGCAAGCGCGGGCCCAATGTTCGGGAGTAACGCGAGTTCTTGCGCATTCGCTGTCGCGAGATCGACGCGGTGACGAGGAATCATCACCATGCCCATCGGTCGCCGCGCAGCTGGCGCGATGAGAGTCAGCATCATCGCGCAACCACACAGGACGATGGACGCGACGAGCAAACTGAGACGCTGCCGCGCATTGCGCTCGGTCGTCGCGTCAATCTTCGCTCTGCTCACTTCGCTGGTTCCTCCGACGGATCCTCGCGCACTCCCTTGGACTGATCGTCCGCACCCATGGGTTCACGAAGCGATTGACGCCACGCGAGCAACTTTCCAAGAACTGGTTTTGGTTTTCCGGTGACATCAAGGACGCCATCGGTTGCGGTGTTCGTGTCGACGAGGCGAGACCACCACAGGCCTTCGACAAATGGCTTGGACATCGCGATCCGCGCAAATCGCGTCGCCCAGCTTGCTTGTGTCGATGCGCTCGCGTCGCCACGCCAAGATCCGCACTGCGAAACATCACCGTGAGAGGGCGTGCCGAATCCTGAAATGAAAACTGGAAGCTGACGACCGATGTATCGATCAAGATCACTTGAAATCATCAAGAGATCGCGAAGCGCGAGGCGGTCGGGAACAAAGTCCAAACGCAAACCAACCGCACTCAGTGGAACGCCGTCGGAAACGAGCCGTTCGAGCAACCCCGTTGGCGCGACAGCGCCGAGTCGATTGGAAGTTCGCTCATGGAACGGATGATCGATTTCGATCATCGTTCGCGCGTTGCGCTGATGGGTTCGAAGCGCAAACGCGATCTTTCGGACAAACTCGCTCATCTGCGATGCGCTCATTTCGCACATCACATTGGAGCCAGCACCGCAGACGGCGTTCCAGAAAACGTTGACCTTCTGGTATCGCGACGCCAGCACGCAAGCGTGATCCCAACACACCTCGCGAAGTCGATCGAGATCCTTCGAGAGCGCGGAGACCGCGTCTGGGAGCGCTTCTCGACGCAAGTCAACAACGGGGCCCAGGACGACTTGCTTCTTCTCCTTCGAAGCGAACGCGACCCAGCGATCGAGCGCCGCGAAGTCATAGGCGGCCTCGCCCTTGCGGCCCTTCCCCTTGTCCATCGCGCGCCATGGCACGCGAATGGCGAGCACATCGAACATGCGGGCGGCAGCAGCAACGAGACCTTCTGGCGGAGCGGTCATGGGATCGACGACGACGCCAAGCAGCGCGCTACTCGCCGCATGCGCGCGATATCGTCGCCTCAAAAAGATCTCCGCGTGCTTGAGTGCGAGAAACTCCCCCGCATCCATGCCCTGCGCTACAGCATCTCTCGCGGCGCGTTCTGCTTGTTCCGGGTCCGATGCGACAGTTGCCGTTCGAAACAGCCGCCGCGCCCGTTCCCACTGTTCAAGCGCATCACCTGCGCGGGCCGGATCCCACATCTGCCAGTCTTCCGTCTTCTCGATGTACTGCTTGATCCGATGCCGAGCGACCTCAAGATAAAAGTCGTACGCCTCGGGGCGAGTCGGAAGAATGCAGGTCTGGACCAACATCCGGCCCATCGCGCCAACTGGGGCGAGGCACGCGTATGCCGCCTCGCTTGCGCGCTCAGGCTGAAACTGCAACTGTGATCCTTCGCGCACCGACGCGCCACGAACCGCTCGATCTTCTCCAGCAAGTCCGTGACCAAGTGCGCCAAGCGCCAGGTCTTGGGACAAGTTTCGGTCATGAACTCTGAATCGAAGCATGCGCAAATCTCGCGTCCCATGCATGGGTCCTGCGAGTGTACCCTCCACGACCCATGACCTCCGGATTTGCCGCCATTCCTCCGGTCTTTCAGACGAACCTTCCGCTCGACGGTCGTCGACAAGGCAAGGTTCGCGACCTCTACCAACTCTCGCCAGATGCCGAGGGTCGCGCGCGCCTTCTCGTCGTGGCGAGCGATCGCATCAGTGCGTTCGATGTCGTCATGCCAACGCCCGTCGCAGGAAAGGGCGCCGTCCTCACGGCACTCAGCCTTGGCTGGTTCGCGTTCCTTCGCGCTCGCGGCATCGTGAAGGATCATGTGCTGCAGGCGGGCGTCGGGGGCGTTGCCGAACTCGATGCACTTCCTCCCGATATGCGAGCGTCGCTTGCTGGTCGAACGATGGTGTGTCGCGCAGCAAAGGTCATACAAATCGAGTGCGTCGCGCGCGGATACCTCGCGGGAAGCGGATGGAACGAGTACCAAGCGTCGGGCACCGTTTGCGGGATTCGCCTTCCCGCTGGATTGAGACAGTGCGAGCAACTCCCCGAACCCATCTTTACGCCTGCGATCAAAGCCGAAACGGGCCACGATGAAAATGTCTCCTTTGATGGCGCAGCGGCGCGCGTCGGTGGCGAGACAATGGAGCGATTGCGTGCCCTGACGCTCGCGATTTACGGGCAGGCCGCGCAACACGCGAGAGATCGCGGCGTGATCCTAGCGGACACCAAGTTTGAGTTCGGATTTGAACTCGATGCGAACGGCCGGCCGACTGACGAGTTGCTGCTCGTCGACGAAGTTCTTACTCCAGACTCGAGTCGATATTGGCCCGCCGATCTCTACGCCGCGGGCCGCGATCAGCCGAGTTTCGACAAACAATTCCTTCGCAACTGGCTGCTCGAGCTCGTCGCGGCGCGAACGTGGAATAAGGAAGCGCCAGGCCCTGAACTTCCTTCCGAACTCGTGCAACAAACACTTGGTCGGTATCTCGAAGCACTCGATCGCCTCGGCCTCGAAGCACTGCGGCGAAACACCTTTCGTGAGCGCGTGACCCGTGCGCAATCTGCGGGACGAACGACATCCCCGTCACTGCCATCCACAGGCGCAACAATCATTGATGGGCGCCTGCTCTCCACTGCACTTCGGGCTTCCACCAAGGCGCGCATCCTTGCGAGCACTCGCGGAGTTCGACTCGACGCGATCATGGTGGGTCTCGACCCCGCGAGCGCGGTGTACGCGGAAAATCAAGCGAAGACATGTCGCGAGGTTGGTATTGACTATCGGCTGCACCGTATCGCCGAGGGCGCGGGCTTCGATGAAATCGCCGGTCGGATTCTGCTACTAAATCGCGACGACGATGTGCGCGCGATCATGCTGCATCTTCCACTTCCTGAAGGGATCGAGACCGAGCGCGTGCAATCACTCATCGCGCCAGAGAAGGATGTCGAAGGCGTGAACCCGGCCAACATCGGCAATGTGGTCTACGGTCGCCGCAGTCTCGTACCTTGCACCGCGCTTGCTGCGCTTGAGATGATCGAGTCCACAGGCATCGTGCTGCGCGGCGCGCGCTGCGTCATCGTGGGCGCCTCGAACATCGTCGGCAAACCCATCGCCGTGCTTCTGATGCGCGCCGAGGCGACGGTGCTTTCCACCAACAAGTACACCACGAACCTTGCAGAACTCACGCGCGGCGCGGATGTCATCGTGGCCGCTGCGGGAGTCCCAGGCCTCATCACGAGGGACATGGTGAAACCCGGCGCGGTCGTGATTGATGTCGGCATCAATCGCGTCCGTGATGCGAGCGGGAAACTCACAACCGTGGGCGATGTCGAGTTCAGTGGCGTTCGTGAAGTCGCAGGGTTCCTCTCGCCCGTGCCAGGAGGCGTAGGCCCCATGACTGTGGCGATGCTCCTCCGCAATGTCGTCGATGCGACCCTGCGATAAAGTCTCCGCTCTCTAGGTCTTCGTTGAGTTCTTCTTTCTAAGGATTTTCCACTGATGCGCAAGACACTTCTCCTCACAGGCGCCGCGCTTACCTTTGTCGCAGCGACCTCACTCGCACAGGAACCCGCGGCGGACGCACCCAAGACGATTCCTGCTGTGAAGCTCGTCCCCGCGCCACAAGCCAAAGAGCCACCGAAGATGGAGGCGGTCACGCTGCATCTCGGTGATGCGGCCCCTGCCTTTCAAGTCGATTCGTGGGTGAAGGGCGATTCCTTCAGTTCCATCGAAGAGGGCAATGTGTATGTCTTTGAGTTCTGGGCGACTTGGTGTGGACCTTGCATCGCCGCGATGCCGCATCTCACCTCGCTTCAGGCAAAGTATCCCGATGTTCGATTCGTTGGCATCGCCGCGAGCGAGCATGGAGACAGCGCCGAGAAGGATCTTGAAAAGGTCACCGCCTTCGTCGAGAAGAAAGGCGATGGAATGGGCTACCGCGTCGTCTTCGCTGGCGATCAGGCCAAAATGAATAATCCGTACATGAAGGCCGCAGGGCGCAATGGCATTCCTTGCACCTTCATCATCGACCAAAGGAGTCGCGTCGCGTGGATCGGTCACCCGTCCTCTATGGACGAACCACTCACGAAGATCGTTGCGGGCAACTGGGATCTTGAGGCAGCCGCGAAAGCGCTCGCCAATGAAGAAGCTGCGAGCAACTTTTTCCGACAGATGAATGCGGCCAAGCGCGCAGCGCAGAAGAGCGGCGATTGGGCGCCAGTCATGGGATTGCTCGAAGGCGCGATGCTGCGAGATCCAACCTCTGCATCGACTCGCATCCAAGCGATGAAGGTGCTCGCCGGCCCGCTCAAGAACCCGGAACGCGCATGGAAGATTGGACGCGAAGCGCTCGTGCTCGCGAAGAATCAACCTGCAGCTCTCAATGAACTCGCGTGGGCCATCTGCGCGAGCGACGCCTTCGAGGTTCGAGACATGCAACTTGCGCTCGCCGCGGCTGAATTGATGGTTGCGGCAACCAAGGATGACCCCAATCCCGCATACCTCGACACTTGTGCGCGCTGCCTCTGGATGAGTGGCAAGAAGAACGCAGCGATCGCCATGCAAACCCAAGCGGTGAAACTGACTGAGGGAACACCCATGGGCAAGTCCATCGCCGAGGTACTCGCCGACTACGAAGCGGATGAAGATCCTCAACCTGAGTCGATTCCCTGAGCGGGCAGTTCTCGTTCGGTACGCATGACACGAACCGCGATCGTTGTAGGCTCTGGCATCGTCGGCGCATCGACGGCGTGGTATCTCGCCAAGCGCGGGTACCAAGTCACCGTCGTTGAACGCGACGCGATTCATGCGATTGGGCAGAGTGCAAGCGGCGGCAATGCTGGCCTCCTTTCGATTGGGCACTTCCCGCTCACTCGACCGGGCGCGTCGTGGCGCGGTCTGCGATGGATGTTCTCGCAGACTGCGCCGCTCTACATTCGACCTCGCGTCGATGCAGAGCTCATTGCTTGGATGTGGAATTTCCACCTCCACTGCACGCAACGGCATCTCGACCGATCCATGGCCGTGCTCTGCGACATGGGCTTCAAGTCACTCGCGGCGCTTGAGGCGATCATCGAAGAAGTTGGGATTGCCTGTGACTACCAGCGAGACGGCTGGCTCGATGTCGTGCTCAAACCTGAAAACCTCGCGATCGCGGAACAAGAAGCGCGCAGCATTGAACCCTACGGCTACAAGTGGGAGCGCATCGAGAAGGAGCAATTGCTCCGGCAGGACGCCTGCTTCCGCGGGGACGTTGCCGGCGCGATTCACCTGAAGGACAGTGCGCATTGCGCACCACACGACCTCATCGCAGGCATCGTGCGCGCGCTTCCGAAACTCGGTGTCGATGTGCGAGAACGGACCGAGGTGCGCGCGTTGAAGACCGGACGCGGCGGGCGCGTGACGGGCGTCCATCTCGCAACGGGTGAAGAACTTCACGCAGATCTTGTCGTCTTGACCGCTGGCATCTGGAGCGACGCACTGGCGAAACTCGCGGGGGTTCGCATTCCGATGCAAGCCGCGCGCGGATATCACCTGCAATTCGCGTACCCCAGCGAGGGCGGCCCACCGATTCCCTCGACAGGCATGGTGCTGCATGAGTCTTTCGTCGCAGTCACGCCAATGCAAACTGCGAGCGGACCACAGTTACGCATCGCAGGCACGCTCGAGATCGGCCCCGTCGGCGCGCCGTGGATGCGCGACCGAGTTGCGATGCTCTTGAACGGAGGCAATCGCTTCCTCAAGGACCTCGATACGCTGAAGCCAATGAGCGAATGGGCGGGCTACCGACCGTGCACGAGCGATGGATTGCCCGCGGTTGGCGGCGTGAAGGCACGCGATGGCCTCTACATTGCAACTGGCCACGCGATGATGGGCATGACGCTTGGAACGATTTCAGGCAAGGCGCTCGCCGAGATGATCGACGGTGAAAAGCCCTGCATTGACTGCAGCATGCTCGCGCCAGATCGCTTCGCGTAACGCTACAAACGCTGCGCGATCGCTTCCCGCGAGAACTCACTCACGCACGCGCGTGGAGACATGCCGCGCCGAGCACTCCACTGCTATCGCCCAAGTCCGCGCGGACGATGCGCGTGACAAACGAGTCGCTAAACACGAGTCGCGCAACCCGAGATGGAACGAGGTCAAGCGCGCCTTGCAGGTTCGACGCGCCACCGCCAAGCACGATCGTGTTTGGATCGAGCAGGTTGCAGACGCTCGCAAGGCTCTGCGCAAGTCCGGATGCGAAGAACTCGAGAACTTCCTTCGCGTGAGGATCACCTTGCGATGCCGCAGTCTCGATGGACGCAAGTGGCAGCGTCCTTCCGCTCAGCCGCGCATATCGGGACTCGAGTGCAGGGCCAGAAAGAAACTGTTCTCGACAGCCAAACTTCCCGCAATAGCAAGGCGTCGCGCGCAACGTCGCCTGATCGACCGTCGGCATGGGCGAATGCCCCCACTCCCCGCCAATCCCGTTCGCGCCGTCCCATGCCGCACCGTCGAGCACGACGCCACCGCCCACGCCCGTTCCAAGGATCACACCAAAGACCACACGAGATCCACGCGCGGCACCGAAGATCGATTCGGAGAGTGCGAGACAGTTCGCATCATTTGTGATGCGAATCTCGCGGCGAAGCTCCCTCGAAAGATCTTCGCGAAAGCTGCGGCCGTTGATACAAGTTGAATTTGAATTGCGATGCAGTCCGGTCACTGGTGACACACTGCCCGGCGCACCAATGCCGATGGTCCCTGTGTGCCCTGTTTCCCGTTCGAGTCTGCGCACAAGGTCGCCCACCGCGCGCACGGTGGCTTCGTAGTCGCCCTTGGGCGTCGGCACACGCTCTCGCCAATGAAACGAAACTGGCTCCAAGCCGTCCATCGCCGCACGCGTGATCAGCGCTGCTTCGATCTTCGTACCACCAATGTCGATCCCAATGCAGTGCGAAGTACTCACGCGGGCGACCTCAATTGCGCGTATGCCGAAAGCATCGCGTAGATCAGTGCTGCGCCGAGTCGCGCCGTATGTGCATCGACATCGAGCGAGGGATTCAGCTCCGCAATCTCGATACCGCGAATGGCTGTGTGTGAGGAAAACAACCCTTGAAGCAGGCGCGTGAACGCAGCATCGGGGATCAAACCGAGCGCGCTTGGTGCGCTGACACCAGGCGCGTGCGCCGCGGAAAAGACATCGAGGTCGATGGAGAGCGCGATCGGCGCTCCCGCAAACCCCCCGCACGCGTTCGCCACCGATGCTGCTTGCACGCTCAGCGCGTCGATGATCGACACACCCCGATCTCTTGCGCGATCTGCGAGCAATTGCGTGTTCGCGCATGATTGCCAACCAACGATGGTGTATCGAAACTTTTCGTTGTGCGACGCACACCAGTCCGCCGCTTGCGTAAACGGCGTGCCAGAATTGGGACCACTCGCGGGGATCGGCCGCAGGTCAGCATGCGCATCAAAGTTCAAGCACGCGGGCGCACGACCGAGCGCGCGAGCGAGCCCTAAGAAGTGCCCGAATGCTTGATCGTGTCCGCCACCAAGAATGACGGGAATCGCGCCCGCTCGGACGATCCGCTCAACCGCCCAGGCGAGCGCCTCTTGCGTCGCAAGGACGGAGTCCGCAGCCACAATGTCACCGCAATCCACCAACTGCAATCCGCCGATCGCGGGGAAGTTCGCCATTCGCTCGCGCAGCGCACCGGGACCGAGGGCCGCGCCTTCACGCCCTTGATTCATGCGCACGCCGAGATCACTCGCGTATCCGATGAAGCATGCGGTTCGTTGAATGCAAGGCGGAAGCGCCTGCGCGAGATCATGAAAGGCAACACGCTGGTGCCAACGAGCTGCGGTTGATTCGGCGCCGTCATCTCTTCCAACCCACCACGCGCGATGACTCGCATTCGCGCGGTGATAACTCTCTGGCGGATTGCTCGATGTGCATTCCATACGCGCACCATACGGGCTTTTTCACTCGGGGAAGCAAGAACAATCACCCTGCCCCCCTGCTACGATCTCCGCCCCATGAAGGAGCCCGACCTCACGACCCCTGAAGCCAAGCAGGCGATGGATCATGTCCGCTCCCTCTTGAGTTTCATCGGCGAAAATCCCTCGCGTGAGGGTCTGCTCGACACACCCTCGCGCGTCGTGAAAGCCATGCACGAGCACTTCTGGGGATACGGCGCGGATCCGTTTGAGCCACTGCAGCGGACTTTCACGGAGATCGAGGGTTACGACGAACTCGTGTTGCTCAAGGACATCGAGATTCATAGTCACTGCGAGCATCACATGGTTCCGTTCGTCGGGAAGGCACATGTCGCGTACATCCCGAACGGTCGCGTCGTTGGACTCTCCAAGCTCGTTCGCGTGGTGGACATCTTTTCGAAACGACTCCAAGTGCAAGAGAAGTTGACCGCGCAGATCGCCAACGCGATCAATGAAACGCTCCGCCCGCACGGCGTTGCGGTCATTATTCAGGCGCGTCATTTCTGCATGTGCTACCGAGGCGTCCGGCAATCGGGAGCGACCACGACGACATCGAAGCTGCACGGATCGTTTCTGACGAATCCTGCTTCTCGCATGGAACTCTTCACGCTCATCGGAAACACGCGCGACTGAGCAAAACAGCGCCTTCGCAGCCTGCAACGATTGCAGAACGCGTGCGGCTGAGAAGTGGGGAATCCGCCGTATGGCGCGCGCCGAACTTCAGACCGATTATCTCTTCGTCACGCAACCGCGTGAGGAAGTCAGCCGCCGCGAGGAACCATTCCGGGATTCCTCTGCAGGAGACGACTTTCGACTTGGGTCCAGGACACAGTGACTCCTCACATTGTGTCCAACAAATGGGTCCGGTCTAGGGACGAGCCACCGGCGGTCGCGAGACCGCCGGTGGTTTTTTTGCTTCTACGCGCGCGAACTCGCATCAATCGCCAAAATCTCGGCGAGGCAGTGCGCTGCAGCGAGGGCCGTGATGCCGCTCGTGTCTCGATCGGGAAGGACCTCCACCACATCAGCGCCAGCAAGTTGTATCCCTTTCGCGGCGCGAAGGTGCTCAAAGAGACGCGCTGACGAGAGACCACCTGCGACCGGCGTTCCGGTTCCTGGCGCGAACGCCGGATCAAGCACATCGATGTCGATGGAGAGGTACATCGGCTGTCCGCCCGCCTTCGCGACGCATCGCTCGACCGCTTGAAGACCCGCGTTGGAGTTGATCGCAGCTTGCGACGAGACAATCTCGATGCCCTGTGCCTTACACCACTCAAGATCGGCTTCCATCGTGATTGGACCACGGGTTCCGATCGAGAGCATTTTCGTAGGCGCGATGATCCCCTCTTCTATGGCGCGGCGGAACGGTGACGCGTGGCTATAGGCTTCGCCCCACACACGATCGACCGTGTCAAGGTGCGCATCGAAGTGCAACACCGCGAGTCCACCTTCAGGTCGACCCGCGCGCTCAAACGCAACGCGCATGTTCGCGAGGGCAATGGAATGGTCTCCGCCGACCGCGAGGAGCTTTGTGCTCGGAGCGCCAATCGTGCGCGCATGCGCGGTCATCATTTGCGCATTCGCCTCGCACGAAAACGGCGCAGTGGGCGCGTCCCCTGCATCAACCACGCTCAGTGCGGCAGCCCAATCCACCTGCAATTCAAGATGAAACGCCTTCACATACTGACTCGCATCGCGGACCGCGCGCGGACCGAAGCGCGCGCCCGGACGAAAGGTCGTGCCGCCGTCAAAGGGTGCTCCGTAGATTGCCCAGTCCGCCGGAGCATGCTCTGCGGAAAGATCTTCCAGACGAGGGACGCGAAGGAATGTCAGTAGACCTGCGAAGCGCGGGTGGACTCGACCGTTGGGTAAGAGCGTTGACTTCGATCTCTTCATTGAAACCAACTTTCCTCCGCACACATGCCAACTGGCACAGGTGCAGTGTCTGATCGTTCGATGAGGCTGCTGACCGGATATGCGCAGAAATCAAGCGCAAACGCGGCAGCTGGGCGATGGTTGCCGCTGCGACCGAGCCCGCCGAAGGGCAAGCGGCTTGATGCCCCTGCCGTGCCCGTATTGCGATTGATGCATCCCGACTTGAGTTGAGCCACGCATTCGTCCCACACGGCGTCATCTCGTGTGAACACGCTTGCAGCGAGTCCGTACTCACTCGCATTAGCTTGCGCGATTGCATCGTCAAGCGAGTGCACCGTGGCAATGCGCACCAATGGCGCGAATGTCTCACGATCATCCTCAATCGTAAAGCGCTCCACTTGGCAAACGCTCGGTGACACGAAGTAGCCGGGCCGTGGAAGCCGCGAGCCCACGACAAGCAATTTCGCGCCATGCTCGACGAGCCGAGCTTGCTCGCGCAGAAACGCGTCTGCAGCGTCGCTCGACACGAGTGGTCCCATGAACACCGGCTCTTGCGAGAGCGCCTCACCAACCGAAAGATTTGACGCGACCTCGCAGAAGGCTTTGATAAACCGCGGAGCGATTCGCGCGTCCACAAGCATGCGCCGCGTGCAAGTGCATCGCTGGCCGGTCGTCGCGAAGGCCGCGCGTGCGCACTCAATCACCGCCTGACGCAGATCACAGTCGCCCCAGACGATGCTCGCGTTCGACCCACCCATTTCGAGCGCGACGATGCGCCCAGGTCGATCGAGATTCGACTCAAGAATCGCACGACCGACTTGGAACGATCCCGTGAAGAGAATGCCGTCAATGTCTCGGTGCGCCGTCAACGACCGCGCAGTTTCAGCTCCGCCCTGCACAACATTGAAAACGCCGCGCGGCAAGCCTGCGTGGACAAAGCACTCTGCGAGAATTTCTGCGGCACCCGGCGCTTTCTCACTCGGCTTGAAAACCACCGTGTTGCCCGCAAGCAGCGCGGGCACGAGCTGACCATTGGGCAGGTGCGCTGGAAAATTGAACGGGCCGAGCACAGCCATCACGCCATGTGCGCGAAACGAGCAGAGACCCGTTCGACTTTGGTTGATCGCAACTTCGTAACCACGGATTCGCGCGGACGAATGCTCCTCGAGCGTGATCGCAACCTTCTCCGCGAGTAACTTCGCTTCGAGCACTGCCTCACTCTTGAGCTTTCCCATCTCGCGAGCGATGCGCTCTGCAATCTCGTCCGCACGCGATGTGGTGGCTTCGGCGTAGCGGCGCAAAATCGCCGCGCGATCTTCAAACCTCAATCGCGCCCAAGCGGCTTGCGCTTGACGAGCCGCTTCAATCGCCGCGCCAACATGCGAGACGATCGGCGTCGCCTGCCACACCACTGTGGATCCATCGGATGGGTCACGCACGACGATCGCATTGCCAGGGAGATCGCGAAACCCGCCTGCAATGAAGTCTCTTCCGACGCGAGCGCAGCTCACGAAGTTCCCTTCCGCGGTTTTCTTCGCGATGACTCGCGCGCTGGCGGAAGAGGCGTGCATCCAACAAACGCGCCTTGCTTGAGGTGCAGCGCTGCGGCGATCGCTTCGGGGAGCCACACGCCATCCGCCGTTTCCTCAAACGCGCTGCGAGTGGCTCGAAATCCGGCCGGGCCCGGATTCGAAACGAACGCCTCGAGGCTTCCCGCTGCGATGACTTTGGTGCCGAGGAATGGCTTGCGCTCGGTTGCCTTGACGAGAGGAATCACATCGCGTTCGGCTTCAAGGCACGGACCACCGTCAAACGGATCGACTTGGTTATCGAAGCGAAATCCCTGCTTTTCGAGCAATCTTCGAGCAGGCTCCGTTTCCTCGCCGACGCGACCGATGAGCGCGCGCGCCTCAGGCGGAAGCATCGAAACATAAATCTCCCCCTTCGGGAAGAGTGAAAGCATGAATTCTTTTGAGCGCGAACTGAAGAGATCCGCTTCTCGGTAACTCAGGTTGATGAAACGGCGACCGAAGTACTCCCAAAGCGGCGTGTGTGAATCGGGCGTGAGAGGACCCATCATCTCGGCAAGGATCCGAGGCGCGAAGAGCTCGCGATGCAAACCAATGAAATGAAATCGCACGAGTGAGAGCAGTGCGCCCAAATGATCCGCGCGGCCTCGAAAGCCTGGCGCGAGAATCAGGCCACCCACTTCGCTCGGGCCAGTTTCATCCGTGCACATTTCAACCGTCGTGTGCACCTGACCGCCTCGAAGATCGTCGCTGTAATGCTCGCGACGGCGCACCTTCAGCGTGATCTGCGGATGTCCTGGCCATGAGACGCTTGAAAGCACACCGCAAGTTCCGATGACTTCATTGGTCTCCTGATCTTCAAGCACGAACATGAACTCGCGTTCGCGAGGGTCATCCGCTTGCAGCATGAAGCTGCGACGACTCCGCGCGACCTTGGCCGAAAGCAAGTCTCGATCCGCTGGCAGGTTGATGAAATGCACCATCTTCGCGAACTTCATCAGCGTCGCGAGATCGTCTTGAATGGCGGGGCGAATGACAAACATGCTCAATCTCGAAAGACCGTCAGACGGTGCGCGCGAATGAGCGCTCCATGATTTCAAAGACACTCTTGAATTGCGCGGGCTGCATCACACCGATGGGTGGAAGGAAACGAAGGTGGTAGGGACCATGACCGCAGCTGAACGCGATCACTCCGTCCTCGAAAAGATGATTGAGGAGTCGGCCGATCTTCTCTTTGCTTCCTCCGAAGGGCGAGAGGCGCATCATGCCGCCCGTGCCAGCAACGAATCGTCTGCTCTCGCCACCCATCGCAGTCGGGAGCGCCGGAAACCACTGCGGATGTGACTTCACGAACGAGTCCGCGTGTTGCCGGAATGCCTCGAAGAGCTGCGCATTCAAGCCCGTCGCTCCGTAGAAGCCGCCGCTCTTGAGCCTTCTGAGAATCGCAAGACCAGTCGCGAACGCGCTCGACGATGCACTGAAT
The DNA here is from genome assembly GCA_005790605.1 of Planctomycetia bacterium. Classification (GTDB taxonomy): domain Bacteria; phylum Planctomycetota; class Phycisphaerae; order Phycisphaerales; family SM1A02; genus F1-140-MAGs142. The sequence continues at coordinate 25,958 of SXUI01000070.1, read as the reverse complement.
GTGCCCGAGAGAAGTCCGGCTTTCGGATTGAACTCTGCGGTGTAGAGACAGGCGCACGCTTGCGTGATCTTGCCGACCGTCACGACATCGATGTACGAGCCAAGATCGAGCTGTTCGAAGCAGAACATGCTTTGCGTGCGACCAAACGTTTGGATTTCATCGTCCCAGATAGGAATTCCCGCTGCTTTGGCCCGTTCGAAGAGCGCGACGAAGAACTCGCGTGGCGCGGTATTGAAGCCGCCTTCACCTTGAATCAACTCAGCGACGAGTGCGCAGTGCTGCGAGGGATAGCGATGGATGTACTGTTCGAGTTGCCAGACGGCGCGATCAATAGATCGCTCACCGAGGTCCTCGTCATAGAACGGGAGGTAGTCGACTTGCACATTCAGTGCGACGCCCTGTCGATACGCTGCGGTGTCGCCAATCTGCGACATGGTGGTCGATCGACCCATGAAGCAATCAGCGAACGCGATGATGCGCGGCGCACCCGAAGTTTTTTGCTGACAGACCTTGAGCGCTGCTTCATTCGCCATGCAGCCGGAGTTCGTCACGAAGCAGTGTGCGAGTCGAGAGTGCGCCGCCGCCTCATCGCGCAAGAACTCCGCAAACTCAATCGACTCCTCGTTGTATTGCAGGTTGCCTTGCATCACGAGGTCCGTGAGCGACGCACGAAGCATGGTCTCCACCAGCATGGGGTCGGAGTGCCCAAACATGTGCACACCAATGCCATTGATGAGATCCCACTTCACGCTGCCGTCCGCAAGCTCGACGAGTGCGCCATTGCCGAAGCCAGATCCCACGTAGGGATACAAGCCGCCGCGACCGCGCACATCTGCCGCGCGTGCAAGCCACGATTGCAGCGTCTCCCGCAAGTCGCCGGACGCGCTTCGCACAGCCGTGAGTTTCGACTGCCGAACCTGAAGCTCCGCGAGGATGGAATGAATCGCCGCTTCGACGGCGGGACTGGCGCGAAACGCGGCGCCGAGTGTCTGATTGGCGTTGAGCATGGTGGGCATCGGTCGTGGCTCCGAGGGAGCACGGTAGGGTTAGAGGGAGAACCCATTCTTCGTCCGTTCCACGACCCTCTCTATAGGCAGCAGTACCTTCGGCGCAGATCTGATTATCGGTCAAGCCCGGCGATGCCGTTCTGGCTCCGCAACAGCGTGAGCGCAAGCATTGCCGCACGTGGCGCCATCGAATCAAGTTCGATGAACTCATCCGTGCGATGCAGATTTCCACCCCGCGGGCCAAGCGTATCGATCGTCGTGAGTCCCTCGGCTTGCATGAGATTGCCATCACTCACGCCACCTGATTTCCCAAATCCGATCGTCTCACCCACTAACGCCCCAATCGATTGAATTCTCTTCGCGAGCAACTGCACGCTCGCTGAAGCAGGCTTCGCCGGTCGGTTCGATTCATACTGCAGTTGAGTATGGGGAAGCGGCGCGCCACTCTCGGTCTCAAGCGCGCGCAAACCTTGGAGAAGTTTCGCTTCCCCCGATGCATCACGGAATCTCGCGTTCCCCCAAGCGCGAGCGCGGTCAGCAACAATGTTCGTCGCCGCGGCACCTTCGAGTGGGCCAATGTTCACAACCGTCCCGCGCGGGAGATCGACCAGCGCTGCTGCTTGAAGTATGCGACCCGCCAGCGCGTTGACGGCGCTGATGCCTTGCGCGAAATCTCGACCCGCGTGCGCCGCGCGTCCACAGCACTCGAGCCTGAATGTCGCGCTGCCAAGTCGTTCAATCACGATCGATCCGTCCGTGAGCGCTGGCTCCATCGCGAATCCCAGTCCGCCCGACTGGGCGTGCTCGCGACTGATTGCGCGCACAACGCGGCCGCTATGGAGACTTCCCGCCTCCTCGTCACTGTTGAGTAGGACCGTCCAACCGACTTGCGCGTCGCACTCATGGAGCACTTCGAGCGCATGAAGCATCGTCACGAGTCCGCCCTTCATGTCGATCGCGCCCGGCCCCTCTGCCCGCGTGAGCGAGACTCTTCGTAACGATTGGAACGCGCCAAACGGATCATGCACGGTGTCGAGATGACCCGTCAACAGGTGCCGAGGTCCACTCGAACTTGCAGAAACCGCTTGTAAACAAGGCGGCGGTGCCGCATCGGCAGATTGACCGGGCATCGTGATCCACGCTGGTTTGGGATCTCCAGGAATCTCCTTCACGCTCGCGCCAAGTCGCTTGAATCGATCGCGTAGGAGTACCCGAAACTTCGCGAGACCGACCTCGTAGCCAGTTCCAGTCGGAATCGCGACATACGCATCGAGGTCTGACTCCATCGCAGACTGCCGCGCATGAAGCTGCGCCACGATGTTCTTTTCAAGTGCGTTGAGTGCATCACTTCCCACGGCAACTCCGTTCGAGAGCGGCAAGATCGAACTCGCCCGAAAAAACTTCGGTCGCGCCGCCAGTCATAAAGACGGATGCGCCTTCACCCTTCCACGACAACGCCAACGACCCCCCGGGCAAGTGCGCAGTGATGTCGTTCGCACGCCCGGTCAACACGCCTGCAACGCACACCGCACTCGCTCCGGTTCCGCAGGCAAGCGTGATGCCACTTCCGCGCTCCCAAGTTCGCATGACGCACTCTGCGGATGATCGCCATGCCACGAAGTGCACATTCATGCGATCCGGAAACCACGCACATCGCTCGATTGCGGGGCCAACCGAGTCAAGGTCGATCTTCCAAGGATCCGCGCAGTCAAAGATAGCGTGCGGATTTCCCATAGAAACAAGCGTCATTCGCGACTCCACGCCCGCGTCTAGAGCCCAACCCTCCGCGCCAAATCGATCAAGATCGATTGGATGCGCGATGCACCGCGCCGAGAGCGTAAGTCCGTCGATCGACGCAGGAATGTCCGAGCACTCGAGCATCGGCGCGCCCATATCAACCGTCGCTTCCGCCACACGGTCATCGCCGCCCCGCTTCCACACAATCGAGAGGACGCCGCGCTTGGTTTCCACGAGAAGAGGATTCGTCGACGCGAGCCCTCGATCAATCGCGAACTTCGCCACACATCGGATGCCATTGCCGCACATGCCGCCTTCACTTCCATCGGCGTTGAACATGCGCATGCGGACGGAAGCACCCTTTGCCCGTGCCTCGACCGTTGGAGGCGCGACGAGAATCAACCCATCGCCGCCGATTCCGAACTGTCGATCAGCGACAAGGCGCGCAACGGACGCAGGATCGTCGATCGCGTGCACGAAGGCGTTCACATACACATAGTCATTCCCGATGCCGTGCATCTTGACGAAGGAAATGCGCTGCGATGAAGGCGTCGACATGAGGCGCGTTCAGGGTACTCCGATCGCATCCACAATGCCCAGCGTTGCGAAAATGAGCGACACGATTTTCACTCCCGCAACGATCCGGTCAATGCGAAGGGCGTCGAGCGAAACGCCCTGAAGGCATCTAACCGCGTGAATGCGAGATTGAATCGATCCGTGCCTCCAACTGTGCCGAGATGGCTCTGCCCCGCTTGCGTCGCACACACGCGAAAGTGCGCCAGAAACTGCTGCAATAGCCTCGGTCGTCGCGGCTGCATTGCCTTGGCGTGTCGAGAGCAAACGAACCGCGAATGCATCCGCCTGTTGCTCGAATCGCCGACTCGCGAAGCCGAAGATCCATAATCCGAACGCGAACGCGATACCTAAGTGGATCAGATCTTCAGACGACGCGATCCATGCGCGCGGCATCGTCTCGACGAGCAATGACCAGCACGGCTCGACGAGCAGTCCGCCAAGTGTGAATGACGCGATGATGACGAGGATGAACCACAAGAGGTGGTTCCGCTTGATATGCCCAAGCTCATGCGCGACGACGGCGTCAATCTCGTCGTCACGCAAACTCTCGAGCAGTCGATCCGTGAGAATGACTGCGCGCGTTCCAGGAATCACGCCGAGGACCAATGCATTCGCCACGATTCCGCCGGTCGGCCAAATGTAGATTCTTCGAAGCGCAGTACCCGCGTCGCTTGCAAGTCCTCGCAAGCGTGCTTCGAGATGCCCCGGCTTAAGCACCCGCAGTCCAAGTGCGCGACCAACCAGGAGCGGCGCGAGCGCAAAGAGCAAGACTGCCGAAGTGAGCGTCGCGATGTCCATGCACGCGTCACCGGAGCTCGGTCGCACGCGCTCTGCTATCTCCCCGGCCATGGCGCCGATGCACATCGGAATGCCGATGGGTGCGAGTGTCAGCAGCACGGTCATGCGTAAGCGCGCGACGACGAACCCACATCGCGTCAGGATTGGTTGCAACGCAGCGCCTTCGTCAAGCCTCCGAATCGTCGTCGCGCACAACATGCGTCGCTCCATCGGGTACCACGCGGCAAGCGCGCCGATGGCTGAAAGTAGCGGAATTCCAAGAGAAATCAACGGTATCAGCCAACGCCCACCGACACCCGGTCCAAGCATCCGCACGAACGGACTACCAAGGAGCAAGAAGGCAACTGCCACCAACCCAAGCCAAGGCGCAAGTTCACGCAATCGCGCGGCGCGCCAGAAGTGCTTGGACCGACCACGATCAAATCCGCGGAGTGTTCCCTGGACAAGGATGGAGAGCGTGAGCGTCGTCACGACCGGCATCGCGAACGCAACACAGATCGCGAAACCTGCCGAGATGCAGTGCATCGAGTCCATCGATGGCTGCTGCGCGGTCTCGCTCACGAGCACACTCAGTCCGATCGCGATGATCAAGACCAATTGCATGCATTAGCCTTCAGGTCGCGTGATCGCACCCAAGTCAACGACCAAAGGGCCGTACCTGTAGTAGTCGACGCCAAGCTCATCGGGGCTCAGAAAAGTAAACACGAGGCAATTCGTGCGTGATGCGAGGGCGAACTGGAAATCACCGAGGTGCGGACCCGCGTACTTGTCATTGTCGTACGACTGCGCATGATTGTGAAAGTGGAAGAGCCCTTCATAGAGTGCATCGAACAGCGCCTGCGAACTCTCAAAGCGCGTGTCGCCCGACTTCACGCGAGGTGGAAACGCCGTGACCAGGCCCTGTCCTGCCGCGCGCATCGAGAGCACGCCGCCAAACTCGGTTCCTCGCTCTTCTCGATCGCGGTCGGCGAGTTCAAAGACCGCGCGCCGAACCTGTTCTTGGTCGAGGAGGTCAAGCGCGATCAACATCGCCGCAAGATCACCCCACACGAGTTTGTCCCGAGAGGCGTAGAGATTTTCCGTAAATCCACTCCCAAACCCGCTGAAATCTGGGCTGATCTTCTTCCTGCCCTTGAGCCGACTCTCGATCTCCGCGTACATCTCCGGCTCATTCTTTGCTAACAGTTCAGGACGAATCTGAGCGCACGCCACCGCGATAGCGATGCTGCGCAGTTCCATCGCGCTTCGGCGGCCTGATGGGACGAGCGCGAGTGCCTTCGCTGCTTGCGCAAGAAACTCGGCGCGACTCGGTTCGCAGAGCTTGCGCGCCCACAGGATCTCCTCGCGGTTGCGCGGGAGCATGCCAAGTTCACGCGTGATCGTCGCGAGGTCCGTCAACAACGCATCGTTCTTCGTCTGTTCACCATCACGCAACGCGGCAAGAAGCACTTCCTCATCACCGACACGCACGAGCAACTCGACGCAGCGAATCCGGAGATTCGCCTCCGTCACGGGGCTTGCGTCTCGCAGTGTCTCCATCAGAAAGTTCGTCAAGTTCGCATCGCCGACGATGGCCGCGAGCGCAAGCCGCTCTGGACGCTTCGCATCGTCGCTCCAGGCCGGAATCATGTTTGCCCAACCGCGGACAAGCGCAACTTCCGTTCCGGCAAGTTTGATCGCGGCGATTTTCTCGCACAACCTCCGCCGCCACTCGAGGTCTCCCATTCTCGGGAGGCCGTTCGTAATCGCCTCTGCAAGCGCAACGCTGTCGTACTTCGCGAGAATGTCAAAGGCTCGCTCACGCACCGCGTAAGCGATTCCTTCCGCAACGACGAGCCGTCGCAGTGCCGCCGTCGATGCTGGATCGAGGCCCCGCATCTCGACGACCGTGAGCGCTGCGTCGTACTGATCCATCGGGCGACCCGTCGCGTTCAACACTGCGACTGGGTCATCGATGGATGCTGGGGTCGCTTTACACGCCGCGAGCGCTGCGACAAGGAGCAAGCTTGTCGCGAGTTTGGCGCAACCAGCGAAGGACTCGCGTCGATGCCCAGCGGCAGTGCACTTCGTCATAGAGGTCGAGAGGATAAAGGTTCGACTCTAAGGCGCGGGGTTGGGAGTTCGAAAAGTGCGAAGGTCCAACAACGCAGCCCACCAAGATCCAATCGACTCTATGATCTTCGCTTCAAGAGGCCCCAACCGCGCCAACGCCCCCAATGGTCGACCCTGCCCAAATCCGCCACACGAACGACGAAGCTCGCACACCGCTGCGGGGCGAAGTTGAGCGCGTGATCGCAAAGATCCGGCCCGCGGTGCAACTCGATGGAGGCGACATCGAACTCGTCGATGTCTTGGCGGACGGTGCGGTACACATCCGATTCCTCGGCGCATGCGTCGGGTGCCCCTCCGCGCCGATGACCCTCCAACATGGGATCGAGCGAACTCTGAAATCAGAGGTTGCGGGCGTGACGAGCGTCCATGCGGTTGAGTAGCTAACTGGATGCCAAGAATAGAGTTAGATCGTCACTTACGGGACTCCTGCGACCCCAATCGAAGGGGGCATCGGGGAGAGAAACCGCCCTTCTCGTTGAAGATTTGTTTCCACTTTGGAAGCCTTCGGGTACTCTTTGGTCGTAGTCGCAACGAAGCGCACACCTCGATACACGATCGAGTTGGGCAGGAGGTCCCCAATGCTTGTCATCACCAGACGCGAAGGCGAAGAAGTCGTCATCGGAAACCCCGCCTCACCGCTGGGGATCGTTCGGATTAGCAGCATCAAGGGAGACCGCGTCCGGATCGCGTTTGAGTTCCCGCGTGAAGTCGCCGTCCATCGGCGCGAGATCGCCGACGAGATCGTTCAGAACGATGCATCGGCGGCTCAGGTCGTTGGGAAGATCCGCCCCGCTGCAGAAGCGTGACCCGGAATCGAGTTCACCTAGCACGAAAAACACAGCGCGTCCCATCCTGCGATGGGACGCGCTGTGTTTTCACGGAAGCCTCATTCGCGACCTTGCGAACTGCTTCCGTCGCTAGACCATCCGTGGTCTAGCCCTAGAGCGAATGTGGGTCCGCTCTGCGCACCCGTTGCAGAGCAGTCCATGTCACTCGAATCCTGCCTCGGACTCGCGTTCACAACTCATCCTTGAGCTGGGAACTTGTGCCATCCACAAAATCTTGAGAGGTCTTGTGGCCACGGTCGGTGGAAGCAACATCCTTGTCGCAGCCACCGGGTATTCGATCCAATCGTTTCGAAGCTCTTCCGAGCATCGATCCGAACATTGCACTCACTTCGCTGCATCGGCCGCGAGCGCCGCGCGCGCGCGACGCCAAATTTCACTCTCGAGTGGCTGCAGTTCCTGCTGCTTGCCTCGCCACTCCTCTGGTCGCACCACCTCAAGGTGGTCGCGAACGCCAAGAACCAACACTTGCGCATGCAGTCCATACCGTTGCAGAAGGCGATCGGGAATCCGAACGCGCCCTGCTGAGTCAAGAGGAACTCGTGCTGCTTGTGAGAAGAACTGTCGCTCGAACTGCACGAGCGCTTCTTCACCAAGAAGGTTCTGACCTAGACGCGCGCTCAGTTGAGCGAAGGTCTTCTCAGGCCAGAGCCAGAGCGCCCCATTGGCTCCTGGGGCCGCTACGAACGCCTCGCCATGCAGTTCCGGAGAGAGTGAGTCCCGAATTTCTGCGGGAATCGCAAGCCTCTGTTTCTGGTCGAGGTTGTGTTCGTACTCGCCAAGAAACACGCTGCTTGCCTCCTTCCGGTGACTGGGATGGCACGCGCACCTTACCCCACCCTGCCCCACTCTGCAACACTTCGATTCCAATTTTCTCCACATTTTCTTGAAAGAGTTTCACGCGCGATGTGGACTTCGAGCGCAAATGCTTCACATTGCTTGAGTTACGAACTCAGGACGGTTTCCTGCTCCGTGCCGGGTCGCGCAACATTGCCATGGTTGGATCTGATTCATCTCCCGAGGTCTCCGGCCGAACGCCAGACTGCGCCACGCAGTCACGCGATGCGGCGCTCGTGCGCATTCCCCACGCAGAGTTTCTTCTCACAGCGAAGTATGGCGATGCGCAAGGCGGAGTGCTTGTGCAACGAGTGCAAATCTGCGGAACAACGCCGCCCATGCTCTTGATCGCCATGGAAAAGGGACATGCACTGAGTCCTCTCATTCGCGACAGCCGGACTTTCGGCCTCTCCCTGCTTGGCGCAAGAAGTCGATTGCTCGCGCGACTGTTCAGCGACGATCGAAACCAGCACGATGATCCATTCGTCGCGCTTCCCACCAAGATCGGTGCGCTTGGCGCGCCAATCGTCACACGCGCAGAAGCGTGGTACGACTGCGAAGTGATTCGCCACTTTGATGTCGAGTCAAACTATGAGGTGTATGTCGGACTCGTGCGCGATGCCGCGCTCGAGAAGACCGAAACACTGCTGCTTCAGCCGCGTGCGAGCGTCACCCGCGCTGATCCGCACTCGCGAAAATCAGAAACCGCGCGCTTGCCGCACATCGCCCACCTGCCAAGTGCAAAGTCGAAGTCGCGCGGTCGTCGCTAGTAGACTTCGCGCTGTGACGATGCCGCAGCTTTCACTTCCGCATGCTCGGTCGATCTCGCCCGACAAACCATCGAATCGACTCGGGCTCGACTATGCGCAGGAGGCGTCGAGGTTTCCAGCGCTCGACTACGGCATCATCGATGCGCATGCGCACATCAACGGCCTCGTTGCAGCTGAAATCTGGCATCGCGCCGCCATGCAATACGGAATCGAGTGCACCTACTCGATGACGAAGCTTGAGGATGTCCCAGCCTTCGCGCAACGCTTCGGCGACGCGCTCAGGTTCATCGCAATTCCCGATTGGAACGCGAAGGATCGCCGACTCGCGCACGGTGCGGAGTTTCTCGATCGCATCGATCGCTTTCACGCGCTCGGTTCCCGCATCGTGAAGTTCTGGAATGCGCCCCGCGTCATGGACTTTGCGCGCGAACTCTCTTCGCCAGACCTGTTCGCACTCGACGGCGAACTGCGTACCGCCGCGATGACGCATGCATCGCGGCTCGGTATGTCCTTCATGGTGCATGTCGCGGATCCCGATACTTGGTTTGCGACGAAGTACAGCGACGCGTCGAAGTACCACTCGAAACCCGATCACTACAAGCCACTCGAACGCGCACTCGATCGATTCGACAATCCATGGCTCGCCGCGCATCTCGGTGGATGGCCGGAAGACCTCGAGTTCCTTGACGGACTGCTTACACGCCATCCCAATCTCTCGCTCGACACGAGCGCGACGAAGTGGATCGTGCGCGCGCTCGGCGGACACTCTCGCGAATCAGTGCTCGCATTCCTTCAGAAGTTTGAAGGGCGCATCCTGTTTGGCAGTGACACGGTGACGAGCGACGAGCATCTCCACGCTGGATCGAAGTCGAATGAAATGGCCACGAAGGCGACCAACGAGGCGGACGCCTACGACCTCTACGCGAGTCGGTTCTGGGCGCTTCGCATGATGTGGGAAGGCACGGGATCCTGCGACTCGCCAATTGCAGATCCCGACTTGCACCTCGTAAACCCAACCCAGTATGCGCCGCACGATGCCCCCCTCCTTCGCGGCCTGCACCTGCCCCCTTCGCTACTTCGCTCGCTCTACCGTGACACCGCGCTCGCGTTCTTCAAGCACGATTCCTAGTGCACGAATCGCGTGCATGCGGTCGTCGGTGAAACGAATCGCGCGATCCTCACAGGCAGTCGGCAGATCAATCGATGCATGCACGAGCGTGGGAACGCCTTGCGTCAGAGTCCAAACTGCGGGAAGCGATGATGGCGCTCGCGCGCAGCCACGCGTCGGCGCGCAAGCGTCGAGCATCGCAGCGTCAAGAAGTGGTGCACACTTCCATGGTTGCTCAATCATCTCGTTGACAAGCAACATCCGCCCTACACCCATGCAGTCAAAGTGTCGTTTCGAAAGCGCGAGTCGAGACATCTTGGGATGCACGAGCAAGCGAACGGGCACGCGCTGACATGCGAGGAAGCTGACGACCGACGCAGCATTGAAGACATCGGCGCTTGTCGGCGCGTTGCACAGAAGACCAACGAGTAACTCATCCTCGCGCACGCCCAGCGCCTTCCTGCTCGCCGACCGTGCCTCTGGCGCCATTTCGTGGCGGTGGATCGGCGCCAGCGCGAGGATCTCTGACACTTCAATCCGATGCGCGCGAGGCGCAAGCGATGCCGCTTCGGCATCCCACGCAATCCATCGCCCTCTTTGATCGCTTCTCGCGAGCATCCAACGGCGATAGCCTTGCCACACACCGCTGGGGAGGCACTCGATCCGCGCCACGCAACCCGTACTTCCCAAGAACTCCGCATCGGCTCGGTTCCCGATGAGCAAGCATCGATCGTTGCGCTGCGCAAACTTGGCTAGGCGCTCGAGCCCAACCAGCCCCGCGCACTTCGCGTGGATCAGATGCGTGGCCTGATGTTGCAGAACAGGCGCGGCAGGCGCACCCGCCTCAGTTGTGCGCATTCACCTTCTCACCCAAATCGAGTCGTTCGTGCTCGTAGAAGAGCTTCGCAACATCATCCGCGATCTCGGCCGCGAGCGCCTCTTCAATCTTTCGACGACCGATCGTCGTCGCGAGTTCATCTCGGTTCACATCACGCAGCAAGGTAATGGTGAGGTCGCGACCTTCTGGAAATGAGTCGCCAGGTGGATAGACGCGAACTCGATGCGTCACATCGATGACCTTGACATGCACCTTGGCCGTCGGACGCGCGCCTTGCTGATCGTCGTAGCCGTCAAGATCGAAGGTATAGGGACGAATCCAGATCACCTGCTCGGCGCCGAGTTCCCTTCCAAGTTTTTCGAGCGAGAGTTTCGTTCCGTCTTGTTCGCGGCTACGCGACATGCTGATCGCATCGCGAGGCGAGATCGTCGACGGAACGAGCTTTTCCGTCAGGAGTTTGGCTGAAATGTCATCACCGATGATGACCCGCAGCGTCGTGCGTGGGAGGACATTCTTCTGATCGTCGACGAAGACCACGGTCTTCACCTGCTGCAACTCATACTCAGCGACAATCTTCCCTGGCCCCTCAAGAATGTAGCTCCCCGCGTGCACGATGTTGCACCCTGCGAGAAGAACCATACATGCGCTCGTGCATGCGACCAAAGCGGCGAGTCTCAACGCGATCGAAAGCTTGGTTGCGCGCATCACTTGGGATACTTGTCTTCAATGTGGCGATAGAACAGCCAGCTTGAGTGCTGCACGAACTTCAGCGCGAGCCCTGTGTTCACCTGCGTGGCTGTCGCTTGATTCCGGCCAAGCCCTTCGAGATCTGGGAACTTCACAGCGATTGTCGTCGTGAAGACATACTCATCAGGCGAAAGCGAATCAGCCTCCGCGACATGGATGTTGGCACCAGCCATGCCGTCCCAGATGTAACTATTGCCCAGTGGATTCAATCGGTACTCATAGAGATCGATCACCACGAGCCGCTCAACGCCAAGCTCTTTCGCAATCTCTCCTGGCGCGAGCGTCTGCCAGCGCGGCGTGCGGTACTTCCACTCTTCGACTTCACCAGGTCCAAGTACAGATGCCTGATTCACATTCTGCGCGATGCGAAGCGCAATGTTTGCGGCAATGTTTCCAGCAACCGCAGCGTGCTCCATGAGCACAGAGTGATCCGCACTCGCCAGTACCGCGACAGTCTTGCCTTCGAGCCCGTCGTACTGCGCAGGGACATCGAGTTTCTTGCTCTTCTCGATCACCGAACCAATTCCACCGACTACCGCTGGCACCATGCACCCGTGCATGGAGGCGCAGCCGGCAAGAGCGAGCGCAAGGCAGAACCGGCGAACATGAAAGTGGTGAGTCAATGCATTCACAGGAAGTTCCTCATCACCGCGATCTTGTAGCCCCAACTCAGGGCGCCAAGGATGGCAACGATAATCCAAAATTTTCCGCCACAGAAGCGGGAAGCAATCGGACTGATGCTGCGACCGGTGGCGACGGTCCAGAGCGCGGCGACAAAGATACCTCCTACGGCGAGCGCGGTCAGCATTGCCATGGGCTGATTCACGAAGCTCTCGATGAATCTGCCCTTCGCGGCGAGAGCGAACGAGGTTGTATAACCACAGGTTGGGCAGGGAATGCCGAATCGATCGGGCCATGCGCACGCTGGAAGCCCTAAGCGCTGATGTGTCCCGATGCCCTTCGACGCAGGCTCGAGCCACCATGCTAGGGCAAGAACGATACCTGTACTCGCAGCGACCGCGATTGCAGGAAGGCGCCTGCGAAGGGAACTTGGAGCAGGATTGACAACCGCGGCAGTCATGTGAATCGCTCACAGCGTAGCGGCTCGCGCCAGCGCAGATGCGGAGAGTTACGATGAACGCATGGCGCCTGACGCTTCATCGCGCTGGATCGATGGCCACCTCGACCTTGCCTACCTCGCGCTCGATCCAAATTCGAAGCGCGACATGTTTTCGCCGATTCCGGCGGAGTCAAACGCGTGCATCACGCTGCCTTCGCTCCAAGCTGCGCGCGTGCGCATCGCGCTCGGGACGATTTTTACGGAACTCGGTGGAAGCGAGAACGACCCATGCGCATATCGCGCCGGTGATCCGGAGAGCGCGCATGCGGCTGGCGTTCGACAACTCAACTGGTATCTCGACGCGCAGGAGCGCGGGGCGCTTCGCATCATCAAGAGCGCGCAGGATCTCGATGCGTGTTGGAACGAAACCGATCCGAACGCGCCGCTTGGCGTCGTGCTCCTGATGGAATGCGCAGATCCGATCCGCTCTCCCGACGAAGCTGCGTGGTGGTTCGATCAAGGTGTGCGCGTTGTGGGTATGGCGTGGGGTCGCGGCTCGCGCTACTGCGGAGGAAACGCGATGCCCGGCGGACTCGCGCCCATCGGTCGCGAACTTGTGGCGGCGTTTGATGACCTCGGAATTCTCCACGACGCATCGCACCTATCCCGCGCTGCGTTTGATGATCTCCTGAACGCAACCGATCAACGCATCGTCGCAACGCACTCCAACGCCGCCGCGCTCATGCCGCACTCCGAACGGCACCTCACCGATGTGCAACTCGCGGCGATTGCATCGCGCGACGGCATTGTTGGCCTCAACCTCTACGGGAAGTTCCTCGCGTCAGGTCGCGCGGCGACGCTGCAGGATTGCCTCGCGCACATCGAACGGATGACTGAGTTCGCGACGAGCAAACGCGTCGCGCTTGGAAGCGACTTTGACGGAGGATTTACACGCCTCGATGTCCCGCAGGAAATCGGTGGCCCTCAAGGACTCGATGCCCTGAGTACGGCTCTCGCGCAACACGGATTCTCTCCAAGCGAAGTGCTTGGTTTTCAGCACGAAAACTGGCTGCGCGTGTTACGAGAGGCGTTGCGATGACACGACTGCGCAATCAGGCGCCAACCACGCGCTGACAAAACCAGGCTGGAACGCCATCAACTTCGAGCGCTATGACTTGGTGATACGCGATGTCCGTCAGTGCGTCCGGCACCACGAGTGCCCCGTGCTCATTCGATTCGAGCACGACATCGGTCATGATCTTCTCTGCTCGCAGATTGGGATACGCCACTGTGAGCAACTCTGCATGCTCGCGCGCCCATGCGAGGGCGTGCATCGCAACGCCAAGCCGCGACGCACGAAGCACGAGATGCAAACCACCTTGCGCGTCCATCGCGAGCTCGATCTCTCTCCAACGAGGCGGGCGGATCGCAAGAGGTGACAGACCGACCAACAACCTCGCGTACGAATCAGGGATTGACTTCGCATGCAAACTCGCGACGCGCGGAGTCACGAGTTTGGGCGGAATTCCAACGACCTCGCTGCGCGTCACCGCCGCGCGCTTGGGCGCCACAAACTCACTCTCATGCGACAGACCTGCTGCTTCGACCTTCGCCGCGGCGACTGCCGTTGGTCCGATGCGAAATGGAAGCACCGCAGAAAACTGCGTTGTTTCAGCCGAATTAGGCTCGAGTGGCGCTTCTAACAACGCTGCTTCGCCCTGATCAGGCGCGATTGACGCGACCGATGCGCGCGGCGCAACACGCTTCGAGCGAGCTGGCGCATCAAATCGGGACGCACGGGCGGCCACCGCCTTCGCCACAAGCGCGCACACGCCTTCGAGCGTCGCACTAGGGAACTCATAACTCTCGCGAAAACTCGACTCGACAGCGTCCATGCGCTGCATCGAGACGCCGACCGTGAGATTCGTCCTTAGGAACGCGCGAGTCGTGCGATCGAGTCGCTCAGCGAGTTCGCGTGCTTGCGCGTCGGTGGCGCCAACGACGGAGAGTTCAACCTGCGGCACAGTGCCGCCACCACGCTCTGCGTGCTCGACGAATCCCTTCAACAACTTGTACGCTCCGACGGTCGCGGCATCATCAGCACCTGTCAGAAGGATGACGCGATCAATGCCGTCAAGCGCGGCGGGAATCTGTGACTCCGCCTCGCCAAACACGCAAAAGATCCAGCGACCAACCGTGCGCGAGAGGGTGTTGATGACTTGCTCGAAACTCTCCCCCTCCGCGACCTCAATCTTCCGACCGCCGGCGCGCAACACTTCGATCTCAACTTCGCCATGCAAGACGCGCACGAGTGCCGTCGCGCCGACACCGCGAGCATCGCGATCGGCAAACTGCGTGAGCCACAAGCCACCCATCACGGGAAGATGTCCGACGAGGAGTAACGATCGCTGATCGCGAGTGCGCGGCGGTGTTCGCTCGCCGAGGAACGCATCAGCGACGCTTGCCATCGCATCACGCACCGCACTCATTGCGCGACTCCCGTCTCGTCGTGTTTGCTTGTGCTATCCGCCGGTTCCGCTGCCCCAAAACCCTGCGGAATTGGCGCCTGCGACCGCGCATCGACATGGCGTGCGCGATCGGCGAGCGCGCGCAATCGAGCTGCGAGATCCGCCGCGCGATTCACGGGCGGCGGTCGATCAATTCCAGCTGCGATAGCGGTGCTTGAAATCTCAATGCCAACCTGCGCGAGAGGTGAACCTGCCACGCTCGACGGGAAATCGGTTGCGCTTCTTGTGACAGGCGGCTCAACGCTCGCGGGTAGCGGCAGACCGGGAAGTGCATCCGCGAGTGCGCGGACTTCCGCGATCGTCTCGACGCGCCATGATTCAAGCCACTGCGCGAGGACATGGAAGTCGGTCTCTGCGTCTGAACCCGGCGCGTACTCGGTGACCGCTTGCCCAAAGCTCGCGGCTTCGCGTAGCACCTCGTGATTGCGCACAACGACTGGCAGGAGGTGTTCGCTGAAGCGAGTCGTGAGCGTCGCGAGCACATCGCGCGAAAGCGGCTTCGATTCATCCACGAGCGTCGGCAGGAGGTAGAACGGAATGGGTCGCTGTCGCCGTTCAACCAGCGCGCCAATCGTTTGAATCTGTTTCTCAGCGCCCTTCAAACTAAAGTACCCCGTCTCGACGGGAACGAGCACGAGGTCGCTCGCCATCAACGCGTTGAAGGTGAGTAATCCAATCGTGGGCGGGCAATCCACGATGCACCAATCGAACTGATCGCGCCAACCAGCGAGCAATCGCGCGAGGCGGCGGTCACGATCAAGCCGAGATGCGAGTGGGCCCGAAGGCGCCTCGAGCATCGCGAGTTGCACGGTGCTCGGAAGCAGGTGAAGGTTCGTCCCGATTTCCCACAAGTGCTCATGTGACTCGAGCGGCCGTTCGAGGTCTCCGAGCAGCAACTCCGCGACACCGTGTTCGATACTCGACTCGGGAACTCCTAGACCAGCGGCGCAGTGCGACTGCGGATCCATGTCCACGAGCATCGTGCGAGCGCCAGTTCGGGCGAGGACGGCGGCAAGATTGATCGCGGTTGTGGTCTTGCCACAACCACCCTTCTGATTGATGATCGATACCACTCTCATGCGAGGGAGGAAATCGGCATCCCGCAGGCACGAGGGTGAAATTGCGTTACCCTCAACTTGTGCTCCCGACCGCTCTCAATTCACAAGTTGCCGAAAGCTCGAAACCGGCATTTGGGGGAATGGCGATTGAGTTTGAATCGGAGTCCGGAAGCGCGAAACCGCCGCCACCCTCCTTTCTCGCCAACCCAGCCACGGACCTTCTCAAGTCGGTCGGCCCAGTCGTCCTCGTCTTACTCGTCGCGTCGATTTTGGTTCGAGCATGGTCAAGGCGGACAGCTGCGAACTCCAACCGAAGCAACCCTTGGCGCAGGCCGCGCGCTTCTTCCTTCGCAAGCGACGAACCGAGGCCGATTGAGCCGATGACGGAGGCAACTTGCGCGCATTTCATCGGAGCAACACCCGAGGATGCGCTGCGGACCTTGCGAGAACGCGCCTCTTGATTGAGATCCCCGTCGACATCCCCGGCCAACCCTCGTCCGTCCTCGTTGCTCGAGGCGCGCTCGAGAACCTGGCGTCCATTCTCACGATGCGCGCGGGGACGAAACTCCCCCGCCGCGCACTTCTGTGTTTCGATCGCAACTGCACCGCGCATGCGCAACAGGCCGCACGAGTACTTCGCGCAGCAGGCGTGGTTGTCACGGAGTTTGGATTGCATGCGACGGAGGACGCGAAGTCGGCGGCGGTGGTTGAGACAATCTGGGATGCAGCGCTCGCCGCGCGACTCGATCGTGGCGACTGCTTCATCGCCATCGGTGGCGGCATCGTTGGCGACCTCGTTGGGTTTGCGGCCGCAACTTACTTGCGCGGCGTGCGCGTCGTGCAGATTCCCACGACGCTCCTGTCGATGGTCGACGCGGCCATCGGCGGCAAGACCGGCATCAACCGCACGCTTCCCGAAGGGGGCTTGGGCAAGAATCTTGTCGGCGCGTTCTGGCAACCGAGCATCACGATTGTGGATGCCAACACGCTTCGCACGCTTCCCAAGCGCGAACTCCGATCTGGTCTCGCCGAGTGTGTCAAGCACGGACTGATTGCCGATGCGACGCTGTTCCACGACATCGCACGGGACGCGAACGAACTCGTGAACAATCACGAGCCGTCGATCGATCGATTGCTTCCGCGGGCGATCGTGGTGAAGACGGCGATCGTTGCGCGCGATCCACTCGAACGCGGCGAGCGCGCCAAGTTGAATCTCGGTCATACCTTTGGTCACGCGATCGAAACCATTCCCACCGCGAGCGGAAAACTGCTCCACGGTGAAGCGGTCGCGATCGGACTCGTGTCGGCTGCGGCGGCTGCGCGAGCGATGCAAATGCTAAGTGCGCACGAAGAGACAAACATTACCAACGCGCTTACGAGTTGCGGACTTCCGCGAAGTTTTCAAGGCGAAACCAGCGCCGCGGAAGTCATGCGCCGGATGGGCTTTGATAAGAAGGCAGAGGGCGGCAGCTTGAAGCTCATTCTTCCGAAGGGCATCGGCGCGTGCGAGATCGTCGAGAACCCGCCGCCAGAAGTCGTGCTCGAAGCACTCCGCGCGATTGGAATAGCGTGAACGCTGCGTCGGTAGAGCCTCGCGCTCCACACCGATTCAATTCTCTGTGCTTCGGTCACGACTTTCGCGCCACCTTTGCGGATCAATCTCTGCTTGCAAATCGTCGAAGCCTTGTGCGATGGCCGCTCGATCTGCGCTGATCTCGCGGTTGATCGATTCAAGTTCATTCGGCGGCACCGCATCGGCGGGGAGCGCCTTGAGCATCTCAGCGGCAAATCGTTTCACGAGGTTTCCCACCATCAACGCATCCATGCGGGCAGCCTTCGTGTTTGCAGAGAGAGCGAGTGCGTCGGCTGTCGCATCGATGTCGATCTGCTGAGGAAGATTGAATGCCATCTCTGACATTTTCCTGCGGAGGCTCGCGACCGCCATCGCGGCATCATGCTTCTGGCGTGGATCGATGTCGCTGCGTGTTTGGAGTGCGAGCATCGCCGTCTGAAGCTGCGTCAGTCGAGTAGGAGCGAACACCACCACAGTTCCGTCGGCCAGCACCCACTCAGTCTCATCATTCGCACCGATCCGCCACGACGCCGCGACTGGCTCGGAGGAGAGGGGTGAACTGGCACTCAGCGAGCAAAGCTGCGAAATGATCTTTATTTGTGTGCCTTCCGTGATCGCGCGCCAGCGATTGCTCGCGTCGCAGGATGCTTGAGAGGCCGTCGGTGGAGTTCGTTCGGCCGGAGCTTGACAGCCGAGAGTCGCGCACGAGCAGGCGATGCAGAGAAGAAGGCGAATGAGTTCACGCATGGATCGATTGCCTCTTGCGCGCATGTTCAAGCACGCGATCCTAGGAAGCCGCACTCCGCCAATTCGGCATGAACCACTCTCGCCACCACCGCCCGATCATGCGAACAAACCATCCCGGCCCAGGCCAGAGCACAAGGAGTGCCGCGAAGAGAGAAACGATGAAACACGGCCGAATGTATGAGCCATCCGTTCGACGACCGATGAAGGCGACATCCGCGTTGATGTAGGAGGTACGAGTTGAATGGCCAAACGGCAGAAGCAACCAATCGGAGCCACTCAGTGAACGGCTGAATAGGCTGCTCCCTGCAGCCTGCAGCACTCCGACGGAACCCCCTTCCATGATTCCATTCGCCGAAAGAAACATCCCTTGGAAGAGCAACCAATAGACGCAAATGGCGAGCACGATTCTGCGGATCCCATGGCGGAGAGGGTTGATTGGAGTTGGTGAAACAGTGGGATGTGTTCCAGTTGCGCGTGCGCCAATCATGTCGGAGTTTGAAGGTTCGTTGCTCATTCGATCGTGCCTTTCCGATGCAGCGTTTGTACGAGTACGACGAACGCGACTATAACAGATAACCGTGACGCGCCGCCTTTCTGCATCGAAAGCAAGGGGACCCTTGATGAACCGGAATGGAGATCCAGTGGCGCGCGGTGCACTTCTCGTCAAGAGCGCCCGCAAGCGGCCCGCGCCTTGAAATCGCGCTTTCGCAAGGCGATGCTATGTCGCGCAGCGGCGTTCAGACCCGAGGCACGGTGCGCGATTGGGTTGGGTGCGTGACTGATCGCCGTAGAGAATCACCCCCGCCGCGCGCAGTAGCAATGAACCATGGCCGCTGCGGGTAGCGACGATGGTTGACGCTTGACAGACTGACAACACCTTCGGACTCGTCACATCGTCGCGTTACTTCGGACACGGACCCCAACCATTTAGCACGATCGTGAGATCCGAGGCATCGACGGTGCCATCGTTCGTAATGTCGGTGGCGAATTCGCCATTTCCCTTCGAACCCCAATCGCCCAACACCGCGGCAAGATCGACGCCATCAATCGCGCCATTGCCAGTGACATCGCCATCGCAGGCACCACACATTGGACCGCCTTCGCAACAATCAGGAACACCATTCAGATTCGCATCTTCGAAAGTCCCGTCGAGGATTTGGCCGTAGTCGACGATGCCGTCGGAGTTGCAATCGGCGGACCATTCGATGACATAACTCGGCGATAGCGGGTAAGGCGGGAAGTCAGTGAGCCCCGCATCGGCCCATCCGCGATAAACATTCGATCCCGCCCATCCCAACATGAGTGAGATACCGTTTCCTGGACTAAACGCGCCACGCTCTCCGGGCGCCCATCCAGCCCATTGCCACGACTCACCGCTCACCCAAGCCCACGGCTGCGTTGGATTCGCATCGGCGGGTTGAAAGCCTCCAAGCCATGGCCCCGCAGCGTTTCCGCCAAAGTCGTTCACCCAAGCCGTGGGATGGGCCGCGCGGTTCGCGATGCTAAGCAGGAACGCTTCTTCTGCTGCACTCCGAGATGTGATGAGATATCCGCCACGCGATTCACACGCCGCCCGCGCATTGGGCCATGTCATTGGGCTGCTGACAACAAGCTGATACCAATGCCCATTGCCGCCGGTCGCTTCGGGCCACTGCACGGCGGTTTGTCCCATTGCGCCAGACGCGAAAAGACACACTGCGAATGCCGTGGCCGTCATCGATCGAATTGCTGCGCTCATTTTTTTCTCCTCTTGTGATTGCCTGAATCTCCAGCCATTGACACCGTTCCGCCACGACTCCTCACCGACGCACGCCTGAACCCGCGATCGCTTCCAATCGAAGTCGTGAACGCAATCGATGTGCGTTGTGCACGTTCGCTGCTCGTATCCATCTTTCAAATCGCGGTCGTCCATCTCCGCCAAGTCGCTCGTGCCACACGCTACTCACGGCGTTCGCGCGACGCGGAAGCCGAGATGGACTTCGGCACTTTGCCCTTCTCCCGCCCCCTCTCGGTCCGAGGCGCGGCTGCATGCGCGTGTATGCGTAAAGGCACCTCCGCGGATGACGATAAAGGCACCGCTCGCGGGTCCTTGAGGATTCACCACCGGTGCGTCGGAGGAATAGAACTCCCAATGATCAGAAGCAAACTCATACACATTTCCTAACATGTCATAGAACCCCAACGCATTGGGTAGTTTCGTAGCGACGGTGTGCCGCGTTCCTCCCGAGTTTCCGCTGTACCACGCGATATCGTTCAACACTCCGTAGCGCGCTGTCGTGGTTCCGCCGCGACATGCCCACTCCCACTCGGCGCTTGTTGGGAGCCGAAATCCTCGTGCCGTACAAAACGATTGCGCGCTGTTGCAACTCAGGCCTCCAGTTTGCGGAAGCGACGAACCACCGCCGCCATATTGCCCCACCGTGACTTCGGTCTTGCCCAAGTAGAACGCGTTCGTCAGTGTGACTTGATGCGCGGGCGTCTCATACCCTCCTCCGCGGCACTCCGTGTCACCCGGGCTGCAACCCCTCATAAAAACACCCGGCGGAACGAGAAGCAACTCAATGTTCGTCGCAGTGTCAACGACGCGCCACGGAAGGTTGCTCGCGAGAATCGCGGCGCGAAGACTTGCGTCAGTGACGACCGCTGGGTTGGGATACCACTCGAGAACGGTCGCCCACGCGGGCGCAGCGGTGTAAGTGAATGCACTCGCGGCAGTCGACGATGCAGTTGGCGTTGACACCACGACATTTCTCGGCCCGCGACTCCCCGCAGGCGAGAGGGCAGTGATCACACTGTCGGAGACGACGACGACATTCGTCGCTGCTGCGGAGCCAACATCACGCCCGTCACAGCGCTGAAGTTTGAGCCAGCGATAGTGATCGCAGTTCCTCCGACGGGAGGCCCGAAACTCGGTGTCACGCTTGTGACAACCGGCCCCGGTTCGACGCAGGTTCCCCAATCCGTGAGCACATAGGCCAAATCCACGCCGTTCACGACGCCATCACCGTTGACATCACCGGGGCAAGTCTGCGCGTGCGCTGGGACACTCGCGAATCCGAATGCGAGTCCGAACGAAAGAACTACAAAGCGAATTGCGTCTACTGACTTCATGATCGTTCCTCGAGGAAGAGTCTTACGGCCTGTCCACAACGCGAGGCTAGGAATGCGTAGCCACGGGGAGAGCCGACAACTCTCCTGACCTTCGTGCGAAATCGGCGCCAATACCCGTAAGTGAATCCCGAGATTTTTCAAAAATGCGGTGCAATGCGCGCGGACGCGACCCAACGCCCCAATGAAGCACCCACGAAAACTCGGTCCCAGTGCGGTTGAAGCGGCGCGGCCAAGCGCCCAATCGCCTCTCGTTCATTGGAAGAGTGCGATCCCCATCAACCAAGCCCACGCGCCTCACGAGCACGCCGAGCCAGGGCTTCGACTCCCTCCGTCCCCCCGTTACGCGACGAAACCTGAGCACCCTGCCATTGGGTTCGCGGCGAATCCAGCTCCTTCTGCAGAGACTCGGCCCATAGATGCAGACCTCACCCGAAGGCGAGTTGGCATCGGCTCGAAGGAACGATCCGAGTTCTTCAGGAGTGTGTAGGCGGTCAACGATGCATCATGCGTGGCTCAGCTGCATGGCTAGGTACCAGAGCACGCCGCTTGCAGACGAACGGAATCCACTGGTTGCCGCTTTCGATTCCCGTCGCTCGGAGATACGCTGACGAGTGTGATTGACTTGGTTGCTGACAATCTTGCGCTCATTCAGGATGCGTGCAGACGAAGAGGGGTGGCGTACCTCGAACTCGTGGGCTCTGCGGTGCGCGATGACTTTGATCCGTCGCGCAGCGACATTGATGTACTCGTCGATTTTCCAGATGGTGCCACAGACATCTTCGATTCGTTCATGGGATTGCGCGAGGATCTTGCGAGCATCCTCGGACGCCCCATCGATGTGATCACGGCCAGGGGAGTTAGAAACCCGCTTCTCTTGGAGTCTCTCCGAGCCGATGCGATCCGACTCTATGCCGCGTAACAGCTCGACTATTCTGCGTGATGCGATCTCCGCAGGCGATGACATCGTCACGATGCTTCATGGAATGGTCGAGGCCGATTTCGTCGCGGATCGGAAGACGCTCCGCGCGACCGAACGCTCGTTCGAGATCATTGGCGAAGCGAGTTCTAGACTCGCGCGGGAGTTTCCAGCCATTGCCGCACAGATTCCCGAACTGCGCCGAGTGATCGACTTTCGCAATGTCCTCGCGCACGGTTACGACGCGGTTGACCCTCGACTTGTGTTCGACCTTGCTCGTACGCGGCTTCCGTCGCTTCTCGTTGCGCTTCGCGCTCAGATGTAACGGTCGCCTTGACCGCGCGCGCTTCTCTTCTCTTCTGCTCTTCTCTTCTTCTCTTCCCCTTCTGCCTCATCCTCCTCCCCAAGGGGATTTGCATCGGCCCGAAGGGACGATCCAAATTGGCTTGGGGGCGAGTGGGTGTTCGACGAGACGGGGCGAGCGAGCGTTGCGCTCGCTCGCGTCCGACGAGGAGAGCACCCACTCGCGCGTGTCGCATGCGCCGCAGGCGCGTGCGACACGCATCACGCAACGACAACGGCCGCTGCGAAAAGCAGCGGCCGTTGTCGTTGAGTGACCCCAAGGGGATTTGAACCCCTGTCCCATCCGTGAGAGGGATGTGTCCTAGACCGGGCTAGACGATGGGGCCAATGACTGTGGGTCTTGGCGACCGTTCTCACTCCGCCTACGCGGGACGCGAAGTATAGCGCGGGCAAACTAGTGGCGTCACAAGGAGCGGGCGATCGGGCGCGTCACGCTCCCATGCTCGATATCGAACCCGCAACCGAAGACGCCACGCGAGTTACATTTCCTGCCGCAACACGGACGACGCACAGCGTTTCTCTCCTACCGCGCCCGATCAGTTGCAAGCTCCGCCACGAGAATCGCATGTCGCATCCCCCCATTCCACCCAGCGCCTCAAGCTCTCGTGGTCCCGCTCACAACGATGAGATCAGCGAAGTTTGGAAGGACCTGCAGGAACTGTGGCGCGAATTCCTCAAAGGCTCGACTCCTTCAGAGAACGAGCTTGAGATTGGCCTACCAACGGAAGCGAATGATGCCCCACGAGACACTTGGACCCCCGCAGACTTTCTCAACAAGACGCTGAGTACAAGAAAGGGGCTCACGCACACGCTCGTGAATCTCGTTCGCGAGAATGCAAGACCTCCGATGAGTGAGTCAGGCTTGTACAAGAAGTGCGCTCGCGACGCGTTTCTGTTGATGGAGGATGCGGACCGGATGGAAAAGCGCCAGCGCTCACCACAGCGGTTGAAATTCGTGCTGCTCATTGCAGGGTTCGTGCTCGCCGTCGGCTCGATGGTGTTCCTTTTCAATCGGTACGGATTCAACGACAGCGACCTTCGAGAAGTGTCAAACCTCGCGCAGTTCATCGAGGCATTTGCGGCGGGCGGGACGATTTTCGTCGGATGGTGGATCGCTGCGGTGTTCATCGAACTCCGACTCCGAACGCGCCGTGCATTGCGGGAGATCCATCGCTGCCGTTCGCTCATTCAAGTGATCGACTCGCATGTGTTGTCGAACGAGTGGACCGCGTGGTGGCTTGAGGGTGCGAATCCAAACTTCGCGCCAGAGGTCGCGCCGGAGGAGTTCAATAAACGCCTGCTGACCAAGGAGGATGCTGTTGACTACCTGATGTTTGCGGCTGCCCTCGCGCGTATCGTCGCCAAAATCGCAGCGGTGCACGCGCAATGGATCTCGCGGCAGGAAACAACAAGCGACGCGGATGAACTCTTCCGAGTGAGCACCGCGATCGAACTCAACTGCATCCAAAAGGTGCGACTCGTGCGCGAGTTCCGCGAGGAATCGAAGCAGAACTCGACGACTTGAGTGCGGCAGTTCTCACTCGCATGTTGAGTCGGTGGGATCAAGACCAGCGGTCATTCATTTCGGACACGGACCCCATCCGCTCAGCACGATCGCAAGATCCTGCCCATCAACGATTCCATCGCCGTTCACATCTGCGGGAAACTCGCCCTTGCCGCTCGAATCCCACGCATCAAGCACGATTGCGAGATCGATGCCATCGATGGTTCCATTGCCTGTGACATCGCCGTCGCATGGTGTACATGGGGGCCCGCCCTCACAACAATCAGGAACCCCATTCGCGTTGGCATCCGAAAATGTGCCATCGAGAATCTGACCGTAGTCCACGATGCCGTCTGCGTTGCAATCGGCGGACCATTCAATCAGGCCTCGACCGGAATTGCGCCGCGGCAAGTCATTCCACAAGTTTGGTACATAGACCTCAGCTACCTCTTCTCCAGTTTGGTCATTCGGCTCCCCTTGTGCCCACGCCTCGAAGAGCCATGGTTCGCCGGTCACCCACTGCCAACCGCAGCTAGGCTCACAGGAGTTTGGCAATTGAAGTGCGCCGAACAGAAGTGGCCCTGAAGAGGCGAACACCGCAGCGAAAGCACCTTCTTCAGGTGATGTGAGGGTTGCGAGATGACCGCCCCTCGATTCAGCCTCGGCGGCGGTCGAGTCCCAGTTCGCAATCGCGCTTGTCGTTGAGTACCAATGCCCGTTCCCGCCATCCTCCACGCGCCACTGTCGGGTCTCGCGCGCGCATGGCGTCGAATACTCGCAGCAGTCTGGAACAAGATTTCCATTGCCGTCGGCGAGCAGACCACTGAGAATCTGCCCATAGTCGACTATGCCGTCGCCGTTGCAGTCAGCGACATACTCGATGATTGCCCACGGGCGTAAGGAGGCATTCGTGTCGTTCCATCCCGTTGGGTACAGGATGAGGTACTTCTCACAAGTGCAGCTCGGTTCGCCGCCGCTCCACGCGGTAAATGTCCACCCTTCACCGGTGATCCATTGGAACACATTCGAACCGTTCCGCTTGCCTCCGAGCACTGGGTTGTAAACCTGAGGATTCTCGATGAGCAGCGATACCACGACAGATTGTTCACCTGAACTTGTCACGGTCGCGGCGTACCCACCGTTCGAAGCAGCCCAAGAGAACCATTGCTCTGGTGTGCGATTCGGATCCGAGTAGACCGCGCGGTACCAGTGACCGTTCCCTCCGTCCTCAACGCGCCATTGCACGGCGGTTTGCCCGCGCGCGCTCGACGCGAACGCGCTCAAGAAAATCATCGCCGCCATCCATCTCAGTTCTCGCTGCATTACATTCTCCTACTTCGCAGTTGATCGACTCTCTCTCAGAATACCTAGTTAGTCGCTTCCCGCATCGATACGCGATGAACCACAAGTAAATCCGAAAATCAGAGGAGGATGCGGCGCCTTAGAGAGACCGATTTCTCCCTTTGGTTGCGCATGCACCTAGAACCCGATGGGCAGCACCCCAGGGGGACTTGCTTCGAGCCTGGCTGAACGATCCAGATTGGCGGGGGCGAGTGGGTGTTCGACGAGGCGGGGCGAGCGAGCGTTGCGCTCGCTCGCTTCCGTCGAGGAGAGCCCCCACTCGCGCGTGTCGCATGCGCCGTAGGCGCGCGACACGCATCACGCAACGACAACGGCCGCTGCGAAAAAGCAGCGGCCGTTGTCGTTGAGTGACCCCAAGGGG
>SXUI01000011.1 GCA_005790605.1 Planctomycetia bacterium | reverse complement strand
TGGAAGGTTACGAAGTCGTCACGCTTGAGGAAGTCGTCGACTCCTGCGACCTCTTTGTCACGGCAACGGGAAATCGTGATGTCATCACGACCGAGCACCTCAAGCAGATGAAGGACAAGGCGATTGTCGCGAACATTGGCCACTTTGACAATGAGATCGAAGTGGCGGGTCTTTCGAAGATCAAGGGCGCTCGAAGAGTGAATGTGAAGCCACAGGTGGATGAGTGGGTGTTGCCCAACGGCAATTCGATCATCGTCCTTGCTGAAGGACGACTCATGAACCTCGGTTGCGCGACAGGACACCCGAGCTTCGTCATGAGCGCGAGCTTCACGAATCAAGTGCTCGCGCAATTGGAGATCTTCAAGAACTACTCGCGCCTCGGTCGCAGCGTTTCGACGCTTCCCAAGGAGCTCGATGAAGAAGTTGCGCGCTTGCACCTTGGGAAGTTGGGCGCCAAGCTCACCAAGCTGACCAAGAAGCAAGCGGAGTACTTGAGCCTCCCAGTCGAAGGCCCGTTCAAGAGTTCGCATTACCGTTACTGATGCATCCAACGGGACGCCCTGAATTCGCGATTCCTCACGAGCCCGCGCCCCGCGCGGGCTCGTGTGTTTCATTCAGCGCCGACGGCGTGCGGGTACGCTTTCCGCATGGATATTCTCATCCTAGGTGGCACTGGTTTTCTTGGTCCGCATCTGGTCGAGCTCGCACTGTCCAAGGGTTGGAATCTCACGCTGTTCAATCGCGGCAAGACGGACCCAACGCTCTTCGCCGACGCTCAATACAAGAACATCGTGCAACTCCGCGGCAATCGAGATCCCAACAAGGATGAAGGGTTGAAGTCGCTTGAGGCCGAAGTTGCCGCGCGTGTGAAGGATGGGCGCACGTTTGATGCTGTCATCGATAATTCAGGGTACTTCCCGCGTATCGCGAAGGCGTCCGCTGAACTTCTCGCGCCAGTCACACAGATGTACCTCTTCGTGTCCACGATTTCGGTGTACACCGACAACTCCATCGCGCCCGACGAGTCGACACCGGTGGGGACGATTGAAGATGAAACGACCGAAGCGATCACCGGCGAGAGCTACGGCCCGCTGAAGGCACTCTGCGAGCAGGCGGCCGAGCGCGCGTGTGTTGGGAAGACCGCGGTTGTCCGACCAGGCTTGATCGTTGGTCCTGGCGACGACAGTCTTCGATTCACCTATTGGCCGGCGCGTATCGGTGAGGGTGGCAAAGTCCTCGCGCCCAAACAAGCGCACCCCTACGAATCACGCGTCCAGTTCATTGATGTTCGTGATCTCGCGCAGTTCATGCTGAAGCTGGTCGAGGACGGTCACACAGGTACTTACCTCGCGAATGGACCTGCGGGTCCGCTCTCAATGGAGGAGATGCTCGCGGGCGTGAAGGCATCGGTGTCTGACAGCGTTGAGTTTGTGTGGGCCGATGAAAACTGGCTGCTCGAGCAAGGGGTTGGACCTTGGATGGGCATGCCGCTTTGGATTCCAGAGGGCAAAGAGAACGCAGGCGTCGGTCGATCAAACTGTGCGAAGGCGATCGCGCATGGGCTGACCTTCCGTCCGCTCGCACAAACGGCGGCTGACACACTCGCCGACTTTGAGAAGCAACAATCGAAGCGCGCCACGCCCGTCGCGTGGGGCAGTGGTCGCGCGCCGGGAATCTCGCGCGAGCGAGAAGCGGAGCTCATTGCAGCTTGGTCCGCTCGCGCGCTTTCAGTTCCCGAGGGCGCGTCGCCGCCCGCTTCACCAACGGCGACTCCATGAGCGATTCGCAACCGCGTACAGGATTGCGCCTCGTGATGACGGGCCTCGTGCTCGCAAGCATTGTCGTCGTCGGCGGATTCCTTCTCCAGCGAGCGCCCGAGGATGCAGAGCCGAACGCTGCGAACGAGGCACGGCCGACAGGGCGCGCGCCGCGAGAGGTCGGAGGCGCACGCGCTCCTAGTCAACCCGCTGTCGTCGAAGCACGACCATCGCATCTCTCCTTAGGAACGCGAAGTCCCTGCGAAGGCGCGGTGCGCACGGAAGTCGAACTGTTCAATCGAGGCGAAACGCCCGCGAGTATTGACGGATGGTTGGTCAGTTCAAGCGCCATCATCGTCGATGCGCAGCCTGGCTTCACGCTCGCCGCGGGCGAGAGTTGCAAGGTCGAGCTTCGGGTTTCGCCGTGGAGCTTTGGTGTGAATGCGCAGCGCGTGGAGTTTCGCGTCAAGGACTCGGCGAGTGTTCGTGTTGGCGTGGATTGGGAAGTGCAAGCGGCGATCTGGGCGAAGCCATCGCTCATCGTTCGACCAACAGGCAACCGACCGCGCCGCGTGGTACTCGAACGCATCGGCGTGGACGGAGCGTTTCTTCCCGAACCATTCACGGTGTTGAGCGTTTCTCCACTTGTTGCGTTCGTCGATGACGCCGCTCCGGCGGAGCCCGGCGTCGCGACGTTACTGGTTGACTTTGCGGCGATCGACGAGATTGCGGCGCATGCGACCAAAGAGGACCGCGCGTTCACTTTCGGCGCCGCGGGGCGATGGAAAACACTTGAGATCCTCGTGCGAACAGATTGCGGCGCGTGCCCAGAGCTTCATCTGTTCATACGCAATCACTGACGCGGTTGTGCGCGAGCTGCTCCGGCTTCAGATCTCGACAAGCATCGTGACTGCATTTCCGCCACCGAGGCAGAGCGAGCAGATACCGCGCTTTCCGCCGGTGCGGGCGAGTTGATGGAGCAGCGTGACAAGCACGCGTGCGCCGCTCGCGCCGATCGGATGCCCAAGGGCAACACCGCCACCGCAGATGTTCAACTTCGATTCTGGAATGCCGAGCGGTTTGATATCCGCGAGAACTTGACCCGCGAATGCCTCGTTGAGTTCGAACAGGTCAATGTCGGCAACCGTGAGGTTGTGCTTCGCGAGCATCGCTTCGATGCCAAGTTTCGGTGCGAAGAACAACTCCTTCGGTGATGTGCCCGCCGTGTTCGCGTCGATGATTCGCGCCATCGCCTTCGCGCCTGTCTTGTGCAAGCCGGCTTCACTCATCACGAGGACGGCGGCGGCACCGTCTGAGATTTGGCTCGCATTTCCGGCCGTCGCAGTTCCATCTTTGCCAAAGGCGGGTTTCAGTTTGCCGAGGCCTTCCGCGGTGGTGTCGGCGCGAATCCCCTCATCCGCATCGACGCCAACCTTCGCGAGGCACTGCTCCGCTGTTAACGGAACGATCTCTGCTTTAAAGTGTCCGGCTTGTGTTGCAGCCGCGGCGCGCTGATGGCTCTGTGCAGCAAATCGATCTTGCTCTGCGCGTGAGACGCCTTCGCGCGCGGTCAAGAAATCGCAGGCGCATCCCATCGCCCATTTCTCGAAGGCACAAGTCAATCCATCGTTGGCCATGTGATCTTGCATCGTCCCTGGCCCGTACTTCACGCCGTTTCGAAGGTGCATCATGTGCGGTGCGAGATCCATGCTTTCGATGCCACCTGCGAGAACCACATCGTTGTCGCCAGCCCGAATGGACTGAGCGGCTTGCATGACTGCTTGCAATCCGCTTCCGCAAACCTTGTTGACCGTCACGGCGCTCACGGAGTTGCTCAAACCTGCGAGCAACGCGACCTGGCGCGCGGGGTTTTGACCGACGCCGGCTTGCAGAACATTTCCCATGATGCACTCATCGACATGCGCGAGGGCAGAAGGCACTTGTTCGAAGAGCGTGCGCGCGACGTAAGAACCGAGGGTTGGCGCGGGGACCTTCGCGAGGCCACCCATGAACTTTCCGATCGGGGTGCGGCGGGCGGCGACGATGTACGCGGCGGGACGGTTGTTCGACATGAGGTGCCTTGAGGTCGCTGAGGTGGAATGACTTCCGAGTGGGAAGGGTTGAGACAGGTAGAATCTGAGGGGCGGCAATCATAGCCGCGGCGCCTCGGACCGAACTGCACCCGCTTGCTGGAGCACAGCCCTTTATGACTGAAAATTTGATGAGTTTGCAGAGCCACATTCTGGTGGAGGAGTCGAAGCACCAAGGCGCGAGCGGCGATTTCACTTGGATCATCTCTGCCATTTCACTCGCGGCAAAGTCCATCGCGAATCACGTTCGAAGGGCGCGGCTCGAGGGCGTCCTCGGCGATGCTGGGGCATCCAATGTTCAAGGCGAGAAACAGCAGACGCTTGATGTGCTGTCGAATGAGATTTTGATGCGATGCCTCGGAACGCGCGCCTCGATTGCCGTCCTTGCAACAGAAGAGTCTGAGCATCCATCGATTCTTCGCCGTGGTGTTGATGGCGGGAAGTACTGTGTGCTGTTCGATCCGCTTGATGGCAGTTCGAATCTCGACACGGGCGTTGGAGTCGGCACGATCTTTTCAATCTTGCGAAACATCCCGACGGAGAAGGACGGCGAGCGAACCGTTTGCCAGGCGGGGCGGGAGCAAGTCGCGGCGGGCTATGTGCTTTATGGAAGCTCGACGATCTTTGTGCTGACAACAGGCAACGGTGTGGATCTGTTTGAACTCGATCCGTACATCGGCTCCTTCTTACTCGTGAAGAAGGGCGTGCGTATTCCAGAGCTGGGCAAGACCTATTCCATCAATGAGGCATATTCAGCGCAGTTCTCGCAGGGATACCGCGACTACTTATCATGGGCGCATGAGAACGGATATTCCTCGCGCTACATCGGATCGATGGTCGCGGACATCCATCGCACGCTCTTGACCGGCGGCGTGTTTCTCTATCCTCCAACGACAAAGAACCCAGAGGGCAAGCTGCGATATCTCTACGAGGCGAGTCCGATGGCCTTTCTGATGGAGCAGGCGGGGGGGTTGGCATACTCGGGATCTACGCCCACCCTCGACATTCAGCCTCAACGATTGCACCAACGGGTTCCGGTGCTCCTCGGATCCAAGCATGAGGTCGAACGCGTGTTGTCGTTCCTCGGATGAAATGGACGCGTTTCGCGCACGGTTTGTGACAAATGGCACGAATGGGAAGACGCCTACTCCTCGCGAAATGCACTGATTTGGGTCGACACAGAGAGCGGGCGTCGTGATACTGCACGGACCACAAGTGGTTGGTGGAGTCCCCGACGGCAGGTTGGTTCGAAGTGGTGAAAGAGTCGTTGAGTTGCAATTGTGTTCTCTCTGTTGAACCGCAACAAGTCGTTGCGGAATTCCAAGAGGAGGTTCCGATGGCGCTAGCGCATGGACATCACATCACGACGCATGACACGGATTCCAAATCAGGTGGCGCGACCCTCACTCCAACGACAGCGATCGAAGCTGCCAAGGAGCGTGCATCGCGACGCCTCCGATCGCACCGTTCAACGAAGGCTTCGGACGCAGGAGTTTGGACAGCGTCGCTGTTTCTCGGATTGATCGCGGGACTCATGCCAGCTTGGTTCATCGGGTCCGCGACGCTCTTACAGCGACCCGTTGCCGAGGCACACCTCGCGCTTCCCGCAAGTGCCTTGACTCTGCTTTCGATCGGCGCACTCGCCACGCTCGCTGCAGCGCGTTGCGCAGTGCTGCTTACCCACGCCCCGCGTGTGGAGCGAGGTTCTGAAGGAAGCACGCTGCGCTGGATTTCCATCGCAACCGCGGGGATCGCGGTGACCTTTGTGCTTCTCGCATCGCTCTCGCCGGAACGACTCTCCGGCGGCGTGTTGAGTGCGATTGCGGCAGCTTGCCCAGCAATCGTCATGGGAGTCTTGTGTCACGAGATGGCGGTCGCTGCGGGACGCCACGGCGCAGGCAGAGTTGCGCATCCAACATGCGCGATGTGGATCGTGCTCGGCGGTGCAACGGCCTTCGCGCCCTTGCTCTTTGAGGAAGGTGGAGCGGTAGGACCTCTTGCGACGCTCAGCGCCTGCGCAGCACTCTTGACAGCATTTGTGTCGGTGCGAACTTGGTATCGCAACGAGGGCTATGCGGTCACGCATTAGCGTTCCGCGAGTCCCCTGAGAGCCTGCGCTACCATCGGCGTCGTACGGATGGAGCGCGCGCCGATTGCCGAGTGATTCGAAAATTTTGCATGTCGTCGGATCG
This sequence comes from Planctomycetia bacterium, assembly GCA_005790605.1. Taxonomy (GTDB): domain Bacteria; phylum Planctomycetota; class Phycisphaerae; order Phycisphaerales; family SM1A02; genus F1-140-MAGs142. The sequence continues at coordinate 17,354 of SXUI01000011.1, read as the reverse complement.
ATGATGATCGATCGAGTGGTTCGCGTTGCTCGCATCCCTCGATCGGGCGAGACCGTGACGGCGAATGCAACGCAAGTCCATGCGGGTGGCAAGGGTGCGAATCAAGCTGCCGCGGCGGCGAAGTGTGGGGCGCGCGTGCGCATGCTTGGGAGAACGGGTGAAGATGGGCGCTGCATCGTCGACGCACTGCGAAGTGCCGGTGTCGACACGAGTGCAGTTTCGACAGCAGACTTCGCGAGTGGACATGCGACCGTGATGGTCGCGCAGAGCGGTGAAAATGCGATCGTCATTGCACCGGAAGCAAACGCGCGTTTGTCGATCGCAGCGATCGAGGAGTTTCTGTCGGTCGCGCACCCTGGCGAACGGCTTCTGTTGCAAAATGAGTGCGCGTTGCTCACAGAGACGATTGCGCTCGCGTCTTCGCGCTCTCTCAGCGTCTGGTTGAACGCGGCACCGGTGGATGCGTCGCTCGGCCGCTTGCCGCTTGAGCGACTCGCAGGATTGATCGTGAATGAACATGAAGCTGAGGCGTTGACCGGAGCCTCGAATCCGGGTGTGGCGCTAGATGCGCTCGCCGCGCGTGTCTGTGATGGACTTGTATTGCTCACGCTTGGTGCCCATGGCGTCGTTGCCGCACGAGGCAAAAAACGATTTGCGCATCGGGGCTTCGTCGTGGACGCGCTCGACACGGTTGGATGTGGGGACGCTTTCATTGGAGCGTTTCTTGCTGCGATCGGCGACAACGCTTCACTCGAGCTTGCATTGGCTCGCGGCAACGCGGCCGGTGCACTCACCGCGACACGAGGTGGTGCCATTCCTGCCCTGCCATCGAAGCAGGAAGTCGATCTGGCGGCGGCATCTCCAGAGGGCACTCGTCTTCCCGCTTCGCTCTTGCGCGCGTCATCGGGCGCGGATTCCGCAGGGGTTCGCGGGTGTCGGCTTTGATATCATTTGCGCCCTTCGCAACTGATACGAGAGAGATGCACTATGGCCATTCCGCAAGACGCAGCGACCTCCACGACGCAAGTCATTCTTCCACGCAACTCGAACCAAGCACTCGGCATCGGGCGGTTCGCGATTGACTTCGTGTCGGGCAAGCTCGGAGCGCCTGCGCCCGCGGTCTTCGAGCGAACGACGATGTTCCATACGGACGCGGTCTTATGCGGTCTCAGTGCGATCGCGCTGCGCACAAATGCGCCGATCATCCTCCGCCAAGAAGCCGCGGAGTATCCCAATGCAAAGGGCGCTCCAGTGTTTGGATCGTCGCAACGAGTCGCGGCGGAGAAGGCAATTGTTGCCAACTCGAATGCCGTCCGCGAGTGGGACTCCAACGGCACCAACTTTGGATTCAATCCGATCCTCGGCCACACGGCGGGCGAGTTTGGTCACAATGATTTCTATCCCGTTGCGATCGCGGCCGCGCAGCAGGCAGGGCGGGATGGAGCCTTCGCGCTACGGGGCATGATCGCGATCGACGAGATTCGCGGGCGGCTTGCTGAGGTCTTCTCGCTCAAGTCCTACCGCATCGATCATGTCGTCCACGGCGCCATCGCGAGTGCAGCGGTGTACGGTGCGATGCTCGGTGCAACTGCTGAGCAGATTGAGAGTGCGATCGGGATGACTGTTGCGCACTACATTCCATGGCGCGCGATTCGCGCGGGAAAGCAACTCTCAGATTCGAAGGGGGCGTCAGCCGCGATCTCGACAGAAGTCGCCGTGCTTTCCATGATGCGTTCGATGCGTGGGTTCATGGGTCCACGCGACATCTTCCGTAACCCCGAGTGCGTATTCCGCCAGTTTGAGAAGACCAACGGCGACAGTCCATTCGATCTTGTGCTCTCTCATTCGGGCGCGGATTTTGCAGTGATGGGCATGCACTTCAAACTCGGTCTCTACGAGCACCAATCGGCGGGCGCGCTGCAAGGATTGCTCACGCTGCTTCGCACAAATCCTTCCATTCTCGCGAAGCATGAAGAGATCGCCAAGATCGGAATCGTTGCATATGAACCAGCATTCGGCATCATTGGCGATCCTGCGAAGCGAGACCCCAAGACGAGGCAGTCGGCCGACCACTCGATGGTCTACATCGTGTCGACACTGCTCCGGAAGGCGATCGCACTGAGCGGATCAGCAGGATCCACCACCTTTGGTCCGTGCGATGATTGCTATTGGAAATCGCTCATGCTGGTGCCGCACGACTATGCGCCTGACGCGATTTCTCACCCTGTGACTCGCTCACTCATGCAGAAGTTCGAGTTCACACATGGCGGCGCGGAGTACGACCGGCGCTATCCGGATGGCATCCCGACCTCGTTGACCATTCACATGAAGGATGGGACGACCTACGACTCCGGTCTGGTGATGTATCCAGCGGGACACGCGCGGAACACGACTGCGGATCTCAAGGGGATTCTTCGAAAGAAAGCAGAGAATCTGGGTCGACTCGCGTCCGATGACTATCAGCCAATCGTTGATCGCTTCGATCGCCTCGCGTCCCTGTCTCCTCGTGAGTTGGCGTCGATCTACGATTTCTCGATCGCCGACCGTGGCAAGTTTGAGTGAGTGGATTTCATGACAGCACCCTTCAAGGTTGGAACAAGCAATCCGCAGCTGCGCGCCAAGATTCGTGCTCGCTGCGTTGCTTGTCGTACGGAGTCGGCCGCGGAGGTCGCACTCTGTCCGCGCTGCGCGAAGCCGAACGAACTCTATTGCGCTGGCTGCTTGCGTGCAGTCGAGCGACCCGACGACTCGATGGGGGCGCATTGCGCGCATTGCGCGGCGGTCGCGTGGTCTGTCGGAGCGTCCCTGCGTGCGCGCGTGCTCGCGGAGTTAGGAACACCCGAGTCTTCAGCGCGTGATGTTGCCGCGCTTCGCGCACGATTTGCGTCGCTCGCGGCCCAGTTTTCGCTCCCCGCGCGCGTGACTGCCTTCATTGCGCCGGCTGCGCCGAAGTGGGAACTGGTCCCTGCGTCGCATCGAGCTGCGCTCCGCACTCGATTCGACGAGGTCATGATCGCTGATGCTCAAGTGCGACGAGAAGTCGAGTCCGCGATGCGCGGAACGATCAATTTCGATACTCGCATCGCCGCTGCGTGCGATGCTGCTGACGCGGCGCGCGCAACGCTCGTCGAGTGGGACGGGATGCTCGTGGAGGTTCGCGATCAAGCTCGCCTCGAGGCGGCACTGGCAATCTATGCGGAGTCCATTCGAAGCGCTCGGCAAATGCTCGAACGGTTGAAGGAGCGCGACCTGTCGCGCGCACTCGATCTTGATGCGGCGCGGGCGCGAGCGCTCGTGGCATTCAAAGCTTGAACCAGGGCAGTCAACGAGTCGGCGTGTCCACCGCGGTGGACGCCGTACGAACATCACCGATTGTGTAGTAACACTTTGGATCGCACGCGCGCGCGATTCGCACGATGTCGGTGACGCGCTTGCGCTCGCCGGCAACGAAGAGCATCGACACGGGTCCATCCTTGCCTCGACCATCGAACTCCGTGACACCAAAACCATCCGCGCGCAACTGCTCCGCCATGACGCCGCCGACCTTCGAGAAGATCCGCACGACCTGATTCCCGAGTGCGAAGTACGCCTCGATCCAGATGCCGACCCAATTGCCACTTGCAAATCCCACCGAGTACGGAATTGCGAACCATGCATGATCCTTCACCGTCGCGAGCACTTCGCTGACGACGAGCACCCACACGAGAACTTCGAAGAATCCGAGGACCCATGCGAGCCCGCGGCGACCTTGGATCACCGCAACAGTACGGAACGTCGAGAGTGAGACATCGATGATGCGTGCCACGACGATGGCGATAGAGATCAAGGTGACGGTGAGGTACCCAGGATCGGTGGCGTTGAGAAAGGTCGAGAGCATGAGGGGGCGAATGGTAGGCGCGCAATCGACGCGCGTTGGTCCGTGTGCTGCGCAGAATCTAGCTCTGTGGGGAGGTGAGATGGAGCGTGGCGCGATGAGTCCGGAGCAGTCGGATAGGCTTTGGCTTCGTCCTTCACGATCTCCGAGTCACTGATTTGAGTGCACTTATGACACCCGAAACTGCTTCCGCGTTCAAACAACTCCATCAAGCGAGCCTTACTCCAAACACGCTCGATCTCAAGACCAAGGAACTCATCGCCATCGCGTGCGGCGTCTCGCGATTGTGTGAAGGATGCATCGTGCATCACACCAAGGCGGCGAAGGCCGCGGGCGTGACACTCCAGGAACTCCACGAGGCACTCGATGTGTGCACGCTCATGAATGGCGGCCCTGCGACCGTGTATGGGAAGAAGGCCCTCGAAGCCTTCGGCGCGTGAGCCGTTCAATGCAAGTTCTGTGAGTCGCGTTACGCGAAGAGGCCATCGAGGAGTTCGATGACGCCCTTGCCCTGAGTGGCGATCGTCTCGAAGATCTTGCGGCCACTCGCGATGTCGAGCAACTCGCGAACGAGCTTCGCCTCTCCTGCGTGGTCCGCCTTGTTGACGACGAAGACATCGGCGATTTCGAGAATGCCCGCTTTGTCCATTTGCACCGAGTCGCCCATGCCAGGGACCACAACGACTGCCGTGCGATCCACGAAGTTGCGAATGGCAACATCGTTTTGACCCGCACCGACTGTTTCGACGATGAGTTTGTCGTAACCAGCGCCGCCGATGAGGTGGATGATCTCGTTGAGCGTGCGGTAGTCCTCGCCGACGATTGCGAGCGAGCGATAGAAGATCCCTTCATCCACTGCATTGAAGTCGACTCGCAGCCGATCACCGAGCAGTGCGCCGCTCGTAATCGGACTCATCGGATCGAATGCGACGACTGCGATCCGCTCACCGCGGCGCACGGATTCGCTCGCCATCGCCGCGACAAGCGTGCTCTTTCCAGCACCCGGGGAACCGGTGATTCCGACAACTTGCTTCGGTCGACGTTTGTTCGCTGCCGTTGACATCCCTGCGTGCGCAATCGAGATATTGCGAGCGAGCGCCGCCGCGGGATGCGCGTTGGGAGGAAGCGGGACGTAGGGCTTCACGGCGGCGTGCACACTTCCCACGATCTGTTCAAGGCCTGTTCCAGTGTGAAAAACCTGCGCGACCCCTGCAGACACAAGTTTCGGGACATCCTCCTGCGGGATGATGCCGCCGACATTCACGACCATGTCAGGTCGACCCACTTTCGCGCATTCCTCAATGAGTCGTGGAACGAGGACAAGGTGCGAATTGGACATCATCGAGGAGGCGATGCAATCGGCGTCCTCGTCGCGCGCGCTGATGGCGAGACTTCGCGGGGTCTGCCAGAGACCGCTGTAAATCACATGAATCCCAGAATCGCGCATGAGGCGCGCGATGAGTTTTACGCCGCGATCATGTCCGTCGAGCCCCATCTTCCCGAGCAGGACGCGTGGGCGATGACTGAGGGTGTTGCAGCGATCGAGTTTTTCGATCGGGGTCGTAGGTTCGGTGAGAGCACGCATGGCGAGTGAGTTGGGCAGCGAGGAACCGCGTCGAGAGGCAAATCATGACTCCGTCGGAGTCTCCGCTTCGTCGTCTTTACGGGAGGCAGCGAGTTTACGCTTCGCTTCTTGCGCCGCAAGTTTCTTGACATCTCGCGCCTCGATCGTCCAACTTTCTGGCTCGAATCGATGCGCGATGGCGCCAATGATGAGGTGTCCGTTGCGGAACCAATAGTCATCGATGGTGATCGGCAACCGGTTTTCCACTTCAATAGAGGCGACGGACTTACTCATCCACCGCGACATGTCGATGCCTTTGATCTGGTCCGGCGGAAAGGTCCCCTCGGCGGTGTGGAGCGTCCCATCATCATCAAGTTTGAAGAACCGTTTCGATTTGGACCAGAGCATCCACGGGAAGTAGGGCGTGCCGAGCACGCCGCAGCCGATCACGAAGAGCCAAAGTTGCACGGCGCGGTCGTACGCTCCAACGGGAGTTGGCGCCTCCGCGAACTTCGCTGCGAGTTCGGCCTTCACTTCGTTGTAGCGCTTTGCGTCATCAACTCCGAGCGGGATTGCCCGTGCTTTCGCCTCAAAGGCATCCTTTGCGCTGCTCAGTTCGGTGAAACTCGTGAACGCCGCTTCCTGTTCGGGGATCGTGACCCAGTAGTCATAACCACCCCAAATGCCGAGGCCGAGGCACGCCACCGTGTAGGCGACATGGATGAGCTTTTGACGGGGTTGGATCGATGTTTCGATGGGCATAGGGAACTTCCGGAAACGCTTACTGTAGAGGATCGACCAACTTCGTTGCGTCGCTTGCGGGAAGTCCCTTACCCTGCGGTGATTACGCGGATTTGCCGCTGCGGGTCACGAGCACTTCTCGGCTAGTATTCATGACTGTTACGCTGCTCGCGCGCCGCCGTCCTCGGCTCGGGTGCGGGCACTGTCCTTGAGGAACTCTCGACATGATTGTGCACATTCCTGATGATCTCACCGGTCTCGTCAATGAAGCGAAGGCGGGTAATCGTGCGGCTGCAGAACAGGTGTGGCAGTGCGTGTACGAGGAGTTGCGATCGACGGCTCGCCGCATGCTTGGTGCTCCGAAGCTCGGCGCGATCGATCAATCCGGACCCACGACGCTGATTCAAAAATCCTTCCTCGACTTCTTCGCGAAAGAGGCGCCGGGTAAAGAGTGGGACACGCGGGCAGAGTTCTTTGGTGCTCTCGCGAAGGCGATGATGCGCTTCCTTGTCGATCACCGCAAGACCATCGGCGTGGCGACAGGTGGCGGCGTGTATAGAACGATTCCACTCGGATTTGACGCACCGACGCTGCAACGATTTGACGATGCGGTGTCGGCCGCGGACGAGAGCTTGCTCGCGTCGATCGCGGACCTCGAGCAAGTGCATCTGATCGCCTCGCAAGTGGTTGCGCTCCGTTACATCTGTGGGCTCTCGATCGAGCAGGCCGGTGAAGCCCTAGGCATTCGTCCTCGCACGGTGAGTAAGCACTGGAATTTTGCGCGCTCATGGCTGCGCCGCGACTTCGCGAGAAGACTTGGAATCACGGGCGAACTTCCGGATGTCTCGCCTTACGCCTCGTAGTCGCGAGTCGCGGGCAATGCTGCGCATCTGCTCAACCGCTGGCGATTCATCCGATAGAACGAGGGACGCCCGGAGTCCGAGGCTTTGACGCGAGTTTCTCCCATTGAGCATCTCGGACGAATCTCCAGCAGCGCCCCGCGAGCCGTCGAAGGTGCCGCTCTCTATTGCCGATGTGGAAACGGCGCTCGACGATTGTGTGCGAAAGCCTGCGGCCGAACGCATTGCGTATCTCGAACGCGTGTGGGCGGATCGACCGGAGATCGTGGAGGAAGTGCGTTCGCTGCTCGAATTCCTGCCAGATCCTGAGTGCTTTGAGGATCTCCCGCCCGCGATCGATGAGGATCTCGCGCGCGTTGGGTCGAGTGTCGGTGCGTTCCGATTGGAGTCTCTCATTGGCCGAGGGAGCACAGGCGCCGTGTATCGAGCGGAGCAGAGTTCCCCCGCGCGCCGAGTGGCGGTGAAACTCTTACGGCGTGAGTTCGCCGGACCGAGTGCGCTTCGTCGATTCAAACGCGAAGGGGAGTTGTTGGGGCGGCTGAATCACCCAGCGATCGCGCGCATCTTCGCGATGGGTGTGGAACAAGGGCAAGGCATTTCCGAGCCCTACATTGCGATGGAACTCATCGAAGAGGCGCGCACGATAGACGCGTGGTGGCGCGCGGAAACAGCCCCATCACTGAAGGACCGAGTGGAAGTGTTTGCGACGCTTTGCGACGGCGTGCATCACGCGCACCTTCGCGGCATCGTGCACCGAGATCTGAAGCCGGCGAATGTGCTGTTCGGTCGAGATCAGACGCCGCGATTGGTCGACTTCAGCATCGCGCGAACGACAGGAGAGGGCGCGCGCGAGGAAACGCTTTCCACTCGCGTCGGCGCGATCGTTGGAACACTTTCTTACATGAGTCCTGAGCAAGTCTCTGGATCGATCGACAAGATAGACGCGCGAACGGATGTGTACGCGCTTGGTGCGCTGCTCTACGAATTGCTCTCCGGAGTCCGTGCCTGCGATGTGGATCAACTTCCGTTGCACGAAGCGGCCCGCGTCATCTGCGTCGTCGGCCCGCGCGCGCTCAGCGCACACGCACGCACCTTGCGCGGGGATCTCGAGACGATCGTTGAGAAGGCCATGGCGAAGGAGCCTGACGCGCGATACGAGTCGGCTGCGGCGCTTGCGGCAGATCTTCGTCGATTCGTGCGAGATGAAGCGATCCTCGCGCGTCCACCGAGTCGCATCGCGACGGCGCGCCGATTCGTTCGCAAACATCGCGTTGGTGTCGCCGTGACGGCGCTGATCTGTGCGGCGATTGGTCTCGGCTACGCATCGAGCGTTGCAGCGAACGCACGAACAGCTCGCGCGCTCTATCTCACGAGTCTTGCGCGTACAGAGCTTCTCGCCGAACTCGGCGAGTCGGTTGCGGCTTCCGAGGTACTCGCGCGAACACCGCGAGAAGAGTGGACATGGGTGCATCGCGCGCTCGACCGCGCGCTCGACGACAGGGCGCTCGCACTTGACCTCCCGCCAAGCTCCATGCCGCGGGCGCTGGCGATTGCGCCTGAGGCTCACGGTGCAGTCTGTTCGGCCGGAACGGAAGTGCAGTTCGTCAACCTCGCGGATCTCTCAAAGTTCGGCGCGATTCGGTTGCGCGCGCCTGTGACGACGCTTGCGATGCGACCGAACGCGAGTCGCGCATTCGCCGGTTGCTCCGATGGAAGTGTTTGGGAACTCGACACGACCGAGAGTGGCAGCCTGAACGCGCCGATCTTGATCGGGGAACTTTCGTCAGCTGTGACCTCCGTCGCGATTTCGCCAAGTGCATTGCAATTGCTCGTTGGGACCGAAGCCAGCGGAGTCGAAGTGTTTGATCTTCAACAGCACACGCACGCAACGCTCGCGCTTCCCACTGCGCTGGCGGCTGACGCAGGCAGAATCGCTTCTATCGCGTGGGAACCCAATGGCGCGTCAGCGCTGATCGTCAGCGCGAGCCACGGCGTTGTGCAGTGGTTTCCGCAGGGAGAGCGTGCCGAACTCATCGTCGACTGCAAGACTGGCGCAGTCTCCGTCGCATGGAGTCCTTCTGGCGATCGATTTGCGTATGCGGTCAACATGGAGATTTTTTTCGCGGATGCTGCGACGAAGATCCCACAGCGCCTTCTGAGCATCCGACATCCCATCCGCGCGCTCGCGTTCAGCCCCGATGGTCGAGCGATCGCGTCGGTCGGACACGACGCGCGCCTCCATGTGTTTGATCTGTACGGCAGCCCGATCGCTACTCGGTTTAGTCCTGACGGGCCGCAATCGAGTGTGCAATGGGTCGATGATGACACCGTGATCACTGCGGGTGCTGGCGTGGCGACATGGGAATTGGTCGAACCATTTCCACGCATCGTGCTCCCATCGCGCGATGACGGGACGCGAGGACGCAGTTCAGCTTGTTGGTTGACGCCGCACCGCATTCGGTTCATCGACGAGCATGGTGTCGCGATGGATTGCAGCATGATCTCGCCGCCCCAAAATGTCGCGCGAGGTTCAATCTTTGAGGATGGTTGCGCGACAGCGATGAGCCGTGATGGCCGTCGCGGCGCGATCGCGATTCCCGCCGGAGGGATCGCGTTCATAGAGCCCAATGGCGATCGAACCCCTTGTCTTGGTGAAGGGAACTTCGTGCATCTCGCGTTCAGTCTCGACGGCGCACGCCTCGCGGCGACCGATCGCGAGGGCGCCGTTTGGTTGATCGAACTTTCGAACTGCAGCGTCATTGCGCGGTGGACTCCGAGCCACGGCGAAGCTGCCGTTGCGGCGACTTGGATTGACAGGATGACGCTGCTCACTTCAAGTTCGCAGCACAACATGCAACTGCAACTTTCCGCGGATGGCGCGGCGAACCTGCAGTCAGGGCGAACGGGATTCTTCGGTCAGTCACGCATCGTGCGTGGCGGTGCGCAGAACTACTACGCCGCCAGTGACGAGGCGACGATCGAGGAACTGCATCGCGATGGCTCGATTGTTCGCCGATATGCAGGAGGTCCGGGGGGATCACTCGCAATCGCAGAGAGCCCCAACGGCCTCTTGCTCGCCACTGGTGGTCGAGATGGACGAGTTCATCTCTTTGAACGCGCGACGCAGGATGAACTCGCGTCATTTCCAACTGTCGCGGATGCGGTTGTCATGCTTGAATGGGCGCCCGATGGCATGGCGCTCCTCGTGACCGGGGACGAGGGGAGCCTTGAAGTGATCGACTCCAAGTCGTTGCGCAATCGCTATGCAGAACGCCTGCTATGGCTTGAGTGAGTCAGCGCGGCACGACAGGAGCACCGCAGTACTCTCGTTCGCGCAGCAGTTTCTCTCGCTTCATCACAATACCGTTTGGTCGGACGATCGCTTCGTCGCCGATGTCGACTCCATAAAACACGACCGTCTGCTCCCCGACACTAGCCCGCGCGCCAACTCGGAGGTGATCGATCTTCAGGATGCGATCTTCAAAGCTGTGCGCTTGGAACTGGCAGGCGATCGTCGCGTCGTCGCCAAATTCAAGCATGTCGGGATCAACAAGTTGCGTGAATCCAGGGCCTAAGACGCAACGCTTCCCAATGCGCGCACCGGCAAGCCGAAGATATTGATTCAGCAACAGCGTTCCTTGCAATGCCGCGAGTGCGCTTCGGCCCCAGTAGCCCCACACCACATACAGAAAATCCCAGCGCGAACACCAGCAGGACCAGAACGCATGCTGTCCTGCACGGACGCGACCAAGCAGCACCCATTTGACAAGAAGCAGGAACGTGCCCAGGACGATGCCGCTCGCAATCAGGAGTCCTGGAAGCACGACGAACGCGAGTGTCGCGAATCCGCAGCCCCGACGAAACGCGTCCATCAGCGCTCCGTACGCGAGCACGCCGACGATTGCGGGAGTCACCGGAATGCAGATGCGCAGACTCTCCCAAAACAGTCGATTGATGCGGCGAATGAGTGATGGATCATGCGTGTCTTCGCGTGGCGCCGTGACAATGTCGCGTCTCGGAAGTTGCATCGCTGGGACACCAAGCCATCCTGAGCCTGCGCGCGCGTGCAGTGGATCTGGCGCGGTTGAGACACCTACAAAGAGGTCGTCGTTCCATGCAACGCCTTGCGAAAGGACGGCGTGGTTGCCAATGAATGTTCGCGCTCCGATGCTGGTGGGTCGTACCTCGAAGGCGACGCTTGACTGCTCCGCGGCGGCGAGATAAATGCCATCTGCAAAAAAACTCTCCTCACCAATGGCGAGCATCTCCGGGATGCATCCCATGATCGTCGAGATCTCGCAGCCTCTTCCAATCCTTGCGCCCGCGAGTCGAAGCCACAGTGGCCAATAGAGTGAACCAGACAACCATCCGCACGCGTCATCAAGCATCTGCGCCTTCGTCGCCGCAACGAGCGTCGTCATCGAGTATCGATGATGGACTCCCTCACGAATCCGAGGCAACAGCCGACAGAGCAACGCGCTTCCAACAACTCGGAGCGGAACAAACAGCATGGCCATCGCGCCCACAGCCGAGAGAAGTGCCAGGAAACTCTGCGGCGCCGTACACTCGACCGCGGCAACCTCTGGTCCCGCGAACACCATTGCGGCGAGGAAGAGCAGATTGAAAAACATGGTTGCGCCGCATGATCGACCAAGCAACGCCAGCGCTGCGTGAAGTCCACTCGGTAATGCGCGACCTCCGCAGGCGGTGGGCGGCGTGGTCGCAACGCCTTCGTCGCGCGCTGGGACGCCTGTCCAAGTTCGATTCGATGGCACTGTCTGCCCTTCCTCAAGCAAGGAAAGCGCCGTGAGGTGTGCGTGAGCACCCAGGCATGCATTGGGTTCAAGCGCTGCGCGGATGCCAACGCGAGCTCCAGCGCCGACGCAGATTCGACCCGGCAGAAAGTGTCCGTCTTCAAGTGCAATCGCGCGGAGCGCGGAGTCTTGCGCGAAGCATGCGCCATCACCGATTTCGAGCAGATCGAACCCTCCGTGAGGCAAGTCGACTCCCCGCGCGAAGTGCACGCGGTCGCCAATACGCGCGCCTAAACAGCGCATCGCGAGGCCCTCAAGAATCGTTCCGTGGAGCAGTCCCCAAGGAATGAGCCGAGAGAGTGCTGCGGTGAACCACAAGGCGGTCCCGCGCGTCGTCCAGTAGCCGATCGGCCGCCCGTCGAGTTTTCCCAAGAGCAGCCGCTTTGCAAGCACTGCGAGTGCGAGCGAGAGAAGGATCCAAGCGATGGGCGCGGCGAAGAGGCAGAAGCTCGCAATGATGAGCCAGGGTGTTGATCCGATCGCGAGTGTTCCTTCCGCTTCGATAAACACCGCGACGAAGAGCGCAATCGCACTTGAAGCGACGACGCCAAGGAGGAGGAGCAAGGCGCGGATCGCGCTCGCGGCGTAGGGATTACCCCGAGTCACGGTTGGGCGACGAGCGCGCCGAGGCGCACTTGAAGTTGTGGATGCTCGAAGTCGATCCGCGAGCGAATGCGCAGTCGGTGACGCGTAAATGTCTCGAACCGCGACGCGAGAAAAATCAAACGAAGTGTCGGATGATGCGTGACGCCGGAGTGCGAGCACTGCTGCAACCGCGCTGAGCGAGTCGCCATCGAGATCACGAAAGAAGTCCGACGCTCGACCGCACGACTTCCCTGTGGCGCTGCAGAACGCGCTGCAAATCGCAGCCTCCATGGAATCCTGCGGCGCGTGATCGCCCTCGATCTGCGAGGGCGTCGTTTCTTCCTCGATCCAACATTGCGGCAGTTGGTTTCGATTGAGCTTTCCGCCGATCGACACCGGGAGCGCGTCGAGGCACGCGAACTCCGTGGGAACCATGTAGACGGGAAGGAGGTTTCGCAGTGCCGCTCGGATGGCGTTGAAGTCCGGAGGATGCTGAGGGTCGATGGGAACGACGAACGCGACGAGGCGTTGATCGTTCCCGCGCGACTGCACAGTGACGGCGGCGCTCTGCACGCGGTCTTGCGTGCGAAGCGCCGCTTCGACGGCGCCGAGTTCAATCCGATACCCGCGCAGCTTCACCTGTGCATCTATGCGGCCGAAGAAGTCGATGCGCCCGTCGGCGCGGACGCACGCGAGGTCTCCCGTCCGGTAGATGCGTCCATGTGAAGGATGCGTTGGGAACTTCGCTTCCGTGAGCGCTGCGTCTCCTTTGTAACCTCGCGCAAGTCCTACGCCAGCGATGCAAAGTTCTCCGTGTTCCCCTCGAGGAAGTTCGACGAGTGCGTTGTCACGCTCCTCCATCACGAGTGCGCGATTGTGAGGCACCGCGCGACCGATGGTGACCGGATGACCACGCGAGATCGTGCAGCGTGTCACCGTCACACTGCATTCGGTTGGGCCGTATCCGTTCTCGAGCCGGCAATGGGGCGCGTAGAAGTCGGCGAGATCCTGTGGAAGGGCCTCGCCTCCAACATAGAGCAGCCGAAGGTCGGGAAGTTCGCGCGCAGGGTCGGTGCAACCCATGGCGCGAAGAAGGGTGGGGGGCGGGCAGAAGACTGCGATGCGCTCCTCGCGAAGGACGGCAATGAGATCCGGTCCGAGGCGGACCGTTTCATCATCAAGTGGAACGAGGGTCGCGCCGGCCGCGAACGCGAGGTAGGTTTCCTCGATGGACGAGTCGTACGCGGGTGAGGAGCACTGCGCAACTCGGTCGCCGCATCGAAGTCCGAACTCCGCGCGGTCACTTTCGACGAGATTGACGATGCCGCGGTGCTCAAGCAAGACTCCCTTTGGCTTTCCGGTCGTCCCCGAGGTGTAAATGATGTAGGCGAGTCGACTGCTGTCCCGTGGGCAACGGGGCAGTTGGGGAATGTTGAAGCGCCCGCTTTCGAGTTCCCTCTGAGGCAATCGTGCGTGCTCCAAACTCGACGCAAGCGCGGCATCCACAAGTCTCGCTTTGTCGATACCCATCGCACAAAGGCGCGCGATGCCAACGGTATCGGTGATGATGCACGCCCCATCGCAATCAGCAATGACTTCGCGGATGTGTGCGTCAGGGAACTTTGGATCGAGTGCGCAGTACGCGCGACCAGACTTCATGATCCCTAGTTGCGCGGCGTACAAGAGTGGGTTCTCTCGGCCAAGGAGGATCAGTGAGTATTCCTCGAGATCACGCGCGCCAGCGAGCTGGCGCGTGTGCAAGAACACCGCGATCCGGTTGGATGCGTCTTCGAGCTGCGCGTAGGTTTGTTGGATCCGGTTTGGCCGCGACGGCGTCGGCGGAACATCAATCGCGATCGCATCGGGGAACTGCTCGGCGGAACGAGTGAAGAACTCGTGGAGCAGTTCAACGCGGGACTCTGTCATTCGCGCGTCACTCGACGCGGGTTTGGATCGGCAAGGGCAAAGCCTCGAATCATGCGCCCGTCACAGGTGCCACAGGCGCATCGGAATGGTTCCGAAAGGGTGTGCTCGGTGGATTCGTAGTCGAAGCAGATCTTTTCGCCGCGTGCGATCGGTCGTCGCGCGACAAGTGTGCGACCTTCAAGGACACAGTTCGGATCGCACGAGTGATCGAGGTAGCGCCAGCCGAAGTCTCCGCTCTGGTGAAGCGAGGTGTTCGAACCGTCGATCAAGTCATCGGGCGGCGCGATGTGTGTGGTGGGGCCGAACTGAATGGAGTGCCGAGTTGGCGAGCGGCTCTCGACGCCCTCAATGACTAGAATCTGTGTGCCAGGTCTGATGTCAACGGTCGCGACAAGGTGCCAAGGGAAGGCAGCGCCGCGCGCGTCCTGAGTGACGCGGTAGCAAAGATCCATCGGCGTGGCGCGTGTACTTGTCGATGGGTGTGAAGACGGGGTTTGGAGTTTTGGCAACGTGGATCTATCTGGTGTGGGCGTGATTGGAGCGCTTGGCGCGATGAGAGACTGCGTTCAAGATACTCCGACATTCGAGCAACGGAAATGCGATGGTCGGCGGAGTATTGACGCAGGGGGATCATTCGTGCGCGTCCTGCCGTGGGGAAACGAGGATCTTGTTCCCCATCCATCATCGTGTTCGATCGAGCACGATCGGTCCGACCCACTTCGCCAAAACGCACCTCGCCGCGAGGGTGGGCTCGCGGCGAAGTGTTTGACGAAGCCTTCGCGTGGGAAGGCTCCATCAGTGGTGGGATCGATGCAGCAGTTGGCACCAAGGCTGGCCACCGAGCAGGCGCGAGGTCGACTGCTCGGGACTAAGGGGCGCACTCCGTGCTTCCTTAGTCAGTGCAAGGAGGGTCCATCCACTCGCCGACCATCCCAGGTCTCGGCGCCCTCTGCTGCGTTCAAACTGAAACCTGTGCGGGTCGGAGTCCTCATGTCCGCTCAGGGAGTTGATGGGTCGCTCGCGATAGCTTCCATTCAGCGCTCAGGCAGTGGTTGCCTGCATCCGCCACATCCTGCGGCGTGCGCCCATCGTCTCACGCATGTTGAGCCAACTGCGGCGTTGGATCATGCGCGATTCAGTCCTTCAATCTCCACACACGGTTTGGGTCCTGATTCGAAGAGCCGTGTCTCTTGGAGTCAGGGCTGCAGAGGCAGCGTGAGTCGGTTGTCTGTTCTTGCAAACGATCAGGAGCAGCCCATGCTCGCGCCGCAATTCATGCATCGATAGCAAGTTCCGTTTCGAACAGTAATCAAGCCGCACTCGCTGCATGCTGGTGCGTCACCCATGAGTGCCGCACTCGCCTGATCAAGCGCAGACTTGACTTGGGTCGACGCGGCTTTCGACGCGTACTCAGTCTCTGCGCCCGTGCGAGAAACGGCTTGTGCTGCGCTTCGAGCCTGCGCAGCCGCTCGCATATCCGCGTGTGAGTGCGGTGCATTCGGGTTGCTTCGAGTCTCGACGATCGTCGGAGGCGTGATTCTCGGCGTTGCGCGAGGGCTCGATGACGAGAGTTCTGGAAGCGCTCCCTGAGGAGCCGTATCCGTCATGCTCGTGAATCGACTCTCTGGTGAGTAGGTAGACGCAGGAGGCATGTGCGCAAGTGGAGAGTTCTGCTCTCGGTAGCCTGGGATGAATTCCATACCGAGCCAGCGGAAGATGTAGTCGACGAGACTCTTCGCCATTGGAATCTCGCGGTTGAGCGTCATTCCCATGGGTTCAAAGCGCTGGTGTTGGAACTTCTTCACAAGGCTTTCGATCGGGACGCCGTACTGCAAAGCGACCGAGACCGCGGTGCCGAGCGAATCCATCAATCCGCCGATGGTAGAACCTTCCTTCGCCATCGTGATGAAGAGTTCGCCCGGAGTTCCATCCTCGTAGAGACCCGCAACGAGGTATCCCTCGTGTCCGGCAACATTGAACTTGTGCGTCAGAGACCCGCGGGTGTCCGGAAGTCGACGGCGCATGGGTCGCTCAATGATCCGTTCGACCACTCGCTCCACAACCATTTCCACGACGCGTTCTTGCATCACGACTGGTTCTGATGCGGTCACTTCAACAGGCGCGGCGGTTGCGTGCGTGAGAGTTTGCGCTGGTTCCGAGATCACCACCGCCGAGTCTGCCGAGCTGAGCATTTCATCAGCGCGTGCATCGGCATCGTCGTCACCTTCAGCTTCGGTGCTCGCACTGAGCGGTTGACTGAGCTTGCATCCATCGCGATAGAGGGCGTTGGCCTTGAGTCCAAGTTCCCAGCTCAGGCGATAGCAAGCGCCGATTTCTGCAAGGTCGGCCTCGTTCGGCAGGTTGATGGTCTTCGAAATCGCTCCGGAGATGAACGGCTGTGCGGCAGCCATCATTCGGATGTGACCTTCAGGCTTGATGAAGCGCACGGAGAGAGGTCCGCATCGATTCGCGCAGTCAAACACGGGGAGGTGGGACGAGTGCAGGTGAGGCGCGCCCTCGATGGTCTGCGTTCCAGAGATCGCGCGATTCAACGCATCACTTTGCTTGCTGTTGAGGCCAAGCAATCGCAGGCCATTGAACTTCGAGTTCGCCCGTGCTTTCTCGGTACTCGTCCCGAGTGCGAGCAGGACGCGCTCGGGCATGTCCCAAGCACTAAACGCGGACTTCAAATCGAACATGGTCGGGAGCTTGTGCTCGATCTGCACGAGTTCTTCGTGCGTGAATCCCTTGCTCAAGAGGTGCGCTCGGAATGTGCCCGATGCGCCGGTGCGGCCGTTGGTGTCCGGAAGTTCGACATCGAGCGAAAGCGAACCCATCACGTAGGTCACGATTTCGTCGATCTGCTTCGGTGTGTAGGCAAGCGCCGCGAGTGCTGGGCGAAGCGATTGATTCGCGATCTTGAAGTACCCGCCACCCGCGAGTTTCTTGAACTTGACGAGGGCGAAGTCTGGTTCGACGCCTGTCGTATC
>SXUI01000069.1 GCA_005790605.1 Planctomycetia bacterium | reverse complement strand
GAACACGCCACAGGCCTGAATACTGCAACGTCGCCCATCATGAAACCCCGTCATGAAACCCCGTCATGAAACCCCGTCATGAAACCCCGTCATGAAACCCCGTCATGAAACCCCGTCATGAAACCCCGTCATGAAACCCCGTCATGAAACCATGAAGGGCCCGATCAATTTTTTCGCTAGCACCGGCTCGATCGGCATGCGACTCGACTTCCAACGCTCACTCATGCGGCCTGCGGTGCCGATCGGCCGCAGCGCATGTCGCTAGGAAAGGCCTGCACAGAAAGCGCCCTGTGCCTACTACATGCGTAAAGCGCAACGAAACGAATCGCCATTTGGGAAGTTTGTCGCAATTTTGTCCAAAAATCTTGTGTATAGCACCTGCACGCCAACTGTGCTCGCGCAGGACTCTCTCTGTGTTTCCCAGCATCGCGGCGAACACTAATCGCCTGCCAACGCTCGGCTTAAGCGGCGAGCTTGCGCGAGAGATTTCGCCGACGGGCGCGCCGAGAGACGCGCGTCTCCATACGGAACTGCAGCGCGCGACATTCGTATGCGTAACGGCGCGCAAGTCGGTTTCGCACAGCACGCATTCCCGCCACGGTCATCGAGTTCTGCTGGAACGCCGCGAAGAGGGCGAAGTCCAAGATCGCAGATCGAACCCAGTCCACATCCTGCCGGAAACCCGAGACTGAGACGACTCCTGTCGCGTCAATGAAGCGGCGCAGGCGCCGCCGGGTGATGTCAATCGTCTGACAACTCCCAAAGTGGATGATCCGACCCTCGCAGCGCCCTTCAAGCAGTTTCTCGAGTTCATCAAGCGTGAGGTGTGCATCGCGCCGCCTTTGATCACCAAAGTGCAACTCGCCACTGAGCCCGTGAAAGGCCATGTAGAGAATGGGATGATCGTCCTGCGCGCGCTGCGCCCACTTCGTGAGGTAGTACCGCATCGAGTCACGAGTCGCGACATTTCGATGGATGAATGGAACGCCTAGCGGGCAGCTCCGCAGGAGCTCGAGCATCGGGTGCACCGAGAGCGCTGTCTTCACATCCGCCCAGTCAGTTTCGAGACAGAACACCCCTCGGGTGGGTGCGGTGGCGTGAGGGAGCGTGTAGTCGCAATCAAGCATGGCAGCCTCGGCTTTCGGTGTTGTCCCCTAGACATAAACAATGCGTTGCAGAGTCGCGATTGTTGCCCCATTTCGGCAGGAAAACGCGATTCCCATCCAAAGTTCTTGCAGCCGCAGGGAGTCCCGTAATGCCCCCCTTTGTCGCCAAAAAACCGTCCCTCTCAGATGGGTTGATTTCACCGCCCCCTGGTCGGAACTGAAGAATCTCCTGTCCCGCTTCAGGAGCAATTTTTGGAATGCCGCAAGTTCCTAGTTGCGCTTGCGGGAATTCCATACGAAACTTCCGCTTTACGCGGGTCGCCAACCCACCCCCACTTCTTCGGCGACCTGACCTCCGGCGGATGCACACTCGCTTCGTGCGTCGCTTTCAAGATGCGATGGAATCAACTTATGGCACGCCTTCCCCAACAGAGTCGTAAAGCGTTCACGATCGTCGAACTTCTCGTGGTGGTTTCCATCATCGCGCTGCTCATCGCACTCCTCCTTCCTGCCATTCAGAAGGGCCGCGACAAGGCGTTGATCATGCAGTCGATTTCAAACTTGAAGAATCTCGCGACCGCATGTGAGACATACGGCGGCGATTGGTCAGATCGGCAGTTCAGCGTCACCCCTGATGACGCGGGTCTTGTCACGAGTTGCACGCAATACCTCGCGCAGATCGCTTGCCCACCTCAACAAATCCTCGGTTGGGACGGCGGTTCGATTTGGGCGTACTTCATCGGAAACACCGGAAAATGCGCGCAATATGGCTGGCCTGAAGCGTGTTACAACTGGGTCGTCTTCACGCCCTTCCAGTTTGGAACTGCTGGAAATCCTGGCGGCGGCACGGGCTTCGGATCCTTCCGCATTCCTGGCGTCAAGTCATTCCACTCCTATGTCGGCGGTCGCTTCTATGACCCAACCTTCTACGCGCCCAAGGATGTGGTGCCGCTCAACAACATCGAAAAGTATTTCCAGAGCGCCTCAGAGTTTTCCTACGACGGAACGAACTACGAGGACAGCTCTTACTGCTTCTCGCCTGCAGCGATGTACGACCCACGCGTGTTCGGTGCGGGCCTCTCGACTTCGCCAGCCTTGACCGCGCCCGATTGGCAGAACCCAGCAAGCGGAACGCTCCCAGCTGCGTACAAGTCGCCAGCGGTCACCCGTTGCAAGTACCCAACACTGAAGACCCGCATGATCGAACACAACTGGCTCCAGAACACGCCGGACGTGCTCGTCAACCCAGGCTTTGGTGGCGGCAAGACGCCATGGTTCTTCAACCACGGCTACAACAGCGCACCGGCTTGCAGCTTCTTTGATGGCCACACCGAACTCGTGCAGTGCCAGCGCGCCCAACAGGCTGAGCAGCGCGCCGGAAAGCTCTGGTCGCGCCTGACGCCGCTCGGAACGGGTGGTTTCTACGGCGCCCAGTCCTACGACTTCCTTGTGGACACGAGCTTCCACATCCTGACCCGCTTCGGCATCGAGGGCCGAGATGTCCTCGGCGCCGAGGGTTGATCGAAGTCCTTACCTGACAGTCATTTCGGATCGATCCCAAAGCCCCCGTGGCCTAGCCACGGGGGTTTTTCATCCCCCTGACCTTCGGTTCAGGAAAACGGGCGGAAGAATCTCCAACTTCCCGTTGAAAGTGCAACCTTTTTCTCGCAGAACTCGCAAGGAGAGGTAGACTTTGCTTGGCGGAAGCAGCCGGGCCATTCATGTCTGTGCGCCCGGTTCACAACACCTAGCGAGGCTCCGCTCCACGTCTTGCCTCGCTCACATCCCAAGGAACGATGCGTTCTCGTTGAACTCGCGATAGTGTGCGCAACTCAACTTCCCGCAACCAGATCCGTTCCGACGCGGCTCACGCCGCAGAAAGGTCACACATGACCCGCACCGTTTCCCCTCAGAGCCCAAGCAGGGGCTTCACGATCGTCGAGTTGCTCGTCGTCGTGTCCATCATTGCGCTGCTCATCGCACTCCTCCTTCCGGCAATTCAGAAGGGTCGCGACAAGGCGCTCATCATGCAATCCGTCTCGAATCTGAAGAACCTCGCGACTGCGTGCGAGACTTACGGAGGCGACTGGGCGGACCGACAGTTCACCGCGTGCCCCGATGACTTCGGTGCAGTTGGCGGAAACTGTGGTACCTACCAAAGCACTGTCGCGTGCCCTCCCCAGCAATTGCTCGGTTGGGATGTCAGCGGCGCCATGTGGGGCTACTTCACCGGCAATCAAGGCAAGTGCTCGATGTTCGGTTACCCAGGCAACTGCGGCAACTTCATCGTGCTCACCCCAATGCAGTTGAGTGCTGCCGATCCATACGGCGCATACCGCTGCCCAAACACCAAGGCGTTCCATGACTATGTCGGCGGTCGCTTCTACGACCCGACCTTCTACGCGCCAAAGGATGTTGTTCCATACGGAAACATCGAAAAGTACTTCCAGAGCGCTGCAGAGTTCACCTACGACCAAGCAAACTACGAGGACAGCTCGTACTGCTTCTCCCCGTCGGCGATGTATGACCCCCGCGTGTTTGGTGCAGGTCTCTCGACTTCGCCAGCCTTGACTGCGGCCGATTACGCAAGCCCAAACAACAACCTGCCAGCGAGCTACCGCTCACCAGCGGCAACTCGTTGCAAGTACCCGACGCTCAAGACCCGCATGATCGAGCACAGCTGGCTGCAGAACACGCCAGATGTCCTCGTCAACCCAGGCTTCTCTGGCGGCACAACCCCATGGTTCTACAACCAGGGTTACAACAGCGCCCCAGTCTGCAGCTTCTTCGACGGTCACACTGAGCTCGTGCAGTGCCAACGCGCACAGCAGGCTGAACAGCGCGCAGGCAAGCTCTGGTCACGCCTTACGCCATTCGGAACGAACGGCTACTACGGCGCGCAGTCCTACGACTTCCTCGTGGACACGAGCTTCCACATCCTGACCCGCTTCGGCATCGAAGGTCGCGATGTCCTCGGCGCCGAAGGTTGATCGAAACTTCGCCTGAAGTTTTCATTCTCCAGTTTCCATCCACGAAGCCCGCAACGAGAGTTGCGGGCTTCGTGCGTTTTGCCACCGAGTTGCTTCGCGAGCGCCAACGTGTCTCGACGCGCCGAAAAATATTGTTACAGTCCACCGCAGCATGGATGCTCATCGACACACGATCGCTCTTGACGGCTCCGACACAAATCCAGATGCCTCCGCACGACATGGCACACGCGCGGA
The DNA here is from genome assembly GCA_005790605.1 of Planctomycetia bacterium. Classification (GTDB taxonomy): domain Bacteria; phylum Planctomycetota; class Phycisphaerae; order Phycisphaerales; family SM1A02; genus F1-140-MAGs142. The sequence goes on along the minus strand of SXUI01000069.1, from coordinate 14,841 downwards.
TCGCACATCGCAGGAAACTCCTTGTTTCCCGATCGAAACGATCACGCCCGTCTTCCGCCTTGTCGGCGCGAAGATCAGTGTTGGGCTCATTCCTGATCCCGCAGGGAACTTTGTTCTCCCAGCAATTCTGCTGAGCGAGCGCGATGATCCCAAGTGCGCGGGCGAGATTGCTGCGCAACAAGTCGTTTCGATGAAGGAAATCGTTCGCATCAAGCACGCCGGTGTTTCGATGCGCGATGACCGTATCCCCGCCTCTCGATCGCTCGCAGTGGTGAGTTTCGCCGTCGCGAAGCCACAAGTTGGCGACTCGCCCCGCGCGGGGAGCGGTGTCTACTTCCCGCTCGAACAACTTCCACCGTTGACGGATAGCGATCGCCAACTTCTTGGCATCGCGTTCAGTGCGTTCCTTGACGAAGTGCTTGGCGATGCGGTGACGCGTCGACTCCTTCCGCGCGGCATTCTCCATCGAAAGACGGACGGCTTCGATGGGCGCTCCCCGCTTGCAAGTCGAATCGGCGTCCACCGCGCAGAAGCGCCGGCGCCCATGCTCTTTGGAATGCTGCCCGACCCATTCCCAATGTCCTCGCTGCGCATGCTGTACGAGCACATCTTGGGAGTTCCGCTCGATCGTGGAAACTTCCGCCGACAGTTCCTCGAAGTCATCGAACTCGGAACGCTTGTTGCGCTTCCCATCTTCCAACGAGGCGTTCCGCATCGCGCCGGTCAACTCTTCACCTTTGACCACCGCGGCTGGGAACGATGGTCGCACGAGAGCGGAGACCGGCCGACGGCAACGCTCGCCGAGTCAGACCCGGTCCACGCCTGATTTCAGTTTCGATTGCCTCCCGCTATGCCGCTTCGGGATCCCAATGTTGGCTTCGGTATCGGAGCGATCTTGGCACCTGCGGGCATCATCGCGATGATGCTGCGTCAACCCAAGGGTCCGCTGCGGTTACTCGTCGATGCCGGAGCAACCGATCCTGATGGTGCTCGAAAACTGAGTTCCATCGGCATCCCCCGCGAAGCGCTCATCGAGCGAGCGCTCGCGAACGGCGTCGTCGTGAAAGAAGCGGATGGCCGCTGTTGGATCGACCAAGCTCGCTTGCGCCAACGGCGATTGCGCCTCGCGCTCTTGGTTGGCGGCATCGCCTTTCTCTGCGTGATCTCGCTCTGGATCCTCGTTCACTTCACGACGAGTGCGTCGAACTGAATCACTAGAGTACGCTGCGCACATGGCGAAACACCTCGTGCTTGTGCGGCACGCCGAAACCGAATGGAGCCTGTCAGGGCAGCACACCGGGAGGACGGATCTTCCGCTTCTTCCCAGTGGAGAGACGAAGGCGCGAGGCGCGAGGGAACTCGTCCTCCGCCACGCTGCAGCGTTCGATCTCGTCCTCACAAGTCCGCTGCAACGCGCGGTTCGAACCTGTGAACTGACCGGGTTTCTCCCGCAAGCGGAGTACACCGACGACCTGCTGGAATGGAACTACGGCGACTACGAAGGGCTCACGACGAAACAGATTCACGAGACCGATCCGAACTGGTCGCTCTTCCAGGACGGATGCCCGAACGGCGAGAACGCAGAAGAGGTTGCCGTTCGCGTGCGCCGCGTGATTGATCGTTGCCTCAAGATCGACGGGGACGCCCTCATCTTCGCCCACGGACATGTGCTCCGCGTGCTCGCTGCGACTTGGCTTCGCCTCGCATCTGAGGATGGCGAGCACTTTGCGCTCTCAACCTCAAGCGTTTCGATTCTCGGATTCGAACACGACAATCGGGTTGTGCGACAGTGGAATGCGTGCCTGTAGTTGAGCGCATCCCTTGAGCGCATCCCTTGAGCGCTCGTGGCAGGTTTCTTGCGGCGAAGCGCCGCAAAAACGCTGCACTCGCTTTGGACTCCGGCGGGCCGAATGAATCGGCACCGCCGGAGAACGGGCTCAGTGCGTCCGATCGCGCCGGAATTGCGGCGGTCGCGATTCACTCGCGCCGCCGCACGCCAAAGCGAGCGAGGAATCCGCTGCTTGGAGCGGATTCCAAGTCGCGAGCGCTCAAACGACAACGCTCGTGGCAGGTCTCTTGCGGCGAAGCGCCGCAAAAACGCTGCACTCGCTTTGGACTCCGGCGGGCCGAATGAATCGGCACCGCCGGAGAACGGGCTCAGTGCGTCCGATCGCGCTGGAATTGCGGCGGTCGCGATTCACTCGCGCCGCCGGAGATCGGGCACAGTGAGTCAATCAGGTGTAAACAAAAAGTGCCGAGCTTGCGCTGCTCGCGATTCACTCGCGGCGGCGCAGGCGATCGAACTCAGTCCGTTCATCTCCGTCGAGATTGCGCTTACCCTCCCTCTCATGACGAACGCCTCTCCGATTCGCGTCACTCGACACGCGCTCAACCCTGCGATCATCACGCTCGAACTCAATAGGCCTGATGCGCGAAATGCGCTCTCCCTTGAGGTCATCTCCGCGTTCGAAGTGGCGCTCGCAGAGATCGCGAACGACGCATCGGCGCGCGTGCTCATTCTCGCCGGCGCCGGCAAGAGTTTCTGTGCGGGCATGGATCTTCGCGCGGTCGCAGATGATCCCATTGTGATGGGCAACATGTTGCGCGCGCTTGGCCGTGTGACGCTCAACATTCGCAAACTCACGATTCCCACGATCGCGAAGGTGCAAGGCGCAGCCATTGGAGGAGGCTGTGGACTGATGGTCGTCTGTGACTTCGCGATCGTCCATGACGGCGCGAAAGTTGGCTATCCCGAAGTCGATCTTGGCATCTGCCCCGCCGTGGTGTCGCCGTGGTTGGTGAAGAAGATCGGTGCTGGACCTGCACGCGCCATGCTCCTTGCTGGCGGAACGATGTCGGGTGAGGAAGGATTTCGTCGCGGTCTTGCGACGCATCTCTCGACGCTTGAAGACCTTGATGCGAAATGCGATGCGCTCGCGCTGCAACTTGCAAAGGGTGGTCCCAACGCGATGGCTGCAACGAAGCAGTGGCTCTCGAAACTCGATGGTTCGTACGACGATGCAGTCATTCTTGAAGGCGCCGAGATCAGTGCGCGCCTGATTGCTGGAGAAGAAGCACAGTCGAGACTCAAGACGATCTGGACCAAGGGCGCGTAACCACTGTTCTTCCACTCGTCACTCAGCCAAGTTACGATCCCGCCATGCAGAAATCCATCATCGAGTTTCTCGGTACTTTTCTCCTCGCATTCGTTGTCGCCATCGCAGTCGGCGGCGGCATCGCGAGCAACCTCGCGCCATTTGCGGTCTTTGCAGCACTTGCTGCGGCGATCTATTTCGGCGGGCATATTTCTGGCGGCGCCTACAACCCCGCCGTCGCAACCGCGCTGTGGATGCGCAAGACACTCACGCCGCAAGGACTCACCTCCTACTGGTTCGCGCAAATCATCGCGGGCGTCGTCGCGGGATTGGCAGCGAAGTCGATGCCTGCGTTGCACTTTCCCAAGGATGCATTCGCGCCCGACATGCGAAGCGCGGTGATGGTGGAGTTCATCTTCACGCTCTTCCTTTGCTTCACCGTCTTGCAAGTCGCAACCGCCAAAGCGACGAAGGGAAACAGTTTCTACGGAGCGGCGATTGCCCTTGTGGTTCTCGCGGGCGCACTTTCGGTTGGCTCGGTGAGTGGGGGCGTGTTCAATCCAGCTGTAGGCGGCGCATTGCTGACGACAGGCTACCTTGATGCCACCACCTTCTTCACCTACGCCGCCGCGCAACTCGCTGCTGCGGTTGTTGCTGGTGGGCTCTTCAAGTTCACGAATCCCGATGAATGCTGCGGCAACTGTGATTGCTCCGAAACACACGGTTGAATCGAAAGAGTGGTGCCTTGCATGTTGCCCGTCGAAGTTCGTGATGACATTCATGTCATGTGGCTCCAGCCCAACCCCGAGAAACCGCGCGGTGGCGTGGTCGTTCTCGACGGTTGGTTGATTGCTGAGATCCATGCCACGCTTGAGGCAATCTCACGACAGAGCCCACGCGGATTCGTGCTCGCGAGTGCTTCCACGCGCGTGTTCGTTGCCGGTGCTGACCTTGCAGAAATCGATGCGCTCAACGATGTGCAACTTGACGGCTATCTCAAAGCCGGCGCGGCAGCGTTTGCGATGATTCCATCGCTTGGTTGCCCGAGTGCTGCGGCGATACACGGTGCAGCGCTCGGTGGAGGCCTTGAAATCGCCATGCACTGTGATTCACTTCTCGCAGCGCTGCCTGGCGAAGGTGCGAGGCCATGGCAGGTTGGGCTTCCAGAGGCCGGACTGTGCATTTGTCCTGGGTGGGGAGGAACGCAGATGTTGCCCGCACGCATCGATCCATCGTTGGCGATCGAACGAACGGCGATGGGAACGACTTGGTCTTGTCTCGACGCTCCTGCTGGATTGTTCGACACCACCGCGCCCGCTGGCAGCGGAAGCGAAGGCGCGGTCGCGGCTGCGATTGCGTGGGTCAAATCAGCAGGCCCAAACCGTGAGCAGTTTCGCGCGACACATGCCGCTCGGCGCGCAATCGCCCCGCGCAATGCATCCATGATGACACCGATCTGCGACGCGCTCGCCTCAAGCGTTGGAGCATCACAGCATGGAGCCGCATGCCTCGACGCGGTTCGCACTGGTCTCTTGCATGGGTGGGACGCTGCCCTTGCATGTGAACGCGCGCACCTCGTGAAGTTGCGGCACACCCCCGAAGCTCGCGCGAAACTCGATGCATTCCTGAAACGATGATGCTGCAGATCCCTCGATAGGCCGATCGTGATCTGGAATCTCTACCGCGCGTGTCGCATTTGCCGCCGCATGCTGCGATTAGCACCTGCAGCCTCGGAGGAGCGGACAAGTGCGGTGTTTTCACCTTCGAAAACAGCCGCGTGACCCACGCCTCCGAGCCGTGACCATCCTATGATGACCCCTTCCCTTGGAGTCGAATCCTCCAACGGATACCGCGCCCTTTCTCCCACGCCAAGACCCAACCGAAGGCCACGATGTCGAACCCTGATCTCGCCAAAGACCTCAAGAATGTCTCCGCGCAAGACCGCAAGCAGATTGAACAGGCGCAGGAAATGCTTGGCCCAGATCCGTCGACCATGGGCGTCGTCAAGAATTACTTCTGGGGCAACTTCCGCGAGGAGATGCTCTTTCCATATCCAACAACGCTCGCGGAAGAAACGGCGCGCTGCGATCAACTGCTCGCCGCGCTCGATGAGTACCTTCGCAACGAACATCCTGCGATCGAAATCGATCAAAAGCAGGAGATCCCGCCTCATGTCATTGCCCGACTGTTCAAGCTCGGCGTGCTTGGCATGACGATCCCGAGGGAGTTCGGCGGCTTAGGACTCGGCATCACGAGTTACAACCGAGTCCTCGACCGAATCGGACGCACCTGCGGTTCGACGGCCGTGCTCGTCTCTGCGCACCAGTCGATCGGTTGCAAGGCGCTCATGCTCTTTGGGAGTGAAGTGCAGAAGAAGGAATATCTCCCTCGCATGGCGTCGGACACGCTCAGCGCCTTCTGCCTCTCGGAGCCCAATGTTGGCTGTGACGCGGGTGGCCAGGAAACACGCTGCGAACTGAGTGCGTGTGGCAACTACTACATCATCAATGGCGAGAAGAAGTGGGCGACATCAGGCGCGCTCTGCGGACTCTTCACGGTGATGGCGAAGCAGAAGCTCACTGATCCGAAGACCGGCAAGAGCAAGGACGCCGTGACCGCGCTCATCTGCACGCCGGATGTCGAAGGCGTTGAGATTTTCAGTCGGAATCGTTCGAAGTGCGGCATTCGCGGCACATGGCAGGCGCGCATTCGGTTCACCAATGTGAAGGTACCCAAGACAAATCTCCTGCACAAAGAAGGCAAGGGCCTTCATGTCGCATTGAGTTGCCTGAACTATGGTCGCTGCACACTCTCCGCCGGCATGCTCGGAGCAGCGCGCGCGAGCACCGAGCAAGCGACGAAGTGGGCGCAATACCGCTACCAGTTCGAACGACCGCTCGCAGAGTTTGATCTCGTCAAAGAGAAACTCGCGCGCATGGCGTCGTACACCTATGCGATGGACGCGGTGCTCTACATGACCACCGGATTCCTCGATCGACATGATGAAGACATCATGCTCGAGACCGCGATCTGCAAGATTTTCTGCAGTGAGTTTGGCTACCGCACGGTGAACGACGCGCTTCAAATCATGGGCGGCGAAAGCTACATGACGGAAAACCATGTCGAGCGCATGTGGCGCGACTCGCGCATCAACACCATTGTCGAGGGCGCGAATGAAGTCATGCACTCCTTTGTGTTCGCGTACGGCGCGAAGCAACTCGGCGAGTATCTGATCAAGGTCAAGCAGTCGCCGTGGAAACACCCACTCACTGCGATGCAAGTTGGGTTGGAGTTGTTCCTTGGTGTCCGCCGCCGGGCTCCGCAATCGAGTCGCGTCCATCCTCGACTTCGACAGCTCGCCGACGAAATGCTCGTCCGCGTCCAAGAGCACTCCCACCAAGTCAAACTCATGTTCAAGGAACACGAGGAACGACTCATCACGGAGCAGACCATTCAGGCGCGACTCTCCATGTGCGCGCTCTGGATTCACGCATCGCTCTGCTCGATTTCAAAGCTCGATGCGCGCATCCGCGCTGGCCTTGACGGCAGTGATCTGGAGCACGAATGCACACTCGTCGAACACTTTGTCCGTCTCGCTCAGGCGGGAATCGCCGACGAGCAGCGCGCGCTCACCGTCCACAGCGATGTCAGCATGAAGAAGGCTGCCGCGTCGCAACTGCGTATGGCAACAACGCTTCCGAATGCCGACTATTCGATTCCTGAGCGAACGATGGACTTGGCCGCCCGCGGAACCGGGCAGCGCGCCAACCAATCGGCCATTCCCCAGTTCGGAAGCGGCTCCACTTTCGCCGGACCACTCGTGGGTTCGAAGCGCTGACTTTCGGTTGTCTTGCGTCTGAAAAACTTCGCTCCATCGCCTATCGTTCGTCTCGCTATTCCCTCCCCTCATCACCACGCCTAGATCAGGAAACACCGCGCATATGAAGGTTCTCGAGCAGATGCAGTCTTACGGCCACGAACGAGTGGCTTTTCATCATGACGCGAAGACTGGCCTCAAGGCGATCATCGCGATTCACTCGACCGTGCTCGGGAACGCTCTCGGCGGCACTCGTCGCTGGGCGTACGCGAGCGAGACGGATGCGCTTCATGATGTGCTTCGGCTCTCTGAAGGCATGACCTACAAGGCCGCAGCGAGCGGGCTGCCGATGGGCGGCGCGAAGAGCATCATCATTCTGCCAAACGCTTCGCAGCAACCAACTGAAGCAGAGGCGCGCGCGATGGGTCGATTCGTCGATACCTTCGCAGGCAAGTACATCGCAGCGGAAGATGTTGGCGTCAGCCCACAGTTCTGCGACTGGATGGCGATGGAGTCGAAGCATGTCATGGGTGGCAACACCGTGAGCCACGGGGGCGATCCGTCACCTTACACATCGCTCGGATGCTTCAACTCCATGAAGGCATGCCTCAAGCACATCGGCAAGCCTGTTGACTTCAAGAACATCTCTGTTGCGATCCAGGGTGTCGGCGCAACCGGCTACCGATTGGCGAAGTTGCTGCGTGAAGCAGGCGCGATGGTGTATGTCACCGATGTCCATGTGCCAACCGTGAAGCGTGCGGTCGAAGAACTCGGCTGCGTCGCGCTTGGAAATGATCGCAACCTCTTCGCGGAGAAGGTCGACATCGTTGCGCCTTGCGCGCTTGGCGGCGTCCTCGACGAGACCACCATTGCCCAACTCAATTGCTCGATTGTTTGCGGCACAGCGAACAACCAGCTCGCCAATGTTTCGCGTGACGGCGACGCCATCGCGAAACGCGGCATTCTGTACTCGCCTGATTTCATCGCCAATGCCGGCGGGTTGATTCGCCTCGCAGGCCTCTACCTCGGCATGTCTGAGGCAACCATCGATTCGAAGATCGAAGAGATCGAAGCAACAACCCACGCAGTGCTCCGTGAAGCTGGCAACGGGTCGACCGGCGCAGCGGCGGTCGCTTTTGCCAAGCGCAAGATCGCAGCTGGCGCGTCAAAGCCGCAACTTCAAGTCGCCGGCTGTGGCTCAGGATGCGGCTGCCACTAAGCACGCGTCAAACCATCGAAGATCGAAACAAGGGCGAGCACACAGTGCTCGCCCTGATTCATTCCATGCGCTCCCAACACGAGTTGAGTCGGTAGGCTGTCGCGCTATGGCCGCTTCACCCAAACCACCCACTCGCTGCGCGTGGTGTGGAACCGATCCGATCTATGTCGCCTATCACGACACAGAGTGGGGAGTTCCTGAACTCGATGATCGCGCGCTGTACGAGAAGCTCGTGCTTGATGGATTTCAAGCGGGGCTTTCGTGGATCACGGTGCTGAAGAAGCGCGAAGCGTTTCGAAAGGCGTTCAAGCAGTTCGACCCACAGAAAATCGCGCGCTTCACCGAGCGCGATGTTGCCAAACTCCTTGACAACCCTGGCATCATTCGCTCTCGATTGAAGATTGAGGGCGCGGTGAAGAATGCGCGCGCGTGGCTCACGATCATGGAGCAAGGGCCCGGCGCGTTTCGCGATCTGCTTTGGGAAGCCGTTGGTCACCGAACCATCGACATGCGATTGAAGCGCACAGAAGAGATATGTACGCTGAGCCCGGGCAGCGTCGCATTGGCAAAGACGCTGAAGAAGCGTGGATTCACATTCTGCGGACCTGTGATCGTCTACGCGTTCATGCAAGCCGTCGGGATGTACAACGAGCACCTGCTTTCTTGCCCTCGGCACAGCGCTTGCGCGCGACTTGCGAGGCGATAATCAGCGGATTGCCTGGGATTATTCGGAACTCGCTTACATCTGCGAAGCCGTGAGGCAGACTATCTCGCGACCGCCCCATTCGTCCCGCGGCGCAAGGCAGTGATCGATCCTCATCTTCCGTTGAGAGTTCTATGCGTAATCAAATGATGTCCCTGTTGTTGACTGTCGTCACCACGATTGCCATGACTTTGTCGAATTCACAGGTGCGGGCAGAGACCACGCATCCAACCGTGCGTGAGCTTGCGACGGGTTCGAAGTCCATCCTCGTCGGCACCGTGGTCAACTCAAAGTGCGCCTACAACGAGAGGGGAGCGATCGTCACGAAGACGCAATTCAAGGTCTTGCACAGCGTGACGCATCCGCGCTCGGCAGGAAGCATCCTCGAAGTGACGCAGCTCGGCGGCGAACTCGATGGGAAGTCGTTTGATGTGTCGGAGCGCACTCGCTTTGACATCGGCGCGACCTACCTGCTCTTCCTCGAAGATCCATCGCGCGCCATGATTCCAGCGACGCTGGGCGGGATGCATGGGTGCATGCGGATTGTGCGAGGGAATGACGGTGCCTCGTATCCAGTTGTCGGCGGATACCGCCCCGTAACGGGTGTTCAAGGTGGAAAGTTCAACTACGCGCGCCGTGCCATCAACCTCTCAGAGGGTTCGGCGATCCTCGCAGACACAGAGCCTTCGCGCGCGGTGCCGGATGCTGGTGTTGATGGTGATGGAATCTCGACGGCAATCGATATCAACACCTCCAGCGCAATGACGCTGAATCAGGTGCTTGCAACCATTCACGCAGAGCGCGGTGATCGGGCACGAACTTCACCCGTGCTCCAGAACATACCCATGCTTCCGATGTTTGAGACGAATGGCACGTCACTTTGTTGGTGTGGGTACCGCGATCTGATGCTCGTCTACGAGCAGATGTCGACCGGATGGACTGCGTACGATCACAATGAGTGGGCTATGGCGCGATACAACAAGTATTTCGATGTCCACCGCTACTCTGCGGATGATGGCACCTGGAGCGCGCCAAACAGCGAGGATGAACTCGTTGGTTGGACGAGCAGTGCAGACTTGAATCTGATCTACGGCTCCGGAAACTCGTGGGGATCAAACACGCTCGCGGTGAACTACGGGTGGTCAGGGGCTGGATGCGACAACATCAGTGAGAATGACATCCACTTCAATCCAGCCTTTTCATGGGAGTACGACCTTGATAATGTGCTTGGTCTGGCCGGACCCTATCTCTACGGACCGATCGTGATGCACGAGATGGGCCACTCGCATGGACTCGAGGCAGGGAGTTGTGGGACAGAAACTTATAGTTTCGACCGGCCGAGCGTGATGATTGGTGGAAGTCGCTCGATTGTGGAGGACGGGCGAGGTCTACATCGCCGAGATGCGAAGGCGATCCGATTGAATTACGACAGCCAAGGAACGAAGGAGAACATCGACGATATGGGTGTCGAGTCTTGGTGGATGAATGGTTCCATCACCAATGGATCGGTGTCGCCGACGACCTTGTCGAGTGGAGACACCCTGACGCTCACCAACCTCTTCGTAGAAAACATGTCCACGAGTTCTGTGAGCAATGTTCGCCTGCGCGTGTACCTCTCAAAGAACACAACAATCTCAGAGAGCGACATCAAACTTGGCGGATACAACTCGTTCTCCACTTTTGGCTATGACGACGATTGGCGCGGGAACCTCACGCGGACAATTCCAAGTTCGGTTGAATCTGGCACTTACTATGTCGGCGTCATCGTGACATCCGACGGCTCGAGTTACGACTGGGATGACTACACGGGAAACAACACGACATACTTCCCCACTCCAATCACTATCCATCAGGTAGCTGAAGAAGTTCCGGGTGATAGTGTCCCATTCCATCTCCCCCTCAACTCGTACCTCTCGGCTCGGAGCTTTGTCGACACGACCGGCGCAGACCCAGACCCAGAGCCACCCTACTGCCCAGGTGCGCCACCGATGGGACCTGGCATCTTTTTTGACATTCTTGCCGAGGAAGACGGCGAGCTTGAAGTCGCGCGTGACGCCGGTGCCACGAATGGTTTCGTTGGCGCGCCTGATGTGGTCGCTGTGTACCGTGTCAATCAACAAGGCCCACCAACGCCGCTCGGCGTTGGATGCTCTACGGAGACGACGCCATTCCATGTCCCTGTGCTTGCCGGCAGCACCTATGTCATTCGAATCGGCGGAACTGAACTTGGTGATGTGACTTCGTGGTACCGCATCGCCATCAAACCAACTCGACCATTCGGAAGCGTGCCCGCGCTCGCGATTCCGTGGGAGGCCGCTTTCCCAGAAAACAATCTCAACATGAGTGCGGCAACCATGTCGCTTCCTTGTGCGCAGGTCACCATGTTCGGCAAGTGGTTTGAGTACATCGCGCCCGTGAACGGGATGCTTCTCGCGTCCACCTGTGCGCCGAGTACGAACTTCCCGAACGCGATCTCCATTCATTCGACTGGACCGAATGCGAGCACCATCGGATGCGGCGTTTCAAACGCTTCGGGCGGCGCATGTACGAATCCAAATGGCGCAGCAGCGAGCGCGATTGTTGTTGCCGGTCAACGCGTCCTTGTGCGCGTCGCGAGCACTTCGCAAGAACGCGGAAACTTCGAGCTCGACCTGAAGTTCCTTCCAGCCAACGACAATGCTGGCGGTTGCGCCCAAATGCAGACGGTCGCTCCTGGCATCTACCCGTTCACGACCATCGGTGCCAACGCTGACATCGTTCCGACTTGCACTGGACCATCAGGCGGCGAACGCGCGGCCTGGATGCGAATCGTTCCGACTGTCTCGGGCAAACTCCTCGCCACGACCTGCGCGGACTTTGGAGGCGAGACAAAGGGTGAACCGCATGTCTCGATCTACCAAGGGAACTGCGCAAACCTCTCTCCTCTCGCGTGTGACAATCACGAATGCGGCGCCGCTGGAGCGCGCGTGAATGTGATCGCTGGCGTCCCCTACGCCATTCGCATCAGCGGCGGATCAGGCCCTGGTTTGCCTGGCGCATCAGCAAGCGGCAAGATCGCCATTCTCGTCGAGCAATTCTGCTTGGGTGATCTCGATCACGATGGCATGGTCCTCGCAAGTGATCTCGCAGTCATTCTCAATGCGTGGGGCGAGAGTGCATCGATCGCGGATCTCAACGGAGACGAAATCGTTGACGGATCTGACCTTGCGATCCTGCTCGATGCGTGGGGGCCGTGCGAGTAACTAAGCAGCCTCGCACCTCAAGAACACTGAGCGCTATCGGCTCGCGAGCGATGTCTCGAGCGCACCGCGAGCTGCCAACTGCCAGCTGTCGATCCCCGCGTCAGCGATGACTGCGATCATGCAACGCACGCTCTCTGGGGCGACTCCATCAAGACCCTTTGCGAGCACGCCAGCAAACTGTTCCTGCGTCGGAGGATTCGTCGTAATCGAGGACTCCGCGACCGTGAGATCGGTGTGAGCAACGCCGAGCGCACTGTAAAGCGCGGTTACCTCGGGTTGGCGCGCGGACATATACGCGAGTGCGAAGAACGGAGACGCCTTCTGCGGATCTCGGCCAAGCGCGAGCTTCGTGCCGTAGGTGTTCGACATCCTCCACTGCGACTTCACCGTCTGTGGTCGCGACTTGGTGATGTCAGCGACGATGCGCGCAAACGCATCGCACTCATTGGGCATGGACTTGAGGCACTTCACGCACTGGAGCATGAGCTCGTCGCGAAACGGCGTCGAAAGGGTCGGCCAAATGTGTTCAAGCATGTTGAGTGAACTCCAACCTATTGCACGCGAGATGCATCAGTATGCGAGGCAGTCTTGGATTGCCCGCGCCACACGATTCGCGTCCGGAAGATAATCGAGTTCCATCTTGTAGTACGGCATCGTCGTGTCGAAGCCAGCAACTCGTTGGACCGGTGCTTCAAGATGGAGGAAGCATCGCTCCATGATCCGCGCGGCGATCTCACTTCCAAATCCGCAGGTCAACGGCGCTTCGTGCACAACAACGCAACGACCAGTTTTCTTCACGCTCGTGGCGACTGCATCCATGTCGAATGGGTAGATGGTTCGCAAATCGATGAGCTCGATCGATTGCTCGCTCTTCTCGATCGCCTGCATGCACTGCACGACACTCGCGCCCCAGCTGACGATCGTCAAGTCTGTTCCCTCGCACACCGTGCGCGCGACACCGAGCGGAAGCGTGTAGTCATCTTCCGGCACTTCTTCACGAATCGCGCGGTAGATGCGCTTAGGCTCAAAGAAGATCACAGGATCAGGTTCACGCAATGCCGCAACCAAGAGCCCCTTCGCGTCATAGGGCGAGCTTGGCATCACGACCTTGAGACCCGGCGTGTGCGCGTAGATCGACTCGGGTGAATCGCTGTGCAATTCAGGCGCGTGAATGCCGCCGCCCACAGGCACACGAATCGTCATCGGCACCGTGAACGCGCCGCGCGTGCGACTTCGCATGCGGGCGGCATGAGAACAGATCTGGTCATACGCCGGTCCAAGGAATCCTTCGAACTGAATCTCGGGCACTGGGTGCAATCCGCCCATCGCCATGCCGATGCTCAATCCGATGATGCCCGACTCCGCAAGCGGAGTATCGAAGACGCGCGAACCTCCGAAGCGCTTCTGCAATCCCTCGGTCACGCGGAAGACGCCGCCATTGACACCGATGTCCTCGCCGAGAACAACGATGGCGTCGTTCTTCTCCATCTCTTGGATGAGCGCGAGGTTGATTGCTTGAACAAGCGTAAGGTGAGCCATGGCAGTTGATTCAGTGCGCGGAGTGCTGTGCGTGCGCGGCTGCGTCCATTGCAGCAGCGCGTTCCTGCGCTTCGGGTGGAAGTTGAGAAGGATCTTGACCGAGCGAGTGTGTGTGGCGCGTGTCGCGCTGCAAGATGAGATCGGCCGGCACATCTGCGTACATGCTGTCAAACGGGTCGGTGCGCTCTGGCGGCGAGATGTTCTCTGCGCGAGCCACGGCGTCAGCGATGTCTTGCTCTACCTTTGATCGCAGGGCGGCTTCTTTCTCGTCATCCCAGATCCGCAAGTTCTTCAAGTGCGCATTCAAACGGATGATTGGGTCCTTGCGGCGCCACGACTCGACCTCGTCCGCATCGCGATATCGCTTCGCGTCATCTGCTGTCGTGTGATCGCCCAAACGATACGTCACCATTTCTACGAAGTATGGCTTCCCATGCTTGCGCGTGTACTCCGTGGCCTGCTTCATCGCGTAGACCGTCGCGAAGATGTCGTTGCCATCAACTTGCACGCACGGCATCCCGTAGGAGAGTCCGCGCTGTGCGAAGGTCGGCGCTGCGCTGTTGATCTTCGAAGGTGTTGAGATCGCCCAGAAGTTGTTCTGGCACACGAACACCACCGGAATCTCCAGATTGGATGCGAAATTACAGGCTTCGTGGAAATCGCCTTCGCTCGCGGCACCGTCGCCGAAGAAGGTGCATGCGATGCGATCCACTCCTCGGTACTTCGCAGCAAGCGTGAGCCCGGCAGCGTGGAGCATCTGCGTCCCGAGTGGCACATAGATCGGTGTGACCCAGTGCGGCTTCGGCATCGCGTTGCCACGCTCGTCACCCATCCAGTGGAGGAGAATTCCTTCCATCGGCACGCCGCGCCAGAAGAGACCGCAGTTCTCGCGATAGCAAGTCACCATCCAGTCATCCGGTCGAAGCACAAACGCTGCGCCAAGGCTTGTGGCCTCCTGCCCCATGTTCTGTGGGTAGGTTCCCATACGACCCGATCGCTGCAAACGGAACGCAACCTCGTCAAGGTGGCGACACGCAACCATCGCGCCATAGAGCCGAACCAGATCGTCGTTGCTGATCAAGCCGTCGCCGAGCTTTTCATCAAAGTTCGCGTGCTCGTCGAGGATCGAAATCTTCTTGATCTCAGCGGTGTAAACAGTGGTGATCGGCATGGCTTCAGGTCGCGAGGATGACATTCACACGGAGGGAGGATGAGTGTAGCCGAGG
>SXUI01000068.1 GCA_005790605.1 Planctomycetia bacterium | reverse complement strand
GAAGTCGAGCGATCGCTTCGCGTGCACGACGGCGCGGTTGCCGTGTTCGACGGCAAAGAAGGTGTCGAAGCGCAATCGGAAACCGTGTGGCGCCAAGCGGAGCGTTACATGGTTCCGCGCATGTGCTTCATCAACAAGATGGACAAGACTGGCGCGGATTGGGAGTTCAGCTTCAAGTCGATCTTGACCCGACTCGGTGCCAACGGCATCCCGATTCAGTATCCCATCGGCAAGGGCAACGACTTCATCGGCGTGGTCTGCCTCGTCGAGAAGCGCGCGTTTACCTGGGCAGAAAAGGACGAAGGCGAAGTCATCACCGAGATTCCAGTTCCCGCTGAGATCAAGGATGCGGTGGACTTCTGGCACACGAATCTCGTTGAAAAGGTCGCAGAACTCGACGACACGCTCACTGAGAAGTTCTTGACTGATGCGTCAACCATCACGGTTGCCGAAATCAAGGCTGGTCTCCGCAAGGGCACGATCGGCTTGCAGTGCTTCCCTGTGCTCTGCGGCGCCGCGTTGAAGTATGTTGGCATTCAGAAGGTCATTGACGCCGTCATTGACTACCTGCCCAATCCAACAGAGCGCAGCGATGTGCAAGGCGTCGATCCTCGCGATCCAGATGTCAAGCTCAGCCGACCGCACTCCGCGACCGCGCCATTCTCTGCGCTCGTGTTCAAGGTCGTCGCCGACACGCACGGCGCACTTACTTACATCCGTGTGTACTCCGGCAACATCGGCAAGGGCACACGCGTTGTGAATCCAGCCAATGGCCGCCGCGAGAACGTCTCACGCATCTATGAGATGCACGCGAACAACCGTACGGCTCTCGATTCTGCGACCGTCGGTAACATCGTTGCCGTCGTCGGATTGAAGGAGTCGTTCACTGGCGACACCATCTGTGATGAAGATCAGCAGATCGTGCTCGAGCGCATGGTCTTCCCTGAGCCCGTCATCTCGATGTCCATCGAGCCGAACTCATCGGAAGACAAAAAGAAGCTCGGCGATGCGCTCACGCAGATCCGCCGCGAGGATCCTTCGTTCCGCTCGAACTACAACGACGAAACGGGCGAGACCATTATCGCGGGCATGGGCGAGTTGCACCTTGAAATCATCAAGAACAAGCTCGTTCGCGACCTCAAGGTGAATGTCACCGTCGGCAAGCCGCGCGTGTCCTACCGCGAGACGATCACTGGATCGGCGAAGGATGTTCGCGGTCTCTTCAAGAAGCAATCTGGTGGTCGCGGTCAGTTCGGTGACGCCGTTGTCACGGTCAGCCCGATCACGCCTGAAGAGGCGAAGGAGCAAGAGCTCGAGATGAAGGACGGCGTGGTGTTCGTCAACAAGATCACCGGCGGTGTGATCCCTGGCGAATTCATCAAGCCAGTCGAGTACGGCGTCCGCACCGCTGCGGCGTCGGGTGTCATCGGCGGATATCCGCTCATCAATGTGAAGGTTGAACTCGTGTACGGTTCGTACCACGATGTCGACTCGAGCCAGATCGCATTCGAACAGGCCGGCGCACTCGCCTTCCGCGAAGGCTGCTCGCGCGCAGGCGTCTCCTTGCTCGAACCGATCATGAAGTTGGTCGTGACGACGCCTGACGAGTTCTTCGGCAATGTGAGCGGCGATATCGCATCGCGACGCGGTCAGATCACTGACTCCGAATTGCGCGGCGTGGTTCGCATCATCACCGCGGAAGTCCCGCTCTCCGAGCTCTTCGGTTACACAACAAGCCTTCGCTCGATGACGCAAGGCCGCGCGACGAGCACGATGGAGCCTCTGACCTATCGTCTCATGCCAGAGCGACTGAAGGAAGAAGTTCTGAAGCAGGGCTGACCTGTTGCAGAGGACGACATTGTTGAATCCCCCACGAGGCCGCGTATGCGGCCTCGTTTTTTTCACCCCTCAGGGCGTAAACTGCGTCCTCTCGTGACAGGTCGTGACACTCCCCCATCTCCCTCAGCAAGCGCGCCCGAAGGCTCGGACTCTAAGGAACCTGGGCACGCTCTCGATCTCGTTGGCCTGAGCTTTCAGAGCGAGTATGACCGCGAGCTCGGAAAACTGCTCCGCCGGCGGTTGGGATGGCTCTGCCTCGCGTTCGCGTTGTGGGAACTTCTTGCCGTCAGCGGCATGCTTGCGCGAACCTATCTCCCGCCGCTCTTCGAGCAGTACACGGCACAGGACACAGCGCCTCCTGAGTTGCTCGAAGCACCGATCGTTGATGCGCCACCGACCCTGCTGACTCCCAACGCCGCCGCGACGACTGCCGTCACCGAGCCCGATCTCGACGCGAACCTCTCCCCATCCGAACGGGCGCGCGCGCGGCGCGATGAACAGCGTCACCTCCTCGCGCTCGATGGCCGGGCAACTGCGCGGGAACTCGGCGTTGCCCTCGGTTCATTTCTCGACGGCATGAAGTCCTCCTTCACGCGCGAGCCAAGTGCGCGAGCTCGGCCGAATCCTGCTCGTGCGCCCGCGATGACGACAAGCCCGCCTGCCCGGCGTATCGATCGCGTGGGGAGTGATCCTTTGCGAAGAATCAAGCAAGCTCCGCTTGCAGACGGACCAAAGGCTGCACAGAGCCAATCGCTTCCACCGTGGGTTTGGCTGCTCTCGCCTCCGATTGTGTTTGGCATTCTTGCGTGGGTCGGTCTCGTCAAACGACCACAACTCACATCCCGCCGGAGCGCACTCCGTGCAGCCAGCAAGCTGATTCTGCTTCTCGGCGCGACGAAACTCGCCTTCGAAACAGGCGCCATGTTCATAGACCGAGACGCGTGGGTGTTCCCGCTCTTCTCGATTTGCTTCTGGCACTTCGCTGCATGCCTCTTCCTTCCGTGGAGCGCGCGCGAGTCGCTCCGACCCGTCTGGCCCCTCTTCTTCGCGTGGATCGGCATACGCGTGACCCTCGCAACGGTCGAGGGTGGATGGGGACCACTCATCGCGCAGATTGCGTTCTCGCCAATCCTTTTCGCGCCTGGACTGCTCATCTGTCACTACCGCCTGCGATGGCATGAGAACGAGTTCAAGGCCGGATTTGCAGGCGATCGCTTTCGAGTTCTCCGTCAAGAGCTCGGCCACGCGAGAAAGCTGCAAGAAACACTCTTCCCGAAACCCGCCGATGATGGATGTGTCGCGTTCGATTTCGTCTATCGACCTGCAGCGCAGATCGGTGGCGACTTCGTCTATCACGATGTGGATGAAACGGGTCGCACGACCATCTTGCTCATCGATGTCGTCGGTCATGGCATCGCGAGCGCGCTCACTGTTGCCCGCGTGCAAGGCGAGCTCGAACGGCTCTTGAGTGAACATCCCGACGATGGCGCCGCGATGCTCTTGCATCGGCTCAATCACTATTTTCGAAAGTTGCTTGCGAAGCATCGCCTCTTCGCCACGGCGCTTGCCGCGCGCCTCGATCCATCAACCGGCGAACTCCGATGGGCAAACGCCGGCCATCCGCCCGCGATCATCCGAAGTTCTCGCACGCTCCGAACCCTTGATTCCACGACATTCTTGCTCGGCGCAGTCGACGACCAGGCGTTTGGCACCGTCGAGCAGTCGATCATGATCGCGGAGGGCGAGAGTGCGATCTTCTACACCGATGGGTTGATCGAAGCGGCGAGCGCGAGCGGCGAGCGTTTCGGCATGGAACGGCTCCAGTCGACGCTCTCTCGGGCACATCCTGGCGGTCGTTGGGCGCAGGCGCTCGCGCGTTTGGTGTTCGCGCATGCGGCCGGTGAACAACAAGATGACATTCTGATCGTCGAGTTGTTCTTCCGCGGCGTGCGTCCCCGACCGACGCTTGATCCAAGGCTGAACGAGCTTCAGACTGCGAGCGCTCCCTCATGAGCGACTGCGCCTCCTCGTTTCGATTCAAACGCGCGATGGAACGCGCGGTGCGACTGGCGTCGCGAGGACATGGATTCGTTGAACCCAACCCAATGGTGGGATGCGTCATCCTCGATGAAGATGGGAACGCGATCAGCGAGGGATATCACACGCGCGTCGGGGCGCCTCACGCAGAAGTCGAAGCGCTCGTTCGAGCTGGCTCAAGAGCGAGAGGCGCCACCGCAGTGGTCACCCTTGAACCGTGCAATCATCAGGGTCGCACGGGACCGTGTACACAGGCGCTCATCGACGCTGGCGTGCGGCGCGTCGTCTACGCAGTCGCAGATCCATTTCCACGAGCGGCGGGCGGAGCCCAGAGGCTTCGCGATGCGGGGATTGAGGTCCTGTCGATTTCGTCACCGCGCGCAGAGGAACTCGCGCTTCCGTTTCTCAAGCGCGTCGTCACGCAGCTGCCATGGATGACCGTGAAGTGGGCCGCATCTATCGACGGGCGAATCGCGCTTCGTTCCCGTGCATCCAAGTGGATCTCGGGCGAACGCGCGCGACGCATGGTGCATCGTGAACGAGGGCGCGTCGATGGAGTATTGACAGGCATCGGCACCGTCATCACCGACAATCCAAGATTGAACGCGCGAGAGACGCGCGTGCGACGCCGCGCGATGCGAATCGTCTACGACCCGCTCGCGAACACGCCACTTGGATGCGCAATGCTTGAGCAGTCGAGCGAGGGCCAAGTGGTGATCCTCGCCCTTCCTGAGGCGGCGCGCGATGCTGAAGTCGCAGCGCGTGTGCGCGCGCTTGAGGCTGCCGGAGCGAGAGTCGTCGAACTCGGAGAGAGTGGCGAAATGACGCCCGCGTTTATCGCGCTTTTCGCCCAAGGCGTGTCAACGGTGCTCGTTGAGGCTGGTGGCGGCCTCGTCGGGAAACTTTTTGCCGAGAACCTCGTCGACGAAGTGTTTTCCTTCGTGGGGCCAATCATCATCGGCGATGCAAATGCACTCTCGAGCGTGCGCGGACTTCGAACGGATGCGATGCGCGATGCGATCCCCGCGAGACTTCTCGCCGTGCGCCGGCGCGATGGCGATGCGCTGCTGCACTATCGATGCACAAGCATGGCTTCGCTCGGTCTCGCCTCAGTTGCCTCGAAGTAACGCTTCGCGCGTCAGTGGAATCTCCATCGCCGGCGGGTAAACGCGACGGACTCCAGATCCATCGTCGAGTGCCCATTCCCCCGTTTCCGTCGATCGCGACACGATGACGGCGCCGAGCGTCGTCCCTCCGACCCCACGCAACACGACAGTCGCAATGACATCTGCAGGATTTGCCGCGCCCGACGCGAGCGACTTCGCGCGCGTCTCCGTGAGCGCCGCGATCAACTTCGAAAGCACGTCCTTCTGCACTTCGCTGCTCGCCACCGCTGCGCATTGCCAACCGTCGAGCGTTCGCTCAAGAAGCAGCGAGCGCACGGACTCGGTCGACGGTTGCAGGATCTCGATCTGCGTCATGTCCGCAGCGCGGACACCCGACGCAATCGGTGACACGAGCAACTCGAATCGAGGAAGCAAAGCCGCGAGTGTCGTCGCGCTCAACCGAAGCACGCTTGGCGTTCCCTCCATCATGCCGAATCGATCCTGCGATCCAATCGCGATCGGATCGCCGATGAGCAGCGTGCGGGAATCGACTTTCGAGGTCACTTCCACAGCCGCGCTTGGAGGATCGAGTCCGTACATCGCTAACTGTTGCGGTCGATCAGCGATGAACCCGCTCGACTCACATCGCGCGGATGCTGCAAGAAAATCCTCCACTTGCTGTGCATCGGCGCGCGTCTTGGATGGCGCCGTGAACTCCCACGCGTTTCCCTTTCGCTCAAGCGTCAACGGCAAGGATCCACCGTCAAACTGCACGCTGACAGCGCGCGTGGCATTCGGAAAGAGAGCGCGCGACCGCCACTCGCTCGGATCAATGCCGAGCGCACGCTGGTGGAGTTCCGCATCGACGACAAGAATGTCGCCCGGTGGCAGTGTTCCGACTCGCTTGCGAAGAAATGCTTTGCCCGCAAGTCCTCGCACACCAAACTCAATGGTTGTTGCACGCTCGCCTGCGCTCAGTTTCAGCGTGCCTGACGGAGGCTCCAACGCGAGCGAGCGCAGGGTCGCTTCCGTCGCTGGTTCCTGTCGAACGACTGCAAGCCCACTCGCGATCGCGGCGAACTTTCGCATCGCCCAAGTGTCGACTGGGTGCACAAATGGTTCAACCTGACGCCACTCGTCGCCGTCCCTGACGAAGACCCAGCGCGACTCGACGCCATCCGCGCGACGGCGAGTGAGCTCCACGCGATCGAGAAGATCGGCGTTCGCCTCGTCTGCGCCGAACACCATCGGTGTTGATCGCACTTTGGCTTCGATGGGCACTGCGTTGTGCGCGAGGACTCCAAGCACGCCAGCAATCAACAGCATGATGCCGACACGCAGCCACTTCGTTGCGAAGAGCGCGCGCATCAACGACCTCCCCTTCGCCGACGAAGCAGCACGCTCGCTCCAATCAGGAGTGGAGCGCACGGCAGTCCACTCAGAAGCACCACGCGCCAGCCAAGACGCGCCCTATCGGAGAGTCCTTCGATTCGTGCGATCTCACGGCCACTCATCCCTGCGCCAAGGAGGTCGTCACGGTGCGCCATCCACGCGACGCTCGCAAGCAGGAACTCCCGATTCCCTGGATTCGTCAGCAACATGCGTGATCCGCCGAGCGATTGCGAGATATCTGCGACGCTCGAGAGCATCCACCCCCCGCTCCCAACGAGGACCACGCGCTGCCCCTCGCTGTTTCCAGAACTGGCCGAGTTGCGCTCGAGAAGCAGCGCAACCGCGAGCGTGGAATTCATCTGCTTCTTCGCCGGCACTTCCTGGACACCCGCACCTTCCTTACGCCAATCGTCCTCAATCCAGCGTGTCGCGCTTGGCTCAATCTCGATCGCGGGCGTGCAGCGAAACTGCGCACTCGCAAGTTGCGACGCGTCGAAATCGAGAGGCATCGGTTGCGGCAAGAGCATCGCACGCCCTTGCATGCGACTCGCAAATGGCATGGATCGAGGGAAGCGTTCGAGCAGCTGAAATGCCTGCGCCTCGGGCGTCCCGTCCTCCCGCGCAACAAGTTCGAAAATCACCTTTCCGGTTCGCGCGTGGACTCCCAACGAGTCAAGCATCGTGCTCCAAGGGTCTGGCTGACCGAGCAACGCGAGCAAGCTCCGCCCCTCGGCGATGAGTACGCTCTTCCCATCCTTGAGTAATCCATCCGTCGCTTCGAGCAAGGCCTTCTCTTCTGGCGCGGGCTCAAGCGACCGACGCCGAAGTGGAGGCTGCACGATGAAGACCTGCTGCATGCCTTGCGCCGCGACGGGCCGTTTCCCAACATGCGGCATCCACTCAACCACGCGTGAACCCGACGCACGAAGCGCGTCCGCCATCGCGACGAGGTCGCTCCGATCGGGTGAACTCTTCAACAAACTCGATTGCTCCGCGTGGACAAACACGACCTCTGGCATCACCGCACCTGAAAGCGTGCGGAGGCTGCTCGCGAGCACTTCTTCACCGCGGAAGCCCCAGTTGAATGCGACACGCTCATGATCCTCAGTCTGCTTCGACGCCTTCGGAAACAACTGCCACGCAGGGACGACAGCGGTCGCGTCAGGCGCGAGGACGACCGCAACTTCGCCAGCCATCAGCGCCTTTGTGAGTGCATCGATCTCCAAGGGCGGGAGCGCCTCGAGTTTTTCCCGAATCATCAACAGGTTGGTCGCGCGCGCTTCGTACTCACGCGCCTTGGTTTGTCCGAAGGACTTCGAACTCTCCGGAAGCGCAGCCACCGGGCGCCACTCAGCGAGCACGGACGCCGCGCCTGCGAGTTGATCGCCCCACGCCTTGAACGCGGCAGCAAGTGCGCTTCGCGCGCTGTCGAGTTCAGGCAACGGCCGCTGTGCTGAGGTCGTCAGGAACTCAGTCACTCTCGCATGAAACCGATCGCCCTCACTCGCGATTTGCGCGAAGAATGCGGCCATCTGCTCACCCGTTCGTCGCGCGGGGTGATCCGCGCTCAGCGTCCGAAGCGCAGCGCGGATCGCAGTGGATTGACTTCCAGCGCCGCGACGAAACTGCTCGAACGACTCCAAACCCTCCTCAATCGCGGCTCGATACGCGTCCATCGACGCAGCGTTCCGCTGAGCGATTGCGGAGAGCGCGGCCTCGTACTCGCCCGCTTGCGCCGGATCGGTGGGATCGATTCGACTCGTACGCAAGCGAGGTGCAGCCTCACGCAATCGACGGAGCACTTCATCGACTTGTCGAAGGACGGCGCGATCCACGCCTGCGTCTTCGACGAAAAGTACGATCTCCCACTCGCCGTCAGGCAATGTCTCGAGCATCGCGACGGTTGCTGGCGCGAGGCTATACGCACGCGTTTTCGTGAGATCGAGTTCGATTCGAAACATCGATTGTGACGCGAGAGCAACGCTTGCGATCGCGACAGCCGTACTCACGATGACGAACGACGCGGCTTCCACTCGATCCATCGCGCGCGTCACCGAACTCTTCCGCGTCGGCACACGGAGGCGCTCGAGGCATGTGCTCGCGCCAATCGTGGATGCAAAGATGATGGCGAGAAAGTACATCACCCCCGCGCTATCAAAGAGACCGATCGTAAAGGTCTCGAGTCGAGCGAGAGGATCGAACGATGCCACCACCCGCGCGAAGTCGAGCGGAACGACCCCGACAAGCATGCGAGATCCAACTGCAAGTGCGAGCCACGCGAAGAGCGTGCAGAGATACGCGACGACCTGGCTCGATGTCATCGCCGAAATGCAGACGCCAAGCGAGCACGCCGCCGTTGCGGAGAGCCACAATCCAAGGAGCCCGCACGCAAGTTCGCCATAGTCTGGATCGGAGTAACACTCGAGAGGGATGACGAGAAGCGCGCTTGGGAGAAGCAGCGTGAACACGAGTGCGCCGCACGCGAACACTTTCCCCTTCACGATGTCGAAGGTCGAGATCGGCGAGGCAAAGAGTGACTCCCATGTTTTTTGCCGGTACTCCTCGGAGATGGTGCGCATCGAGAGCGCGGGCGCGGTCACCACGAGCGCCCATCCGGCAGCAAGGAGCGGCACGCGGAGAGTGCTCGGTCCGCCCTCGGCAAATGTGCTCGCGCAGAAAGTCGCCGCCGCAACTAAACCAGCAATCGCCAACACGATCCACCCCGTACCCGTCACAAACGCGCTATGAAACTCGCGCATCGCAACCGCGAACGGAGGCATGCATCGCTGCGCAATGCGCCGACCAATCCGCTGTTCGCCACTCGTCGCAGATCGACTCATGCGCGTGCCTCACGCACATCGGAGCGCGATGCATCAAGGGCGGCGACAAAGAGCTCATCGAGCGTTGGGTCGATGCGCGCGAGGACTCGTACCGCGATGGACTGCGCACGGAGCACCGAAGCGAGCCGTTCGCGCGGATCGTGGGCTCGGTCGCGGGCGCGAAACTCCACGCGATTCCATCCATCCGAAAGTTGGATCGTGCGCCCGATGGAGGTGATCGCGAGAACCTCGACGATCGACTCGATCGGCTTGTCACACTCCACCATGAACGCGGCTTCGCGCACCCCTCGCTCGCGGAACTTCGCGAGCGGTTCGTGCGCGAGGAGCCGCCCCTGCGCGATCAGCACGACCGCATCACAGACCGCGGCGACTTCGGCGAGCACGTGCGTCGAAAACAGCACGCACGCGGAATCGCCGATCTCGCGAAGCAGCGATCGAAAGGCGACGAGTTGTGCGGGATCGAGCCCGACCGAAGGCTCATCGAGAATGAGGAGTTCAGGCGAACCGAGGATCGACGCGGCGAGGCCGACGCGTTGCTGGAACCCCTTCGAAAGTCGACCAGTGACGGCACGCGTGACAGAAGCGAGATCGCAGCGACTGACAGCGCTATCGATCTCGTTTCGCAACAGGCGACCAGCGAGCCCACGAAGTCGTCCGCGATAGCGAAGAAACTCCGCCACGGTGAGTTCAGGATGCAGAGGCGCAGACTCGGGGAGATACCCGACACGGGAGCGAATCGCGGCTGCGTGTGCCTGGCTTTCAAGACCGAAGACGCTGAGGCTCCCCGCATCCGGTGCAAGCACCCCCGCGAGCAACCGAATCGTCGTGCTCTTCCCTGCACCATTCGGACCAAGAAACCCAGTCACCCCTCGCGTCGGCAAGTCCAAGTCAATTCCATCGACCGCCGTGAGTCCGGCAAATCGTTTGGTGAGGTTTCGAGCGAGCACGCAGTGCGACATGCGGAGATGAAGATCGGCGACTGAGAGGTGCGGAGTGTACGGAAGAAACCTCGACGAGTTCGGCGCATCAGCGCCGAAAGCAGTCATCGCTGGAGGGTACACTCGCCCATGACACGAGAGCGCTGCATCCGCGGCGCTCACCTTCCGTATGGGATAACGCCGAAAACAGCCTCAGGACAACTGGGGTGTCCCGCTTCAGTGCACCGTTCCGCGCAACATGAGTAGCGAAGACCTGATCTTTTTTGAACTCCACGGCAGTGCTCCGATCACCGACGGGTTACGCGCCGCGATTGGCGACGCTGGATTCATGCTCGTGCAGCGAACGCGAAGAGATGTGGCTGGCGCGAGCGGCGATGAAGCCGCGGGCCGTGTACTCGATCTCCTCGGCCGCGGCGCAGGCATTGTCGAGTCAAGCGGAGAAATCGTCTGGATGAATCACGGCCTTGCAACCCAAGCGCCAGAAACAATGCGTCGTTTCGCGGATGCGTGCGTTGAGGCGATCGGTGTTTGGCGAAGAGCGAAGCAGCTGCCCGTTGCCTCCATGCGGTCCACCTTCCGCTCTCTGGGTTGCTGGTTTGATGTCGTCATGACACCGCTCGCGCGCCACGATCAAGAGGAACAGGAAGTGGAAGGCGCGGTCGCTCTGCTCGTTGATGCCACTGCGACGCACCAAGTGCACGAACGCCTCGACTCGATTGACGCCGCCGGCACCGACCTTCTGAGTTTCGATGCAGAGCAACTCCGCGCGCTGAACTCCGCCGAACGATTGAGATTGCTTGAGGAACGCGTCGTCGCGCAAACCCGGGCCATTCTCGGATTTGACCACTTCGAGTACCGCCTCACGGACCGACGATCGAATCAACTCGAACTCGTTTTTTGTTCCGGCCTCGTACCGCTCGGCATCGGCGAACGATTGTTCGCCAAGTCCGAAGGCAACGGCATTTCTGGATGGGTCGCGAGCACCGGTGAGGGCGTAATTTGCGCGGATGTCTCCCAAGACGCGCGGTATGTCGGCGGACTTCCTGGAGCGCGCAGCGCGTTGACCATTCCGCTTCGCCTCCATGATCGCGTGGTCGGTGTGTTCAACGCGGAGAGCAGCGAACTTGGGGCCTTTGACGACGGCGATCGTGTCGCAGCGGAACTCTACGGACGGTATGTCGCACTCGGTCTCAACATTCTTGACATGCTCGTGTCTGAGCGCGTTGCAACAAACAGAGATGTCGCCGCGACGATTCAGAAAGAAGCCGCAGGTCCGCTCGAAGCGGCGCTGCGCGAAGCTCGCCTATTGACCGCGTCGACAGGGTTAGACCCAACGCTTCGGACCTCGATCGAGCGCATTCTCGAAAATCTTGAGTGCACCGAGGAACGAATGCGCAATGCGGCGACCGGTCCAAAGACGGTGCTCGGCATCGAGCAACTCCTGCGAGAAGGGTGCGTGGATGCCGCGTTTGTTGGCAAGAGCGTCCTTGTCGTCGACGATGAGGAGACGATTCGCAAGACAGTCGAACTCGTGCTCGCTCAACATGGTTGCGATGTGTTCCCCTGTACTACTGGCGTCAGCGCCATCGCCGCGATTCGCGATCGCGCACGCGGGGGACAACGCTTCGATCTCGTGATCTCCGATGTCCGAATGCCGGATGCGAACGGATACGAGGTGTTTCGCGCCGCGAAGGATGCTTCCAAGGACACGCCGGTGATCTTGATGACGGGATTTGGCTACGACCCGCACCACTCCATCGTGCGTTCGAGCCAAGAGGGCCTCCACTGCTTCCTCTTCAAACCATTCCAGGTGAGTCAGTTGATCGACGAAGCACGCAAGGCGATGCAGCAGCGCGTCTAAACGAGTTCCGCCGAATCCGCGTTTCGAAGCGCTCTCGATTTTCGGCGAGTTTCAAGCCCTTGTCGCGCGCAAGATTCGATCATTTCCGTTGGCATCACGAAGGATCGCGACCGAATGAAACGAGCCTTGCTCGACCGCGAGCGCGCGGACCGCGTCTCCCTGCTTCCATCCAAACTCCATAAGAAGGAATCCATCGGGGCGAAGTCGATCAGCGGCTTGCGCGAGCAGCTTCCGCACGACCACCAACCCATCCCCCCCACCTCGGAGCGCGCTCGCGGGTTCGTACTCACGGACGTTCGCGTCGAGTGCGTCCCACTCGGTATCTGCGATGTACGGCGGATTGGAGATTACGAGGTCGAACTGCTCGTCCTTCGGAAAGCCAGAAAACAAATCGCTCACGCGAATGTCAATCGCCGGTGCGACACCGTGTCGCGCTGCATTGCGTTGTGCAAGTTCGACCGCCTCAGGGACGATGTCGCAGGCGAAGACTCGAAGCGCGCCAGGCGACTCAGTAGATTGCGCGCCCTCTGTCTCGATGCACTCTGATGCAACACCGTGCTCTCGATGCGATCCGCCTCCACCAAGCGGCTGACAGCCGCCAAGTTTGGATCCCCCCGGCGTGCGAAACAGGCCGCGAACTCCCAGGAGATAGGAGATCGCGATGCAACCAGTTCCAGTTCCCACATCGACGACGCGAAACTCCGCTCTCGATCGACCGAGCGCGAGACACTCTCGCGTGTAGCGAATCGCTTCATCGACAAGAAGCTCAGTTTCGGGCCGAGGAATGAGCGTGCAGGGCGCGACCTCATACTCGCGGCCATGAAAGTTCCATTGGCCGAGCAAAAACTGAATCGGCTCATGCCGACCAGCGCGCATCACCAACGCCCTCAACCGACTGAGTTCATCTGCGCTAGCCTCGCGATCGACCTCCATATAGAGGCGAAGTCGCTCGCACTCGAACACGCATGCGAGCAGCATCTCCGCGAGCGTGCGTGGACTCTCCACGCTTCGCTCCTTGAGGAAGTTTGTGGTCCATGCGAGAAGTTCGCGCGTGGTCCAGCGTTTCGTCTGCGTACTCGTCGTCGAATTCGGTTCCTGCTCCTGCACATCGCCTCCAAACGCGGTCGGCAAGCCAACCCTGCGCCCGTGTGAAACATCAGCGCAAATCCTGCGCACTCCATTGCGCCGAACCAAGTCGAGCGTAACCGACGATCGCCGGTGAAGGAGAAACACGCCACGAATTCAGATGGGATTCGGAAATCTCGATCGGGCTATACTGTCACCCCCATTCTTCAAGGATCGGCTGCAGAGCGCTTGGGAACTGCCGCCGCCGAAGCAATTGGACACACTTTCATGACCTCGACAAGCTCCACCGATCCGATTCTCGCCGCCGCGCGCGCTGCTGCGCTTACGCACGATGGGTTCTCCCGCGTCGAAGTCATTGCGGACACCCTTCGGTGTACTGCGAAACACTCGAGCGCGCCAGCGTCCTTTGAACTGCAGATGCGAGGTCGAGAGTATTGGGTTCGAATGCTGACCTCGGATCGCTGGCTCAGTGAGTCGGTGGAGGGCGATGTGCTCGAAGGAGATCCGATCGACGAGCTCCTCGAAGAGGAACTGGCCGACCTCGGTTGGCGAGGCAAGGTTGGCGAGCTCAAACACTTCCGTGACGAACAGAAGGTGTATGTGTTTGAACACCGAGTGCCATCCGAGAGCGCAAAGCCACTCATCGAAACCGCCGCGCTTTTTCTCATCGCGTACGCACGGACCTACGATCAACTCGGAGATATGCACTCGGGAGCGGCCGGGGATTGACGATGCGCGTGCTCATGCTCGGCTGGGAGTTTCCTCCGTTCATCACGGGCGGGCTCGGTACCGCATGCGCGGGGTTGACGAAGTCGCTCGTGCAAGGTGGCGCGGAGGTGACCTTCGTTCTCCCGAAGTCCGTTGGCCCAGAGAGCGCATCGCATGTGCGATTGGTCACGCCGCGAGGCATCACTGAACCCATCAATCGTGCCGCTGAAGAGGCGCGCGCGCGAGCAGCCGAACACGCCGCGACCCATCACCCAGCGCCGTCGGGACCGACAGGCGTGGCGAACACGCAACACATCGCGGTCGCCCCAGCGGCGGCACAGGAACATGCGTCAATCGTCGCGAGTCGAGATGGGCGACAAGCGCTTGGACTTCTTGGCGATGCGAGTTCATCCGAGTTTCAGGAGCGACTCGAAGCGTTTCGAACCTCGCGCATGATCGAGATCCCTATGTATGCGCCGAGCGTGTACGCCCCGCACGAATCGAAGTTTGCGACAAGCGACGACACGATCGAGTCAGCGATGGGGTTTGAGACACCGCGCGCCATTCCAGGCTCGCCCTCTATTCCACAGATGCTGGCGTGGGCTGAGCGCGTGGGCTGGAACTCTGAACGGATGCGCACACTCACCATGAGCGGCGCATTTCCAGGGCTTGATCCTGTGGAGTTCGCGATTCAAACCGCGCTGCCGGAAGCGCCCGCACGCACGGGCGGCATGCAAGATCAATCCGCTGATGCGGCGGATTACTCCGGCGATCTGCTTGGTGCAGCGGCGCGCTACGCACGATTCTGTGCCGCGAGTTTGGGCGGTATTGAGTTTGATGTCATTCACGCCCACGATTGGCTCACCTATCCGGCGGGGATGGCCTTACAAAAACTGACGGGCAAGCCGCTCGTTCTTCATGTGCATTCCACCGAGTTTGACCGCAGTGGCGAGACGCCAAATCAACAGGTCTACTCCATCGAGCGCCGAGGGATGCATGCGGCGACGCGCGTGATCTCGGTGAGCATGCTCACGAAAAATGTCTGCATTCGGCGCTATAGCGTGCCTGAGTCGAAGATCGATGTGGTCTACAACGGCGTGGAACTTCGCCCCGAAGATGTCGGCACGCAGCCGATTCACTCGAAGGATAAGATCGTCTTGTACTTCGGGCGCATCACGCTTCAAAAGGGACCGGAGTACTTCATTCGAGCAGCGAAACGAGTGCTCGAGTACATGGACAATGTGAAGTTTGTCGTCGCTGGCAATGGAGATCAGGCGACCCGCATGATCGAAATGGCTGCAGCGCTTGGCATCGGACACAAAGTCCTGTTCACTGGTTTCCTTCGCGGTCGAGACATCGCGCGGGTCTTCTCCATGGCTGACCTCTATGTCATGCCGAGCGTGAGTGAACCATTCGGCATCGCGCCGCTCGAAGCGATGAGCCACAATGTCCCCGTACTCATCTCCAAGACTTCAGGTGTGAGCGAAGTCCTTGTGCACGCCCTCAAAGCTGACTTTTGGGACATCGATGACATGGCGGACAAGATCATCGCCGTCCTCCGGCATCCCATCCTTTCAGACACGCTCAAAGAGCACGGTTCGTTCGAGGTCCGCGGCATCAGTTGGGATGGAACGGCGACGAAGTGCCTGCAGACTTACCAACGCGCGATTACAGAGCGATTCGGCAGCGCGAAGCTGTAAGTCGAGCTCGCGGCGAGAGCTGTTTGGGGCGCTCGCGCGAAGCGGTTTCGGCGCGATCCATGTTCCGCTCTGACCGCGAAGTTCACCGCCAAATCAGAGTTGCACGCCGATCTCACGAGGGAGGAGGATCTATACTTCGCGCCTCTATGGCATTGTTTTTCAAGAGTAAGAAGCCGAAGGTCGCACCACAGCAAACGGCGCTCCCAGCGCGAACGATTGACGCGGGAAGGGTCATGGCGCGTGATGCCGCGATCGAGGCACGCACCATGGAGATCGGAAGTGACTTCCTCAACCGTGCGCGCAACGCCAAGGTTGGTGTGCTTGCGGTGTGGAGCGAAGGTTTGATGGACTGGGCGATGCAAGACGAGGCATTCAAAGTGCAGTTGTTTCGCTTCGTCGATTGCTTTCCAACCTTGCGAGACTCCGATGCGGTCTACGAGCACCTCACGGATTACCTCAGTCAACCCGGCGTCACGACGCCCCCATTCGTCGCCACCGCACTGAAAGCGGGCGTGGTTGCCAAGGGGCTCGTGGCCAAGACGATGTCGGGGCAGATCACTTCGATGGCGTCAAAGTTCATCGCCGGAACGAATGCGCATGATGCACTTCCGGCACTGCGAAAGATCTGGAACTCTGGACTCTGTTTTTCCGTCGATCTCCTCGGCGAATCCTGCGTGAGCGACGAAGAAGCGACGGCGTACCGACAGAAGTATCTCGACCTCGTTGAGAATCTTCCTAGCGAAGTTGCATCGTGGAACGCCAACCCAATTCTCGACAGCGATCATCTTGGGCGCATCCCGCGCACGAATGTTTCAATCAAGATTAGCTCGCTGAGTGCGCGTGTCGACCCGATCGATACCGAGGGAAGCATTCGAAGCCTGCTTGAAAATCTCGGACCGATTCTTCGAGCTGCGAAGGAACGCGGCGTGCTCGTGAACTTCGACATGGAGCAGTTCGCGCTGAAAGATCTCACACTCGAACTCTTCATGCGCGCGTGTGAGCAGTATGAGTTTGAAGCGGGCATCGCGATGCAGGCGTATCTCCGCAGCGGCGATGAGGATGCGCAGCGCATCATCGCCTGGTCGAAACGAACCGGACGACGAGTCACCGTACGATTGGTCAAAGGGGCATATTGGGATTACGAAACCATTCACGCCGAACAACAAGGCTGGCCAATCCCCGTCTGGGGAAGAAAGTGTGACACCGACGCGAGTTTCGAGCGGATGGCGAGTGCCTTCATCGCCTCGACGCCGAAGAGCACCTCAGAAGGCGGCGTGAAACTGGCACTGGGTAGTCACAACGCGCGATCGATTGCTTCCGCGCTCGCCGCCTTGGAGCGACGCGATCTTCCGACCCAAGCACTCGAGCTTCAGATGCTGCACGGGATGGGCGACCCACTCAAGCTCGCGGCGCTCGAACTCGGCCTGCGACTGCGTGAGTATGTGCCCGTCGGCGAACTCATTCCGGGTATGGCGTATCTGGTTCGACGACTGCTCGAAAACAGTTCGAACGAATCATGGCTGAAGGCGGGTTTCAAGGACAACGCGAGCGTGGACAGTTTGCTCGCGAGCCCCCACCGCGCGTTTGACAGCGACCCGGGGATCGAGCGCATTCTTCGCGCACCCGAGAAACACAAACTCTCCGCCGCGATTCCACACATCGGTGATGGCAAACCGTTCTACACGGAACCGATGCGAAACTTTGCGCTCACAAGCGCGCGCGACGCGTTCCGCTCAGCCATGCAAACAACCGATGTGCCTCGTGTGCTCAACGCGGGAACACTTGCGGATGTCTCACGGGTGGTCGCCTCGGCACACGCAGCATTTCCAGCATGGCGCGACAGTGCCTATCACACGCGAGCGAGCGTCCTCCTGAAGGCTGCTGCAGAGATGCGCGAGCGGCGTGATGCACTGAGCGCAGTCATCGTCAAGGAGAGCGGCAAGGTTTGGCGCGAAGCCGACGCGGATGTCTGCGAGGCGATTGACTTTTGCGAGTACTACGCTCGCGAAGGAGCGCGGTTGTTTGAGAACGAACGCTTAGGAGCGTTCATCGGCGAACTCGATGAACAATGGTACCAACCGCGCGGTGTTTCGGTGGTGATTGCGCCATGGAATTTCCCGCTCGCCATCTGTTGCGGGATGGCAGTCGCTGCACTCGTGACAGGGAACACCGTCATCGTGAAGCCGGCTGAACAGACTCCAGCCATCGCGCGGATGCTGTGCGAAATCCTCTGGCGAGCAGGAGCGCCCAAAGAGTGCTTGCACTTCCTCGCAGGTAACGGCGAGGTTGTGGGTGCGGCCCTCGTCCGAGACGCGCGCGTGGCGCTCATCGCGTTCACTGGATCAAAGGCCGTTGGGCTCGACATCGTGCAGGCAGCCGGAATCGTGCTCGAAGGACAGGAGTCGGTCAAGAAAGTCGTGTGTGAGATGGGTGGAAAGAACGCCATCATCATCGACACCTCCGCGGACCTCGATGAAGCCGTGCTTGCTGTGCGGCAAAGCGCGTTCGGATTCTGCGGGCAGAAGTGCTCGGCGTGCAGTCGCGTGATTGTCGTAGGCAGTGCGTACGAGCCCTTCCTCCATAGACTCGTCGAAGCGACCCGCGCGCTTGTCGTTGGGGACCCATCTGATCCATCAACCGACATTGGGCCGGTCATTGATCAAGACGCAGCGCGCAAGATTCGTTCCTACATCGAGATTGGGAAGGGCGAAGCGAAGCATGAACTCACGCTTGATGTTCCCGTGGGACTCGAAGCGAAAGTCGGATTGCCTTATGTCGGTCCGACGATCTTCAGCGGCGTGAAACCAGAGCACCGCATCGCGCGAGAAGAGATTTTCGGCCCGATTCTCGCGGTGCTTCCTGCGAAGGACTTCGATGAAGCACTGCGCTTCGCGAATGCGCCGGAGTACAAGCTGACGGGTGGAGTTTTCAGCCGTCGACCCGCACACCTCATGAAGGCGCGACGAGAGTTCCGCGTAGGAAATCTCTATCTCAATCGAGGCATCACTGGTGCGCTCGTGGGTCGGCAACCATTCGGTGGGTTCGGAATGTCTGGACTCGGCTCAAAAGCAGGCGGTCGCGATTACCTCTTGAACTTCGTCGAACCTCGCGCAGTCTGCGAAAACACGATGCGACGCGGTTTCGCGCCTGGGCTTGAGTGAACGCGTTAGGCTTGAGTGAACGCCTGGGCTTGAGTGAGCGCCTGGGCTTGAGTGAGCGCGTTGGGCTTGAGCGCGCGCCTGAGCTTGAGTGAGCGCGTTGAGCTTGAGTGAGCGCGATGAGCTTGAGTGAGCGCGATGGGCTTGAGCGCGCGCGTTGGGCTTGAGTGAGCGCGTTAGACTTGAATGATCGAGACTGGCGCGAGTAACCCGCGGCACCTCTGGCGCTTGCTCCGCGCGCGCACGCGAGCAGTCCCTGTGCTCCCATTCGCATGCTCGACCCGAGCGAGCCGATTCGCGTCGCCCCCCCCGCGCGAAGTCGACGCGCCTCGCTCAAGAACACCCGATTTTGGAATCGCTTCGCACTCGGGGATCTGAGTGTGTCTATGGCATCAGTTACGCATGCAATACCCTCCCTCTCGCCATCGGTTCCGACTCCGAGACTCGATGCCGATCGAGTAAGCGGTACTGCACGGCTTCCGCGACATGCGCCTCAAGGACCGGTGCAGATCCATCGATGTCGGCGATCGTTCGCGCCACTCGGCGGACTTTGTCATACGCGCGCGCACTGAGACCCAGTGCCGAAATCGCCTCGGAAAGAAGCGTGCTCGAGTTTGCGTCAAGCGCGGCATACTCGTCGAGCTCCCGACTCCGAAGATACGCGTTTGGTCTCGCGCTGCCCTGCCTGAGTTCCATCCGCGACCTCGCGGCCTGTACGAGTTCTCGCATGTGCATCGAGTGCATGCCTCTCCTCGGCGCCGTGAGCGCGGAAAACCCCACGGCACGGACCGCGATGTGCATGTCGATTCGATCAAGCAGCGGTCCTGAGAGCCTTCCGATGTAACGCTCTTGATCACGCATGGACTTGCCAGACATTCCAAATCCACCACTGTGGGATGGATTCATCGCAGCGATCAAGAGTGGTCGCGCAGGAAATCGAACACGACTCGCTGCTCGAGCGATCGAGACGAATCCGTCTTCGAGTGGCTCACGCAGTCCTTCAAGCACCTGCCGACTGAACTCCGGGAGCTCATCGAGAAAGAGCACACCAAGATGCGCGAGCGTCACTTCGCCTGGCCTCGGGTTACTCCCCCCGCCAATGATTGCCGCCATCGAGGCCGAGTGATGCGGGCTTCGAAATGGCCGTTCGCGCACGAGCCCACTCTGCCGCAAGCCTCCGAGCGCTACAGAATAGACCCTCGTAATCTCGAGTGCCTCCTCCTCGGAGAGCGGCGGAAGGATGCCGGGCATCGCGCGCGCCATCATGGTTTTCCCACTGCCCGCACTTCCCACGAGCAAAGTGTTGTGCGCACCAGCCGCCGCGATCACGAGTGCGCGTTTGGCAGACTCCTGCCCGCGGACCTCCACAAAATCGAGCGACGCCGTCGCGATTCCGACAGTGCTTGGGCCGACCTCGACAGCCGAATGCTCGCAAGCCGACAAGTCCATCACCCCGCTCTCCGCCCATGCCACGGCCTCACGTAGTGAACGCACTCCGACCACCTCAATGCCTCGCACAATCGCTGCCTCGGGCGCATTCGATGCAGGAAGCAGAACTGTTGTCGCTCCGCGTTCCCTCGCAAGCATGGACATGCTCGTGATGCCACGCACGGAGCGCACGCTCCCGTCGAGCGCGAGTTCACCCGCGACCACGGTTCGTGAAAGTCGCACGCACGCCGCGTCTGACAGCACTCGAGCGGCGCCAAGAAGACTGAGCGCGATGGGTAGGTCGTAGACCGGGCCCTCCTTTCGAAGGTCCGCCGGCGCAAGATTGACGACGCTCTCGTGGGGAAGTCCGCCGAGACCCGATGCGCGGAGCGCCGCATGCACACGCTCAAGCGATTCACGGACCGCCGCATCTGGTAAGCCCACGACAGTTCGGCGAGGCGCGCCACCTTTGCCTTCGGTGGTCGTCGACTCCACGGCGATCGGCTCAGCCTCAATTCCCCTGAGCGCGAAACTCGTAATGCAAGACATAGCGAGCATTGTGTGCGCGAGAAAACACGCTCACACAATTCGCCACCTCTTTTCTTCGAAGATTTCCGATCACGCGCGGCGCACGCACTCAACGGCGGAGTCGTTTGAATCCGTTGGGCTTCCCATCCGCGTACTCCCAAACCACAACATCAACGCTTCGAACGCCCCATGCGCGAGCGACCGCATGCGTCGCGAAGAGCACATCGAGTCGCCGCCCTTTGATTGCGCCGCCGACATCAAGCACTGGCACAGGCGAACCGGAGTCGTAGCCAGGAATGCTGACGAGTGAGCCTAGCGGCAAGACCTTCGGATCCGCCGCAACGAGCGCGCCTCCGTTGGTTTGGACTGAGTATCCACTCGCCGTAATGCCATCCGCGCTCGCGCCGCAGCTTCTCGCATCAGGGCTGTATGCCGTGACTTTCATGCGCATCGTTGCGACAGGTCGAATCGGTCGACCGTCATACATGCGCATGCTCGAAGTGGCCGCGAGTGGAGTCACGGGCGCAAGAACAACTGCACTCATCGAACCTTCAGCGGTCGCAACTTGCGTGACGCTCGCGGCGCGCGCATCCGAGCGCGACGCGGGCGCATCGGGCAAGGTTGAGTAAGCGGGCTCGATCGGAAGCGAGCTCTGCGCGTCGCGACTTGTGCCGACTCCAAGCGCAGCGAGGGTGAGCATGACACCTATCGCGATCGCGCCTCCAAGCCAATGCTGACTTCGCGCAGAGACCGCGTGCGCGGCATCCGTGAGCGTGTTTGCATTGGAGAGTCTCGTCATTTGCATTGCTGCCTGTGTTCGTAATGACAACGCGCTATCGCGAGCCATCATTCCGCTTCGAAGTAATTCCACACCATCCGTTCGAACCTGCGGCGTCGCGCCGTCGCGCGAGCCTGAGTGCAATACGCGCATCGTAGCCCCGCGGTTGTATGAAGTTGATGGATCCACGAGAGAACTATCGTTTGTGACCTTCCCCGAGTTCAGTCGGATGTCCAAGGCGTCCCGGCGTGTCCTCCGATCGCGCAGAAACTGCCTCCTCGCAAGCGGTACGCTGCCTCCCTCATGAGTCCCGAGGAATTCCTCCGCGCCTTTCCCATTGGCCTTGTTGGCGGTTTCTTCGGTGGGATGCTCGGCATCGGCGGATCGGTCGTTGCCCTTCCGTTGCTCGACTTCGTCAATGGACCGAACCAGCAGCTCTATCAGGCAAGTTCGATGGTGGCGAATGTCTGCGCCGCGGTGAGTGGTTCAAGGAAGCACCGCGGCCGTGGCACGATCCGCATGGACCTCGTTCCGACCATGCTCCCGCTTGCTGGCGCAGGCGCGCTGATCGGGGCACTCACGAGCAATCTGATTGAACCAACACCGCTGCGCGGAGTCTTCGGCACCTACTTGTGCCTCACAGCGATCATGGAATGCAAGGGCGCTCTAGCGAATCGGAATGCGTCTGAATCCTCCGACGGCGCTCCGCTCCGCGGAACGCGACTGCAGTGCGGAACGGTGGCGCTGAGCGGAGGACTAGTCTCGGGTCTCCTTGGAGTTGGGGGCGGAGTACTCATGGTTCCCCTGCTCCGAGGCTTTGTTGGCATGCCCTTACGCCAAGCGATCGCGACCTCCTCGGTCGTCATGCTCGCCTCGACCTCCGTGGGCGCGGTGACCAAGAATGCAACCATCGCCTCACTCCACGATCCGCAAGGGAACGCGTTGACCCTCACGCAATCGATGTCGCTTGCGCTTCCCCTCTGTGTGGGCGCGCTGATTGGCGCGGCGATCGGCGCAAGTTGTTCCTATCGACTGCCGCTGCGCGCGTTGAAGCTCGTGTTCGCCGCCTTGATTGCGATCGCAGGCGCGCGAATGTTGCTTCAAACGCTGCACGCTGCCGGATTCATCGCGTAAGGCCCGACGCTTACTTCACGCCAACGGGAGCATTCGGCGAAAGATTCGGCGTTGCGCCGGTCGGATTCGTCGTCGCAGGTGCGTTGGTTGTTGGGCGCGTGGGTGGAGCAATCGTTGGGATCCCACGAATCGGTTTCGCTTGATCGACGCTTGGCGTGATCTCCGCGCGTTCCTTGCAAGGGAAGCAGCCAGTGAATCCTGGATCGATCACTTGACCCCAAAGCTCGAAGTCTTGCTGCCGCTTGGCGGAATAGATCGTCGCATTGACATAGGTCAGTCCTCGTGCGCTACTTGTTGAAGTCGCGCGAAGGGTGACAATCGTGTCCGTTCCATCGCGAACTTGCGACACGAGTTCCACCTTGAGATCCGTGGAACTTGCACTCGCCGCGAGAATCGCCTCGTCCTCCTCAAGCTTCGTGCATGTGACGACGAACTCGGCAGACTTACCCGCTTCCAACTGCCCGAAGGTATGACGGTAATCCGAGAGCGCCATGTTGATCTTGGGCATGGTTGTCTCGTGCCGCACAAAGATCTCTACGAGTGGGCAATCGGGGTGGTCAGTCTCGATGATCCAGTAGCGCGGGAACTTGCCGCCTGGAAAGTCTCGTTCGATGTTCCAATCGATGACGTAGTGGTTCGCTGGCTCGTCCTTTGTTGGATCAAAGCCGATGTAATGCGGTGCGTAGCCACCAATCGCGCAGATCTTGAACGGGCGACCATCGATCGACTCAACGACCGTTCGTCCCATCTGCGGCTGACCAGTCACGATGTTGAGGTAGTACGGCTTCACACGCACCGGCATCGAAACTTCGCTCTTCAATTGAATGGAAACGATGCGGCTGTAACCGTCGATCAACACCTTGATTTCAGCCTTCTTGTCGCCCGCTCCCGAGGTCGGCTTCATCTTCGCTTGGATCTCGACGAAGCCGCCAACCGGAATCTTCTGACCGGCAACATCATTGATGGTCGTGCACTTACAACTTGGTTGCACGGAGAGCACTTCGAGTTCCTTCGTTCCGGTGTTGCGAAGTTTCACGACGCCTTCAGCGATGTCGCTCGGCGAAATGACGCCGAAGTCGAGCACCGGTGGGTCAATCGTGATCGGCGGAGGAAGGTCCTCTGCCTCTTGCGTCGCATCAGTCGCGGGCGCACTCACATCCGTCGCCGGAACATCGGTTGCGGGAGCAGCCGGCGGAGTTGCCGGTGCCGCAGTCTCAGTTGCTTGCGCAGGGGTCGGCGCGGGCGTCGGTGCCGCGGTGTTTCCTCCGCATGCCTGCAACATCGAACATGCGCCCACGAGAGAAGTCAGGATTGCCTTCAAACCAAAGGCAGAGAGCGAGCGACGGGTCAGCATGGGGGGACTTTCAGCGGAAACGAAGCGAGGCGCCGCACGGCAACGGTTGCGTACGGAGTTGGGAGGAAAAGTGTACCGATGTCACTTGACGGGTTGCGGTCCGAAGTGGAGGCTCAAGATCGGCGAAACCGGCTCTTGGAGGTCACAGGCAGGCGCGAATGCTGCGGTTCGAGCCAAGGCAGAAACCCAGGATCCGGAGGGGAGCGAAATCAGGTTCGCGCCAGTTCATGATCCAACAATCCCCTCAGGACGCGAAATTTGGGTGCGATCGCACGAAACTGGGTGACTTTGGCTGCGCCAACTGAACCGAATATGCGGTTTGTCGCACATATATGACTTTTTTGACAAAAACCGCCTTCGCGATTTGTGAGGGGCGATTCTTGGCGTACTTTGTCGGTGACCTCGCAGGCAGAAATGCGGCGGAGTCCTAAATAAGCCCTTTTCCCTCCCTCCGCCCCCGGCCGTGTGCCGGGGGTCTTTTTTTCCCAACACTCGTCCCGCCCAGCGCCGGCGAACGCCGTGGAGACGAGCCACCGCCCGATCGCCGCTTCTCACGCATCGTTTCTTCGGCGTTCCGGGAAGAGCGTTCTGCTACGCTTCGCCCCCCTCATTTCAAAGGCTTCGCGCACATGAACAGCAACGATCTCAGCAACGGTATGGCCATCAAGATGGATGGCAAGCTCTTCCTCATCACCGAGCTCGAACACCGGACGCCAGGCAACTTGCGCGCGTTCATTCAGATCAAGATCCGAGATCTCAAGAGCGGCGCGTTCTTCGAGAAGCGCCTTCGTTCCGGCGAGAGCGTCGAGCAGGTGGATCTCGATCGCCGCCCGATGGAGTACCTGTATCCATCCAATAGCGCATTCGTGTTCATGGACTTGGAGTCTTACGACCAGGTCGAATTGCAGAAGGAAATCGTCGGCGATCTCGAGAACTACGTGCTTCCGAACACGCAGATCATTGTCTGCTGGTGCGACGGCAAGGCGATCTCTGTCGAACTTCCGCTGACGGTCACACTGACCATTACGGATACTTCGCCAGGCATCAAGGGCGCGACCGCGACCAATCAATTGAAGGAAGCGACCTGCGAAACCGGCTTGAAAACCCGCGTTCCTCCGTTCATCACCATCGGCGAGAAGATCATCATCAGCACCGCGGACGGTTCGTACCGAAGTCGCGCCTGAGTCGTTCGAGCGAAGCGGAACCGCGCCTGTTCCTCAGGCTGTTGTCATTTTCTGAAGCGCGCGTTCAGCGATTTTTCCAATCGCCATCATGATGATGACCGTTGCAACGATGCCCCCGATGAAGATCGGGAGCGGGGTATTGTCGTAAGCGCTCTTGATACTCGTTGCGCCAGTTGAAGCCGCGCTCGCCGCGAGGAAGCATACGATTGCTGTCCGCGGAAGCATGCCCAACGGGGTTGCGAGCAGCATCAACTTGAACGGCACGCGTGTCGCGCTGAGTGCGAAATTGGTGAGTGCGAATGGAGAGGCGGGCGGAAGCCGAAGGAGTGTGACGATCGTGAAGGTTCGAAGTGTCGAG
Organism: Planctomycetia bacterium; assembly: GCA_005790605.1. GTDB lineage: Bacteria > Planctomycetota > Phycisphaerae > Phycisphaerales > SM1A02 > F1-140-MAGs142. The sequence goes on along the minus strand of SXUI01000068.1, from coordinate 98,242 downwards.
CCTCGGACGAGCGCATCACGAATCACTCGCCCGCGCGGATGACGGTCAATCCAATGATCCACACTTCCCCCGGTCACAAGTCGCGCGAAGAGATAGCCGACGGCTGCGCCTCCAGTGAATCCAACGATCGAACCGAGGAGGCCCCACTTCAATCCGAAAACCCAACCGCCGAGAAACGCCTGTGCATACGTTGGCAGGAGTCCGAGGCCTGCAGACAGAACAAACACGGCAACGAACCCCCAGAAGCCGTGCTCCGGATCCGACTGTAAGAACTTTGCGATCGATTCAAGATCGTAAATGATGTAGATCCCCGCGAGCCCGGGAAAGGTCCCCCAGAGGACGCCAAGAATCGTCGACGCGAGCAGGCGGCGATCCCGCGCGGGAGGCTGGTCCGCGCCTCCTGTCGACGCAGGAGCAGGAGGAGAACTCGGATCAATCGACGGCATGTGGCTAGCGTAACGAGATTCTGCATGGACCTCCTCGACTGGCTTGAGGCAGTCCAACGGAAGCGCCGATAGAACCCTGCCATGCATCCAAGCCTTCGAACCACTTCCCTCCTTGCCGCCGCACTCGCCGGCACCCTGGCGTTGAATGGCTGCGTGACACGAACGCAATCGCTCGCAGGCTATTCAAGCGATGAAGTGTGGATCGCGATGCAAGCAGTCGCGGACTCGCCGTCCTACGACGATTGGCACATCGTGCAGAACGATGTCTACGCGAATGATGACACGCGGTGCATCGAGATCTATCGCGAACTTCGGCGACTCTATGTCAGCCCGTACGCCGACCCGCAGAAGCAAGCAGAAGAATGGCGATTCCAAATCGCGCTTCAGCAAGATACCGAGGAGGGATTCCCCTCAATCGACTTCACCGCGCGGCAAGTCGCGATTCCGTCGCATGTTTGGGACGAGGCGGATCGCTACTTCGCGCAAGTCACAGCGCTCCTTGGTCCGCCGAAGGTCCTGATTGAAACCCCCGTCGCTCCGGAAAATCCCACAACAGAAGCAGCGCCAGTGGAAGCTGCGCCTGCAGCCGAGGCGCCGACACAAACACCTCGCGAGACGGTTGACATCGACGCGCTGACTCCAGCCGCTGCGCCAGCTGCGCCTCCCGTCGAACCAGCGCCAACACCATCGGGACGCTAACTGCCGCGCTCAGAGAGCGCGAGTGACCATGGTTCAGCGTCACGTTCCGCAGCGGTAGACACGGACGATCACCGCATCACTCTAAGCCCGCCGAGTGAATCTCGGAGCGCTTCAGGCATGCAGGGGCACTCACTCCCACTGCGCGTTGTGGTGGACCTTTTGCACATCGTCGTGATCTTCAAGCGCGTCGATGAGTTTCTCGACGCGCGCGCCGGCGAGCGCGTCGAGCGTGATTGGATTCTGTGACTGCCAGTGAATGCCGCTTTCCTCGATGACATATCCCGCGCGCTCAAGTGCATCGCGAATAGAAAGGAGTTCACTCGGCTTCGTCACGATGCAGAAGAGATCTTCTTCATTCGAAACATCCTGCGCACCAGCTTCGAGGGCTGCTTCCATCACCGCGTCCTCGCTTCGACCGCCGCTTCGCAACAGAATCTGCCCAATCTGCGTGAAGCCGAAGGAAACCGATCCTGGGACTCCGATCTTTCCTTCATTCTTGTCGAACACCACGCGAATGTCCGCGGCGAACTTGTTGGCGTTCGTGATGAGCGCTTCCACAATGATCGCCACGCCACAAGGGCCGTATCCCTCGTACCGCGCTTCTTCGAATCGCTCTTGGACGCCTTCACCCGTTCCCTTCTTGATCGCCTTCTCAATAGTGTCACGCGGCATGTTCACGGCGCGCGCATCGTCGATCGCGAGTCGCAGCGATGGATTGAATTGCGTGTCACCGCCACCATTCTGTGCTGCGACGATGATCGCGCGCGAGCACTTGCTCCACGCCTTTCCGCGCTTCGCGTCGACAGCTGCTTTGCGGTGTTTGACATTCTTTGCGTGACTGTGTCCGGCCATACGACTGCTTCCTCTAGTGTGTTTCGTCAACCTGAACTTTGCGCGCAGCGTCCGCTTGACTTACACCAATCTGCGGCGCGACGCCTCGTGCGACAGCTTGCAACCGATGTTCGGACGCTGAGACCGTTGCACCGTACTCTCGCTGTAAGAACTCGGTGGGATCGAGAAATTGCATGCCAAACTGCGTCTGCTGCAACATCGCGAGGCTCTGCGCGATTTCGCGCGGTGGGTATCGCAACGCAGCGACCTGTCCAATCTGCTGCCAACACTTCACCGCGCCTGCCTGATCGCCTGACAACCAGAGCGCGTCGCCGAGATGGAGCAGCGTGATGATCGACGGATCTCGCGGCGCAAGCCGCAGTGCGGTCCGAAAGAGCGTGATTGCGCCTAGCCCGCTCGGTCCGTCCGCGAGCTCGCCTTTCCGATAGCGCAAGAGGCCAAGTGTGTCGAGAAACGATGGATTGTCCGGAGCGAGCTCTGCCGCGCGTGTCGCCGCGCGTTCACTCTCCGCATCCAACACGCCTCGATCAAGCGCCGCGTAGGCGCGGTTGTTCAAACTTCCAGCGTGATTTGGATCTATTCGAAGTGCCGCATCGGTGATCGCAGCCGCGCCCGCATCATTCCCAAGAAGCGAATAGGTTCCACTCGCTCGGTGCATCGACTCGGCTTCCGAGATCTTTGTGCCAGCAGTGATCTCGGATTCGCGAAGGTACGGCTCCACACCGAGCGCGCGCATCGCGCTGAGCCCGCGAAGCGTCTCTTCTTCTCGACCGCCCGACAGCGCGTCGAGCGCGACAGCGTGCCGGGCGACAAGCGCGCGAATCGCAGGTTGCGCAATGGCCCGCTCGCACATCGCATGCGTAAACTCTGCAGCCAGTTCTGGTTCTTCGCGTGCGAGCAAACGACCCGAGAGCAGGAAGCACTGCACAGACCCTTGCGACCCGAGCGTCACTCGCGACGACAAGCTGCTCGCGAGCGCCTGCATCGCTGCGGGGTCGTTCGAACTCCCACTGCCCGCGCCGCCGGACTTGGTGTCAAAGAGCGCAACCGCCCAAAGTGGCGCGATGGGCTCCGTTGATGCAATCAGCCGTTCTGCCACTTCATCAAGCAGCAAGCTCGACGCTTCCTTGTTCGGGCTTTCCTCCGCGCTCATCTCAATGAGCAACGCGAACGCGCGAACGAGAAGCGCGTCGATCGATTGCGAATCTGAAAGTGCCGCACGCAAACGGGAGACAGCTTCCGCATCATTGGATACCGCGTGTGCGCGCTCGGCAGCCGCAATCTCGAAGGCTGCGGTCTGAGGCCGAGGGAACGCGCTCAGGTCTGTCGTCTCGCGCAGTCGAAGCGTGCGCCGCGCATCAAGCGAGCCGGCAATCGCTTGGGCAGCGGCACTCGACGCGCGAGCGAGTCGACCGTCGACAGGGTGGAGTTGCGCAAGTTCTGAAAGCGCGCGTGACGCCCACTCGTCCCCTGCATCAGCACGGGACCAGAGTCGAGCAATCGCGAGTCCGTCCGTTGAACACTCAGCAGCGAGCGTCAAGAGCTCTCCCGTGAGCGGTGAATCAACAACCGCTAGAGCATCGGCAGCGACAACCGCTTGCAGTGCGATCGAGGGCGGTGGTGGACAGAGATTACTACCCTCGCCGCGAAGCCCGGACAAGACAACCCACGCCTCTTCCGCACTGCGCCCATGACTCAATACTTCGGCGCGAAGGAACTCACGATCCGTTGCTCCGCCGCTTCCCGTCTCAAGCCGGACGCGCGCCGCGTCAACGAGCAGCGCCTTGCGTTGCGAGTCCATCTCATCCGCCATCGCCTCTTCAAGCGCGGAAGCAGCACGATCCGCGGTTCCGAGCGACGCGAGCGGGTCAAGCGCGCGATGTTGCGCCTCAAGAGCGAGGCTCGCGAGCGAAAGGGCGAGCGTTGGCTCACGCTCAAGCGCGCGCACGGCAGCATCAACAAGCGACGCATCGCGCAGGTACCCCGCCGCAATGAGTTGCGAGGCAAACTTCCACGGCGCGTGTGCTGGCGATGCATCCATCCGATTCATCGCCTCAAACCCATCCTCAGCGAGTCCGAAGGCGCAAAGGAGCGCGGACCAGAGCGCTTGACTCGGCGCATCAAGGGCAGGTTCGAGAACGGAGTGGAGTTCGCGCATGGGAACTCCACTCCATGCGAGCGCGTCGGCAGCGGCTTGCAACGAAGCTGCGTCCTGAGCAACCGTGACGCGTGCGATCTCAACCGCATCCATCGCACTCACCAGCGCTGCACTAGAAACTGCGAGGCGGTAGGCGAAAGGGTCGGAGTTCCAAGCGCGAGGAGCTTGTCCACGCACACGTGCCCTCGCACTCTGATCACCGAGATTCGCCGCAATGCACTGCATGCGAAGGCTCTCCGGAAGCGAGGCGGCAAGCTCCGCAGCGCGACCGCCTGCCGAAGAAAATGTCGCCGTCGCATCTGCATGGCTCGCAATCAGCGAAAGGCGAAGCATTGCTGGTTCATCCCGCAACAGTGCCTGAGGATCCACGAGAATGCGCCGGCACTCCTCATCTGCCAAGCGATCGCTGTGAAGCACTGAGCGTGCCAAACGCCAACGAGCGATCTCCGCCTCGAATCCGTTTCCAGCAGCGACCGTACTCCATGCCTCCACGGCGTCTGCGCGAGAGCTCCGAGCCATTGACAAATCGCCCAGGAACAAGCGGGCGCGCATCGCCGCTCGATGCAATGCTCCATCACCGCTCGCGGCAACATCCGTGGCGAGCAGCGCTTGCGCGGTCGTTGCGGCGGCCTCCGTCGCGCCTAATGCGAGGAGCGCATTCATCAATGACTCCTCTACGCGCCCGCTCTCAACAGGAAGCGAGCCGAAGCAGGTTGAGAGTGGAAGCGCATCCACTCCGACGAACCACGAAAGACTCTCCACGGCACGGGCCGGCTCCGCCTGCCGGAGTGCATCGAGGCCATCGAGCGCGAGCAGCAGCGGCGACGCTGGCGCGACCGCGCGCAACTCGTCAAGCGCTTGCTTTGCACCTTCAGGGTTGCGCTGAAGGTATTGAACGCAGACGAGTGCCTCGCGAGCCTCCACCGACTTGGGATAGGTACGTAGAAGCGCCACCACCGCTTCAGCCGCTCGCGGCAAGTCCCTCGCGGACATCGCCGCGCGCACCTCGTCCACAAGCGGAGCCGGAACGACGACAGGAGCGGCGGGCGCCTCGTCAGTCTGCGTCGGTTTCAGGGATTTCCGGAAACTCTCAACGCTTCGCTTCGCGAGCGCCCGTTGAGATGCGCCGCGCGCGACTGGCGTCCGGAGGGTCGAAGCAAGTGGGCTCGGCGATGGATCTGGACGAGCGTGTGCACCGGTGTCCTTTGGAGTGGAGTGGCAACTCGCGACGCAGGCGATCACCGCGCAAGCGAACGCACTTCTCGACCAAGTGCGGCGCGAGCCAGCAGGTGATTCGTGCATCAAGAGAGTGCCTCCTCAGCGTCCGTGCGAGAAACAGTTAGCGCTTCTTCGACTTTGATTGCACCTTCGCCTTCGCCTTTGTTTTGACAGGCGAGCGAACAGCGCGCTTGGTGACTTTCTTCGCGCTCTTCTTGGAAGCCGCGAGTGCCTTCGCTCGAGCCGTGACTGATGGCTTCGACTTCACAAGCTTCGCTGGCTTCTTGCCCTGCTTCGATCCTCCCTGCGCCGGCTTCGCGCTCGATTTTTCAATCGACTTCGCCGGGAGTTTCGCTGCTGCTTTCACAAGCGGCTTGATCTCAATCTTCGCAACAGGTGGCGCGGGAGCAACCACCGGCGCAACCGCGAGAGGTCTCACGAGTGGACGCGCCACGATCTGCAGCGGCACTCGGGTTGGATGCGCGGAGGGACGGTTGGGCATGCCGCCGGAGTTCAGCGGCTGCGTACCAGCAGGAACTCCGTCACCGACGGGTGCGACTGCCTCAGGTGGCAACTTGGGACGCGCGACGATGCCGGATTTCTCATGTCGATCGCGCAGATTCTCTCGCAGGCGGAACCCAGATCGCCCAGCGGATTTCCACGCATCTTCGGTGAACGCAAGCAGCGCGCGATGCACGCGCGGCGCGTCATCCGCCTTCACATGCTTGTGCATCCATGCCGTCACGAGATCTGTTGTCGCAAGCGGATCCGCGATGCCTTGCATGTGCAGTGCCTCGACAGTCGTGTCGTCAATCGGCACGAGTGGATGCTGAAATGCGCCCACGAGCGTGCGATGCGCAACAAACGGAACGATGCAGGAGATGCCCTCGACATACGTGCGCTGCTCCCGACGACCGAGGCTGCGGAGGTGATCAAGACTCGTGCGGTGCTGTCGCTTGTAGACATCGTTGAGTGATCGATGCAAACGCTCTGCACGCTCAAAGGCATGCGGGTACTTCGCGCCGATGATCGAGACTACTTCACCTTCAAGAAGCACGCGAAGTTCGTTGAAGTCCACAGTCTCTCGACGAATCGCTGCGAGTGCAGTGGTGGCGAGCGCCGGCGTTGCGTCCCACATCATGAAGCCGGTGATCAGCGCGCCGATGCCATCGGGCGCCTCGGCATCAGGCGGATCAAGAGTTGGAATCGATGGTTGCGCCGAGCTGAACTTTTTCAGCATCGTGGCAAACTTCGTGGCGCGAATGGGATCAATCTTCATGCGGCATTCCTCCACTAAGAGGGGATGGATGGTGGTGCGCCATCGCCATCGAGAGATCCCGCGGATCCCTGCGGCGATACTGATTTCGCGTCGGCGTCAGCGTTCGCATCGGCCTTCGGCTGCGCGTCGGTGGACCGAATCAGGGCTTCGAGCGCGGCGCCCTTCTTCAATCGCTCATCAATCTCAAAACACAATTGCGGGATGCGTCCGAGTCTTCCTTCGTGCAGGATTCGAAGTCGGAGATGACCTGCCGCACTTCGCAAACCAGAAAGCGTGAGTCGTTCACGATCTGCGGGCATGACGCTCACCTTGATCCGCGCTTCGAGAAGGTCCGGCGTCAGGACAACTTCCGTGATCGAGATCATGCCTTGCACGCGCGGATCGGAGAGACCCGCACTCAACATAGTTTGCACTTCGCGACGAATGTAGGACGCGAGTTGCAACGGACGATCCGACGCACGCTCCTCAAATCCGCCACCGAGATCGATCCCTAGGTTTGCAGTACCAGTGGAACTTCGTCCGCTGCTCGGCAACCTCGGCGGACCCTTCGGACGCGGTGCGCGCGGCTTCCGGCCCCCTGCGTGCGAGCCATCGCGGCCGCCCTTGCGCGGCTTCTCGCTCTCTGTTTCGTCGAACTCGACTTCATCGAAGGCCACAGGATCTCCTTCTTTGCGTCAGGTTCGTGCGACGGTGATGGTCTTGTAGCACTCCAAGACATCGCCCACCTTGATGTTGTCGTAACCAACGATCTTCATGCCGCACTCGGTGCCCATACGCACTTCCTTCGCGTCGTCCTTGAAGCGCTTGAGCTGCTCGAGTCGTCGGTCCTTCTCGATGACGATGCCATCGCGCGTCACGCGGATTTGCGCGTTGCGTTCGACCACACCATCGGTGACATAGCAACCGGCGACTGCGCCAACCTTGGACACCTTGAAGACCTGACGCACCTCGGCATGCCCGATGACTTCGAGGCGAAGTTCTGGCGCGAGCATGCCGCGCGCAGCCTTCGTCACATCGTCGATGAGATCGTAGATGACTTCGTAGAGTCGAATCTCGACGCCCTTCTGCTCGGCAATCTGTCGCGCCTTGCCGGTGGAAGTGACATTGAAACCAAGCACGATCGCCTTCGTCGTCTCAGCCATCGTGATGTCACCCTCAGTGATACCACCCGCGGCAGCGTGCTTGACCGAAATCGTGACCTCATCCATCGGCAGCCGCGAAAGCATGCCCTTGAGCGCTTCGACGGAGCCCTGAACATCGGCCTTGACAACGATGGAGAGTTCCTTGCGGCCTTGTTTCTCGAGATGCGTGAAGATGTTGTCGAGCGTGATCTTTGGCACCGCGAGTTCGCGCTCGCGATCCATGCGGCGACGCTCTTCAGCGGCTTCCTCCGCGGCGCGAATCGTCTCAACCGCGTACGCCATATCGCCAGCGTCCGGAAGCATGTCGAGTCCGGAGACGGCGACGGGGGTCGAAGGGAACGCTTCTTTCAATCGCTCGCCGCGGTCATTGAGAATGTCACGCACGCGACCAAAGCCGCGACCGACGACAAGGAAGTCGCCCTTCTTGAGCCGCCCCTCTTGGATCATGACCTTCGCCACCGGACCACGGCCTTCTTCGATACTCGCCTCGAGGACGGTGCCGCGCGCGAACCCTTCAAAGTCCGCCTTCAAATCGAGGAGTTCCGCTTGGTAGTCAAGCATCTCCAAGAGTTCTTGGATGCCGTCACCGCGCGTCGCGCTGGTCTTCACCATATCCACCGTGCCGCCCCACTCGTGCACATTGATGCCTGCCGCGGCGAGTTGCCCGAGAGTCTTCTGGATGTTCGCTTCAGTGGCGCCGGGATGATCGATCTTGTTCAACGCCACGACGATCGGAACCGCTGCAGCCTTCGCGTGGTTGATCGATTCAATGGTCTGCGGCATCACGCCGTCGACCGCAGAAACCACGAGCACGACGATGTCCGTGACCTTCGCGCCTCGCGCGCGCATGTTGGAAAACGCCTCGTGACCTGGCGTATCGATAAACGCAACGAGTCGTTCCGTGTCGCCTGCCTTCACCGGCACGGCAAATGCGCGAGTGGACTGAGTAATGCCACCCGCTTCCCCCGCCGCGATGTTCGTACTCCGAATGCGATCGAGAAGACTCGTCTTGCCGTGATCGACATGGCCGAGGATCGTGACAATCGGCGCGCGTCTGCGCTCACTCGTTCGCACGCGACCCTTGAATCGTTCCTCGATGATATCCGCGACCGACCGAGCCTCATCCACGACGAGCTCGATGTCAAAGTCCATCATCACTTCAATCGCCTTTTCGCGATCGAGCGAGCTATTCATGGTCATCGCCATGCCGGACAGGAACAACTTCTTGATGATCTCCGCGCTCTTCACGCCAGTTGCAGCGGAGAGTTCTTTGATCGTGACGGGCTCACAAACATGGATCGCTTCCGCTGGCTTGCTCGTCGCTGGAGGACGAGGTCCACCACCACCAAGATGGCTCGGCGTCGAAGGATGGACGCGGTGCTTCCCGATGAATCCGCCGCTACTTGCCATGCGCTTGTTGCGCTCGGCCTGATCTTGCGAACTGATCGCTTGTGGACCGTTCCCTGATCGCGCCATACGACCGGCGCCACCCTCCCGCACGCGTGGACCGCCACGCCCGGGGGTCGCCGTGTTTGGACGAGTACTAGCCGTCGAGCGACGCGGTGCGGGCAGATTCTCCGCCGCTTCCACACGAATCACTTTCGGTCCGGTGAGCGAGATCTTCGAGAGTGTTTCGAGTTTCTGGCCGCCAGGCGAAACAGAAGTCGGGCGCGTCGGGACATTCATCACCGGCGCGGCATCGTCGAGTCGAGCGAGACCCGCAGGCGGCGGAGGGGGAGCCGTGATGAGTCGGCGTGCCGGCGCTGGAGCAGGTGGAGTCGCCGCGGTTCCTTGAGGCGTCGCGCCATCCGCGCGAGTGGCGCGAGGAGAATTCACTTCGCGCGGCGGCAGCTTGGCCGAAAGTCCTGCGACTGGCGCAAGTTTCGAGCTCAGACCAGCAATCATCCGCGGCGATGCGGGCTTCTGCGCTGCTGCGGCGGGTGTCGCGACACGCGCAGGAACTTCACTCACGCTTGGCGCGACCGGCGGCGTCGCTGCCCGGGTTGCCGAGGCAGACGCTCGAACGCCAGCCGACACTTCGATCGATGTCGCAGCCGGTTCATGCGCACGAGCAGTATGCGACGACGATGGAACCTCAGCGTGCGCAACAGGCGTTGAAACCTCATGCTTCGCGGCTTCAACCACTGGAGCAATCGCTGGCGCCACTGCGGCGGAAGTCTCCGCGATGACCGGCGCTGCATGCGTTGCGTCGCTCTCCACGACGACCTTCTTCGCTGTCTTTCGAACCGCCTTCTTCGGTGCCTCCGCAGGCGCATCTGCGCTCTCAGCGCCCGATGTCGGGGTCGCAGTTGGAGTCGAAACGGCAGCAGCGCTCTCGGTCGATGGCGCCGAGTCCGTCACTTTCACGCGCGTCGAACGGACCTTGGCTGCAGGTTTACCCTCCGACTTCGATGCAGACGCCACGGCTGTCGCAGTTCCGCCCTCGGAGCTTTCACCCTCGGCCGACGCAGACGCGGTGCCACTCGCGGACGCGCCGCTTGTCGAACCAGCAAACCACTCGCGAATTGTCTCAGCAAGCCCTGCAGATACAGCAGAGAGGTGGTCCTTGATGTTCGGAACTTCCTCGGCGACGCATCGCGCGACGATGTCCTTCGAATTGAGACCCAACTCTTTCGCTAACTGATGAACCTTGAGTGTGACCTTCTTCGACAAGCAATGCTCCGTGGTGAGACCTACCCAACATCATTCAACGCCAAGCGCACACGCGCTCCGCGACGCAAACCAAACTCAACCGCCGCCCAAAATCGAACTCGCGCGACCTTCGGCATCAGCGTCCGTCGCAACGGCTTTCGCAGACGCGAAGGACTCCGCGCCTCCACCGAGGAGGTGATCCGTCGCCGACGCATCTTCAGCTGCGCGCGCTGCCGCTTCTGCCGCCGCAATCTCGCGCTCGGCCGCAACGATCTTCGCACGCTCGCTCGCAACTTCGCACACATTGAGCGCGAGTTCCTTGCTCATGCCAATGTCGTCGATGAGCACCTGAGGCCCAATCTCTTCGACATCGAACACGCTGATCATGCCCATTGCGCCCATCTTGTCGAGCATCTCATCGGTGACGCCCTCAATCGGACGCAGCGTTGATTGCAATGTTTCAAGTCCCTTTGCGAACTCGACTGGCGTGAGGATGTCAACATCCCAGCCCGTCAACCGAGCGGCGAGGCGCACATTTTGTCCGCGCTTCCCGATGGCGAGCGAAAGTTGATCCTCTCGCACGATGATCGTAGAGCGACCGAGTTCGAAACAGAGGCTGACTTCTTCAACTGCTGCCGGTCGGAGCGCGTTTGCGATGAGCACCTGGCTCGACTCATTCCATCGCACGACGTCGATCTTCTCGCCATTCACTTCATCGACGATGTTTCGGATGCGAATGCCGCGTACGCCAATGCACGCGCCTTGCGCGTCCACTTTGGAATCCACGCTCGTCACAGCGACCTTGCAGCGCTGACCAGGCTCGCGCGCGAGCGCCTTGATTTCAATCACGCGCTCCGCAACCTCCGGAACTTCAGCCTCAAACAAACGGCGGATGAAGTCAGGGTGTGAGCGGGAGAGAATGATCTTGACTTGATTGCCCGCGTCACGCACATCGAGCAGGAGGCAGCGGATGCGATCGCCGGGCTTGAACGACTCACCAGGAATCTGCTCAGACTTCGGCATGAAGCCTTCCGCGCGATCGATTTGCACGAGGTACGCCATGCCCTCTTGGCGAGAAACGGTTCCCGTCGCAAGTTCGCCGACACGCTTGGTGAATTCCTCAAGGAGCGAATTGCGCTCGTCTTCTCGGAATTTCTGAATCATCACCTGCTTGGCGGTCTGTGCAGGAATGCGACCCAGTTTTTCAATCGCGATGTCTTCGGTCCCACCCTCTTCAAGATTGCGCCAGATGCTGATCTTGCCTGTAAGGCGATCCATTTCGCAACCGAACTCCTCCGTCTCGAGCGAATTGAAATGCTTCCTCGCGGCGCTGATCATCGCCAATTCGAGGTCGCGAATGAGTTGCTCACGATCGATGTTACGGTCGCGGGCGATACTTTCGAGAATGCGGAGTGTTTCTGGATTCATGACGCTGTTCCTAAATGTGCTTCCAAGATGTGCGAGCGAGAACGGAAAACGAACACAGAGCGTGAGACGAAAGAAGCAAAACGACATCGGACCACGCGAGTGCGGCGCAGGCTGCGGCGTGGTCCGTCCGTTCGCGCGGGCGCCTTCCACCATGAGTCATGGGAAGGCAACAACCCGCATCTGAAGTTGGCGAGATCAATCGATCAAGCCATCTTCAACTCCTGATCGGGACAACGCCACGCCGCAAAACTTGGCGCGCGCCTTCCAAAGCAACCCTCTGACGAAGAGGTGCTTCCAAACATGGACGCCGAGCGCCTCATGAGCGGAGTTGCTGGAAAGCGAGAAGATGTGCGTGCTTGGGTGACAGCTTCATACGATTTGAGTCGGTCAGAATGAAGTTGGGAACCGAGAAGACGACAACTACGCGTTCGAACAGGAAAACGGACAGACGAGGCCCTGACACAGGTGTCGCTTGGGCCGCTTGAGCCAATCCCCCCGAGACCTAGATTGTGAGGGGGATTCTCAACATCGGACGCAGTGCTTCCGCCACGCCTTCTGTCGAGTCCTAAAAGATACGCGCGATCGCGCAATTGGTCAACTCGCCGAGGCTGCGAGCGCGCTTATCGGGCTAGAATCTCGCTCTAGCGAGCGCCGACGCGCTCACCAGGAATCGTCGCTCGCGTGATCCGCAAGGCACGCGACCCGCGGTGCTGCCCAAGTTCAACCATAAACTTCGGCTTCCCCTCGACTTCGAGCAGGCAGGGGTCGCTTGCGGCGTGATTCGTTGCAATCAAATCCCCAACCTCGAGTTGCCGCAGTTCCGAGAGTGAGATCGTCGTGGTGGCGAGGGTTGCGCTCAGTTCGACCTGCGCTGACCCAAGTCCTTGAGTCAACCGATCTTGTGCATCGGATGCGCCTCGGCGACCAGTCACGAACCAACTCTGCGCTGACAAACCTTCCATCAGCGGCTCAATCGCCGCGTATGGGATGCAGAGGTGCATCGGACCAGCGCGATTCGACATCCGAACGTCGAAGGCAATTATCACCACCGTCTCGTTCGGAGGGACGATTTGAACCAACTGCGGATTCGACTCGATCTCGCCGAGCGAGAACTGAATCGGGTGGATCCCCTGCCACGCCTCGGTGAGTGCTGCCATGCCGCGGCTGATGATCTTCTGAATGATGCGCGTTTCGATCAGCGTCATCGGACGCTGCGGAATGAAGAGGTCCTTCGTATTCCCGCCGAGCAACCGATCAATGATCGGATAAATGACCAATGGGCTCATCTCAAGGCACATCGTGCCTTCAAGCGGAGGGCAACGAACCAGCGCGTAACCAGTCGGATTTGCCAGCGTCTGCGTGAATTCAGCGTAAGTCATCTGCGACGCAGAAGCGACGCGGACTTCCACAATGGTGCGCAGATAGCCGGAAAGTGATGCGCCGAACGAACGTGCGAAGGTCTCATGCAGCATCTCGAGAGCGCGCATCTGATCCTTCGAGATGCGCTCCGGCCGTTTGAAGTCGTAGGGACGAATCTCGATCTTCTCTCGATCGCGCCGCACGCGACTAAAGATCTGTGCCGGGGGTGCGGCTTCCTCCACTACCGGCTGCTGCGCGGCGTTGAGGAGCGCGTCGATGTCGTCTTGGCCGAGGATGTCTGGCATTGGAACCCGTCCGTGGGAAGCGAGACATGGCACTCGGACTCCGCCGAGTACCTAGAAACTGCAAATCTACAAGTCGTGAATCGTCTGAATCGTTCGCTGTCCTTGAGGATGCCGAGCAGTTGGTTCTCGCAACCACGGCTGCCGAGGAGCCGTAGGATGCTCCGACCTCACGCTTGACACGAAACTATTATGCGACGCACGTGCCTCATCGGTCGAATCCCCGCTATCCCGAAGTCCCCTCTTGGCTTTGAATTCCTGCGATTTCTCGTCGCAGGTCGGTTACCGAAGGCGTTGTGCGCGGTTCTCCTTCTTGCGCTGAGTGCGCCAACAGCACTCGCGCAGTTCACAATCCTCGGGGGCGCGCAGGAAGAGTTCAACGACTCCCGCGCCAAGGTAACCGTCCGCGCCGTTGCGAGTTCAACCGAGGTCGCGCCCGGAGGCGACCTCCCGATCGCCGTCACCTTCACCATTGCCCCTGGCTGGCACATTTGGCCGTCGGAATCGACCGCGCTCCCTTCAGGTATGACGGCGTTTGATGGCGCAATCCATACAGCGATCGCGTTGCCCCAACTCGATGGGCAGCCCGCGAACGCGCCTGGCACCGAACTTCACCTCGGGTTCATTCGATGGCCTGCCCCTCACGGCGCAGTCGCTGACCTCGGTGAGGGTGAGCGAACCTACGGCGTTTTCGAAGGCGAGTTTTCCATCTTCATCCCAGCCACCATCGCGCCTGAGGCGATGGATGGCCCGCGGACGCTCAAGCTCGTCGCGAGCTTTCAAGCATGCGACGACCGGAATTGCATGGCGCCCGCCGATGTCGAAATCGAGATTCCACTCACGGTGCGGCGCGGCGTCGTCAGCGGCGCGCTTCCAAGCGTCTTTGCTGGATTTGATCCGAGTGTGTTCGCCGCTGTTCACGGTAATGGTTCCGCAAATGCTGCTCCGGCAAACGCGCGCCTTGCGCCAATTGCGTTCGATGTGTTCGGCGTCATCTTTAGCATCGACCCCAACGGAAGTGGTTTCCTCCTGCTCCTCCTTGTGGCGGCGCTCGGCGGCGCGCTCCTCAATCTCACGCCATGCGTGTTGCCAGTCATCCCGCTGAAGATCATGGGACTCGCCAAGAGTGCCGGGAATCATCGAGGCAAGATGTTCGCTCTGAGTTTGGTGATGAGCGCCGGCGTCGTCGGTTTCTGGATGGGACTTGGGCTCGCGGTCGCGTCGATTTCAGGGTTTTCGAGCACGAATCAACTCTTCCAGTACCCGCTCTTCACCATCGGCGTCGGCGCCGTCATCGGCGTGATGGCGATTGGAATGACTGGGTTCTTCTCCATTTCACTGCCGCAGTTCCTGCAATCAGTGGAAACCAAACAGGGCAGCATGTTTGGTTCGTTTCTGTTCGGCGTCATGACGGCGGTGCTGTCGACTCCTTGCACTGCCCCATTGATGGGAGCCGCCGCTGCGTGGGCGGTGTTACAACCAACAGGCACCGTGCTCTGCGTGTTCGCCGCCATCGGCGTTGGCATGGCGTTCCCTTATCTGCTCCTCAGCGCATTTCCAAGGCTCGTTGCGCGGATGCCTCGCGCGGGTGAAGCGAGCGAACTCATCAAACAATCGATGGGGCTCTTGTTACTCGCTGCTGCGGCCTTCTTCATCGGAAGCGGCGCGTCGAGTTGGCTCGTTGAGCCGCCCGATCCACCATCGAAGTGGTACTGGTGGTGCGTTGCTGCAGCAGGCGCGGCAGCCGGTGGTTGGATCTTCCTTCGCACAATGCAGATCACGCGCGCGCCACTGCGACGCCTTGGGTACGGTGGGCTCGGTGCGATCATCGCGAGTGTGTCGATCTTCATTGGCGCAACGCAAACCAAGTCAGGCCCCATCCACTGGGTTTACTACACACCGCTGCGAATGGCTTCCGCGATGCAAGCGGGAGATGTTGTCGTCCTCGATTTCACGGCGGAATGGTGCCTCAATTGCAAGGCGCTTGAAGCAACCGTCCTCCACAGTCGCGAGGTCGCCGCGCTGCTTGACGCCGACGGAGTCACAGCGATCAAGGTTGACATCACAGGCAACAACGAGGCCGGCAATGAGGCACTCCGGAGCGCTGGTCGGACGACGATCCCATTGCTCGTCGTCTACGCCGCGGATGGGACCGAAGTCTTTAAGAGTGACGCCTACACCGCGAGCCAAGTGATCGAGGCGATCGAGAAGGCCAAGACACGCAGCGCGAAGTAGCCGCTCACCCCGAAGGCACGATGCAGAAGTTCTACTACTTCGTTCGGATCGAGTGCGAAACAAAAGCGATACAAGATTCGTTTGTCGCGTGGCTCCGCAACGGACACTATGCCGCGGTCATCGCAGCTGGCGCACTCAACGCTGAACTCGTGTATCTCGATCCACTCCCAAACGCAGACCCAAACGCACCCTGCGTGATGGAGAGTCGATACGAGTTTCCGAGCCGCGAGGCATTCGCGCGATATGAAGCCGGCCCTGCAATCGCTCTACGCGCTGAAGGAATGACGAAGTTTCCACCGAGTTCCGGCGTGCGGATGAGCCGCGCCACAGGCACCTCGATGCTCAGCGCTTCGTGAAAGAAGGCTTCGATCAACGCGCTTGCTTCGCCTCAAGTTCGGCGATGAGTCGCTCGGAAAGTTGTGCCAGCGGATCAAGATGCAAGGCTGCGTTGACGACCTGTGCCTGCTTCCATGAGGTGCGCGCGAGATCGAGATGTCCGGCGATCTCTTGAACATCACCGAGCAACACCCATCGCATCGGAGAGTACGGCGCTGCATTCGCCGCCCTCGTGAAGTCCCACCGCATCGCCTCTGCCGTGAAGCGAATGGACTCCTCGCTGTCCCCTCTGCGTCGCTCAGCCTGCAATCGCTCCCAAAGCAAATCGCATCGCATGAAGAGCATGCGCAAGTCCAGGCGTGAAGTGTGTTCGCCTCGTGTCAAACGGATCGCCGCATTGAGTGACGCGCCGTGGAACTCCGCACTCTTGCTTCCGAGCGCGCGGCGACCTGCCACTGCGAGTTGCTTCACGGCTGCCTCGCGAGGCAGGCGATTCCAGTCCGGAGTGCTGGTCTCTTCCGGATTCGCGCGCAGGAGTTCCTCAGCAGCGAGCGTCCGCAATGCGACATCAAGGTCGACGAGCACTTTCGCGGCACCATCAAGATTGCGAGTTGAGAGCGCATCTTCCATTCGCGCGCCAAAGGGAAGGCTTCCAGCACTTTGACCTATCTCGATCGGCGCACTCGCGACGACGACGGCATCCATGAAACGATCGACCGTGTTTTCTGTCGCGCTGCCGCGCGTGATCGCCTTCGAGAGGTCCGTCCACGCATCGCGGACCTCCGCGAGCGGCCGCACGATCTCCGCGGCGCGTTCCAATCGCTCTTCGACTCGATACTCCCGCACTGCGAAGTACAGCGCGAAGCCGGAAAGGACCACGGGCGTCAGTGCAAGAACTTGTGACAGCCATGCGCCGCGCACCGGTGGCTGCGGCGAGTGCTCCGCCTCAGCCGACGATGCACTGGACAACCCAAGCGTCGTCGCGCACGCAAGCATCAGACTCATCCAAACGACCGAGCCTGGCAAGAAGAATGTCATCTCAATCTGTGCGTGCGCCATGACGACCACGCCCACCGCAACGACGATTGCTACAAGGACTCGCGCGCAAGCCGCAGCGAGTGCGTAGGCCAAGCACGCGGCGAGAGCCACAAACAGCATCCAGCCCGCGGCTCGGAGACAGAGAGAAAAGGCGTCAAGGATCGGACCTTCGACCCGCGCCTGAAGCACGAGTCCAATGATCACGATCGCAAACGCCAGACGCATCCCTGTGCGCGAGAGCTCACTCGCGTCAGATCCCTCGGCGCGCTGCACCGCAATTCTTCCGCGGAGCGACAACACAAGCATGGTCACCCATGCGATCGCAACGGGTCCAAGCAGTACGAGCCAGTCGATGAACACCGAGTGCGCGGACTGAATGTCCTCCGCGCACTCCGGCGGCTTCGATTGCATGAACAGGCTCTGCAACCCATCAGGCCCAACGCCTAGTCGCGGCGAAGTTTCATACGCGCCTAGCGCGCCTTCAAGATAAAGGCTGCGGAGATAGAGACTCGTCTCTGGGAAGTTCTCGCCAAACCACGAACGCAGGATGATCGCGAAGAACGCGATACAAGCTGCGAACATGATCCAGCGCGGTCGCGCCTCACGCTGCCCGGTGCAACCCCAAAGAAGGACAACGAATCCGAGCGACATTGCCGCGATCGCGCCTTTTCCAAAGTTGATTGCGAGCATGCACAGTGCGAGCGCCGCACACAAGGAGACAGTGCACGCGATCCCGCGTGCGACTTCCTCCCCATCCATGCGCGTCACGACGCGACGGCGCCACGCACTCCATGCGCCCCCGACGAGCGCCACGGCGGCACACGCCATCATGCTTGAGTAGGGATTTGAGAGCCCAAACCATCCAGTGGCTTCACGCTGCGTGAGCCGCCGCGTATAGGTTCGTGCTGCACTGGAATCGACCTCCCAACCGCGTTCGGCGAAGAGTTGCGCCTTGGTCGCCTCAAACTGCGAAACCGTCGCAGCATGTTCGACAAATGCCTGTTCAAGTCCGCGCACCGCGAGTGGCGCCATCGTCGCCAACAAGACCGAAATCGCGACCACGCGCATACCTCGATCGCGAACGAGGTGCGCGAGTGCGGCAAATGCAGACGCGCTGCTGAGCCAAGTCAGGCCGCGAAACGCATCCATCGCATCCATGCTCGCCCACCAGAGGACGCTGATCGCCGGGAGCACCGCGAGTGCGACGCACCATCTCGACAAGCCCCGGCCTGCGCGGACTTCTGCGAAGAGCGCAGCGCCACTCGCGAGCAAAAGCAGCGCTTCGAACAGCAGGCTCACCGCCGGGCCGATGCCGATGCCGACGGTTGGATCGCGCGCAGGATCTACATCAAACACCGGGACAATCAGAATCATGACCGTCGAACGAAGCACTGCAATCGACAGGATCACTGCGAGTGCGGCCCAACGCATCCAAGTCGCGTGTCGAGTCACCGCCCGTTGCTCCCTGAGGGTGGGATCATCGCACTGCGCTTCGATTGCGCTGGTTCGCTCCGCGCGACGCTCGTTTCAAGAATAGCCATGGCGAGGAAGATCGCCATCAGTTGCACGCCCACAAGAACTGCTTGCCACGGTTCCATACGCCCAAGGCCGATGCCGGAAATCCCAGTAATCGCCGTGAGTAACCACAGGACCGCGACTGAGCGTCGCTTCGAGAGACCGAGTTGCACAAGTCGGTGCGAGATGTGTTCAGGGCCGCCGATGAACGGGCTCTTGCCTTTGCTGAGTCGATAGATCGTGACGAACACGCCGTCGTACAGCGGAATCGCGAGCACAATGATCGGCATCAGGACGCCGTACCACGCGGTACCGAGCGCATAGTCGGCGCGTTCCGGCGAAACGAAGGTGGTTCGCGCCGTGAGCGCAGCGAGCCAGAACCCAATGAAGAGTGATCCGCCATCACCCATGAAGAGCTTTGCTGGCGGGATGTTGAACGCGAGGAAACCCACGAGCGATCCTACGAGCAACGCCAACGCCCCCGCGATGAAGTACTGTCCATTCAACATCGTGGCAACGAGGAAGCAGCTCGCAGCGATGGCGGTGATGCCGCCCGCGAGCCCGTCCATGTTGTCGAGAAAATTCACCGCATTGACGATCACGATGATCCAAAGCACGCTCACCGCGAGAGAGAGCATCGTGCCGATTTCGCCGTACTCGCTCAGAAAACTCAAGAGGCGGACATCGCCAAACCAAACCACGCTTGTCGCGACCGCAACTTGGCAGAACAGTTTCGGCCAAGCCGCCAGAGCTCGTCGATCATCGATGAGACCGATGCAATGCAGTGCGAATGCGCCGATGAGGATGGCTGCCCACGAATGCTGCGTCTCTTGGAGTCGCGGTAGAAAGTCAGCCATCGCTGGAAAAAACTCCAGAACTTGTTGTGGCGCGAACTCGATCGCTGCAAAGCCAAGGGCTAGGGGCGCGACGACAGACCAGAAGATCGCGACTCCACCGATGTTCGGGACTGCACGGAGCTCTTTGATATGACCTTGGGCACCGGCTGAATCAAGCGCGCCCACCCGATTTCCCAGTCGAACGAGAAACCAAGAGAGTGGCAACGAGAGCGCAAAGCCCACACCGACAAGTGCAAGAACCAACAAGACCATCGTGCGCGTAGGGTACCTTTCCCTTCCATGGCTGTGCTCCGCGCTCTCACGCTCTACTGCTCAAGTTCGACGAGCCTCGACCCGCACTTCACCATCGCGGCGCGGGATGCCGGCAGACTGACGGCGGAGCGAGGCATGACCCTCGTCTATGGAGGCGGAGGCATCGGACTTATGGGTGAAGCCGCACGCGCGGCGAAGGCTGCAGGTGGACGCGTCGAAGGTGTGATCACACAGAAACTCGTCGACTACGAACAGGCGTGGGATGGTTGCGACGAGATGTTCGTCGTTGAGACGATGCGTGAGCGCAAACGCATCTTGATGGAACGCGGCGATGCGTTTCTCGTGCTACCCGGCGGACTCGGGACTTTCGAGGAGTTCTTTGAAACGCTCGTTGCACGGCAACTCGACGATCACCACAAACCCATCGCTGTGCTCGACGATCATCACTACTTCAAGCCGCTCCGCGCGTTGCTTGAACATGCGGTCGAGCAGCGATTTGTTCGCCCCGCCGTTCGCGAGATTGTGCATTTCGGAGAAACGCTCGAGCCGCTTCTCGATTGGCTCGCGAGCGACTGCCACACTGCCGCAGATCCAGCACGCTTTCTTCCAATGGGTTCACGAAAGGGAGAGGGATGAGCGAGCGCCAAGAAGTTGTAGGCCTGATTGCGGGGCAAGGCGCCCTCCCCTTGCTCCTTGCACAAGGCATTCGTAACAGTGGAAAGCGAGTCGCGTGCATCGGACTGCGCGGTCAGTTCGATCCAGCGCTGCCCCAGATGTGCGATGACTTCGCTGAAGCGGGAATCCTTCGATTGGGTCGGTGGGTAACGCTTGCGCGGCGATTCGGCATTCGCGAAGCGGTCATGGTTGGCCGCGTGTCGAAAGCCAAGATGCACGATCCAATTCGGCTCTTTCGAGACATCCCCGATCTCCGCGCGGCGCTCCTTTGGTATCGTCGCCTCCGACACGACCACCGCACGCCAACCCTACTCACTGCACTCGCTGAAAACCTCGCTCAAGATGGAGTGATGCTCATCGATTCGACCCGCTATATCCCAGAGCAACTCGCGCACAAAGGCGTGATGACGAAGACCCAACCGGATGCGCTTCAAACGAGCGACATCGCCTTCGCCATGCCGCTCTTGCAGGAACTGCTCCGGCTCGGCATTGGTCAAGCGATCAGCGTCCGCGAAAAGGACACCATCGCGGTCGAGGCGCTCGAAGGAACCGACCAAATGATTGAGCGTTCGGGAGAGCTCTGCAAGGCAAAGGGATGGACGCTTCTGAAAAACGCACGCGATGATCACGATCGGCGCGGCGATGTCCCAACCGTCGGTGTCAGCACGATTGAGAAGCTGCACGCAGCTGGCGGCCGAGCGCTCGCGGTTGGCTCAGGAAAAGTCATTTTGCTCGACAAACCAGCGGTCCTCGCGACGGCGGATCGACTGCGCGTTGCGGTGATTGGCATCTGATCTGTTTGCCCATTTTTCATGGGTTTCTGATACGATTCCGCATGCATGTCCGACGGTGAAAATCCCCCTGCTGACGCTGCATCTGCGAGCACCTCTACGAGCGCTTCAAGCGGCGGGACAACGCCTCCTCTAAACGCGCCCACCACGAGCGCAGGCGCGCCGATGGATCGGGTCGTCGATCTCGATATCGACCGCGAGTTGCACGAAAGTTACCTCACCTACGCGATGAGCACGATCATGGATCGTGCGCTTCCGGATGTTCGCGACGGACTCAAACCGTCTCAGCGACGCATCCTCGTGGCGATGCATGATCTGAAGCTGTCGCCGGGACGCAAGCAGATCAAGTGCGCCAAGATTTGCGGCGACACAAGCGGTAACTACCACCCGCACGGCGAAAGCGTCATCTATCCGACGCTTGTGAATCTCGGTCAGGATTGGAAGACGCGCTACATGCTCGTCGACAAACAGGGCAACTTTGGTTCGATCGAAGGCGATCCGCCAGCTGCCATGCGTTACACCGAAGCGCGCATGACCGCGGCCGCGATGGCGCTGCTTGAAGATCTCGACAAAGACACGGTCGATTTCCGCGCGAACTACGACGAGCGACTGACGGAACCGGTTGTGTTGCCGGCAAAGTTGCCAAACCTCTTGGTGAATGGAAGCAGCGGCATCGCGGTGGGTATGTCGAGTTCGATGCCTCCGCACAACCTTGGTGAGATTTGCCGCGCCATCATCGCGCTCATCGATGATCCCAATCTCACACTCGATCGACTCCTAGAAATCGTGCCTGGTCCCGACTTCCCCACCGGTGGTTCGATCATGGGACGCCGCGGCATCGTCGATGCGTATGCCACTGGCCGCGGTCGACTCGTCGTTCGAGGCAAGCTTCGGCACGACAAGATCGGCGGCAAGAGCGCGAAGGGTTCAGAGACATCGCGCGATGTCATCGTGATCGAAGAGATCCCCTACCAGGTCGCCCAGAATGTCTTGATCGAAAAGCTCGTCGAGGTCTCCAAGAACGATCGCATCCCAGACATCGCCGACATTCGCAACCACTCAGGTCGCGATGCTCGCACTCGCATTCAAGTCGTCCTCAAGAAGGGCGCGGACCCGGCGGTTGTCGAGAAACAACTGTACGAGTTCACGCCGCTCCAAACGACCTACTCGATTCAGAACATCACGCTGGTCAATCATCAGCCGCGAACGCTGTCGCTGCGACAACTACTGCAGTGCTACATCGATCACCGCAAGGATGTGATTCGACGGCGCACCGAGCACCTCCTCCGCCACGCGCGCCAAGCGGCGCACAAACTCGAAGGCCTGATCTTCGCGGTGTGTGATATCGACGAAGTCATCGCGATCATGCGATCGTCTCGCACTCGTGAAGAAGCGATCACCCGATTGCAGCAGCGCGCGTTCCGGATTCCTCGGAACCATCCGCACGCGCCACTCGTGCCAGAGCGCTTCATCGCGCGCAGCGAGATGGCAAGCGGTGTCACGCTCACACGGGTGCAGGCAGAAGCCATCGGCGCCTTACGCTTGATTCAATTGGTTGGCCTCGAAATCGAAAGGCTCGCCGCGGAATTCTCGGAGTTGCTTGCGACGATTGAAGAACTCGAGTCCATTCTCGCGAGCGAAGCCCGCATGCTCGGCATCATTCGCGCCGACTGCGAAGGCATGATCGAGGAGTTCGGCGATGCGCGCCAAACGAGCATTGAACAGGGCGAAGTTGATGACTTTGAGATGGCCGAGCTCATCCCTGAGCATGAAGTCGTCGTGACCATGAGCCAGCAGGGTTATGTCAAGCGACTTCCGCTTGAAACCTATCGCACGCAGGGCCGAGGCGGCATGGGCGTGAAGGGTCAGGAACAGGGCGAGGACGATGTCGTCACGAAAGCGATCGTCTGCAATTCGCACGACGATCTGCTCTGCTTCACCAACACCGGTCGCGTCTTCCGCCAGCAGGTGTGGCAGATTCCAGAAGGCGCGCGCACCGCTCGCGGTCGCGCGATTCAGAATCTCCTTGAGCTCAAGGAAGGCGAAACGGTGCGCACCATTCTCCCGGTGCACGACTTCGAGAAGGGCGAGGACTATCTCTTCTTCGCAACCTCACAAGGCAAGGTCAAGCGCACCGCGCTGAAGGACTATTGCAATGTGCACAAGGCGGGCATCATCGCGATTGCTTTGAATGAAGGGCACGAGCTGATTGGTGTTGTGCAAACCCGAGGCGAGGATCATGTGCTGCTCGCGACGAAGGATGGCATGTCCATTCGATTCCACGAAGACGATGCTCGCGTGATGGGTCGCGACGCGGCTGGCGTCCGCGGCATCGACCTCGTTGATGATGATGAAGTGGTTGGCGTCGTTCGCTGCGAAGCGGGACGCGACTTGCTGACAGTCACCGCAAACGGCTACGGCAAGCGGACCGATCTCAACGAGTACCTCGTGCAGAGCGACGATGGATCAACCCGTGCGCAGTCACGCGGAGGCAAGGGACGCATTGATATTCAAACGACCGCGCGCAATGGCCGCGTGGTCGCGATTGAAACCGTGCGCGATGCCGAATCGATCGTGGTGTCAACCTCTGGTGGCATCTTTGTTCGCGTCCCGACTTCAGAGATCTCCACCATCGGACGCAACACGCAAGGCGTGCGCGTGGTCCGCCTCAAAGAGGGCGACACGGTGATTGCCGTCGCCTGCGCAGGTGACGAGGTCGTTGAAGGAGCTGCCAAGGAGTCCTCTGAGACCGTGCCGAGCGCGACGCCCCCCACACCGAATACGAACACCGACGAATAGTCAGCGCGGACACCGATTTCGAGAGGCCTCGCACTGTGGGTATCCAAACTTGGGCAAACTCCATTCTGTATGTGGATCTCGCGAGCGGGCCAGCGTTCGCTGAGGATCTCTCGGAACTTCTCGATCGCGCACATGCCGCAACGCCACCGGACATCGTGCTCGACATGGGACGCGTGGCACATGTCGTGAGCTCCAATCTCACGCAACTGCTCCAACTCCGGAAACTCGCGCTTGCCTCGCACTTCAAGATTGTGATCGTGTGCGTTCCCGAAACGTTGTGGAGCGTGTTTCTCACGACTGGTCTCGATCGACTCTTCGATTTCGCCCCGGACGCTGCAACGGCGCTCGCTAAACTCTCGCTCACGAACCGAGACTGAAATCTCGAGACACGCATGAGCAGGACATGAGCAGGATTCGCCTTCGTCGCAACTATCCGGACATCCGGTTCGAGATCACGCCGATTCTCGATGTGCTGTTGTTCCTGCTGACTTTTTTCATGTACTGCATCGCGTTCATGGTTCGCGTGGATTTAGTGCCGATGGAACTCAACAGGTTCCACGGCAGCAAGCCCGCAACGCCCGCGGCAGCAGCAACCGTGTCTGTTGATCTGGATGGAAAACTTTTTCTCGATCTCGAACCGATCGAGCTGAAGGATCTCTCGGCGCGATTGCTTGAGTTCAAAGTTGCGGAGCCTGATCTTGTGGTCTACCTCGCGCTCGCCAACGGCGAAGGCACAGTGGACCGCGCCCCGATTCTGCAGGATGCCTGGGACGCACTCAGTACGACGGGTCTCAAAGTGAGCGTGGTGGGAAGGCCGAAGACGGGGTCGAGCGCGGGGACAGGAACAGGAGCAGAAACGGGAACAGCCCCTGCGAAGCCGCCATCCACGGAGCCTGCCGCGCCACCAGCCCCATCGCCCGTGGAGTCATCTGCAGAATCCGCACCGCGCTCGCCCCGCCAGGGTTGACCAAGCGCCCTGCACCATGACATTTACTCTGTAAGCCTGAGCGTTTCTCGGATTCAGTGACAGCTCGGGGCAGTTTTGTCGCGTCAGGGGAGAGAGTGAAACCACTCTATAGACTCAATCGGTGACGAACTTCCATGCGTAACTCATGCCGAAGAATCACTCTAGGAGCCGCTGACAAAGAACGAGCATTGCTCCGAATGGAACGATTGCGGACGAGCTTTCGGAGAAAAATCATGAATGCGCGAGTTGCGGATGGCCAACAAGGCTGGAGAGTGCGGATGTTGCTCC
The DNA here is from genome assembly GCA_005790605.1 of Planctomycetia bacterium. Classification (GTDB taxonomy): domain Bacteria; phylum Planctomycetota; class Phycisphaerae; order Phycisphaerales; family SM1A02; genus F1-140-MAGs142. The sequence continues at coordinate 72,954 of SXUI01000068.1, read as the reverse complement.
TGCACGGCGCGATGCTCGTCGCGCCGGGGATACTCCTCCTCCTGAGTCTGACCCTTCAACTCGACCCCCCAAGTTCATGCGCGTTTAGAGCCGTCACGGGGATCGACTGTCCGGGCTGTGGTGTTACACGTTCCTCAATCGCGCTACTCAGTGGGAGAGTCGCGGACTCCTTCGCAATCCACCCCGCTGGACCCTTCGTGTATGGAGTGGTAGCGCTGCTAACGATTTACCTCATCGTCACGCTCGTCGCAAAGTGTACGCACATCGATTGGAGACGTGAGGCCAACATCTACGCGAAGGTAGATGGCGTGGTGATCGGATCACTCCTTACCGTGTGGGTTTGGAGAGTCTTGCAAAGTTAACAGAGGAGAATCTCATATGGCGCTTGTTTCCTGTCCCAAGTGTTCGAAGCCAACAAACCAAGGTGGATTTGCAGCGTGGCAGATTATTGTTGCAATCTGCTTCTTTCCGATCGGACTTCTCGCTTTGCTTGCAGGACGTAAGCCGACGACTTGCCAAAGTTGTTCACACATTTGGTGAGACGTCGAAGCAGTAACTGAAACAACTAGTGGGTCACGAACCGGCGCGTCGCGACCCACTAGTCTCTTCAGCCATTAGGGATTCGGTTTTCGTATATCTAATGCATCTAGCGGAAGAAACACTTCACCAGCACCTCTGCAGTGTCAGCACAAACACGGTAAGTCCGAAACCTCCCAGGAGCAGAAAAAACGCCAGCCGATCGAGGCGCTTCGCGAGTAACGCGCCTGCTTCGCCACGATTCAGGTGGAGCGAAAGCGAAAAGGCACTTTCGATCACAACTAAGAGTACGCAGACGAGAGCGGCGACGTGCAACATGTCTGCGTACCGCAACCCAGCCGAATCCGGAAGCACGGAATTCACTGCATATCCCGAGGCGACGATTCCAAACAAGCCGCCGACACACAAGCCAAACCGAGGATCGACTTGCGTCGCGTTGATGAAGAGCGCGAGCATCGCGATCCCCGCAGACACGAAGAGCGCCGTGAACAGCTTGAAGAAAACGCCGATGCCGTCTCGGGCGACGGGCACTTCGAACACGAGCCGCGAATATGCGCTCTGTGAGCCAGTGGAAAGGTCTGGATCGCCAAAGTTCGTTGGGTACGTGAAGTCCGCCTCCCTCACGCTCGACGCTCCATGCATCGCGCCAGGCACGCTCAGCGAAGGGCTCACGCCAGAGTTCGGGCTATCCGGAACATACTGAACCGCTCGACCATCAAACGAAGCGTCCTCCACCACAATCTGCAGCGTCTGCCGATCGAATGGATAATCGCGTACGTCCCAAAAACTCAACCGCTCGCCCTTGAGTTGAAGGCAACAATATCCTGGTCGTTCAAAAAGGACCTTCTGCGACACGTCAACCGCGTCAACAATCTCAAATGTCTCCGCGGGGGAAGATGGAGCGCCGGCTTGCGCCCGAGCACTTGGGGGAGGCCACGCGGAGGGGTCCCATCTAAACCAAACATACGCGTCGAAGGCAAACTTGTTCGCCGGTAGATCGATTTGCGAAATGCTGTTTAGAAAAATCCCGACTGCTACCTCGACCGGTGGATCCGCGAGTTCAGCGGCCGCAACAGAACTCACTGGGCAAAGCTTCGTCTCAGGCGAGCACGCATTAGGTAGAGGGGAGATGTCGACCGACGTAACTCCCGCATCCAACTCAGCGAATCCGCCGATGGCGAGGAGGACTGACGCACACGCGGTTTGGCTCGTTCTAGAAACTCGCATCGTTCGCCTCGTTCAGAGAATACCTGGCTCTACTTCCACTCGAGTCAATCGCCGCGCGCGAGCTGGTTCCGCTCTCGTCAATCGGCACGAATCACTGAGAAGGGCTCGCAAACTAGGGCGTGCGCTATGAGGTTGACGCAGCCATTCAGCAAGGAACCTTCGAGATCGGGCTACATCCACGGCAGTGGGAGGACTCATTCCCATCACAAACACCCCGCCTTCGCGCGCAAGGTGGACACTTCCACCGCGCCTGGCTTGCGCTGATTGGCCTCAGCAAGCGCGCTACATGCATCACTATTGCGACCGAGCAGAACGAGAAGTTGCGCCTCATGCAACCAGTGATCGAACTCCTCTGGTTGGTCAGTGCGGGCGGCTACCGCGTCGCGGAGCGCCTGCTCCGTCGCGCCACGTCGTTCAAGGAATTCCGCACGTGAGTGAAGCAGATCGGCACGTTGATCATCGCTCGCCATCTCGACAGCCACGTCGAGTGCGGCGGACGCTCCGTCGAAGTCGCCAGATTCTTCAAGCACACTCGACTTGATGCGATACGCAAAGTCAAACTTGGGCTCGAGCATGATTGCCGTGTCCGCGGATTTTCCAGCTGCCGCGAACTCGCGGATGGCCAATTGGTACTCGGCGAGCGCGTACCAAGTGTTCGGATCCTTGGGCGCAAGCTCCGTGGCTTGTCGAGCGTCCCGCCCAGACATCTCAAGCTCGCCACTCCTTCGGTACAGTTTGGAACGCTCAAGCAACACATCTGCGTTCCGAGGGTTGAGCTCAATCGCATTTCCGTAGCAGTCGATAGCTTCTGCGTACCTTGCCGTCGATTCTTCGGTCTTCCCTGCCTGAAGTGCGATCGTCCCAAGGTCACGGTTCAAATCACCTGCGACGCTCCACGCCATTAGAGAGGTTGGCGCAGCAACCGTCGCTTTTCTCGCGTAAAGCAGCGCAGCCTCATACTGGTCCTGCCACCCGTATACCTGCGCGAGCATCCCCAACGCTCCAACGCTATTGGGATCAACCTCGAGAGCGCGACGAAGTGCAGATTCTGCGCCAAGCCAGTCTTCTTGCTGGAACAGCACCAAACCTCGATTTCGAATTGCGAGTTCCAATCGTGGATCAATCGCAATCGCGTTGTCGAACGCAACTGCCGCTTGCTCCAGATTCCCGAGCGCCAGAGCATGAATCCCCTTATAGAGCGGAATCCACTTCGAAGTAGGCTCGAGCTCGCCCGCTTCATCAAGTAATCGCGCGGCAGTCTCGTGCTCGATCGCCGCGGCTGCGGCATCGGTTTCTGCCAAACCCTGCCCAAGATCGAAATGCATATCTGCAAGCCGAACTCGCACAAGTGAGTTCCTAGGATCGAGTTCAAGCGCGCGCGCGAAGTATCCACGCGCCCGTACAGGCTCATGCTGCGCAGCGGCAAGCTGGCCTCGCAACAGCGCCCAGTCTGGCGCGTTCGGGTCTAACTGCTCGAGCAGTGACGCTTCCGCCGCAGCCAGATTCGCGGCGGCGACGTCCTCTGCATTGAAGGGCCGATCAAGTTGAAGGAGCCGCTTCACCGTCTGCATCCCGCGAACATACGCCCGTAGTTTGACCACCGCCGTACTTTGTGGGTCAACCTCGTCCGCGCGTTCCAGTAGCTCAAGCGCGACATCTGGCGCGTTCTCCACATCTTGCATCTCGCGGGCCACCTCAACCCAGTTCGCAATCATCTCTCGACGCTCCCATTGCTCAATCACATAGGAGAGAAACTCATACCCGCCGAGCACTACCGACGATCCGAGCATCATGTAACCCACGAGGCTCTTCACGAGACTCTTCGACGACTTACTCTTAGGGTCCGCTGCGTCAGCGAGATCGCCTAGCGCGGCCGCCTGCCGCGCGCGACGACGCGCAGCCTTTCGAGAGCCCAGCGGAATCCCGCTTGGCTCGCCTTCCGAACTAGGCGGCTCCGGTTCGAATGGAGTGCTGTCGGGCGATTCAGGCACCATTGCTCAACAGCCCTTGGAGTCTGTTCCACCTCTCCGCCTTTCCGTGCTTGGTCAGCGCTGTTCCACTTGGCAGCGTCGCTCGAACCGTCGCCACGTCCGTTGGTCGAGTCTCAGAGTAACTCGCACCGCCATATGACCCGAGAATCGCGTTGAGCCGAACGAGAACCCCGTCCATCGCACCAATGTCATACCCAGCTGCGGCAGCAAGCGCGATGCCGCGAATATCTGCTGCACACTCGTCCGAATTCCCAGGTTCTGCCGCGTTCTGCCATAACTCGGTGCTCAGATCTTCGAGCTTCGCACGCGCTGAGTCCCCCACCTGCTTGATGACGGTGTCTTTAACACTTTGCTTGAGTTCGGGCGGCAAGTCGGAATCTTTGAGTGCCTCATCAACTACATCAGCAAGAACGTCGGATCCCATGAAGGCTAGGTCCGAGATGATGGCAAAGTCATCCGCCTTCTCGCTCAGCATGGCCTGCCGCTCCTCGATGTGCGCGATCTCATGGCCAAGGATCGTCGCCAATTCGTCCTCGCTCTGGAGGAACTTCAACAAACCGGTCGAGATCAGGATCACGCCACCAGGCGTCGCAATCGCGTTGGCGGGAGCAAAGTCGATCACGGCGAATCGAAAACCGGTTGCCGGATACGGGTTGCTGCAGTTCGCCGCGACGCGCATCCCGACGTTCGTGACATATGCCGACACCGGATCATCAGCAGGCCGCACCTTCGATTGGCCGATCACGATTGCTGCCGCGAGTTCTCCCAACCCGGTTTCCTCAAGCGGCGTCGGCGCGCGAGGCTTCATCAAGATCCCAATGATTCGCGCGACCGCATCGGCAAGCTTCGCGTTGTCGTCTTGAACACCAAGTGTCGCCATGAGACCTGCCGCAGAACTTGACCCCTTCCCGCTCTCGACCGCCGCGAGTTCCTCGCGTACCTTCGCCGCTCGCGCGTCTGCATCGGGGTCAAGCTGCGCGAGGGGCGTACCAATCGCGGGAACCGCTATCACGCCCGGGATCGCAAAATACTCAGCGCTAAGCGCGTCAAACCGAAGCGGGAAGTCTCGCGTCGCGAGCACAATCTCACGAGCCGAGTCAAGGTTAGGCTCCTGTAACTCTTGTTCGTTTCCAAATCCCTTCCCGATGAACAGCTTCGCTTTCGTCTTCTCAACCATCCCCTTCCCGCTCGCGCCAGCGCGATTTCGCTTGAGTTCCTTGAGTCGCTCTTCGCTGCTCGTCGCATAGAACTCCGGCGTCACCAGCGCGCGCGTCGGGACCCAACCCTTGACGCCGTTCGCTGCTTCGATGTACGACCAAGTCGCAATGGTTTTCGGATTGGACTTGCCATCAAGGTCATCCATCTTGGAAGAGATTGGCGGGACGATGTACTTCTTCTCCGCTACTTTGCGAACTGCGTCGCCACGCTTCAGCTGTCCAAAAACTGGTGAATGCACGTCAGAGGATTCGTGGACGAACACATTGAACGAGCCAACTTGAAGTGTGACAGGCGCCACTGCTACCGCGGGCGTATCCAGAACGCCTAGCATGGCGAGCTTGGGGCTCTCAGCGCTAAAGGCGCTACTCGACCGGTGCGAAACCGCGCTCGCGACAACTTCGGATGCCTCCGTCGTCTGCCTTTTCTGCCCTGTTGCTCCGCAGCCAAAGAGCCCGTGTGAAAGTGCCGCGATCACTGCGCCGGCGCACGCCGATCTCGTCCAAAATTCCTGATTCATCTCTCTACCTTTGTTGAAGCGCTCCACCATCGCACTAGATCCGACTCCAATGCGCATTTACCCGCACCGTTCCTAGCACCCGCGTGTAACCGGCGGGTCACCGGAACATATCGTTGAATGCCTGTTCTCGTCAAGCACACGACCGATCGGCGATCTGCTGAGCGCAGCACAAACTCCTGCCGCGATCCGTAGTTAGAACGGCGGCCAATCGCACTGAACGCTCGAATTCGATGCCGACAGCATGACACGCGGATGCCAATTCGCAGTCGTCGCGTTGATGCAACTTCTGAAAGATCAGCGCGCAAATCGTGTCGCGCGCGAGTCGTGGGCAGGAACCACATCTCCCCCTCACGCGACAGATGCACCTCGGACTGCCATCGATCCCGCAAACTTTCCGTTCTTTAGGTCACGCACGCACCCGCACCGCCCGCAGCAGCCCGTCCTCGCACGCGAGCCAGAGCGTGCCGTCCTCATCCCACGCAAGATCGCGGACGAGGCCTCGGTAGACGGTGAGGATCTCAACCTGCTTGGTGACATGCCAGATCCGCACCGTGCCGTCGAGTGAAGCGCTCGCAATGCGCTCTCCGTCCGGGCTCCACGCGATCGCGCGCACGCCGCCGCGGTGGTTGGGAAGTTGTGCGATGGGTTCGAATGAATGAGCATCGAGAAACGCGAGTTCGCTTGCGCTTGCGATGGTGCCTATCGCGAGGAGTGACCCATCCGGAGAACACGCGCCGCACAGCGCAAAATCGCGCAGGACCGGCATGCTCGACTCGACCATCGAGGGAATATCAAGCAGCGCTCGCTCACCTCGGATTCCGCGCGGCAAGAACACAACTCCAGGAACGCCAGTCTCAACTGCGATCGTCGACTCCCTCTCGAACCCGCCGACGCTCCAGCGCAATTCCTTGCTCACAGAGTCAATCGCAAGCAATCGCTTGTCTTCAAGCCGCACCGCGATCGTCGCGCCTTCGTCGATCGTCCCGATGCACAATGCGCGTGAAGGGAGTTCAAGCGACGCCTGCATCGCTCCAAGATCGTCAAGCCACGCGACACCACCATCGTGGGCGACAACTATGGCGCCGCTAGGGAGCTCGCAGACGGAGTTTGAATGCAAGTTCGTAACGAGTCGCACGGGCGAACTTCCGCTTGCGATGGCAAGCGAGAACAACCCGCCATCGGCGGTCGTTGCGAACATGTGTGAGCCTCCGCGAGCGATGGCGGTAATGATCGAGCCATCGAGCGTGAACTCCTCCGGTCGCGAACTCGCGCGCGCATCAAAGACATCGACGCGCACAGCATTGCATCCCGAGGCGATCTCCGTCCCATCCGGCGAGACTGCGGAGTGCCACACTTGGCTAAATGGTCCGGTGATCGAGGCGATGAGGCGACCGTCAGTGGTCGCGTAACGATCAACGGACTCATTCCAACCTGACGCGATGATCTCACTCCCACCGTGATTGAAATCGCAATCGCGGTAGTCCTGCCGACGGTCAGCTGAGCGCCAGCGCACCGAACCATCCGCGGCATCGATCAACACGATTCCGCTCCGCGACGCGCCCGCCACCAATCGTCCATCGCGACTCACGGCTACGGCTCGAACGAAATCGCTAGTCCCGGGCGCGTCGACGACCCAGCGCGTTGCCCCGTCAACCGCGGAAACAGCGGTGATCATGCCGTCATCGCCTCCGAGTACTAAGAAACTTGCGTCGCTGGCGACCGCAATGCACTTCGACTTGGACCTCATCGGCGGAGCCACCACGATGGAACGAAGCACAGCGAGCGTGACAGGGTCGATCTCCTGCGCGCCACCAACGCCATCAGCGAACAAGCGCGTGCGCGAACCGTCAATCGCAAGGTCGTAGATCGTGTCATTCTTCTCGGTGGTGACGACACGACCTGCAGCATCAACGCGCATCAATCCAAAGTTGAGTACTTGCGCGACCACACTGCCATCCGCCATCGCATGCGCTCGCCAGATTTCGCTTCCGCTAGGCGAGGGTGTCCGCCAAAGTTCGCGGCGCGTCACCCGATCGATCGCGGTCACCATGTTGCCTGCGACTGCGATGATCCGCTTGCCATCGGGGGTCCAGTCCGTGTGGTAGACCTGCGCCCCGATGGGGAACTGCACTGACCACTTCGATTGGCTTGAGAGATGGCGCAGCGCGTTCCATTCCCAACCGCGATGCTCCATCGGTGCCGACTCAAGCATCTCATGCGCTGCGCTCGCGTCGTTGCGATCGAGCATTCCGTTCGCGGCTGCGATCGACGCGACATACGCCGACCACTGCGCATTCGCGTGCGCGCTTCGTTCTCTCGTCAAGAGTGTGAGCGAAACAACAAGCCCGACCGCCACCGCCGTGAAGATGCCCATCGCCGCGATGACGCTCGTGCGATGCCGCCGTAGCACGCGCGCGATTGCGTCCCATTCTGAATCGGGGCGCGCGAGCAGAGTTTCCCCAGCAAGCAGGCGACGCAGCTCGCCCGCAAACTCAGCCGCGCTGCGATAACGGCGCTCGCTATCGTTCGCGAGCACCTTTCGAAGAACTGCATCGCAGGCGGTCGGAAGCGACTCCGCGAACGCAACGCCGCGCGCCGCTCGTGCGCGCTCCGCGATGGGTTCAGGCGCGTCGTGCAGGAGACGGTCAATGTGCGCAGCGACAGAGTTGTCGTGGCAGTCAAACGGCGGAGCGCCCGCGAGCAAGTCGTAGAGCAACGCGCCGAGTCCCCAAACATCGCTCCCGATGTCCACGCGCTGTCCTCGTGCCTGCTCAGGACTCATATACGCGAGTGTGCCCATCGGTCCCTCCGTCACTGCGGTGACAATGGAATCGCTCACGGACGCGATCCCGAAGTCAATGACCTTTGGTGACCCATCGGTGCCGACGAGGACATTGCCTGGCTTCAGGTCGCGGTGAATCACGCCTACCCGGTGTGCGTGTTCGATCGCGTCGCTGATGAGCGCGACGAGTGCAATCCGCGCGCGCGCGTCAAGTTTCGCAGCATTCGCCCAAGTGTTCAGCGGCACCGCGCCTTCGATCAACTCCATCACGAGGAAAGGCGACTCGCCGTCGTCGTCGCGGTCGGAAAGGCGTTGCGAACCAGCGGCATAGACACGCGCGATGTTCGGGTGCTCTAACCGCGCCAGTGCTTCCGCCTCGACGCGAAGCCTGCGCCGCGCACCGGTGCTGAGTCTTTCGCGTCGCACAACTTTCACCGCTACACGACGCCTTGGAATGTCCTGCGTCGCTTGATAGACCGCACTCATCCCGCCATAGCCGATGAGCCGCTCTATTCGGCAGCCGCCCACTGTCTTCCCAAGCAGCGTTGCGGGAAGCGTCGCGGTCGCATCAAGCTCGGCGTGCGCGTCTGACGGCGAGTGATACGCCAAGAGCGACTCAACTTCGCCTGCGAGAATCGGGTCCTTTGCTCGGAGGCGCGCAATGAACGCCTCACGCGCGGAAAGCGGAAGCGCGATCGCTTCGGCGAAGGCCTCTTGCGCGCTGTCAGGTGAGCGTGTCAAAGCGGGATCCATGCAATCATCCATGCGAAATCGGCAGAGCGTTCCGTAATGAATTCACAACGATCGATCAAGTTCGCGTCGAAGCCACGCACGGGTGAACGCCCAATCCTTCTCGACGGTCGATTCGCTCACCGCGAGCGCACGCGCGATTTCGGCGCTTGGTAATCCGAGCATGTAGCGCAATCGCGCGACCTCGGCGGCGCGCGGATACCTCAGCGCAAACGCCGAAAGCACGGCCGGCAGACCGAACTCCGCCGCCGACGCTGCACTTTGTGGATCAGCAAGTTCTCCAGCGACGAAACGAAGGGGTATATGAGGGTTTCCCCCACCGCGTTTCGCCGCATTGCGCAACCGCGCGAGATCGATCAAGGCCCGCTCGCATGCCTGCGCGACCGCGCCAAAAAAGTGGCGCCGACTTTCCCACTCTCGTGGCGGGCTTCGGTCAAGCCGAAGAAAAACTTCGTGCACGAGGCCGGTGGGCTGAAGATCCGCGCCCGCTACCTCCGGGCCCGACTCGTGCGTGAGCGCCATGGCGGCAATGGCGCGCACCTCGGCGTAAACCTCGCTCCAGGCTCGCTCTGCCGCTACGGCGTCGCCTTCGAGCGCAAGGTTCAGTTTCGCAGTGAGTGTGGGTGCCGACACACCGAAACTGTACCCCGTCCCCTCCATTACGCAAAACTTTGGCGATTTGATTGAGGACTCTGTCGCGATTTTCGCATGGATAAGTACGGCGCGTGCGGTTCGAAGAGGTTTCGATCCCCTGCGCGTAGGTGGCATCGTTCACGGAGAAACGCTCATGAAACTTGAACTCGTGGTGGCATCGGTGTTCGCGGGGCTGTTCACATGCTCGCAGTTTGCGAACGGGCAAGCGGTGCAGTGGCGCATTGAGGATGGCGGGAATGCGCATTGATATGAATTCATAATCGGGCCGCAGATATCTTGGAATGATGCGCAAGTCGAAGCGACGAACGCGGGTGGATACTTGGCTTGCCCAACCTCGCAACTAGAAAATGCCTTTGTTGCGACTGTCTGCAGCAATCCGGCTGGTTGGAACGCAAGCCCCCCATACATGGTCGGTCCGTGGCTCGGTGGCTACCAACCGGCGGGAACAGGTGAACCCCATGCCGAGTGGACTTGGGTGTCAGGCGAACCGTGGACATGGTCGCATTGGTAGAGCGGTGAACCGAACGATGGTTGTGGTGGCGAGGATTACCTCGACTTCGTAACACAGAATGGTTCTGGGATGCCGTCTGATTGGTGGAATGATGCGGGCTACCCCGATCCGTGTGGGAGTAACTTGTCCGGCCCGTCCTATGTCATCGAATGGTCTGCCGATTGCAATGCCGACGGCATCGTCGACTACGGACAGATTCTCGATGGCACCTTCGAGGACGCAAACTCCAATGGGGTTCCTGATTGTTGCGACGCCGGAGTTTCTTGTAGTCCATGTCCTGGTGATGTCAGCGGCAACGGCACGATTGATGGCGTCGACCTCGCAGCTCTTCTTGGCGATTGGGGATCATCCGGCAAGGGCGAGTTCGTAACTGACCTCACCGGAGATGGCACAGTCGATGCTGCAGATCTCACCATCGTGCTCAATGGTTGGGGGGGATGCCCGAAGTGAAATGCCGAGAGCTGGCGCATCCTTCGCCATGAGGAGGAAAAGGAGCTTTCGAGCGGCGAAGGTCTCATCCAACACGACAGCATTGTCGAAGCTAAAGGCTGCTCAACCATGCGCTCCGAGGGGCGTGCATGTCCATGTCTAGGGCGGCGAGCCAATTCCTGCGCCCAGTGTCGTCCTTGGTCACTCAACTCGTTCATCCCCCACCGGCGGCGCATTCGCTCAGCGCCGAAATGGCGAGAAATTCAATGAATCCACCGCTGCAGCGGTATACTCGTCATCATGAACCTCCTGCTGCTTGAGCGCATCACCCTTGAAGCTGGCAAGTGTGGCGGTCGTCCGTGCATCCGGGGGAAGCGCATGCGTGTGTGCGACCTCCTTGAGTTGCTCTCGAGTGGAGCGACGATCGACGAGATCATTGCGGATCATCCCACACTTGAACGGGATGACATCCTCGCGGCCATCGCATATGCCGCCGTCCAAACGAGTCACGCGGTCGTCCGGGTCGCATGAGGTTTGTCGTCGACAATCAATTGCCTCCGAGCCTTTCTCGGCACCTCGTTGAAGCGGGTCACGATGCAGTACATGTTGCCAATGTTGGGCTTGACGCGTCAAGCGATCTTGCCTTGTGGTCGTGGGCTCAGCGCGAGGGTCGGGTTATCGTGAGCAAGGACGAGGACTTGTTCTATCTCGCGAATCGCGCGGGCGAAAGCGGCCAATTGCTTTGGGTTCGGGTTGGAAACTGCCGAAAGGATGCACTCCTTGCGGTCATGGATCGCGCCCTACCGTCGATCGTTGAAGCGTTTGCGGCCGGACAGCGCATCGTCGAGATTTCTGGATGAACACACCGTGCGCAGCGTGCGCGCAATGCGGACGCGCCCCTCCACCATGATGGCATTCCGGCCCAAGCGCGTGCGCGTGTGCGCCCGTTCATCGCAGCCATCCTCGCAGGCGGTGCGGCACTCGTGCTCGGCCTCGCCGTCCTCCTGGCTTGGTTTGCGTTGCGCTCCATGAAGCACCGCCGGATGCGCGTGGAGTTCGACGAATCAAGACTCGTGAGATTGACCGAGTGCGGCGATCAACTTCTCGCCGCCCTCGCTTTCCACGAGGACACGCATGGGCGACTCCCAATGAACATTGATGAGCTCGACCTCACGCCTTACGCGGATTGCATGGCTGAGTCCGCACGCTACGGCACATGGGACATCCCCACCCCGAGTCTTCCTGGGCAGATTGCGCTGCGGATCACACTCCATCCGTCATGGAGGGATGCAACTGACTGGTTGCGAATCTCCGTCGCTCACACGCCAACAAGACCCGGAGCGTGGTGCGCAGTGCGCGCGACTCCGGCCTCCGTCTTTTCAGAGGATGTGCATCAACTTCGAGGCGCCATACCCAAACGAGACACTGTGATGGAACACAACAATCCACGCTCAACCCCTTGAGCGAAAACTCGGCTGCGGCCGACCAAACCGCGGGCGGTGGCACTTTCGATGGGTGATAGCCCAGGAAAACTCGATGCGGGCATCGATGACGATGGCATCGTCCATGTTGCAGACTACGCCATGGTGCTCTCTGACTGGGGCGCGTGCGAGTAACCCTGACACCGAGTCAACCCTGATTCATGATGCAATCCCATCCGCGCGCCTCGTTACGTCTTGCGCGGCGTTCGCTGGCACTTGCATTTCCCATGGACTTGCGCCAAACTCTGTCCGTCAGAGAATGCTCCATTGCACATCGGGAGCGCGCGCCGATCAACCGGGTGAGGCGCGTACGCGTATTGAGGATATTGAGTCAACGCAGCGGCTGTCGCTCGAACGAGTCTTTGTGCGACCTCGATTGAGTTCAGCTGAAGTGAAGGATGCATGGAACAAGATTTGTTGTTCGAAGAGATCGGAGTCCCTTGGCTCGTCGACGCGAGATGGAATGTCGTCGAAGCTCCGCCATCGTTTCGGCAATCCGCCAACGGCGGGAACATCGTGGTTTCACAGGGTTTCTCGCGAGAGTGGATTGAAGAGCGCGTCGCGCAACTCGCATCCGCGCCGCAGGTGGGCCGCCGTTGGTTGCTTGAAATTGCATTTGGGAAAGCGTGCATCACCCGCATCGAGCGAGTGAGTGCAGACGCACGGACGACTCCGTCCCAAGGAGATTTGTTTCGGGTGAAGTTTGCGCCGGTGATCTCGTTGAATCTAACTCAGCCCGACGCCCTCGCAAAGGTGCATCCATGCATGCACGCGCATCTAGGCGAACTCGCGCACCTTACTCGACGCGAACTTGAGGTCTATCGATTGCTCGGGAAAGGCGCATCAAATGGAGAAGTTGCGAAGAGCGTCGTTCGAACCACTCGACTTGTGGAGAGTGTCACGCTTCGCCTCAGACGCGGCCTCGGCGGCGACTCGCTCAGAACGGTGATCGCCCACTCCGCGCAGTCTGGGCTCTATTGCCTCGCCGACGACCACTTCGCAACGATCCTCGCGAATCACCATCCGCGCAAGGCGCAGGCTACGAAGAGCAAACGCGCCTGATCCATCTCCGCCACCCCCGAAACACGAGCGCTCGGCCCGCGTCGCGCGGCTAAGATGACTCCGTGCCGACCTTCTGGCGAAACAATGCGCCTCTCATCGGAGCTGTAGGGCTCTCGCTTGTCGCGCACTCGTTTCTCCTCGCGATTCATCTCGCGCCAAGCGAAGCCCTCGGAGGTGCCGCCGTCGGCGGGCCTGGTGGCGCGCAGTTGAACGCCGAGGACACGAAGCGCGAATTCATGGAGCCCGATCGCGGCCGGATGGACAATGAGCGCGCGCGGAAACTGATCGAGCACGCGAAACAACGACGGCGGCGATTGGCTGAGTTGCCACCCCCACTTCCTGTCGACCATGAAGAACCTGTGCGGCTCGGAGTCGACGACTCCGAAGCGCAGACGATGAACTGGATCGGCTACGACGAGTATCAGGAGCACCTCGCGGAACTCGCCGAAGTCGAGCAGGCGGCGTTTCGAATGCAGATTGCCTCGGGCGCGAGTGGAACGGCACCGACAGGTCTTCCGCCTCAGCTTCCTACGCTCACTGCGGCACAAGCGAGCGAACCCAAGCCGCTCAATACGCTCCCAGGAAACACTTCACCCCAGGCGGCGAATGTCAAGGGCGACGAGACCTCGACGGCTCTCGTACCAACGGAGGTCGTCGCAACGACAAGCGTCGCTGAAGCGACCTCCGCCGCGACGAGCGAGGCACCGACGGAAGCTGTTCCAGCGACGGCGCAGCAACCCCGCGTCGAGCAGAAGGCGAGCGACGCATCGACCGCCGAGGTGACTTCACCCATCAACTCAGTGGACACGCCTTCCTCACTTCCAGCGGAAGGGGAGCACACCGTCCCACTTCCTCCGCTGCTCGATCCAAGTTCGCACCCATCACCCGATCAGCCTGCGGTCGAAGAGATCAAGCCTGTTCCGCCCACGACGGCGCCCATCGCTGAGGAAACGGCTGAAGCAACACCTGCAGTTGAACCGCACGAACCCGCGGCGACAAGCGCAGCGAGCAGCAGCGGAACACCAGACTCGAACGCGTCTCCGCTCGATTCGAACGGCGGCGCAACCCCCGCGGTGACACCAACGGAAGCGACTGGCACGCAGCCCACACCGCCAACACCTGCAGGAAAGCCGAGCGAAATCGTTTCTCGCGATGGAGCGCTGAGTGATCGCGAGAGCGATGCCACAAGCATCATCGATGTACCACCGAACCTGTGGAAGAGCGGCCGCCCACTTGCGGCCAAGGGCATCACCCTCAAGACTAAGCGCCCCACTTTTACGGCGCTCAACATGATCGATGGCATTGGCCGCAATCCGATTGCGGAACTCGTGCTTGGACGAGATGGAAAGACGATGAGAGCGAGACTCGTGCGATCGACGGGGAACTCGAGCGCCGATGAAGCACTCGTGAATTCGCTCTATGGCTGGAGCGCGAGCGGAAAGCAAGTCGAGAAGCTCAAGCCTGGCGACACGCTCACGATTCGCATTCGACTTATCCTCCTCGCCGACTGACGCGCGTGTTCCCTCGACTCACGACTCGAGTCGCTCGCGCCAGCCTTGCGTCCTCGCGTGGTCCGTCAAGTCGTACTGCAGCGGCGTGATCGTGACGAAACCCGCATTGAGCGCTTCAACATCCGAACCCTCGCGCGTGTGGAAGAACTCCATGCCATTGCCGTTGGGCCAGTAGTACACCTGCCCATGCGGCGCAGTGCGCTTCTCGTAGTTGTCAATGCCCGCGGCGGTGTTCATCGCAACGACGCGAAACGGCGGTATGGGCGCATCAGCCTTCGTGGTCCGCGGGATGTTTACATTTATGACCGTGTGCGGATCAATCGTGTGCTGCACCACTCGATCAAGAGCGACGCGCGCGATCGATGCCGCGCGCTGCCAGTGTGGCTCACTCTTTCCGCCACCCTGATGCATGTGGAGACTCACTGCAATCGACGGCACGCCGAGAAACGCTGCCTCAACTGCTGCCGCAACCGTGCCTGAGTAAATGACATTGATGCCCACATTCGCGCCTGAATTCATGCCGCTGACCACAAGGTCTGGGCGCGTTCCTTCACCAAAGAGGTCCGCCCAGATACGCCGAATGCCAAGCTTGACGCAATCCGCCGGACGGCCCTCCACCGCATAACCCTTCATGCGTGGAGAGACCTGCACCTCGCGCACCAAGAGCGGCGTATGAAATGTGATGCCGTGACTCGTGGCGCTCTGCACATCCGCAGGCGCAACCACGAGGATCTCGCCCATTCCTTGCATCGCCTCGTGAAGCGCCGCAATGCCTGGCGCGTGAATACCATCATCATTCGTCAGCAGAATCCGCATTCGATGATGCTACCTTGGATCGAGGACATATTCGCGACCGCCCCAACGCACACGCTCGCGTCTCTCGAGGATGCGAGCACCGTCGAGGAGCCAGCGCGCAATCGTGAACGCGGCATACGGATGAAAACAAATGCCGCGATAGGGCGCGTAGGAAAGCCGATGCATCCAAGTCAAACTGATCACCATGCATCCGAGGGAACACGCGCCTGAAAGCGAGAGCATGAGAAACGCTGCGATGTCATCCTCGTAGGAACCACTTGCGGTGATGGCAGCACACGCACCGAGGGGGAGGACAACTCCAGTTGTGAAAAACTCCGCCGCCCGCAACCGCAGCGCCCGCGGTCGACGACCACAACTCTCAATGAAAATGCGCGTCCAGCCGCGACGCATCGCGAGCGGACTGTCGTACATCGAAACTTCCATCCGAGTGCCGGCATCCACCACACCGATGCGCTGGCCTGCCACATGCAACCGCTTGGCGAAAGCGAGGTCCTCCAACAGATCGTCCTTCACGCTCGCGTGACCACCGATCGCTTCGTACGCCTCTCGTTTGAACAGCAAGAACTGGCCATTTGCGAATGGCCAGCAACGATCTTCACGATTCGCTTTGTCAAGCGGAAAAATGCGCAGAAGCACCATCGACGCAACCGGCTGGAGTTGCCGTTCGAAGCTTCGTCCAAAGGTGAGTCGTCCGATCGCAGAGAGCAGCGCCGTCTGGCGTTTCGCCGCGATGCGGAGCATGCTTCGAACGAGCGTTTCTCCAAATCGGCAGTCCGCATCCGTGAAGAGGATCCAGTCTCCCGTCGCTTGCTTCGCGCCAAGACTCGCCGCGAAGCATTTCCCCGCCCAATCGTCTGGGCAGTGCGCGTTTTCAATGAACCGAATACGCGGGTCGCCTTCAGCCGCGGCGACGAGCAGCGCGCGGGTGTCGTCGTTGCACCGATCGAGCACATAGGTCGCTTCGAAGTCGACACCGACCTGCGCACGAAGCCCTCGCACGCTCTCGGCGATCACCCGGCTCTCATTGTGCGCTGGAATAACGATGGACACCCGAGCTTGTGCGTGCGGCAATCCATCGGCGTCCTCTACACGGGGAATGGCAGGAAGCGCGCGAGCGATGCGTACGAAGAGCATCAACCAGTAGAGCGCTCCGCAACAGGCGAGGGCAAAGATTGTCCAACCAAGTGGGGTCATCATGCGCGAGCAATCGAGTTCTCTCGCATCGGCAGCGTACCCACCCACGCGGCCGCATGGATTGTTACCCTTTCCACCAAACCCGCACTCGTGTACGCGCCACTCCTCGCCAATCGCTACCTCACTTCCCGGGTCATCCCCTTTATCGCCGTCGGCGCGGTCGCGTTGTGCGTCGCGCTCGTCATCATCGTGGTGAGCGTGATGAGCGGATTCCTCAATATGGTGCGCGAAACGGGGCGAAGCCAGATTGGCGATGTTGTCGTGACACACGATGTCGTCGGCCTCCCGTTCTACGACGAGTTCATCGCGCAGCTCGAAGCGCTACCAGAAGTGCACAGCGCGAGCCCGGTCATCGAAACTTTCGGGCTTCTACAGATGCCCTACGGTGTTGCCGGTGGCCGTCGCCTTGAGACTGTGCAAGTTTGGGGCATCGATCCGGTTTCGTTTGATGAAACGACGGGATATCAGAAGACGCTGTATTGGAAGAAACCGGCAGAGGCGTTGCTTCCTGCTTTAGATGAAGAAGACCCCCGCCGCGACCCTCGGTTTGACGGACTTGCGGATGCGATGGCGATGCAGAAGCGATCGACCGAGGAGGACGGCATCGTTCTGGGCATCGAAATCTCGCCGTTCAATCAGCGCCAACGCGATGGCTCGTACCGAACGGAAGATCCGCTGACAGGCGAACAGAGTCGCGCGTATTGGATGCCTGCAACAGAGGGAGTCACGCTGACCCTCGTGCCAGTGTCCGAGCGCGGGTCGATGCAAGGCGAACGCAAGAGCAAGTTTCGCGTCGTCAATGAGTTTGAATCTGGCGTGTATCAGATTGACGCACAACGCGTGCTCATCGGACTGAAGGCTGCACAGCGACTACTCATGCTTGACGCTGCGCCGATCGTCTCTCGGACCGAGGTCGACGCAGCGGGAAACCCAGTGGTGTTGGGCATGTCCTCCCCGCGCGCCACAACGATTCTTATCAAAGCAAAGGACGGCACGAGCCCGACGGCGCTCAGGGAGATCGTCGAATCGGCGTACGCGAAGTTCGTAGAAAGCGTTGGACCCGATCGCGCTATTGCGCAGCGACTTCCAGCCTATGTCGACATTCGCACTTGGGAAGAGCGACTTCAAGATCTGATTGGACCGGTCGAAAAAGAGCGCGAACTCATGCGCACGCTCTTCTCCATCATCTATCTCGTTTGCGCGGGACTTGTTCTCTCGATTTTCTGGGCGATCGTTGCGGAAAAGACACGAGACATCGGAATCCTGCGCGCCATCGGTGCATCGCGCGCAGGGATTCTGTGGATCTTCTTGCGATATGGGTTGTTCATCGGAATCGTCGGAAGTAGCGTCGGCATTGGCATCGCGACGCTCGTCGTGAGCCGCATCAACGACATCCACGCGGCGCTCGGAGTCCCCGCGCCCATGTGGCTCAAACTTCTCACGATGCTCGCGGCTCTCGTCTCCGTGCTGTGGTGCGGAAAGAGTGCATGGCGCAATCGCGCGCTCGCGACAGTGCTCTGGGGCTTCGGCGCGGCGGGGCTCATCGCGGCTGCTATCGTCCTCTGGTTCCACCAAGGATTTCAGATTTGGGATCCGAGTGTCTACTACTTCACCAAGATTCCGAGTGATCTCGATCTGTTTACAGCGGTGACAACCGCGCTTGGCGGCATCGTGTTTAGCGTGGTCGGCGCTGCAGTTCCCGCGGCGAAGGCTGCGGACACTGACCCAGTGCGAAGCTTGAGGTACGAGTGATGAACGAAGCACCACTCCTTCGCGCACAAGATGTCCGAAAGACCTACCGACTCGGTCGTGTTGATGTTCCAGTGCTCTCGGGAGTCGACCTCGATGTTCAAGAGGGCGAATGGCTTGCGATCGTAGGAAGTTCGGGCAGCGGGAAGAGCACGCTCCTGCACCTGCTTGGCGGGCTCGACCGCGTCGACGCGAACAGCGGTCCCATTACCTTTCTTGGTGAAGACCTTCGCGCCTTCAGTCCCGCACGGGAGAATCGCTATCGCAATCGTGATGTTGGATTCGTGTTTCAGTTCTATCACCTGCTCCCCGAGTTGACGGTGCTTGAAAATGCGATGATTCCAGCATTGGTGGGTCTCGGACGCTTGCAGTTTGCGCAAGAGAAGAAGGCGATCACGGAACGCGCGGCAACACTGCTCACAGACTTCGGACTCTCGCACCGTCTGAAGCATCGTTCGAGCGAACTCTCTGGCGGCGAACGGCAACGCGTTGCCATCGCCCGCGCGCTGATCAATCGTCCACGCGTCTTGCTCGCCGATGAGCCCACGGGAAATCTCGATGTGAAGACCGGCCACGGAATTCTCGATCTCATCGCGAGCCGCCACGGAACTGGCACAACCGTCGTCATGGTCACGCACGATCAAGCGATCGCCGCACGCGCATCTCGACAGATCCACCTCGCCGATGGCCGCGCCGAATCGGCGCACTAATCGTTCGTCATGAACCAACGGTTGGATGCGTTGAGAGAGACAGCAGGCGCAACGCGGAAGTACTTCGTCCACGCCACTGATGGCTCCTCTCCATTTTTCACGGCTAAGGCCCAGAGCAGGAAGGCGGCGCGATTCTCTTCAAACGCTCGCCGACCGAAGAGATACGCCGAAGATTCGCTCAACGCGCGCTTCGACTGCCACGCTGCACTCGCGTAGTCACTGTTCACAAGCTGCGAGAGTGGCGAGCCACCGCGAATGGCCGAGAGCCCCTGTTTTCGCCATGAAATGTCGCCCTTCGCAGCCGGAACAGCGAGATCGGCAACGATCAGTGGAATGGCTTCGTTCGCCCACGCAGGGAGACGCGTATTCGACGACCATGCATGCAGGACCGCGCGTGCGGTCAACCATGCGATGTGCGATTCGCGCTCCGTGGCGTTTGGGATCGGTGGCACGACGACGACGGAACCAGCCGGTGGATAGGCCGTGACTCCGCCTGGAAACGCCGCAGGATCCACCCCGAGCGCAGCCTCGAGAAGCAGTCGGTATCTCGAGACTTCTCGTGTTTGAATGATGACGATGCGACCCGGAGGCTGCGGCGCAGTTCCCGACTCCGTGAGCAGCGCGATTGTTCCCTTCGCATCAAGATCGACGCGTGCTGCGAAGCCCTTCTCTTCCTCGTCAGCGTACTCCGTGAGGAGTGTGATGTACTCACCTTGGTACGCAGTACCCGATCCACCCGCTCGAGCGAGATACTCGCGCGCGGCATCGAGCTGCGCGGTCGAGTTCGCATCGAATTCCAACTTCGTCACCGGAGTCCATTGCATAGGGACAAATGGCGCGGCCTCGGGATTACTTCGCGCAAGTGCGCGCTGCGCCGCTCGACGCGCCTCTTCTTCGGCATCGCGCAGCATGCCTGCGCCACGGGCGGTTGCTTCATCGATGGCGCTCTGAGCGACCCCCGCGCCGCGTGCCAAATCGACAGCCTGCTTGAGCATCGCTGTCCCTTTGGGGTGCGCGGCGAGCACCGTCACCACATCTGGCCAACGAGTTACCTCAGCTTGCCCGAGCCGTTTGAGCAGCGCCCAAGCCTCTATGGCCGTCGCGTCATTCCACTTCCCTTCGAGCGTGGCAGGCGGAACATTCTTGTCCGAGGCATCGAGCACCTGCACCTTGAGCAAATCCCAAGAAATCACCCTTCCTCGCAGCACGCGCGAGCCAGTCAACTTCAGGTTCGCGGTCACTTCCGTTCCGGCTGCGGGCGCCGCATCCTGCGCTGCAAACGGCGCATTTGCAGGGGTTTGCGCGTAAACGGCGCAAGTATCGACAGCGATGACGAACGCGAGAGTGGCGAAGGCGCGCTTGAGATTGTGCGTCATATTGGGAACCCTCTCAGAGGTACTCGCGGTGGCGGGGTGCCTAAACTTGGCCTAAGTCCTTTGAGAGTTTACGAAGGATTCGCATATCCAACCTGTACTGATCGCCGAAAAGAGGGATGGGTTCGTCGCCCTATTGTCGGGCGGATTGTCTTCCGCCGCTTCGAAACGACGAACCCTAGAGCGGAGACTCTAGTAGTCATTTGTGGAACAAGGCATTGCAGTTGCGAGTTGTCCTAGCATGCGACTGGTAGACCGGAAGTTTCCGGTGAGGATGGAACGCACTCCGCATACGCGCGGAGGGCAGAAAGTGAGTGAGCGATGTTTGAGCGACTTACCGACCGTGCACGCAAGGTCATGGCCCTTGCGAATCAAGAAGCCCAACGACTCAACCATGAGTACATCGGGACCGAGCACATCCTGCTTGGCCTCGTGAAAGAGGGCTCTGGCGTTGGCGCCAATGTGCTCAAGAACCTCGACATCGATCTCCGCAAGGTGCGGCTCGAAGTGGAGAAGCTCGTCAAGAGTGGCCCGGAGATGGTCACGATGGGCAAGCTCCCGCAAACTCCTCGCGCCAAGAAGGTGATCGAGTACGCGATCGAAGAAGCGCGCAACCTCAACCACAATTATGTCGGCACCGAGCACCTACTGCTCGGACTCTTGCGTGAGCACGACGGTGTTGCTGCGCAAGTGCTCATGAACCTCGCCCTCAAGCTGGAAGAGGTTCGCGAAGAAGTGCTCAATCTTCTTGGCGCGGGCGCTGAGAGCGAAGAGCAAACCGCTTCGCCACAGGAACCACAAGAAGGTCCAATGAGCGGCGGCCCAGGCGCAGGCATGGGTGGCGCAGCTGCCGGCGAAGGCGGCACCGCACGACGCCCAACCAAGAGCAAGACCCCCGCTCTCGACAGCTTCGGGCGTGATCTCACCGAGCTCGCGAAATCAGGCGAGCTCGATCCCGTGATTGGTCGCGCGAATGAAATCGAACGACTCGTCCAAGTGCTTTGCCGCCGCACGAAGAACAACCCCGTGTTGCTCGGCGAAGCGGGCGTTGGCAAGACCGCCATCGTTGAAGGACTCGCGCAGCGCATCGTCGATCAGGAAGTGCCGGATCTCCTGCACGACCGTCGATTAGTCGTGCTCGATCTTGCCCTCATGGTTGCCGGTACGAAGTATCGCGGTCAGTTCGAAGAGCGCATCAAAGCGGTCATGAACGAAGTGCGCCGAGCGAAGAACATCATTCTCTTCATCGACGAGCTGCACACGCTCGTGGGTGCTGGTGGCGCAGAGGGCGCGATCGATGCGTCCAATGTGCTCAAGCCATCGCTCGCACGCGGCGAGATCCAGTGCATCGGCGCGACCACGTACGATGAGTACCGCAAGTATGTCGAGAAGGACGCAGCGCTCGAACGACGCTTCCAGTCGATCGCCGTTGAGCCACCGAACGCGGAGCAGACACTCGAAATCCTCAAGGGCATCCGACCCAAGTACGAGGCGCACCATCGCGTGAAGGTTACCGATGAAGCGCTCCGCACCGCTGTCGAACTGAGTGGTCGATACATCCCCGGTCGCGTGCAGCCCGACAAGAGCATCGATGTCATCGATGAGGCTGGCGCGCGCTTGCGACTTCGCTCGATGGTGAAGCCGCCGGATCTTGCGGATCTTGAACAGAAGATCGAGAAGCTCGCCATCGAGAAGGACGAAGCGGTCAAGAACGCGGACTACGAAAAAGCTGCGCAATTGCGCGACGCCGCAGACAAGTATCGCAAGGACAAAGAGAAGGTCCAAGCCGAGTGGAAGGAACGCATGACCGAAACGGTCGGCACTGTCGATGAAGAGATCATCGCGGAGGTTGTCTCGAAGATGACTGGCGTGCCGCTCACTCGGCTCGAGAAGTCTGAGTCGGAGCGCCTGCTCGCCCTCGAGAAGGAACTGCACAAGTCCGTCGTCAGCCAAGACGACGCGGTCAAGGCGGTCGCTCGCGCGATTCGCAAGGCGCGCGCAGGCCTAAAGGATCCGAAGCGTCCGATGGGTTCATTCATCTTCGTCGGTCCATCCGGCGTTGGTAAGACCCTGCTTGCGAAGGCACTCGCGGAGTTCATGTTCGGCGACGCTGATTCCTTGATTTCACTCGACATGAGTGAGTACATGGAGAAACACACGGTCAGCCGACTCGTCGGCGCCCCTCCCGGCTATGTCGGATTCGAAGAAGGCGGCCAGCTCACCGAGCGCATTCGCCGTCGACCCTACGCGGTGCTGCTGCTCGACGAAGTTGAAAAGGCACACCCAGATGTCTTCAACATGCTCCTGCAGATGATGGAAGAAGGACGACTCACCGACAGCTTTGGCCGTCATGTCGACTTCCGCAATGTCATCCTGATCATGACCAGCAATCTCGGCGCAGATGTCATCAAGGGCGGTGCGTCCTTTGGTTTCGGCAAGCGAACAGAGGTGCAGGATTACGACAAGATGAAGAAGGCTCTCATGGGAGAGATCGAGAAGTTCTTCCGTCCTGAGTTCATCAACCGTGTCGATGATGTGATCGTCTTTAGACCACTCATGAAGGACGACCTCAACACGATCATCGAGTACGAACTCAGCAAGGTGCGCAAGCGACTTGAAGAGAAGCAACTGCGGCTCACTATTGATCAGTCTGCCAAGGACTTCCTCATCGAGAAGGGCTACAACCCCGACTACGGCGCCCGACCGCTGCGTCGCGCACTCGGCACCTACATCGAGGATCCGCTCGCGGAAAACCTCCTGATGGGCGAGTACAAGGCCGGCGATGAAATCCTCTGCACACGCAAGGAAGGCGCGGAGTACCTCGCGTTCACCGTGGCGACCGCAGCCCCAACGCAAGAGACTCCCGCTGACTCGAGCAGCAACGGCGAAGAGCCCAAGGTCCTCGCTGACAACGCGCACTGAGACGGAGTAATCCGAGAAATCCCCACACCGGCGTCCTCACGACGCCGGTGTTTTCTTTCGGCTGCGGCGAATGCGCGCTCGCGCTACCAAATGCCGCCGAGTTTGAGACCATCTGGTTCCGTGATGATCTCGACGGTCTTCAGCTTGAAGTCCGTGTCCTTCGCAATCTGTGGCGAGAGCTCGATCGTGATTCGCCCACCGCCGTGATTCCGCATGACAGCGCTTGAACTCGAGAGCCCAAAGCTCATGCGGTTCAGGAGCATCATCGCATCACCGCGATGCTTGACGCACCACTCGACGAACTGCTCCTCTGCGGCGCTTGAGCGTTCTCCGCGCGCATACGCCGCAGCTTCGGCTCGACTCTTGACGCCTGACGCAACGAGTTGCTGCCATAACTCTGCGTATCTCTCGTCACGCAGGCAGGCCATCGTGTTGGCGACGACATGCGCAGGAATCATGGCTCGGATTTGCACCGAACCATCCTCCTGTTGCTCCCACGGCGCGAACGCCTTCGCATCCTCATCAAGCGAAATCACCGGCGACTCGCCGCGCTGCTCTGCCTTGATCTGCGCAAACTCCTCCTCACTTACGAACTTGAGGATCCTCCCGTCCGGCAGCACGACTTCGTCTGGCACTTCCGCTCCGCCCTCACGCATGTACGCGGCAACCGGTCGATAGACGATGCGCGGTTGAGAGCAGCTCAAGAGCGGGAGCGCGACGCAGACGCTTGCGATCAAGGCTGCGGCGCGCTCGCGAAACTTCATGCGGGCACTTTCTCGGGATCGAGCGAGACGATGGACGGCTCCGATTGCTGCCGAGTCCAAGCGCTGTGCACGAGGAAGCGATCAAGCGCGTGCGGAAAGTCCGTTCGCGTGTGCGTCCCACGCGATTCCTCGCGCCACGCAGCCGCGCGTGCGACGAGCGATCCTGCGGTGAGCAGGTTCTGCAACTCCCAACCCTGTTCATCATCAAAGATCTTGTCGAGGGAGTAGCGCGACCAAAATCCGATCATGTCGAGCGCGCCTTCGAGGCCTTCGCCGCTGCGAACGATGCCGACATTGCGCCACATGGCGCTCGTCAGACTCGATCGCGAATCCGCAAGGTCAAGTTCCGCGCGGCCACTTGGACGAATGTCACTGACGATGCGCGCGAGCGTCCGTGGCGTTGGTTCACTCGCGGCGGCCGCGCCCGCACGCCGCCCAAAGACGAGCCCTTCCAGGAGTGAATTGGATGCGAGGCGATTTGCGCCATGCAGACCATTCCATGCGACCTCTCCGGCCGCGAACAATCCAGCGACGCTCGTTCGTCCATCAACATCTGCCGCGACCCCCCCGATCGTGTAGTGCGCCGCAGGCGTGACAGGAATGAGATCACGACCTGGGTCGATGTCGTAACCCGCAAGCATGCGCGAGAGACCAGGAAAGCGCGCGCGGAATCCATCACTCCCCATCGCTTTCGCATCAAGAAACACGCAGGAATCTTGCACGCGAGCGAGATGCTCGATGATGCCACGACTGACGATGTCGCGAGGCGCAAGCTCTGCAAGCGGATGTTGGGACTCCATGAACCGCCGACCCGCGCGATCCACGAGCTTTGCTCCCTCGCCCCGCACGGCTTCAGAGATCAAGCTGCGCGGCGCGCCTGCGATGTAGAGCGCAGTGGGATGGAACTGCGCGAACTCCATGTCGACGATCTTCGCGCCTGCTCTCCACGCCATCGCAACGCCGTCACCAGTTGCCACGCGCGAGTTTGTCGTCTCTCGCCAAAGTTGACCCACGCCACCACACGCAAGAATGACGGAACGCGCCCAAATGATCTGCAGCCCGTACTTCGGATGATGGGTGATCGCACCGAGCACGCGCTCCTCCCCGCCGTTGCCGTTGCCAGCAGTCAACAGATCAAGCGCGAAACACTGCGTAAAGGTTCGAATGGACGGCGTACTCGCCACCGTCGCGAGCAGCGTGCGCGCAAGCTCCTTGCCCGTCGCATCGCCATCACTGTGCACAATTCGTCGCTTGTGATGTCCACCTTCCCGTGCGAGCGAGAGACTTCCATCTGCATCGCGATCAAATCGCATGCCGCGTTCGATGAGATCTGCGACCGCTTGAGGACCCTCTCGCACCAAAGTCTCGACCGTCGCGCGCGCGCAGAGGCCAGCACCTGCGACAAGCGTGTCCTCGACATGTTCACTCGCGCGATCATCACTCGCGAGGACAGCGGCGATGCCACCCTGCGCAAGCGCGGTGTTAGAACGATCAAGCGCGCCCTTCGCAAGTACAATGACTTCGCCGCTCGCGCTCGCTTCAAGCGCCGCACACAATCCCGCAACGCCCGCGCCAATGACGAGCACATCCGTGAAGATCTGCGGCAGAAGCTGCGAGCGAAATGGAATCAGGTAGCGACGGTCAGAGGATGTTTCACTTGCGTACTGCACGGCAATGCATCACTTTGCGCTTGGCGCGGCACTCGGCCCACTGTACGGCGCGAGGTAAAGTTGGCTCGACTTCGCGTCATTGCGCTGACCGGTCCACAGCAGCCACTTCCCATCGGGGGAAAACGCAGGAAGCACATCCGCACCTCCTGCTTCCGTCACTCTTCGGCGCGTGGCAGCAGCGTCTGGCGCTGCGGGCAACACGATTTCGAATACTTCGTAGTTACTGTGGCCGACTTCGCTCGACGCATAGACGATCGTCTTTCCGTCGGGTCGAAAAAACGGGCACCAGTTCACATGCTCGTTCGCCGTGAGTTGCCGTTCATTCGTCGCACCATTCAACGAACCATCACTCGTGAAGAGAAGGTCCGCGATATAGACCTGCAGCAAACTGTCGCCGTTGCGATCCGAGCGATAAACGATCTGCTTTCCATTGGGCGAAAAAAACGGTCCGCCGTCATATCCCCTCGCCATCACCAACGGAACCTTGACACCTGTCTTGAGATCGCGCGCAAAGATGTCGCCTTCGCCAGTCGCGAGTGAACAGAACAGCAGAAAACGGCCATCCGGGGAGACGCTTCCCTCAGCAACATAGGCGGTGCCGTCACCCTCGATGGTTTGCAGTGGAGTCGCCGTACCATCGGCCTTCGCGAGGTCCACCTCGACGATGCGCATCTCCTTTGGAAAACTCCATCGATAGCGACTCGTCCCCCGTTGATATCCGGGTGCTTCCTCGGCAGTCGGCGCGACGAGCGTAGATGCGAAGATGAGCGTGTTTGGTTTCGTCGGATGAAACCAACCGCAAGTGTTGGCACTGCCCTTGGGGCTCACGCGCCTGATATTGGTAACGCCTGCGGGGTGTTGCTGCGCGTCAAACACGATATCCGCGACAAACATCGAGTAGAACTCGTCCGCCACTTCGCCCTCAGCAGGTCGCTCAATCGCTTGAAACACAATCTGCGTACCGCTCGGAGAAAAGTAGTTCTCTCCGGCCTTGATGAATTGCGTAGGCGAGGTCAACTGGATCGCCTTGCCTACGCCGGGCTCGGCAGCACTCGCAGCCTGAGCGGGCGGCGCGGATGCCACAGGAGGCGCTCCAAGAGCGACGGCGGATGTCACAAAGGAAACGAGGCAGAAAGAAGCGACGGCGAACATGGGTCGACTAGTGTACTCACGCACATGCATGGACCGGGCTACAACATTCTCTACTCCGACAACGAAATCGTGATCTGCGACAAGGCGTCGGGATTGCTGACCGTTCCGGGAATTGGCCCAGGCAAGGCGGATTGCCTGATATCGCGCGTCAAGGGTCAGTTTCCCGATGCGCGCATTGTGCATCGGCTCGACATGGATACTTCGGGAGTTCTCGTGCTTGCCCGAAACGCCGATTCGCACCGTGAACTTTCTCGACAGTTCGAAGCTCGTGAGACCGCAAAGTTCTATCTCGCCATCGTCGATGGCGCGCCCAAGCAAGACGAAGGCGAGATCGATTTACCGATGCGAAAGCAGGCGCAAGGGACGGCAATTCAAATTGTCGACTTTGAACTCGGTAAGCCGAGCGTGACCAAGTGGCGCGTGCTTGAGCGCTACCCCAGCGAACGCCTTGGCCGCCCTACCACACTCTTAGAACTCGAACCCAAGACTGGGCGAAGCCATCAGCTCCGCGTGCACTTGAAAGCGATCGGGCACCCGATCGTCGGCGACCATTTCTACGCGCCCAACGAAGTGGCGATGCTCACGCCGCGACTCATGCTGCACTCCGCAAGGCTTGAGTTCACCCACCCGGTGTCAAATGAACGCGTGTCGTTCGTCGCCGCGCAGCCGTGGTGAATCCGGACTACGGGTCTATTGATCCATCCGCGCGCACAACGAATTTGATGTCATCGCGATTGGATGGAATGCCATCGGGTCCACAACTCACGATTGTCGCAATCGCGCCGTCCTTGCCGCCGTCGATGATGAGCATGCGCTTACCCCACGCGTCCTTCTGCTCCTCTGCGCTCACATCGTCACCAATGCTCGTCGCGCTTCGCCCAGCACGCACTGCGTTAGCGATGCGCGCACCAAGTTTCGCAGCCGTGGCGCGCGATGCCTCTTTCGCCTGCGATTCGATCGCATCACGCATCGGATTCCCATCATCTCCGCGCCGACGATCATTCGATATGCCAAACGACGACTTTGAAATCTCCTGCGGGAACGCATTGTCAGTCAGATCCGCGTCGGCGATCTGTCGCCGCTTGTCAAGCGTCACACGCACGAGTGGCGACTTGGAAACGATGAGTTTCGAAACTCGTCGCGGATCAAACTTCCACAGTTCCGCGGGAAGGACGATCGACGCCGTCGTTCCGTCCGCGTACATCAATTCAAGCGGAAGCGGCGTCACGAGGCCGCCGTCGTTCCGGAATCGGATGACGCTGAAACAGAGCGTCGATTGCAGAAGCGCGCGATCCTCCGCGGTCAGTTTTTCGGCAAACTCAGCGAACTTCCGCTGATCCTCAGGCGTCACCGAGAATGCATCAAAGCTGGAGTAGAAATCTTGCAACTCAGGGAATCGAACTTCCCGCGGCGGCGAAGCTGCGTTCATCGCCGCATTCGCCTCCTCTGAGAGTGTGGGAGCGAGCGCGTCGCGTTCGGCGCGGGCGATCGCCTTCTCGACCGCAGGATCGCTCGACTTGATGCGCAGCGCGACGACCTCTTCGATCGCGATATCGACATGGCGCGTGTCGTAGAACCATGCACGCCAAAACCAATCAAGATCTACACCCGAGGCATCCTCCATCGTGCGGAAAAAATCTGCGGGCTCAGGTCGTTTGAAGGCCCATCGGCGGCAGTATTCACCAAAGGCGAAATCAAAATTCTCTCGACCAAGCACTGTCTCCCGCAAGACATTGAGCGCCGTCGCTGGCTTGGCATACGCATTAGGACCAAGGCGCGCGATCGATTCGGAGTTCGTCATGATCGGCGGCTCTCCCGCAGCGGTCATGTACTCCACGATCTTGTGCGGTTCGCCGCGACCCGAGTCGTACTTCTCTGACCACTCTTGCTCCGCGAGATACTGACAGAATGTGTTCAGCCCTTCATCGAGCCAAGTCCATTGCCGTTCATCACTGTTGATGATCATCGGGAACCAGTTGTGCCCGACTTCATGAATCACCACCCCGATCAACCCCTTCTTCGTGCCTTCAGAGTAGGTTCCATCCTTCTCAGGTCGCGGACCGTTGAAGCAGATCATCGGATACTCCATCCCACCGACGGGACCATTTGCACTGATCGCGACGGGGTACGGATACGGCAGCGCGTGACGCGAATACGAGTCAATCGTGTGCGCCACGGCATGCGTCGAGTACTTCGACCACAGCGGCTCGGCTTCGATTGGATAGACACTCATCGCGAGCGCTGCGCGATCGGTGCCTGGAATCGGCGCACGCGCGGCGTCCCAGAGATACGCTGGACTCGCGGCAAATGCGCAATCACGCACCTGTTGAGCCGTGAAGTGCCAAGTCTTCGTGGTTGTTGGATGCGCTGACCGAAGCACTGCGGCTTCGGCTCCGTTGGTAATCATCACCGGAGTGAGGCTCTGCTTCGCACTCGCAAGCCGTGCCTGCTGCTCGGTCGTCAAGACCTCGCTCGCGTTCGACAATTCACCAGTTGCGATGACAGTCCAGTTCGATGGCACTGTCACGCTCAGGTTGAAGTCGCCAAACTCCGTAGTGAACTCGCCTCGACCCAAGAACGCCTTGTGCTGCCAACCATTGACATCGGTGTACGCAGCCATGCGAGGAAAGAACTGCGCCATCTCGACGATGGGCGCGTTGTCACTCGCGAGGAACTCGCTATTGGAGCGCTCATGACCCACTCGGACATCGATGATGGGAAAGGACCACTCGACTTCGAAGGCGAGTGACTCGCCACTCGGCAACTCGCTTGGAAGATCGACCCGCATCATCGTGTCCACGATCGTGAACGGAAGCGGCACGCCTGTCGCGAGAGCAACGCGCGAAATCGTGTACCCGCCCTCCCAAGTTTGCTTGCGGGTGAGGCCATCAAGCCAACGCATGCCTTGATCCTGCGAGAAGTCAGGCGCGGGCTGCGAAAGTTCTCCCTTCGATTGCCAATCGAATCGATTCTGATCGAGTTGAAGCCAGAGGTAACGAAGATCATCGGGCGAGCGATTGTGATAGGTGATGCGCTCCTTGCCCGTCAGCCGCGCTGCATCCGCGGCGATGGTGACTTCGATCGCATGATCAGCCTGTTGTTGCCAATAAGCTCTTCCAGGCGCTCCGGACGCGCAGCGCGCATCGTTCGGGGTTGGCAGGATTTCTTCCAGTTGCCGAAACGCATCTATGAACTCAGGACGCACTGCAGCCGCTGTTCCTAGCGGAGGTCGACCTCGATCGATGTTGGTGTCGGGCGGATGCGATACACCGAGTGCGGCGACGAGGATCGCGAACGAGGAAATCGCAGTCATTCTCGCAATGATACGAGAGGGATCCGTGCTCGGCTCTTGTGGCGCACGCGCAACGCGCACGGTTGCGTCGCGCCAAACATCGCTTCCCGCATCGCGCTAACCGAACAAACCCGCTCGAACCCCACGGTCGCGGAGGCGCTTGCCCGCGATGCCCGCGCCGTGTGCACTCAAGAATCGCCCAATCGCCATGACGGGGAAGTACAGACGGAAGTATTGGTAACGAAGATTGTTGGCACCCGCGAGCGCCGATCCAGTGCATGCGCGCTCCGACCAAGTCCCCGCTTCGTCTTGATCTGGATTCGAAATCGGATCGATCGCACTCGCATCATCAAGTTGCGTCCGACATAACCACGCGATCGCGCGAGCTACAGCAGGGTCATCTTTGCCAAAGACTTCGAGCAGCAGCATCGCACCCCACGCAGTCTGGCTTGCCGTGGACACACCCGCGCCTTTCGGCGCAGCACTCTCCCCAAAGCTTCCGTCAAGCTTCTGCACTGATTTCATCCACACACCCGCGCGCTGCACCCACGGCTCTGACGGATGCACGCCGCAACGCACTGGCCCGATGACCGACTGCCAAGTCTCGTAGATCGAAGTCGCAGCGCTCGCTCCGGCGAAGGAACCATCGGCCTGCTGCTGCTGCGCGATGAACACCAGCGCATCGCGAACGCTCGCATGTTCCCGCTGCATCCCACTCCACGCGAACAACTCAAGCACGCGCCCAGTGATGCCGGCGCGAGAGAGGTCTTGCATGGCGTGATGCCCCGCAAGCGGTACACATGCGAGCACTGTGTGAGGCTCTGTTCGGTCAAACGCAGCCCACCCGCCATCGCTGTTTTGCATCTTGAGAAGCCAACTCACTCCTCGCGCGCTTGCGGCCATCGCCTCTCGATCCCCGGTCCGCAACAGTGACATCGAGACGATCGCCGTGTCTAGGCAATCTGGGTAGTACGCATTGTGGTACTCAAAGCTCCAGCTACTTCCCCTCGCATCAGACCCCCCATGCGAAACCCCATCTCCGCGAAAAACGCACTCCTTCGTGCGTAACCATGCAGAGGCTCGCTGCGCGCAAGAGTCGCTGGCATCGAAGCCGCAATCCGCAAGTGCATTGAGTGCGAGAGCTGTATCCCAAACCGGAGAGAGACGCGGCTGAACGCGAAGCGACTCCTCCGAGGGAGCGCCAACGCGCACGAGCAGCGCATCGAGATCGCGCTCGGCGCGAATCACGAGCGGGTGCGTTCGTGCATATCCCATCGCGTGGAGCACGAGTTGCCACGCCACCATCGGCGAAAAACTCGAGCCCAATCCGTCCGTGGTTGCTGCACCATCTTGACCTGCTCGCTCCTCGCACCATGCGAAGGCGCGATTGAGAGATCCCTGCCGCGTCGCAAACGGACCAAAGCGATGCAGCCACTTCAAGAATCGGTCGAGCTTTCGGAAGCGCGCGCTCCAAGCCGCGCTCCCTTGCCCACTCCAGTGCATCTGGTGGCGCGCAACTTGATCCACGAACAACTCATCGATTCCGAGGGTAGGTCCGAGTGCGCGCGTCGGTCGACGTGACGACAAAATCGCGAGCGGAACAAGCAGCGTGCGGATGGGCGCGCTCCAGTTCTGCAAATGAAGACTGCACCACCGAGGAAGGTCGACGATCTCCGGCGGAATCGCTGGGACCGTGTCCCATGCGATCTGGCCGAGCGCCGCGAGGAAAAATTTTGAGAACGCATCGCACCGCTCGGCACCTCCGGCATGTCGAATGCGTGCGCACGCCCGTTCCATGTGTGGATCGGACGGCGCGTCACCGAAGAGTTTCAAGCAGAAATACGCCTTGACACTCGCGGAGAGATCCATCGTTGAGTCGGGAGTTGCGCTCCATGCCCCGTCCGCTCGTTGCTGCGCGCGAAGGTGATTGCACATCCGCTGCAGTTGTTGGGCATCCGAGCCATCTGCAAGCGGCGCAGCCTCTTGACTGAGGATCCACTTCATCAAGAGGTACTCGCTCTGCAGCGTCGAGTCTCCCTCAAGTTCACCGCGCCAGTGTCCATCGGCTCGTTGCGCACGGGTCAGTGCGACGACCGCGCGTTCGAGGTGTGCCTCCATCCGCTCGATGGAGAGTTGCATCGAAGAGGTGTCGTGACGCATCGCAGCGCAGCTCAGAACTTGTCGAGTTCGCGAATAGGAACTGCACGATGCTCTCGCGCACTGCGAATGGCTGCTTCGAGCACGCACTGGGTCTTCAGCGCATCCTCAAAGTCTGGGAGCGGCACCACGCTTGCCCCGCCTCCGAGCACCGCAGCAATGTCAGCGGCTTGACTCACGAATCCGTGCTCATACCCCACGACATGCGCCGCCGGCCAGTAGTGGCCTCCGTAGGGATGTGAGGCGTCGGTGCACATGATTCGGCTCCACCCGCGCAGTTTCGGTTCGAGCGTGTGATCCCACCACTGCAGTTCATTCATGCGCTCAAAGTCGAACTTCACACTTCCATACTCGCCGTTGATTTCGATGGAATTGCGGTTCTGGTTGCCGGTCGCTAGACGCGTCGCTTCGAAACTTGCAACGGCGCCGTGCTTGAATCGCGCGAGAAAAAGCACCGCGTCATCGACGGTCGACTTCCCCGCGCTCTTCGATGCGCCTTTGCTCCCCTTCGCCTTCTTGCTCGCGCCGAGCGCTTCGGTATTCGCCGCAACGATGGCGCGCTCCTTAATGAAGGTCTCCTCGATCGCGCCGACGACGTCCACGATTTCGTCGCCCGTGATAAATCGCGCCATATCGATCAGATGCGCGTTGAGATCGCCATGCGCGCCGGAGCCTGCTTGATCCGACTGAAAGCGCCAGAGGAGCGGCGTGTCCGGACCGCCCCAATCTTGCAAGTATGTCGCTCGCACATGAAAAATCCGACCCAGCTTGCCTTCCTTCACCAACCGATGCGCAAGCGCGACTGCGCCGCAACGGCGGTAGTTGAACCATACGAATGTCTGCACACCCTTCTTCTTCGCCGCGCGCGCAGCGAGCACCATGCGCTTGGCATCTGCGAGTGTGCTTGAAAGAGGTTTCTCGCACGCCACATGCTTCCCCGCTTCAAGGGCGGCAATCGACATCTCCGCGTGCAGGTGATTCGGTGTGGAGACATCGACCAAATCAACCGCGCTGTCGTCGAGGACATCGCGCCACTGTGTTGATGCACGCGACCATCCCCAGCGCCGCGCGAATGCCTCGGTCTCCGCAGCGTTGCGTCCTGCGGCGACGATCATGCGAGGAGGCCGTTTGAGATCGAAGAACTGTGCGCACTTCCCCCATGCATTGGAGTGCGCGCGGCCCATGAATTTCGTCCCCAGCATCGCCACCCCGAGCCCTGCGCCGGGCGTGGGAAGCGACGACGCGACCGCGTTCGTTGGTGCGCTGCTGGTCTTGGACTTCTGCGACATCCTGGTGCTCCAATTGTGCTGAACTGATGCAACCCTGAGAGTCGCAATCCGTTTCGTGAGGGACGAAGCGGAGAGTTTACGAGATCCGTATGCTAAACGCCGATTCCTGCATCTCCGAGCCGCACGCCGTTCGCTCCCCACGGATTGAGAAGCACTTATGACTGAAAGCACCGCCATTCCACCCGCAATCACTTCGCCTCTCGATTCCGCACAACTCGCTGCCCGAGTTCTGACACTCGAGAGCGCACTCCGACTGGATCTCGCGCGTGCTCGCAGCGAAACCCGCCGTTGGCGATGCGTTGCCGTGGGGACGATCAGCCTGCTTTGCACTGGTTTTCTAGGCTTTGCGACGATCGGACAAGAAGTTTCGCCCCTCGTCCAAACGCGCAGACTGGAAGTCGTTGACAGCCAGAATCGCGTCGTTTTCCTCGCCACGGCAGCGCCCGACGGAGGGCGGCTCGATCTCTGGAACAAGAGTGGCCAGAATGTGCTTCGTGCGAGCGCAGCGATCGGCGGAGGCGACTTTGCAATCTGGAATTCCAACGGCGACATCGCGATGACGGCAACAGCGGCGCGTGCGGGCGGCCGCGTTGAAGTTGCGACTGCAGGCCGCGGCAGCGCGACCCTCGCGTCCAACGATGACGGCGGAGCGATCGCACTCTCTAACGCGCGAGGTCATGCAGTGTTTGGCGCGAGCGCTAGTTCGGCTGGCGCCGCGCTTCGCATCGGCGATGCGGAGAACCGCGACGCGATCATTCTCGGTGCGGCAGCAGAAGGCGGAAGCCTCGCTGTGAGTGCTGCCAAGGGCGGCATTGTTGGGCGAATTCGAGCTGGCGTTGACGGAGCCGAGTTTGATCTCGCATCTCCAGACGGCGCGCGGCGCATCGCTGCCCGCGCAGATGGCTCGGAGTGTTTCATTCTCGCAGGCGATCAAGCAGGCGCCGCGAAACTCGGGACTGGCGTCGATGGCTCAACTGTCAGCGTCGTCAATCCGACGGGAGAATCGCTCGCTGAACTCCAGGGCAACAAGGATGGCGGCACCCTGCTCTGCCGCACAGCGAAGGGAGATCCACTCATTCTCGCGGGAGCGAGTGGCGGTGAAACAAGCGGCGCGACGCTGCAACTCTTCAACACCGCGAAGTTCCCAGTCTTCGCAGTCGCCGCGAACGCGGACGGCGCCGGACGATTCGCGATCGCGAGTGGCGAAGGCAATGCGGTCATCGTCGCGGAAGGCGGAAAGGACGATGGAGCATCCCTCCTCCTCGCGCGCGGCGGGAAGCGCGCGGTGACGCTCGTCTCCGCCCCCACGGGCGGGTTGATTTCGATCTCGAACGCCACCGGTGCACCGGTCGTGGCAGCAGGCGTTGCCGCTGACGCACCTGGCGGCGCGCTCGTGCTTCGCAGCGCACAAGGCAAGGATCTCGCGCGCATCGGGACCAACGAGAAGGGCTCTGGCGATCTTGTGGTATTCAATGCGGACGGCACGGAGAAGAAGAGTTTCTCTGCATCGAGATAGATTGCGCTTCCACCTTGAGGAGATTCTCGCATGTTCATGCACACCGCTGTTCTCGTCTGCCTCGCACTCATCCCGTCTACATGGTCACAGGATGCGGCTCCTCCTTCGCCGCCCACCGCGAACGCGACGGCCGACAACGCATTCCCTGAGGCTTGGTTCTGGCGAATCGGCAATGCCGCGCAGAAGCACATCGCGATGACGGGAAAGCCCGCGCCCGCACTTGAGTTGAAGGACTGGCGCGGCACCGCGCTCGACCTCACCAAACTCAAGGGGAAGGTCGTCGTCATCGACTTCTGGGCCACATGGTGTGGACCCTGCCGCGCAGCGATTCCGGAGAATGTCGCGATGTCGAAGGAACTTGCCGACAAGGGGCTCGTCATCATCGGTGCGCACGAGCCGAAGCGCGGCGTCGAGAAACTCGATGCGATGATCGCTGAACAAAAAATGACGTACGCCAATGCCGTTGCGACGCCTGCGACGATCGAAGCGTGGAGCGTGTCGTTTTTCCCAACCTACGCCGTCGTGGATCGAGCGGGAATTGTGCGAGCGATTGGATTGCAACCGGAATTCGTTCGAAAAGTGGCTGAGCAACTGCTCGCGGAGCCTACGACAAGCGAAGGAAAGGCCGACGCACCAAAGCCCGCGCAAGGGTCCGCTCGAAGCGCGGTGAGCAGCTCGGAGCTTGAGGGCGACGGGGCGCATCGCGCAATCATGGACAAACTCCTCTCGCTCGACGGAGCTCCCGCACTTGATGTGAGCGCGAGTTCCGATGGATCAGCGGTCTCCCTCGAATCGCTGAAAGGAAAGATTGTCGTGCTCGACTTCTGGGCAACTTGGTGCGCACCGTGCATCGCGAGCATCCCGAAGAACAACGCGCTCGCCGAAAAGTACGCAAAGGACGGCGTCGTCGTACTCGGCATCTGTGCGAAACGCGGTGGCGAGAAGATGGAAGCAACAATCAAAGAACAGCACATCGCCTACCCCTGCTGTATCGACACGAGCGGTAAGTCCGCAAAGGCTTACGGCAACGATGGCTTCCCCGACTATCACATCATTGGCCGCGACGGCAAGGTCTTCGCTGCTGATGTGAAGAATGGTCGGGTTGAAGAAGTCGTCAAGCTCGCGATCGCCGCGAACTAGTGTCACGCGGGTGTGAGTGCGGCGAGTTCGCGATCGAGAAGTTCCTGCGTCTTCGCGGCGTCAAGCATGGAAACCGGCGCGGTCGTTGCGCCCGATGCGATCGCCTCTAAGAGCGCTCGTACTTCGCCGTCATACCCTGTTCCTGCGTCGACCTGTACCGACTCTTCGACGCCACCGACGCGCACCACAAGTTCACGATCGCGGCCGAGTCGAAAATCAATCGTGCCTCGCTCGCATTCGATGACCGCCGACATCACGAACGCGAAGTCAGTGTCATCCACCCACGCACCTTCTGCGGTAACGCGAAGTCCTCCCGCAAATCCATACTCCGTCACAATGTGTCGACGAGTTCCCGTCGCGCGAACAGAGGTTGGTTCTCCAAACGCATGACGAACGAAGTCCGCGTCGTGGATATGCAAGTCAATCGCCGCGCCGCCGGAGCGCGCGTCATCGAGATAGAAACTCTGGCTCCAACGCGGTGCCTGTCCCATGCGTTGAAATCGAGCACGCAGCGGCGAGCCGAGGCGTGCGCTCCGAATCGCATCGCACATCCAGACCCAACTCGGCCAGAATCGCATGCAATGCGCAGGCATCGCGAGAAGTCCACGCTGTGCTGCATAGGCGTCGAGCGATCGGATGAGCACTGGATCGAGCGAAACTGGTTTCTCGACGAGCACATGTTTGCCAGCCTCAAGCGCGGCGAATGCGAGTGGAATGTGAGAATCCGTCGGTGTCGTGATCGACACGAGCTGCACTTCCGGATCGGTCAGCAATGCCTCGACGCTCTGCGTTTGACGCGCCTTCGCAAGTGCCGCCCCGGCGGCGGCGCTTCCCGTATCAATATTGTTCGCGGTCGTCATCGCCGCGAGTGCGTCGGGGTTCTGATCATAGACCGCAACGAGCCGAGCGCGTGGCGCCGCGGCGTACGCCGCTGCATGCGTGCGTCCCATGAATCCTAGGCCGATGAGCCCGATGCCAATGGTGCTAGAACAGGTTGCCGGCGAGGAGAAAGCCACGGGAGAGTCGCTCACGCGATGGGTTGGAATGTCGCACCAGGCTCGACATAGAAATTCATGAGCGCACCCAGTTCCATGTCACACGCGCGCTGCCCTTCAGCGAGCGACATCCACATCGGCACGATGGCTTCGATGAGCAGCGCGTTGCGTGCAGCATCAACCTCTCGAATCTTGCCCTGCACGATGCGTGGCGATCCGACAAGCGGCTCGACGAACTCACCGCCGGCGTGCGCGAAGTGCATCTTCTGCGCGCGCGCAGAGATCTTTCCGGCGATGCGACTCCCGACCGCGACGGGACACGCGATTCCTGCAGGCAAATCGAAGGTCAACGCGTACTCCGTCGAAGGCGGACGAATCACGACGCGGCCATCCGAAGCGCCAAGCAAGGTTGCTCGACAAGTCGTGGGAAATCGAGGGCTCTGTACGGTCATGGCGACAGAGTGTAGCGAGACGCTGAACGGAGGAAGTTGTCCATGAGCTTCGGACCCTCAAGGGTCAAAAAACTCTCTGGATGAAACTGCACTCCGTCCATCGGCGCCTGTCCCTCGGGCGCCTTCCATCGCAACGCCATGATCTCACCACGCGCGGTCCACGCGCTGATTTCAAACTCTGGCCCAACCGTCGAACGCTCAACCACGAGTGAGTGGTAGCGCGTCGCGATAAAAGGATGCGCGAGCCCCGCGAAAATGCCGCGCCCGTCATGCTCAAGCTCGCTCGTCTTGCCATGCACTGGAATGTCATTGCGCCGAACGAGCATGCCGTGACAATCACCGATCGTCTGGTGACCGAGGCAAACCCCGAGAATGGGAATGCGGCCCTTGAAGCGTTGAATGAGCGCGGCAGATACGCCCGCTTCCTTGGGTGTGCACGGTCCTGGTGAAATCACCAGATACTCGGGCTGCAGCGCTTCAACCTCGTCCACGGTGATGCGGTCATTGCGCACCACCATCACTTCGAGCGATGCGTCAAGTTCCCCAAATCGCTGCACGAGGTTGAAGGTAAAGGAATCGTAATTGTCAATCAGGAGGAGCACGGCGCGAATCGTATGCGGAAACGAATCAGACGCTTCCGCTCGTCACGCCGCGGTGCCTGCAACACCATCGCGCGTCACGAAGAAGAGATCTTTCGTGATCGGATACGGCAGGCGTCGGAAGTCCTCCTGCACGCGCTCGCGCAAGCGATCGAGGAACTGCTCCGGTCCCTGGCTGATGGCGAGGAATGTGTCGCGTGAGGGCGTCGCGACCCAGAAGTCCCCGTGCAATTCGCGTTTCAAACGGCCGTGGAGACGGCCGAGCAACAAGCGCGCAGCGTCGTATCCATCTTGCTGACTCACGATTGCGGCGCGGCCACCCGCGGCATTGTCGAGAATCTTGATTTCGAGTTCTGGCGTGTACTTCGCGAGGTTTTCGCGTGCAATGAGTTCGAGATCATCAGGCTGCATGCCCCAACGAATCATCTGCTCTGTGGTGATCGAAACAGTCAACTGCGGCAGATCGATGACGAACACAATGACCGTGCCGTTCACGAAAGGAACATGCGCAACCTGCTCGGGATCGAGATGCTCAAAGATCGATTCGGGTTGGATGCGAGGCATGATCCGCGCGCGGGCAACGGCAAGCGGAAGCGGCGCTCCGGAGAGTTGATCGCCTTCCATCAATCGTTCGAGATACCCCTGCACGATCTCCGAACCATGCTCGGGATCTCGCAGCACCATGCGATAAAGATTCTCAAGACCGAGATGCCTGCCATCGAGAAGCAAGTGCAATGGTCCTGTCAATTGCGCGACACGCTCTGGATATGCGCCTCGAAGGAGGTCAACCACGGCATCACTGAAAGCATGCGGTTCAATCGGCATCGAGGACATGGGATCTCCCTTCGTCAGAAGAAAACATCACAGGGTGCGGTCTACGACACGAACGGGTCGAGCAGGCTCCATCATGAACACCCGCTCAACAATCTCTTCGGACGGATCCCCCCATCGCGTTCTTGCGAACTCGTGAGATTTTTGAATTCCTTGTTTGACTTTTCGGCAAAAATTTCACACTTCGACGGAACCTCAAGCCTCAAGCCCGCCTGTTGAAGGCCTTACACTCCGCGCTTTCCCCAATCTCCTTCGATTGCCCCAAGATTCTCGATGTCCCACGACCCTATGCACAACGCACTGCTCGCCTGGTTTTCCGCGAGTGCGCCCCGTCCGCTTCTCGTCATTGCAGGGCCCTGCGTGCTCGAAGACGCGGCGACCAATGACTTGATCGCATCGACGCTCCACGACATTTGCGCGGAACTCAAGTTCCCGTTTGTGTTCAAAGCGAGCTTCGACAAAGCGAATCGATCCAGCGTGCACTCGAAGCGCGGTCTTGGCATGGAGCGAGGCATTGGTGAACTCGGGCGGATCCGAGAGAAGTTTCGCGTTCCGGTGACCACGGACATTCACGCGCCCGAACAAGCAGCCCTCGCCGCGCGTGTGATCGACCTCTTGCAAATTCCAGCGTTTCTCTGCCGACAAACTGATCTTCTCGTCGCCGCCGCTGCAACCGGGCGACCGGTGAATGTCAAGAAGGGACAATTCATGTCGCCGCAAGAGATGCAGAACGTCCTCGTGAAACTGAGCGAGGGTGGATGCACTGCGCCGATGCTTACCGAGCGCGGAACCTTCTTCGGATACAACCGACTCGTGAACGATTTCATTGGCGTCGGCGACCTCATGGACATGGGTGTACCAGTTTGTTTCGATGCGACGCACTCGGCGCAACTTCCTGGCGGCAGTATCACGGCAACCGCGGGGCGCGCAGATCGAGTTCCACTCCTTGCTCGCGCGGCGATCGCCGCTGGCGTGGATGCGTTGTTCCTTGAATGCCACCCGACTCCCGCGGCGAGCGCTTCAGATGCAGCGACGATTCAGCCTCTGCAGAGTGTCCCTGACCTTCTTCGATCACTTGCCGGCATACGCCGCGCAATCGGCAAGCCCTGATCTGCGCGAAGACACCTTGAGCCCCCAAAAGTGTGGACGCTGCGAACCATGCCGATACACTCCTTCATGCACGGGGCAACCTGGAACGCGACTTCGATGCGTACGGTTGGCGCAGTGCGTTTGTAGAGGAACGAAATGACTCGTCGCTGCGATCACTGCGATCAACCCGCGTCCGTGCATGAAACCCTCATTCGGGATGGCGTTGCGCAGGAGATCCACCTCTGCGCAGACCATGCGAGAGCACAAGGATTCGTGATTCCAGGCGCGGGCGGAGTGACCGTCAACATCTCGCAACTCTTGAGCGCCGCGCATGCTGCGCATCCAACGGCGCGTCGGAGCACGCCTCGGCCCGCGAAGACATGTGCGTCGTGCGGTATGACGATCGCGGGCTTGCAGTCGAGCGGACTGCTTGGCTGCCCCGATTGCTACCGCGTGTTCGAGGACATGCTGAGTGGATTGATTGCCCGCGCACAGGGTGGAGCATCGGTGCATGTCGGTCGACATCCTGAGCAAGCCGCATGCTCCATCGACCGTGCAGCGCTTCGAAACCGTCTCGCGAAGGAACTCCGCGACGCCATCAGCCGAGAGGAGTACGAGCGCGCCGCGCGACTACGAGATCGCCTCTCAACACTTGGCACACCTGGCGCCGATGATCTCGACGCAAACTGCGACGCTTCAAGCCAAACCTAATGCCCCGCATGCGACTTCCTCCCTTTGCCTGCCCATGACCCATCATGAAGCGCTCTGATGACCTCACCGCGATGTACGACAGCGACACACCGCTTGGCGATGTTGT
The DNA here is from genome assembly GCA_005790605.1 of Planctomycetia bacterium. Lineage (GTDB taxonomy): Bacteria > Planctomycetota > Phycisphaerae > Phycisphaerales > SM1A02 > F1-140-MAGs142. The sequence goes on along the minus strand of SXUI01000068.1, from coordinate 31,757 downwards.
GCTTTCAAGCCGCGTGCGACTCGCACGGAACATCAGTGGCTATCCATTCGTCAATCGCGCTACTCCCGATCAACTGACCGAGGTGATGCACCGCGTGCAAGTCACGCAGATCGGCGGTGCCTTCGCAACTGGAACCCGTTGGATCAACTTGGCGTCGAGTGATGAAACGGATCGCACGCTGCTCTTTGAGCGGAATCTGATCTCGAAGCACTTCTCTGAGGGCACCCACCCTCGATGCGTCGCGCTGAGCGCTGATGGATGCGCGAGCATCATGGTCAATGAGGAAGATCATCTCCGCGCGCAGATGTTTGCGGGCGGATTTCGATTGCATGCACTTGTCGAAGCGATGACGCACCTCGATCGCTCGCTCGAAAAATCGCTCGATTACGCATATCACCCTCGCTTCGGATACCTCACGGCCTGCCCGACCAACCTCGGAACCGGCATCCGCATGAGCGTCATGCTGCACCTCCCGGCGCTGCGCGTGCTCGACGAACTCGAGAAGATGCGCCGCTCGGCCAAGGAGTTGAAGTTAGCGGTTCGCGGCGTGCACGGAGAAGGCAGTGATGCACTCGGAGAACTCTTTCAGATCTCGAATCAGGTGACGCTCGGTCGCAGCGAAGAAGACCTGCTGGAGGAGTTCGCTGGCGTCATCGTCCCGCAAATTGTCGAGTACGAACGGCAAGCACGACACCGCATGCTTGAGAGCGACGCAGCAACCGCGACAGACCGCGCGCATCGAGCGCTCGGCATCCTCCGAAGCGCGCGCCTCCTCTCTCTCGAAGAGTCCTACAAGTACCTCTCGCGAGTTCGACTGGGTGTTGCCGTAGGCATCATCGAGAAGATTTCGATTTCAACAATCAACCGACTGCTCTTTGAAGTGCAGCCCGCCCATCTCACGCGCATCCTCACGCTCACGCCGAGCGCACGAAGCGACGATCGCGCGGCGCGCGCCAGCCACGTACGAAGCGCATTGGAGTAACGCTCGCGACGCGAAACTCACGCCGCGCGGCGCGCGGCGCTTGCCTCTGACTTTGGCCCCGCGTACAGCACAAGCAGCGTGACGTCGTCCTCTGGGTGCAAAGATCCCGCATGCGCGTCAAGTTCCGCAGCGAGTCTCTCGATGACCTCTTCTGCACTCGACGCGCCGCTCGCGGCCGCGAACGCTCGAGGATGCCCCGGTCCATCGCTGCCGTACAACGCCTGTTCAACGCCGTCAGAGTAGAAGACCACCGCATCGCCTTCCTCAAGCACGACGGATGCTTCGACATACTGCTCTTCTGGGAACACGCCGAGCAACCCCCCGGGCATTTCGAGCGAGCGAGGCAGTTCGCCCGCCCGCATCAAGAAACACGCAGGATGTCCGGCACTTGCAAGGCGAAGAGTGCGAGAGGAGGAATCTAGGAGCGCCGCAACCGCAGTCGCGAAGCGCGTCGTCCCGCGCTGATGTTCAATCAAGTTGCGATTGAGACGGTCAAGAGTCTCGGCTGGACCGAGGATCCGATGCGATGTGCCTTCGCGCTCCGTCAGTTCGACGGAACGGGCGACGGCCATGCCAAGCAACGCCGCGGGCACACCGTGACCAACCGCGTCGGCAATGAAAATCGAAACCGCACTGTCATCGAGTGGCTTGATGTTGAAAACATCACCGCTCACTCCAGCGAGAGGACGAAACAGCGTCGCGACCTGAAATCCATGCTCGAGGTTGCGGTGCAGCGGCAAGAAGTCGCGCTGCACCATCGCGGCCATCTGAATCTCCTCTTCGCGCGCGTCGAGCTCCTCGCGCAGATTCCCAAGCACGCGAGTGACGAGGCCAAGTTCTTGCGTCACCGCGCGCCGTGCTTGCGCACAACGCAGCACGCCGCGAAGCATCCCCACGAGGATAGACGGATCATCGGTCGGCGAGTAAATGAGTGCGTCATGCTCAAGACCAGCGCCCATTGGCAGCGTGGCTACAAGGATGACTTCGGGTGCAGCGGTCGGATCGATAGACGCGAGGACGAGATCGAGTGCCGCCGCAGGCGTCGCTTCCGCAACCAGGACGACGGCGTCACACCGTAAGGACGCGGTGGCGCATCCACTTAATGCCATGTGTGCGATTGCCGGTTTGTCCTGAGGTGCGGCGGATTCAAATCCTGCCTCAAGCGCCGCGCGAAGTGCTGTGGATTGCCGCAGGCACTCACTCGCCGAAATAACAACCACGGAGCCGCCACGCGCACACGGAACAACGCCTCGCGATTGTGCCAAGACAAACCTCCTGCAACCTCGGACTTCCTCACTCGCGCGCGCAGTGGACGACTACACACGCTTGCTCAACGATGATGCGGCGACGCCCATGCATCGCGTGCAATACTCCCTCACTTCTAGAAAGGAAATCGGCTCAATGCGCGAGCGTCTTGAGGCGCTCTCGATCCAATTCCAGCATCGTCCCGACTGTTATTCCCAGTCGCGCGAGCGTTCCAGGCTGCACCTCGATGACATACCGTGCAGGACTCCCGCTTGGATAACGAAGAAGGCGCGCGCTGTAGTCCGCGACGCTCTCCCCCTCCGCCTGCGGGGCCTCCTTGGGCATGGTGTACACGCTTACGACGCGGCCGAGCGGACTGACATACGCGATGTCAAGGTCGATGGTGCATCCATACATCCAAAAACTTCGCGGAGCAGCGTCGGGAAAAACAAAGAGCATGCCCGCATCTGGAGCAAGTGATGCAACGCCCCCAAGCCCCTTTTGCCGCTGCGCATCGTTGATTGCAAGGCGGAGGTGGAACGTCTCGCCGCCAAGCACCACATCTTCAACTGCAGGTTCCGAGGTTGACGCAACACCGCCGGAGGAGCATGCGGGGCATACGAACACGAGGAGAGCGGAGAGAATGACGCGCAAGGCGCGCTGGGGTCGACACATGCGTGAAATCGTACATGCTCGCGAAGGCTGAAGCGGCGTCCGACCGTGACGAAATCGCCTCCAAGCGGTGGTTGTCACCATGATCGTTGAAGTCGTACGATGCAACGTCATGGCTCATGGACAAAGCAGCTCGAAACCGCAGCGGCTTGAGGATGGTGAAATCTCGCGGCGCCTCGAGACGCTACCCGAGTGGTCGCACTCGGGCGACCAACTCCAACGGACCTTTGTCTTCGCGAACTTCGTCGATGCGATGCGATTTGTCAATGCGATCAGTGAACGCGCCGAATCCGTCCAGCATCATCCAGACATTCTTGTTCGATGGAATCGAGTCACGCTTTCGCTTTCGACGCACGACGCGGGCGGCATCAGCGCGAAAGACTTCGCATTTGCCAGCATCGCCGATCAGGCGCGCGAAAACAGTTGAGTGCCTCAGAAACCCGTCTCACCGCGCGCGCTTCACGCAAGCCGCGACAAGTTTCGCGAGATAATCGGCTTCAAGATTGACCCGTGAGCCAACCCGCCAACGACTCAAGGTCGTGCGCGCGAGTGTCTCAGGAATCAAGCAGACATCGAAGAGGGCCGCCGCGCTCGCGCCACCGTGCACGGTTGCGATGGTGAGGGAGACTCCGTCGAGCGTGACGGATCCTTGCGCCACCATCGCCTCCGCAACTTCGATCGGCGCTTCGAGGGTGACACGATGCTCTCCACTTGCAACCGAGATTTCGCGCACAACCGCGACTCCATCGATATGCCCAAGCACGAGATGTCCACCGAGCAGGGTGCTCGGTGTCGCGCTGATCTCAAGGTGAATGGTTGCGCCGGCGCCGAGGTCGCCGATCGTTGTCAATGCCAGAGTTTGCGGGATCACATCAAACCGAAGCGCACTGCCCTCACCCGCAACGAGTGTTAAGCAGCAGCCGTGCACCGCGATTGACGCGCCTGGCAATTGCGTAGGAAATCCAACGGGCGGTTCAATGACAAGCCGCCGTCCGCTTGCGACAGATTCGTTCGCTCGCACCGTTCCTAGCGTTTGAATGAGTCCGGTGAACACCCTTCGAGCGTAGCGCGAGTGCTCCAACGGCGTCGGCGAGGATTCGAAAACAGCCCCTCCACACGAGCCCACGCCATCCCCGAATAGGCGCGCTTCGGGTACCTTGTAACCCTTCCATTGACTGCATGGCTTTGAGAATAACCATGACCGCTCGAGACCCCCACCGCTCCATCGCCGCAACCCTGTTCGCCACCGCAGTGCTCGCATCCGCGACCTACGCGCAGACGGAAACCGCAACACCAGCTCCAAAGGCTGGGGAGAGCGCGGTTGATGCCCTGAAGGCTTCGGTTGAGGCGCTCTACCTCGTCGCACCCGATGCCGCGGAGAGTTTGGGAACAACGATCGGTTGGCAGACGCGTCTTACGCTTCCGACTGGCATGCAGACGACGCGCGTTTGGGCGAGCGCTCAAGGCGTCTTCGTCGGAAACACTCGCAACGAACTCACCATGCTCCGCCCGCATGATGGAACGATCGTGTGGTACTCCTCCGGCGCGCCAACGAGCGACACGATCCTCGCCGTACAACCGATGCAGGTTCCATTCGCCCAGTCAGCGGTCGACCGCATCGCCGTTGCGACGAACACGTGCGTGTATCTCGTGTCGCCCGTCGATGGCAAACTGCACTCTCCAGTTCCGCTCACCGTGAAGCAGCCTGTCCATCGCACGCCTTCGACCGCTCCAGTGGCAACCTCGAGCGCGTTCGTGTGGGGCACGCGTTCAGGCATCGTGTGCTGGCACCGATTTGCAACTGGCGCTGAAGTGAACGCCAAGACCATTGGCGCGTCGATTGTGGCAAAACCAACGCTTTATGCAGACAGTTGCGTGCTCGTTGGCACAACGGATGGATTCGTGGCGGCGCTCGACGCAGCAAACGGAGCGAGCTACTGGCGGACCAAACTTGGCAAGGGCGTGCGCGCGTCCATCGCTGCAGCCAATGACACCGCAATCGTCGCTTCACAAGATCAGTATGTCTACGCGTTCGACATTCGCAACGGCGCCAAGTTGTGGAGCTACTTCACCGAGAGCTCGCTCGAAACACCTCCGTTCGCAACCGATGAAGTCGCGATTCAATTCGTGCCAACCGAAGGCCTGATGTGCTTCGAACTTCGTGGCGCCGGACATCCAGGCGGCGTCGTCCGGTGGACGAAACAAGGGCTCGGCATTCCGGTGCTCACCGCCCATGGTCAGGACCTTTTCCTTTGGGATCCAGTCCGTCGGCAGGTCGTCGTCGTCGACCTCGCCACTGGCGCGATCGCTCGCACCATCGCCATGCCGCAAGTGGAGTGGATCGAAGCAGATCGCTTGCTCAAAGGCGATTTCATGGTGTGGAACACGGATGGTCGCGTGGAGTACCTCGCACCCCGCGTGAGCGCGGCGGCGAAGAAACCTGCAGACTCCGCGTCGGCGAATGCTGCGAGTAACTGATCATGCGAGTCAAGACGCAAGCAATTGCGCACTTCGATTCACCGCGTCGAGTCACGATTCTGAGAGGCATGGCACCATGAGTAGCGCCGTTCGCGTCCGCAGGGCGCTCGTTTCTGTTTCCGACAAGACCGACATCGTGGCGTTCGTGCGAGCGCTTATAGGTCTTGGGGTGGAGATCGTCTCGACTGGCGGCACGGCGAGCACTTTGGCCGCTGCTGGCATCCCCGTGCGCTCGATCGATCAGCTCACAGGTTTCCCAGAAATGCTCGATGGTCGCGTCAAGACGCTGCACCCGAAGGTCCACGGCGGACTGCTTGGGCGAAGGCAAGTCGAATCGCATGTCGAAGCGATGCGTGCGCATGGCATTGAGCCCATCGACCTCGTGTGCGTCAATCTCTATCCATTCGAACGCACCGTGCGCGATGCGAGCGTCGCAGAAGATCATGCGATTGAACAGATCGACATCGGGGGTCCCTCGATGCTGCGCTCCGCTGCGAAGAACTTTGAATCTGTGCTCGTCGTCACGGATCCATCGCAATACGACCGCGTTGCGAGCGAGTTGAAGTCGCAGGACGGCTGTACATCGCTCGAACTACGCCGGGAGTTCGCGGCGCTCACATTCGCCCGCACCGCTGAGTATGACACGGCGATCGCGGCGTGGATGGCGCACCGAATGCTCGGTCACGAGCGCTTTCCGCCAGTCTTGCGCCACGGGTTCACACGCCAACTCGATCTTCGATACGGAGAGAATCCGCACCAACTCGCGGCCGCATACGCCGACCCATCAGCGAGTGGACCAAGTGTGCTCCGCGCGCAACTCTTGCACGGGAAACCGCTCTCATACAACAACCTGCTCGATGCGTCCGCGGCACTTGAACTCGTCCAAGATCTGACCGAGTCATTCCCCGAGCACTGCGCAGCAGCGATCCTCAAGCACACCAATCCTTGCGGCTGCGCAGTTGCGCCGTCCCCGCTCGCCGCATTTGAGCGGGCGTACGCTGGCGATAGTCTCGCGGCGTACGGCGGCATTCTCGCGTGCAACCAAACGATCGACGCGACCACCGCGACTTCGATCGTCGCTGGTGAGAAGTTCCTTGAAGTCATCGTGGCTCCTGACTTCTCTCCGGAAGCGCTCGCGATGCTTTCCGCGCGTTGGAAACTCGTGCGTCTGCTCGCCGTCGGTGCGATCAAGGCATCAACGGGTCGCCCGATCGCATGGCGCTCCATTCCAGGCGGCATGCTGGTGCAAGATCAAGATCGTCTACCGGTCACGCTGGACGGGTTTCAGCATGTCGCGGGCCCGAAGCCAAGCGATGCGTTCCTTGCGGATGCAGCGATGCTCACGATCGTCGCGAAGCATCTCAAGAGCAACGCGGTATGCATCGGCAGCGCGGGCGAACTTTGGGGTGCCGGCGCGGGTCAAATGGATCGCGTCGCAAGTTGCCGCATCGCGATTGAAAAGGCGACTGCACGGCTTGCAGGTCGACCGGCTGGCGTTGTTGCCGCTGGCGATGCATTCTTTCCATTCGCTGACGGTCCAACACTGCTCATTGACGCTGGTGTGCAGTGCATCGTGCATCCAGGCGGATCGAAGCGTGACCAGGACACGTTTGATCTCTGCAACGCCCGCGGCGTCACCTGCCTCACCACCGGAACGCGCCGCTTTAGGCACTGAATTCGAACCCGTTACACTCTTCGAACCCCAATGTCCACGCCGACACTTGACCACCCAACGCTGCCCATTGTGAAAGCAGCATTTCCGTCTCTTCGCTTTCTCGCGACAAGCTTTCGCGACATGACGGTGCTGGTGACGCCAGCGGAGCACATTCACCCGGTGCTGCGCTTCCTTCGCGACACGCCGAGTTGCGACTACAACTTTCTCGTTGATCTCTTCGGCGTGGATTACCTCGACTATCCGGTCGCACAGCCCGGACGATTTGCTGTCGGGTATCAATTGCTCTCCCACCAGCATGAGCGGCGCCTCGTGGTGAAGGCGTATCTCGACCCAACCGTGGATACGAGTGGAATCGCTGTGGACCCGGCGCTTGAGTTACCGAGCGTCTGTGATCTCTGGCCGGGCGCAGAATGGCCCGAGCGCGAAGTGTTCGACATGTACGGCATTCGGTTCAAGAACCACCCAGACCTGCGACGAATCTTGCTCTGGAAGGATTTCCCTGCCCATCCGCTTCGCAAGGACTATCCCCTGCGCGGCCGCGGCGAGCGCGAACACTTCGCGGTGCTTGACCGCGAGTCAAGGTGAATCGCGAGCGCGTCCCTTGAGCGCGTCCCTTGAGCGCTCGCGACAGGTTTCTTGCGGCGCGCGCCGCAAAAACGCTGCACTCGCGTTTGTGCACTCGGGCGAATTCAAGTGCTCGGTGACACAAACAACCCCGCGATCGCGCCAGCCATCCAACACGCGAGTGCACCGGCGACCATCGCGCGCAGGCCGATCTTTGCGAAGTCACCGCGCCGCTCTGGCGCGAGGGCACTGAGCCCGCCGATTTGAATCGCGATCGACGGGAAGTTCGCGAAGCCGCACAAGGCATAGGTCGCGATGGTTGCCCCGCGTGGACTGATCGTCCCTGCCTTGATTGCGCTCGCGAGGTCAACATACGCAACGAACTCGGTCGCGATGATCTGGGTTCCCATCAGCGACGCAAGTTTCGATGCATCACTTCCGGCTCCCATCAACCACGCAAGCGGCGTCAGTACCGCGCCGAGGATGTTCTGGAAGGTCAACACAGGAATTCCAAGATCCGCGCGCCACGAGGCAAGCGGAAGCCACGAGGCATTCACTTCGCTCAATGCTGCGAGAGGCCAGTTCAGCAACGCAAGCAGCGACACAAAGGCAACGAGCATCGCGGCAACATTGAGCGCGAGCTTCAGGCCGTCGGTCGCCCCTTGTGCTGCCGCGTCCATCACATTGATCGAGGTCTGCGGCATCGCGCGCATCGCCTCGGATGACTCTGGCTCGGGCGTGTCCGTCTCAGGCCACATGAGTTTCGCCATCACAATGCCCGACACGGTCGAGATGATGCTCGCGGTCATGAAATGCTTGGCGAGCGCGACGCGAGCATCGGCGTCGTCGCCGCCGATCATGACGATGTAGGCAGCCATCACGCTGCCCGCGATGGTCGAAAAGCCGCACACCATGACACACATGATTTGCGAGTTGGTCATGCGACCGATGAATGGCCGAACGGCAAGCGGCGCTTCTGTCTGGCCAACGAAGATGTTCGCTGCGGCGGAGACCGCTTCTGTCCCAGTGATGCCGAGCGCCTTTCGGAGCGCGTGCGCGAAACACGCGATGACCCTCTGCATGACACCGATGTGGTAGAGAATCGCCATGCAAGCGGCGAAAAAGATAATGATCGGAAGAACTCGTACGGCAAAGATGAAGCCCCACGCGCCGGACGGATCCGCTGCGTTCCCAAAAATGAAGCGCGTTCCTTCGTCGGCAAACGAGATCACCTTGGTCACGCCCGCAGCGACACCATCGAAAAGCGCGACGATGGGCGGGAAGCTCAGGAAAAGGAACGCAAGCGCAATCTGCAATCCCACGCCAAGGATGATCGTGCGATAGTTAATCTGCGCGCGATGCTTGGAGAGGCCATATCCGATCATCAAGATGGCGACCACGCCCAAGACACCGGTGAGTTGCTGCATGGAAGATTCCTCGGTTGAACTTCGCAGCATAATGCGATTGGCATAGAGTGCGCGCGTGATCGACCGACCACAGACCACCCTTACATGGAGCGATGCGGCTCCCGCAATTCTCGCGCGCGTCGCGGCACTGCAACAGCGCGCGCAGCCGCATGAGCCACGATGCGTCATGGTTGGCATCACAGGAGCAGTCGCGGCAGGCAAGTCAACGCTGGCTCGGGCGCTCTCGTCGACAATCGTAAGTACGGACCACTATCTTCCCGACTACGACGCAACGCCAGAAGCGGCCCGGGATCTTCCGGAGTCCTCGGACCTGCGCCGCCTCGCGCGCGACCTCGCCTCATTGCGTGCGGGGCAGACGACCTCGATTCCGCAGTGGAGTTTTGAGAGCCATAGCCGAGTGGGCGCGCTGCAAGTCCCAAGCGCACCGATCGTCGTATGCGAGGGCCTGCATGCGCTTCATGCACTGCCACGCGAACTCCTCGATCTGCGCGTGTTTGTCGATGCAACCCAAGCCGCGCGGTGGAAACGCTGCGTCGCGCGTGAACAGTCCGGCGAGCGCGGCTGGTCACTCGCGTACCTTGAGCACTTCTTTCACACAGTCGCAGAGGTGACATACGCTCGCTTCGCGGACGAGTACCGAAGCGCGGCAGACTTTGTGATCCTCAACGAGCCGTCGGAATGAAGCAAGCCGCGCATCGCGCTTCGTACTCGCCACTGCCGCCGACGACAATCCGTTCTCGTGCATGCGACTTCCGCTGCGTGTGCGTCGAGGGTGCGCCGCACTTCGCGCAACACCCATTCAAGCGCACAATCTCATCGGCACGCTGCAGCAGTGCGGGAAACGGCTCGAACACCTCCCCGAAGTGATCGAGGTCGCAGCCGCTCACGATGATGACTCGCGGCGAAGTAAGAAGTTGCGGAAGCACGGAGACCAACTCCGATCCGAAAAAGTGCACTTCGTCAATCGCGAGGATCTCCACTCCACATGTCAGCGCCACCATGTCCGCAGCACACTCTACGGATCGCGCTTCGAATCGAGTGCCGGAGTGCGTCGCGATTTCATCAGCTGCCGATCGACTATCCCGCGTCGGCTTAAGGACGACGACGCGCCGTTGCGACGCTCGCGCGAGCGCAACCCGGCGGATGAGCTCCGTTGTCTTGCCGGCAAACATCGGTCCGCAGATCACTTCAAGCCGACCACTCACGATCGTGGCTCCGTCATGCGTAACATCCGCGACGACTTCGTCATAGGATCCACAACACAGAGTCCCGGTAGCTCAGCTGGATAGAGCAGCGGCCTTCTAAGCCGCAGGTCGATGGTTCGAATCCATCCCGGGACGCTTTCGCGGCAGTGCATGCGACGGAACTATCCGATGCGTTCGAGTCGTGTGACGCGACCATTCGGCACCCACTCCACAACGAGGATCGACCCATCCGCAAGAAAGGTCGCGGAATGCGGGTGGATGAATCTGCCAGGGATGAACGCTTCGCGCGCTGCACCGCGCAATGAACTTGGGTCACCGTCGCAAAGCGATGCCACCGGAGTGTTGTCCTTTCCGAGCAGCGTCACGACGCTAGCGAGATCCGGCACGAGGAGCAACTCCTCACGAGTCTTGAAGTGGCAGGGTTGACGCATTGCTTGCGTCACGAACGCGACATGCTTCCACGGCTCGCCCTTTCCGGCGGGTGCAAAGTATTGAATACGTCGATTCGCGCGATCCGCGACTGCGAGCATGCCCTTTCGATCGTCCCACCACAGTCCATGTGGTTGCGCGACTTGTCCTTCGCCGGAACCTCTGCCGCAAATCGTTTCTTTGTACACACCATCCTTCGAATAGCAGTGCACGAAACTCTTGCCGTACCCGTCCGCGACGAAGATGTCGCCGGAGGGACAGAACGCAACATTTGTGGGATTCCAGTCGTTCTCGTTTGCGTAGATCTGCTCGTTGGCGAACCTCGCGTCTGTGGGCGCGCCCTTCTCCCACAGGATCTTCCCATCGAGCGTCGACTTCGCGACTCGGCGGCGATTGACATCGCAGTGATAGAGATACTCAACTCCATCTTCGACGCGAAGATCAAGTCCATGTCCGCCGCCCTTGAACTCCGGACACATCGAGCGCACGAACTTGCCATCCTTCGAAAAGACATAGATCGCGTCGTCCTTCTTCGCCTCTGCACCAACGGTGTGCGAGATGAAGATGTTTCCCGACTTGTCTTGCGCGACCCCGTGCGTGTCGCCCCACGCAAGGCCCTCTGGGGGCATCAGCCAATCATGCTGCACCCGATAGCGGTACTCCCCCGCACCCGTCGTCACTTCACCTTCGAGAAGCGCGCGTGCGAATGCGTTCGACCACGGCAACACCGCGGCGAATCCTGCGGCGGTTTGAAGAAATGCTCGGCGCGGTGATTCCATGGGCAAGCCTCTCAAGTCGTAGGTGGCGGCGGCGGTGTGGGTGTGGGTGGAACTGCAGGAACTTCGGGAAGCAGCGGTGTGGAAGGCTGCGCGAGCGGGAGATCCCCTGAAATGACTTCAAACTTCTGATCGAGCGCGAGTGCTTTCGCATCCGCATCGGAAATCTTGCTCTGCCAGACATACACGCGCTTCAGGCTCGGTTGACTTCGCAGCCAATCCCGAAGCGCCATCGTGACTTCGGTCGCGACCAGGTTCACCGATTCAAGTTTGGGAAGCACTCCGAGTGCTTGCACACCAGCATCACTGACCGCGGTGTGATCGAGTCGCAACCGTTCCACGAGCGGGAGTTGACCGACGCGCATAAGCATGTCATCCGAGAGCGTTGTGTTCGCGAGATTCAGGTGCGCAATAAGTGGCGCAACATCGTGAAGGAGCACCGCATCGGCGTCCGCAAGCGCGGGTTCGACTCGACTCGCATTGATGTCGTAGAGCGGACTTCCTGCCGCAAGCGGCTGCACATACACACCGCGCTTCGCGAGCGCTTCTGCTGCAGCGACTGCGCGGAGTCGAACCTTTTCATCAATCGGCGGAAGGACACCGATGGTGCTCGCGTATCCGAGCGCGGTCAGCGCGCCACTCGACACGCCCGTCGCCGCGCCGCCTGATGCCTGCTGCGATGCCGCACCCACACTCGCGGGGTATGCGGCACCGGCCGCGATCCAATTTCGGATTGCGAGTTGCTGCGACTCGGTGAGCGCATCGCCCTTCGGCGGCATGGCATCTGGATCATCGCGGGGCAGCATCACCCGCTCGAGGAGTTCGCTCTCGTCAGGCGCGCCTGGAACGACGACCCACTCCTCTTCCTTCGCTGCGAACAACCATGCCTTCGAATCAAGGCGAAGTCCGCCCTTCTGCTTGTTCGGGCCGTGACACTCAATGCAGCGCGCCGAGAGCACTGGGAAGACCTGCTCCATGAACACCGTCTCTTCAGGACTCAATGCAACGACAGCTGCGACCTGGGTCGCTGACGCGGCGTCCGGCTGCTCGCTTCGCGCGCTACTGCCAAGCATTGCGTTCAAAAAGAAACCTTCGCCGTACACCAAATCTCCGCCGAGATGGCCGGTCAATCCGATCGCGACGGCAGTCGTGAACAAACATCCTCGGAAGTACAGCGCGGAGTTCCGAGAGGACGCTTGTATTGGCGCAGCACGCCCTCCGAGCGAACGACAGCGCCAGCCCCACATTGACAGTGCGCACAGAAGCGCGGTTGACACGATGCCGATCCAACGATGGAAGAAGAGCGTCTCACTTCCATCTTCGCCGTATTGATACGACGCAAACACCCATCCAGTCACTACCGCGAAGACGGACGCGACTGCGGCGATGTGAATCAGTGGCAGCGTGATCGGCGCGAGACCTGTCCGCCGCTGTATCCCGCGCCAGCACTCGGCGAGTGCGGCGAGCACCGCAAGCGCGATTGGAAAGTGGAGGAAGAGCGGATGCAGGCGTCCAAGTGCCATCCACAGATCAGGTGAGGAGTCCGCGAGGAGAAGAGCCATCGAGTTCGAGGAAGCGGCGATCATCTGATTGAAATGTACCGCCGAGTCCCCTGCTCGCACATCCAACCCGCAACGGGCGACCGAGCTCGCCGTCAAAAAACCGACCGCGGGGTTCGTTCCGCCGAAACCCCACGGTCGTCCCTTTAGGACAAGGAAAGCCATCTACCGCAACTCATCCAGAGGAGAGTCATTTGGCACCCGGATCAACAGATCCGATGGCTGCGTGCGGCGCGCCCTGCGTTCGCAATGATTGGAACGGTGGACTCAAGAACGGGCGCGTCGCAAATGCTCGCACACGAAGAAAAATCCTGCTCGGCCTACTCCGAGAAGATCATTCCTCACGCCCTTGAACCTCACTCCGGAATCACATCCCAAAGACGGATGCATTCGGGCAGAATCTGCCACAAAATCAGTCCGAGTCAAGGCGTCGGGGCTTAGTTTGCACGCCGCCTGCACCACTTTGCGCCAACTTCGCTCAGAACTGTGCTTTTCACACATGCGAACAGGTCCGAATCGGCGTCCGTAAGTCCGTGAACTACAGCAGTTTTCGCGTTTCCGAGAGTCTTCCTCGCTCCACCCTCGCACAACACCACTTCGAATGTAACTTCAGCACACACCGAGCCCGCCTCGGCAGTTTCGACGGACTTCATCTATGCACACTCAGTTCTCTCGCGCCGCACTCTCTACGCTCGCCCTTCTCGCGCTGGTTTCTCCAGCGACCGCTGCCACTCGATTCGTGAATGTTGCGTCCACCACGGGACTGAACAACGGCACGAGTTGGGCGGATGCATACCAAGGCGTTGGCGGCCTCGCGACTGCGCTCACTGCGAGCGTGAGCGGCGACCAGATTTGGGTCGCCGCAGGGACCTACAAGCCAACGGCAACGACGACGCGAACGATCTTTTTGACGCTCAAGACCGGCGTGGGTATCTACGGCGGATTCACTGGGACGGAGAACAAACTCGCGCAACGAGATTGGCAAGCGAATCCGACGATCGTGACCGGTGACCTCCTCGGCAACGACAATGGTGCACTCAACCTCACGGACAACAGTTACCACTGCTTTGTTGGAAGTGGCGCAGCGGCGTCCGCGATCCTCGATGGATTCACGGTGAAGGGCGGATACGCCAACGGCGCAACGGCATCAAACTACGACAAGGGTGGGGGCATCTTGATCGTGAGCAGCGGTAGCCCGACTATTCGGAACTGCAAATTCATTGGCAACCGTTGCACATTCGGCGGCGGCGCGGGATACATCTTCACGGCAGGCGGAACATTCACGAACTGCCGCTTCGAGAACAATGTTGGCGGCTCGTATGGCGGCGCGTTCGATATGAACGCTGTCACCGGAACCTTCGATCGCTGCACTTTCATTGGGAACACGGCCGCGCGGGCAGGTGCACTTGAGAGTTACGGATCGAGTGTGACGAAGGTCACCAATTGCATCTTCAGCGGCAACTCCGCCACAGGAACCAATGGCGGTGGCGCGATGTGGATTGGAACCTCAAGTGCGTGCACGATTCGAAACTCGACCTTCGTCGCGAACTCCGCCACGACGCTTGCGGGTTGCATCATCAATACCAGCGGCACTTCGACGATCTCAAACTGCATCCTCTGGCAGAACACCGGACCGGGCGGCATGACGGCTGCGAATCAGCTCACCAACTCGGGAGGATCAACCACCGTCTCGTACACGATTGCGCAAGGCGGGCTTACCGGCACAGGAAATGTCAACGCCGACCCGCTCTTTGTCGATGCACCAGCGCGCAACTACCAGTTGCTCCTCACCTCCCCTGCGATCGACGCGGGTTCCAACGCGATGGTCCCCGTTGGAACTGTGGTGGACATGGCTGGCGCGCCGAGATTTGTTGACATTCCAACGGTGGCTGACACGGGCGCGGGAACCGCGCCCATCGTAGATCGCGGCGCCTACGAAGCTCAACTTCCTCCGCCACCCCCCTGCCCTGAAGATCTCGATGGGAACAGCAATGTCGATGCCGCGGACCTTGCGATTCTCTTGGGCGCATGGGGACAAAGCGGAAGTGCCGACATCGACCAGAACGGAACGGTCGATGCAGCAGACCTCGCCGCAATGCTTGCGGCTTGGGGATCGTGCAGTTAGATCGCGCGTCAGAGTACTACACAAGACCGACCGCGAGCGCGTCTCGATCGCTGAGCATGCCTCCGTCGCTTCGGAGTCGAACGCTCGCGTCTCGGCGCCAACTTCGTTCGCATCGCGGCTGATCGCGGAGGTCTTCCACTCGCACCGCTGTTGAGGCCACATCGGTCGTCAATCGCACGCGACTCACGCCAAAGACATCGGCGAGATCCGCAAGAAATGGGCGCAGCACTCCGAGCTCGTCAGGGAGCACGAGACCTGCGTCGAGTTTGTTGTCGATGCCAGAAGCCTTTGCCTCTTCAAGCGCTTTGCCAACCCGCTCCTCGAGCGCGAAGACTGCCTTCCATCCCGCATCCGCGATCACGGAAAGTGCAGCGTACTGCTCGCGCATGATGCACGCCGTGTCGTCGCGAAGAAGAACGCGCCACGCTTCATCCGCAGTGTGTGGGAGAATCGGCGCAAGCAATCGACAGAGCGTCGCCGTTGCGGTGTACATCGCACTCTGCGCTGCTCGGCGTCGCGGAGCATCGAGCGCATCGCAGTACAAACGGTCTTTCGTGGCAACGCAATACCCAGCACTCAGCGTGTCATTGCAGAAGTCAAAGATCGCCCGCGTGCCGTCGCGGAATTGGAACGCCTTGTATGACGCTCGAACGCCACTCTGCAGCGCAGCGAGCTCTCCGAGCATCCACGCCTCAAGTGAATCAGGGCGATGTGCGCTCGGCGAAATCATGTGAGCCGCTGGGTCAAAGTCCTCAAGGTTTGAGAGCAGATACCGAAGCGTGTTGCGAACCTTGCGATAGGACTCGCCTGCGACACTGAAATACTCCATGTCCATACGAATGTCGTTCTCGTAGTCGATGGAGCTCGTCCACCATCGTGCGACATCCGCGCCATGATCCTTCATCACGGCTTCGACTTCGATCGTGTTCCCAAGCGACTTCGACATCTTTTTTCCATCGCGGTCGACGATGAAGCCATGCGTCACGAGGCGCTTGAACGGCGCAACGCCGGTCGCTCCAAGCGCGGGCAGCAGTGAGAGCTGGAACCACCCGCGGTGCTGATCCGAACCTTCCAGATACGCCTCACTTGGGTATCCGAGGCCACGCGCGCGCAGCACAGCATTCCATGAACTCCCGGCCTCAAACCAGACATCGAAAATGTCGTAAAGCTTGGTGATGGTCGAGACATCGAGGTCCTGGGGAGCGTCCGGGTCGTTCGCCGCGTCGTACTTCGAAAGCAATTCCGCTGGTGTCTCCATGAACCAGCAGTCACTCCCCTTTTCCGCGACACGCGCAGCGATCGCACGCACACTTGCCGCGGTGAGGAAAATGCTGCCGTCGGGTCTCCGGAATGCCGGAATGGGTAATCCCCACGCACGCTGCCGCGAGAGACACCAATCTGGTCGGGATTCAAGCATGCCGCGCATGCGGTTGCGTCCCCAGTCGGGCACGAATGCAATGTGCTGGTCGACCGCTTCGACTGCCATCGTGCGCAGACTCTTCTTGTCGCGCTTCGTCGGTCGATCGACAGAAATGAACCACTGCTCCGTAGAACGGAAAATGACTGGTGTCTTCGATCGCCAATCATGCGGGTACGAGTGTGTGAACTTGTGATCGAAGAAAAGATGACCGCTCTCGCGAAGATGCTCGACCACTTCCGCGTTCGCGTCCCAAATCAACTTTCCGACAAGCCATGCCGGAACCGTGTCGTCGTAGGTCCCATCCTCGCGAACCGGGCAGTACGCCGCGAGCCCTTCCTTCAATCCAGTGCGGTAATCGTCGGCGCCATGACCGGGCGCGGTGTGCACAAGTCCCGTTCCATCGTCGAGCGTGACATAGTCGGCCGCAACGATTCGCCCCTCGCGATCACAGAACGGATGTCGATACGCGAGGCCGAGCAACTGCTCACCATCAACTTCAGCGAGACGAACCACACTCTCCACGCCCGCCTTCTGCGCGACGCGATCGACGAGTTCACTGGCCAAAATCGAAGTTGAGCCGTCCATCGTGACAAGCGCGTAACGATTGCGCGGATGCACGGCGATCGCCAGATTCGCCGGAAGTGTCCATGGCGTCGTTGTCCAAATCATGAAGGACGGAGTGACATCGATCTCGCAGCCAAACACCGCCTCAAGCTTCGCGCGATCACTTGCTTCGAAGTCAACATAAACCGAGAGATCAACCCTATCTTCGTACTCAAGTTCAGCCTCTGCGAGCGCCGTCTTGTTCGCGATGGACCAGTGCACTGGTTTGAGCGCGCGATACACGACATCCTGTTCAAGCAAGAGCGCGAAGACTTCGAGCACCTTCGATTCAAACTCCGGCATCATCGTGAAGTACGGATGCGCGTAGTCGGCGAGTGTCAAGAGCCGCCTCATTTGCGTCGTCTGGAGGTCGATGAACTTCTTCGCACTCGCGGCACACTCGCGGCGGATCGCCATGCGCCGCGCATCGGGTTCGAGACCATCAATCTTGGCGGCCTTCCCCTTCTCATGGAGTTCCGTCATCACCTTGTGCTCAATGGGAAGCCCATGCGTATCCCATCCAGGGACATAGTGCACTCGGTGACCTTCCATGAGCGCCGCGCGCACGACAAAGTCCTTCAAGACTTTGTTCAGCATGTGCCCCGCATGGATGTTCCCATTGGCATACGGAGGCCCATCGTGAAAGACGAAAGGCTCCGCAGCGCGCCGAAGGGCAAGCAGTTGCGACTGCAGGTCCATGGCATCCCAGCGCTTCATGGAAGCTGGTTCGTTCTGCACCAAGTTGGCCTTCATCGCGAAGGTCGTCTTCGGAAGGCGAACGGTTTCCTTGTAACTACGAGTACTGCTTGCGTCGGTCATGGCATGCGCGAAGAGAGGAAAGAAAGGTCACTGCGGTCGTATTGTCGCTCGAATGCCGCAGGATATCAGCGCTCCCCTCATGCTTCATGCGCCTCCTCGTCTGAAGCCGATCTTGTCCACCATGCCAGAAGGCTCGAAAACTCAGGAATCCGTTGGCGACCTTCGGGTCGTGAGTGACCGAGCGTGCGTCGTCGTCCATAAACCATGGGTGAGCGCGTCAGATGTTGCAGAGCTCGCCAACGCGCTCGCGCGCCAACCGGGTGCCGTTGCTGCCGTTGGAGGATGCCGACTTCGAAACGGCGCGGTTCTCTCGGCGGGCGACTTTCTCCTCCATCCGAAGGGACTCCACTTTCGCCTCCGTGGCGCCCCAGCAGCAGCCGCGCGATTCGGTTGTGAGTGCGATTGCATCGCGGATGGCGCAGTCGCTATTCGGCGTGGAGCGTTTGATGTCACACAGGGTCGCACGCTGCTCGCAGGCGACTTTGGCGATCTCACGATGGCAGCGCTCACGCTGGGTATCCGCCGGTCCCTCGGCGCGAGCGTGCGTGTCGTGACCCTTCCTGATCTTTTGCTTGAACAGCAAGATCCAGAACTCTCCATCACGCCTGAGGCGCGCAACGCTTTCTCACGCGAATTCAACATCGATCCACTCGCCGCGGATCTCGCGCCGCTTCAAGAAATCGAGTTTGCGTGGACGCGATGGAATGCACAACTCTGGGGGCGACCGGGTGATTTTTCAAAGTACGCCGAGCGCGGCGCCTATCACTGGACCAGTTACGCCTCGCACGCCCCGTTTCGACAGCGCGCGGACTCGATCGCGCAACTCCTGCTCACGACCCTCGCAAAGGGCACGCTCGACGGACCGATTCTTGATGTTGGTGCGGGGGATGGACTGTTCTCGTGGCTGCTCTCACAGTCCAAGCACTCTGTGCAAGGCATCGAACGCGAAGCGAGTGGTATCGCCGCGGCGAACGCCGAATTGCAGAACCGCCAAGCTCGCGCGTCCGTGAAACTCGGCAACGCAGAGGCACTCGACTATCCAGACGCATCCTTCTCCGCAGCCCTCCTCGCGGATGTCATCGAGCATCTTGGAAACCCAGTTCGTGCTCTGCGTGAGATCCGACGAGTCCTCCAACCCGGAGGCGTGCTCCTCGTCGTCACCCCTTCTTGGCGTTTCGGCAGTTCTCCCGATCCAGTGCATCACCTCGAGGAGTACCGCATGGATGAACTCTTGCGGCAACTTGGAGCATGTGGATTCACGGTGCGCGAGAGTGGCGCGATCAAGGGCGACTATGACGACCTCGTCGCCATCGCAACGCGCTGAAACGCAGGCTCACGCTCCCTGACGCGCGCAGCACCTCAAGGATGTTCGCCGGGTTTCACGACCTCGTCGAGATACTTCTGAAACTCGCCCATCTTGTAGGAGATGAAACAAAACGCGTGGTGCAATGCGAAGTACTCAGGATCGGTCAGATCCTTGTCGAGGTCACTCCGCTGACGATTCAACTCCGCGAGCACGCTTTCCACTTTGATCTTCATGAATCCCTCTGGTCTGCTTCAATCATGGGAGTGACCCTCGTGATCATGACCCTTGTGATCATGCCCCTCGTGATCTGCTCCTGTTGCGTCGGTCGCGGCGTCGTGCACATGCTGCGCAAAGTGCGACTCGATTCGAGCTGCGGCAATCGAGATGGCAAGGCCAAACAAGAGCGCCAAACTCAGCGCCACGCGGTCATGCCTATGGAACTGCAATTCTGGAAGTAAGTCGCTCGAAGCGATGCATACGAAGGTCCCCGCCGCAAACGCCAACGCGTAAGGAAGCAATGTTGATTCATGCCCCTGCGCACCGAGCATGAAGACAAGCGACCCGATTGGAACGACGAGTGCGAACCCGATGTTGATGAGGTGCGCTTGCGCAGTCGAACGACCACTCGCGCGCGCAAGCGTGATGACGGTCATCGAGTCGAACGGCTTGTGCAGCAGAATGACGAGAAAAGTCCCAAGTCCAGCGATCGCACCAGTGCCGCCCGCGGCGAGATCAGCCATCACCGCCGCCGAGAGCGCAACGCCCTCGAGAAAACTGTGAAGGGACATGCCGACAGCCGCGCCGATCCAAGAAGTTTGGCGGACGCCATGATGAGCGTGCGCTGGCGTCCCACGCTCAGATCGCGACTTCCCATGGCCTGTGAGCGGCGGATGGTGGTGACCATCGCAGCACGCATCATGTTCATGCGCCGCTTCAAGCGGCTCGTGCTGGTGATAATGAAAGAGTCGTTCGAGCAAGAACATGATCGCGAAGCCAGCAAGCATCGCCAGCATCACGCCATCAAGACTCGCATGCATCGAACCGTGCGAATCGTGCCCCCCCGCGGCGGCGCCGTCCATCGCGGGCTCAAGCGCGAGCATCACGGCGTGCGGAAGGAGATGGAGGAACCCGACCCCCAACATCACGCCCGCGACCACACTCAACGCCAGCTGCAATCGGCGGTGCCCGAGTTTCAGCGCTGTCGCCAACGCGCCGCCGGCCACGGACGCAAGACAGATGAGGCCGACGAAGATGCCGAGCACAGGAGATTGTTGATCGAGCGCGGTTGATTGCATGGGGCAGGAGGATATCGCAGAGGCAAATCCCGTTGCCTCGACTCGGGGCATCGGATATAGTTCGCCCCCCGAAGTGTTGGGGTGGTAGCTCAATTGGCAGAGCGCCTCGGTCGCATCGAGGAGGTTGTGAGTTCGACTCTCATCCACTCCACTTCTTGAAAACTCCCCATCTTGATGGGGAGTTTTTTTACGCCATCCCGAAGGTCTCTGATCGGCGAACTTCGCGGCGGAGAGGTTCCACACTAGACTCCGTTCATGGCCGCGACGGGCGAAACCTCCTCCACAAGTGCGACCGCGTATGCGCAGCACTTTCAGTCGCCAGCCATGAAGCAGTACGCGGCCTTCAAAGCCGCGCATCCCGAGTGCGTGCTGTTCTTCCGCATGGGCGACTTTTACGAGTTGTTCGCGGAAGACGCGCTCGTCGCGCACAAGGCACTTGGCATCAGCCTCACGGAGCGGACCAAGGGCCTTCCGATGGCTGGCGTTCCGTATCAGTCAGCGGAACCGTATCTGCGGAAAATGGTCGCCCTCGGGCACCGCGTCGCGGTGGCTGAACAGACGCAAGATCCGAAGGACGCAAAGGGAGTCCTTGAACGAGCGGTCACGCGAGTCATTACGCCAGGCACACTGATCGACGATGCGCTGCTCGATCCATCAAGCGCGTGCAAGTCGGTCGCCGTGCATTGCGCGGCCGACGTCGCGCATCTCGCATCGATCGAACTTTCGACGGGCGCGTTTGAAGTCATTGATGTGCCACTCGTCTCGCTCTGCGACGAGTTGGCGCGGCTCGCACCGTCCGAGATTCTCTTTGCGGAAGCGCGAGACGGGATCCTCCCTGCGCACATTGCATCGCTGCACGCGAGTTCGCCGACGCCACTGACGGCGCGACCTGGTTGGTACTTCCGACAGACGGATGCAATCGACGCGCTCAAAGCGCAGTTTTGCGTTGGAAGTCTTGAGGGATTTGGATTCACCGCAGAAGATCCGGCGCTGAGCGCCGCGGGTGCGCTCCTTCGATATGTCCTTGAAACGCAACCCGCCTCCACGCCGCATACACGAGCTTTAGCACACGTCGCTCCACCGAAGCGACGATCGCTCAGCAGCGCGCTCGCAATCGATGCCTCAAGCCTGCGCGCGCTTGAGGTTGAGCGAACGATGCGATCGCTTGATAGCTCGCTCGGCCTCCTGAGCGTCTTTGGCGGACTTCGCACGCCCATGGGCAAACGACTCCTCCGCGATTGGCTGTGCTTCCCACTCGCGCAGGAGGACAAAATACTTGCGCGCCAACGGGCGGTCGCTGCATTTATCGAAGTCGAACAACTCCGTGACGCGACAGCGAGTCTGCTTGATTGCATCGCCGATGTGCAGCGCATCGGCGGTCGCGTTGCACTTGCTCGCGTCACGCCACGCGACCTCGCCTCACTCGCTCGATCTCTCGTCCAAGCGGATGCGCTTCGCGACATCATCAGCAGCCACGATGCGCTGCACCAATACGCAAGCGCGGCGACAGCACTCGCAGCCGTGCTGGTGCCGTATGGCGAGACGCTCCGGCACATGCTTGTTGATGCGCCCCCACTTGCAGCGCACACAGGTGGCGTGTTTCGCGACGGCGTCGACGCGCTCCTCGACGAACAGCGACTGCTGCAACGGGATGCGAGCGCGTGGCTCGCGCGATACCAAACCAAGCTCGCTGAAGAATCTGGAATTGCCAACCTGAAGGTCGGCTTCAACAGCGTCTTTGGGTACTACATCGAACTCACCGCCGCGTCGAGCGCCAAAGCTCCCGCGCATTTCACACGACGGCAAACCCTCCGAAACGCCGAGCGCTACATCACGCCCGAGCTCAAAGAGTTTGAGGAGAAGGTCCTGCGTGCCGAGAGTCGCGCGCTCGAACGCGAGAAGGAACTCCTCGCCCAACTGGTTGGCCAAGGCCTTGAGATTGTTCGCAGCATCCTGCATTTCGGGGAAATCGCAGCGGAAATCGACGCGCTCTTTGGACTCGCCGCGACGGCGCAGCAGTACAGGTGGACCCGTCCAACCATCGTCGCTGAACCGATCGTCCACTACACCGGCGGTCGCCACCCCGTGCTTGAGCGATCGCTTGGCACCCGCTTCGTGCCCAATGACCTGTCGCTCGGCGGATCGCATGCGTCGAGCTCGATTGGAACGCTCGCACTGATCACGGGCCCCAATATGGCTGGCAAGAGCACCTTCATCCGGCAGACGGCGCTTATCGCCTTGCTCGCGCATGTGGGCTCCTTCGTTCCTGCTGAAGACGCGACGATCGGGCTTCTCGATCGAATCTTCACTCGCATCGGAAGCGCCGATGAACTGCACACCGGTCAATCCACATTCATGGTGGAGATGACTGAGACAGCCAACATTCTCCACCATGCCACGGAGCGAAGCCTTGTCATTCTCGACGAGATCGGTCGCGGCACAAGCACGCTCGATGGACTCAGCCTTGCGTGGGCCACTGCTGAGACGCTCACACAACGGCAATCACTCACGCTCTTCGCCACGCACTATCACGAACTCACACAACTCGCGGAAGAAGATTCGCGCGTCGTCAATCTTCATGTCGCGGTGCGAGAGTGGAATGACGAGGTCGTGTTCTTGCATCGCATTCTGCTCGGCCGCACCGATCGCAGTTACGGCATTCATGTTGCGCGACTTGCAGGTCTTCCGCCAGAAACGATCGCGCGCGCGAAGGAAATTCTCGAAGCGCTCGCGGTGCTTCCGTCACCGGACGCTGCAACGCATCGCACGCCAATCGCGCTCCCCAAACGCGAGCGGAACGAAACGCAGATGCCGCTCTTCACGGGGTTCCTTGAACACCCGGTGCTGCAACAACTCCGAACGCTCAGCCTAGACTCCATGACCCCGATGGATGCCTTTGACGTACTCCGTCGGCTCAAGTCCGGCGTTTGATCCCAAACTTCGATTCCGCAACTCTTTTGATTTGAAGAGGTTATGTGATTTTCACGATTTACTGTCAACATCACTTGACATTGATTGCTGTTACTGTAAGATACTCGCATGTCAATCGCCATTGCCAACATCCTTGAAGCAATTCCCGAGAGCGGACTGTCGCTCGAAGAACTGACTTCACTCGCGAGTACCGCGCTCCTTGAGCTCGGGATCGAATCAGAGGATGGTCGGACCTCGTCGGCAATCGACACGCGCACCGTGCGCTTCTACCAAACGCTCGGAATTCTCCCAAAGCCCATCTACCAGGGACGCCGTGCGGTCTACGCCTTGACACATCTCGTTCGCGCGCTCGCCGCAAAGCAACTCCAAGCAGAAGGATTTTCCCTCGCGCAGATTCAGTCTGCGCTGCCTCAGCAAAGCGATGACGCGCTCGTCCAAGCGCTCACCCTCGCAATGCCTGCCGAATCGCACCTCACTGTACTTTTCGATCGCCCAACCAAGGAGCCCACGCATTGCGAAACACCGTCCACTGTTCAGGCCAGTTCCGTCCCACCACCAGACCACGCCGTCGCCGAACTTCGATCGTTCACCCTTATCCAAGGAGTCACTCTTCTCATCGATCCAAACGAAATCCACGCCCCCGCTGAACTTGCCGCCGCGCTCCGCCAACTCACGCGCTCTCACCTCACGACTGCAGATCGATCGGATCCACGCAGTCCAGCCAGTGCTTCCCCACGCACCCCAAAAGACCCCATCGGAGGAAACTGATGTCTACCCAACTCTGTGAACTTGTGTCCGCAACACTCGCACCATCCAACTCAGGAAAGACGCTCGGCGAACTTCTCGGATTGCCGACGAAAGGCAAGACGCGAGAATCAGTGCCCGCAGTGTTCCCACTGCAACGAGTCGTCGTCAATACGCGCATCGTCGGCGACTGCGCGCACACCACGCTCGTGGAGCACTACTCGAATCCGCACGCCAGGCCGATGGATGTGACGCACACCATTCCATTGCCCTTCGGCGCAGCAGTCATCGCGTTTGAGTTGACTTCGGGCACGCGCGTCGCGAAGGGACTCTGCAAGCGAATGGCGGAAGCGAAGTCTGACTTTGCAAGCGCGCTTGCTCGTGGCAAGACCGCCGCCATGGTCGAGAGCGTGCGTGATGATGTGCACACGATTTCGCTCGGCAATGTTCCCGCGAAATCAAACATCACCGTTCGCATGGAACTGGTGGAGAAGCTCACGACGCGCGACGGGACGCTTGAGTACCGCTTCCCGACGGCCATTTCGCCGAAGTTCGTTCCAGGCACGCCGATTGGACACACCGGCGAGGGAACGAGTCCGGATACCGATCAGGCGCCGGATGCGTCCTTCCTCTCGCCGCCAATCAGGCTCGAGGGCGGAACCTCCCTGCAGTTTTCGCTCGTCTGCGAAGGTGCGCATTGCAACATCAAGAGCAACGCCGCACTCCTGGTGAAGCGCCAAGATGATCAGACGACTGCATCGCTCGCGCCTGAAGCAACTTGCTCGCGTGATGTTGTTCTGCGATTTGACTCGCGTGAATCGAAGACGGCGCTGCGCGCGTACACCGATGGCGAGCGAACCCTCGTCGTCGTGCATCCTCCCTCGGAGGCGCAACCATCCCTTGAGCAACCGCTCATCGCGTCGTTCGTCCTTGACCGTTCTGGCTCGATGTCTGGCGAACGAATCGATGCCGCGAAGCGCGCGATCGCTTCTGCGCTCAAGGCGCTGCGCGAGACGGACTCGTTTGAACTCATCGCCTTTGATGATGAAGCCGAGTGCTTCAGCGAGAAGGCTTGCGTCGCGTCGCCAAAGAATGTCAAGAAGGCGCTCGGCTGGCTCGCGAAGATCGATGCTCGTGGCGGAACGGTTGCGCTCCCTGCGCTGGTGAAATCCTGCACTACCGCGGTTCCGACGAGTGTCGCTCGCACGGTGCTGTTCGTGACCGATGGAGATGTCGGGAACGATCAAGAGCTTCTGGAGGTGACGAGGCACTTCGACCCTGCCACGCGGCTCTTCGTGCTTGGCATCGGCTTAGCACCATCCAATGCGATGCTGTCGCGACTCGCCCGACTCGGTGGCGGTTCCTACCTCGCGCTGGAGGACGGCGATGACATCGAGGCGGAAATGACGCGCTTCCGACTCGAATGCAACGGACCGATGGCGATGAACCTCCGCGAAGTAGGAGCCACGAAGACTGCGCACTGCGATCTCTTTGCGGGTCGGTCCTCGAGTTTCTTCATCGAGGCGTCGCGTGCATCGGTGAGCATCGAAGGAAGCGACGGAGCGTTCGTTGGGAAGTGCACGGTCGTGCGAACCACCCTGGACTTGGGTTCGATCTGGGCGCGCGGAATCATCGAGCGCCTTGAAGATCGCATCATCTCCGAACCGGAGTCGCGTGATGAACTCGAAGAGCACATCGCGCAACTCGGCGTGAAGCATCGATTGCTCACTCGGTTCACCTCCTTCGTCGCTGTCGATGAGCAGAGCAATGTGCACGGCGAACCGATCGCGATCGCGCAACCGACGGATCGCGTGGACGATCAAGCCCTGACGTGTTTCAGCTTGAAATGCAGTCCTATCACCAGTTGCGACGACATCGCATGCTACGCCGAACCTACTCCGCGATTCGCACGGGCGCCGCGGCACGATCGGAGGCGCTTCGCGAACAGCATGGTTTCCCAACGCAATCGTGCCACCTCAGTCCCTCCTGTCCCAAACGGCTTCACCACTGCTCCAACCGGTCGCCGCGCTCTTGACTGGACGCAAGTGATGTCGCCTGCGCCATCGATCCATCACGCGATCCAGATCTTGTACTGGGGATTCTCGAGTGGTGAAGATCAATCGAGTCCGCTCTGGCTGCAAATCGAAGCCATTTTGCAGGCTGCAATCGAGGGCTGGAACTCTTCGCAAGCTCAAGTGGAAGCGCTTAAGAATCTGCGCGGCGGGATCCAAAGTGATTGGTTGCCATCCACTGATTGGGAACTCGCCTCGAGCCTGTTCCCCCCAACGCAGAGTTGATGTCCAGAACAGTTCTGTCGTGCGACCACGCTCCAACTTCTTGGCTCCGCCTGACTCAACATCAGGCGGAGCCCGATTTCTTTCGATGCGTATGCCATCGTGGGCTAGTCATGGTGCAAGGCGCGCAGGCGCGGCGAAAGGCGCAGCATCCATTGCACGCGCTCAAACTCGGCGAGCCAGTCCGCAAGTGTCGCGAGAAGTTCATCCTCTGAGTGCTTCGCCCATGCAACCTCGCACGCATCACCAAGTTTGCGCGCGGCGATGGCGCGATATCGCGAGAGCGTGCAGTCGCCGAGCAGCGCGCAGACTTCGAAGTCCTCGGCCATAAAGATCGCCACAGGCACGCGAGCGCCTCCGCAAATCGTGAGTTGCTCGCTCCACGCACCCGCCTCGCTTCGATCGATGCATCGGAAATCGATGCGGCTCGACTCCTCTGCGATGCGATGGAGCAGCGGCACCTGCTGCGCGCAATCGCCGCACCATGTTCCCGTGAGGCAGAGCACCTTCATTTCTCGTGAAAACGAACGGAGCGATGCGACTTGATCGGATGAAAGCCGCGCGCGTGCGTGCACCTGCCACCAATGCGGGGCGCGCGCGGGATCGCTCGCGATGTACTCAGGGAAAGGGCGCGAACGGGCAAATGCACTACGCAACAAGTCTCGGTCAATCATGCACGACTCCTCAGCATCACAAATGCAGCGATTCATGGCAGCCTGCGCGTAGACTAATCCCTGTGCCGCTTGCGTTCGCACTCAGTTTCGCGCTCCTACTCGTGCCACCAAGCGCACCGGCGATCGAGGCGCCCCGAGTGAATCCAACGACTGTCGAGCCCGTGCTCCTCGAGGACGCCTCCGTCGCGGAGCGAGCCGCGATCGAGAAGTTGGCACACGGCGCGTTCTGGCCTTCTCGAGCCCTCGCTCTCCTTCGACTCGAGCGATTTGATTGCCCCGAGAGTGCCGCGCGCTTGACGGAATCTCTCGAGGACAAAGCTTGGCAGGTGCGAGCATTCGCGTATGCCGTCGCCGCCCGTCGGGGGATGGAGATCTCTCCCTCGCTCATCGCCGGTGAACAGAGCGCACTCGTCGCGCGAACGATTCTCCGCGCTCGATTTCCGTTTCCACCGCACCGCCTCGCGGCGGCCGTCGAACGGCTAAGCAAATCCGACTCGCTCGATGATCAGTTACTCACACTCGAACTCAGTTGCGCAGTGCGAGCAAGTCGTCCTTCGGCACCCCCACCCGAGAATGCACAAGAGAAGCGCGCGGCGTTGGCTGCGGATCGGAAGGAGATCGACGCACTCGACGCACTCCTGAGTCGCATCATCATGCGCATGACGCGCGCCGAGGCTGGCGTCTTCTCGCCTCGGCTCGCCGCAATCACTTCAGGAAGCGACGTGAAGCGCGATTACCGATGGCGCGAGTGGATGCGCAAGCACAGCACAAATCCAGGATACGAGGGAGCGTTCATCGTCCCCCGCGGGGAGCCCGGATCCCGCCGCGCGCCACTCAACGCCGTGGCACGCCTCGATGCGCCAGACTTCGTGCAGATGGAGGTCTACCTCGGCGCATTCGCAACGAAGTCGATTGACCTCGCGATTCTCATCGATTGCACCGCGAGCATGTCGGGGGAACTCGCGCAAGCGCAAGGCGGAGCGGACGACCTTCTAGGGTTCTTAAGCGGTTGTTCAGCGTCGTTACGCACTGCGGTCGCGGGGTATCGAGATGCGCACGATCGCTGGGAAATCAGCGCCTTTGACTTCACGAGTGACCCGCTCATTGCGCGTAAGAACCTCTGGGCTTTGACCGCGGAAGGCGGCGGTGATGAACCAGAATCGCTCTACCGCGCGATGCGAGAAACGCTCACGCAGGCATCGTGGCGACCTGACGCGGGCAACGCATCATCGAGCGCTGAGGCCACATCACCAGAGCGCGTGATGATCATCATCGGCGACGCTCCCCCGCATGTCGGCGAAGGAACGAAGTGCGAAGAACTTGCCAAGAGCGCAGCAGAGCGCGGCATGCGCATCTACACAATTCAAGCGCACGCCGCCGAGGACGCGAAAGATGTGAAGTGGTTTCCGGAGATTGCGCTTGCAGGCGGAGGCAGGAGTGTGCGACTCGGGGACGAAGACTCCCTCACCGCTGAGATCGCGCAACTCACGCTTGGCGATCGCTTCCATGACGAACTCGGCGAATTCTTCAGCGTCTACCGATCCCTATGTCGCTAGCGAGTGCCGTCCGCGAATCAGGTGCGACGCCAAGTGTTCTCAGCGGGCTTCACGAGCGACCAGCAGGCCTCGAGCAACTCGCGAATGCCCGTGCCGGTCGCACCCGAAACAACAAAGTACGGCTCGTCCTTCGCAATTCCAATCGCGCCGCTGAATCTTCGCACGAGCGCAGTGCATTCCTCTTCGTCAAGGAGATCGGCCTTGCTAAACGCGACGATCTCCTGCTTCTCTGCGAGCTCGGTTGAAAAAGCGTGCAGCTCAGCGCGAATCGCGCGGTAGTTCGCCACGGGATCTGAGCCGTCCATCGGTTCGAGTTCAACGAGGTGCACGATGGCCTTGGTGCGTTCGATGTGACGCAAGAAGTCATGCCCGAGCCCATGTCCATCGCTCGCGCCTTCGATGAGGCCAGGAATATCCGCGATGATGAGCCGCCGGTCGCCGGGCAATTCAGCAAGACCGAGTTGCGGCTTCAGCGTTGTAAATGGATATGCCGCAACTTTAGGATTCGCACGACTGACAGCCTTCAGGAGCGTGGATTTCCCTGCATTGGGAAGTCCGACAAGCCCGATGTCCGCGATGAGCTTGAGTTCGATGTGGAGCGTGCGATCAATCGATTCACCCGCTGGATGCGACTCGCTCGGCGTTTGGTTCGTACTGGTCTTGAAGTGCGCGTTGCCGAATCCGCCCTTGCCACCTTGCGCGACGACGACCTCTTGTCCTGCCTCGGTGATGTCAGCGACAAACTCGCCACTATCGACATCCACGATCACGCTGCCCAGTGGCACGCGCACTCGAAGATCCGGCGCGTCTTTCCCATGACAGCATTTTCCACTGCCACTCTCACCATGTTCCGCGTGATGGTGCGGCTTGAACGCGAATTCGATAAGCGTGTCGAGGTGCGGATCACCAACGAGAATCACATCACCACCTCGTCCACCATCGCCACCATCCGGACCCGCATACGGGCGGTCCTTCTCTCGCAACAAGCTCACGATGCCGTTGCCGCCGCGGCCAGAGCGGACATAGATTGTGGCTTCATCGACAAGCATGTTGAAGTTCGGGCTGAGCGCAGACAGCGCGGAAAGAAACGCCGCACGCGATGCCTGCGAGGCAAAGGTGCGGCACAAGAAGCATCCGTGGTGCGAGTCGCGCGTGGAGACCGCGCAAACTCAGCCGACTGCGGAGTAGCGTGGCGTCGCTGGATCAGCTGGAATGATGTCAACATTGCCGCCGCGGAATCGGACATGTCCGGCTGCGAGCGCCATGAGTGTGTCATCCTTCGCGCGGTGCACGAGATATCCAGCTTTCCACTTCGTGCCACACTGACGCACGATGATGGAGCCTGCCTTCGCAAACTCGCCGCCGAAAAGCTTCACGCCTCGATACTGCGCGTTTGAGTCTCGACCGTTTTCTGTAGAGCCTTGGCCCTTCTTGTGTGCCACTACTGCATCTCCTGAGCAAACCTATTGCTCGCAAGCCAGTCACTCGCAAGCCTTCACCGAGAAGCACGATGCTTCAACGGCCAACATTGCAATGAATTGAAATGAACTACCCAAACACGCTGCACGGCGCCCCTGCGGGCGTTTTTCCGAGTCGCGGAGGATATCAAACTCTCAGCGCATGATCCACTCGATCTTGCCTGGTTCGTAACTCACGGTGGTATGCGCGATAGCGTCCCCCGGAATCACATAGTCCACCCGCATTGTCCGGCGACGGACCAGGGGCTCCCCACTGGTTGGGTGTGGATTCTTATCAGACATGCGCGAGAGTCCGGTGATGAACACCGTGGCCTCCGTGGGCTCAGTCTCCGTCATTCGCCAGACGACGAGACCGCGGCGAGCGTTTTCTTTGCCCTCAAGCACTGTTCCGAGCACCTGAAACTGATCTTCGACGAGCGGATCACCCAACGCGGTCTTGATTGCACGCGTGACCTTCGAGGGGACCTCGCTCCCTGACGCTACGACGACGCCGTCGTCAAGCAACAGTTCAAATCGTGGCGCGAACCGACGGTCCGCACCGGTCGAGTTCAGGAGGTCAAAGGTGATGTACGCGTAGGACTGCCCACTCTGCGGGTCCTTATAGACACGCATGGCGTTGGGTGTGCAGGAGAGATCCTTGCTCGGAGGCGCGACGGTCGCGTGCAAAGGAGCAGCGTCAGAGACTGCGGAGAGGCTCCCCGCCAGCAGTACGCTCGCGGCGAAGGGCGACGCGCAAAGAACCGCGACGCGGACTGTGTGCATTGGGGAAAAGACGACTTTGGATCCTCGCAGACGCATGGAGCCGATTGTACAACTTCTCCGCGCGACCTGCGTAAGACGGTGCCTTCGCAAGGGCCCCGTGCGAAGCCGACGGCGTCGATTGGCTCTCCATGCTCAACTCCCAGACCTTTCTCTGTCCACCCTCTCGATTGGCCGATGCCGCGGGACTCCTTGTCGGCGGCGGGCCGAGTGCGGGCGAGCGATTTCTTGCGCACGCACGGGAAACCGGAATTGCCGTGAACCGCCTCTCCTGCTTGGGTGACCCGGAGGGCCGTCTGCTCGCTTCAGTCCTTCCGATCGTCGCCCCTGGCAGGACCGCAATGCTCGCGACCTCTGAGCCCATGAGCTTAGAGAAGGCGGAACTCCTCTCAACACTCATCGCATTTGCAGTGCGGCTCGTGCGCGACGAGGTGGATCTTTCGCAAGCGCTCGTCCCGCCCGAGCGAGTACTTGAAGCACATGCATTCAAGTGCGCTGGCTTCTCGCCTCTCGCGACGCTTGAGTATCTCGAGCGACCGATGCCGAAGTTCCTCGCGCCGACAATACCCGAGCTCGCGGCAGGTTGGTCGATTGAAGGCATCGACCTCACCCAAGATGGCGCACGCGAATCACTCTGCGCACTCCTCAATCGAACCTACGAGCAGACACTCGATTGCCCTGAACTCGCAGGTCTTCGAAAGACCAGCGATGTGCTTGAAGGACATGCGCGCGCAGGGCGCG
>SXUI01000067.1 GCA_005790605.1 Planctomycetia bacterium | reverse complement strand
ATGTGGGCGATGATGCAGAAGTTACGAATTTGCACGGGAGGAGTTTCGGTCTTGCGGAAGCGGCAGCGCCAATGCGTCGCGGAACAGGAAAGACCAACGATAGTAGCGCAGAGGCGAGTGCGAGATTAGGGGCGAACACGCCGATCGGAGAGCCGCTGCAACCGCGTCCGCGCAGCCTCGACGCGAGCCTGCGGAAGCGTCCCATCAACAACAGCGCGCGCCAGCGCTTCGATTGCTTCATGTTGCCGCTGCGCGCCGTGGCAAACGAGCAGGGCATCAACGCCGGCACGCACTGCCTTCACCGCTGCCGCTCCCACTCCGAAGTGATCCGCGATCGCCTTCATTTCGAGATCATCAGAGACCACGACACCTTCAAAGCCGAGTTCTCTGCGAAGAAGTCCATCGATGGACTTTTCGCTCATCGTGGCGGGGACCCCTGGGTCGATCGCGTCGAACACGACATGCGTCGTCATGATGCAGTCGATACCCGCTGCGATCACCGCGCGAAAAGGGAGAAGTTCCACGGCATCGAGTCGCTCGCGTGCGTGCGCGAGCCTTGGGAGATCAAAGTGCGAATCCTTGTCCGTATCGCCGTGACCCGGAAAGTGTTTCCCGCACGCGGCGACATGCTCTTGCAGGCCGAGCGTCATCGCGACGCCATGCGCAGCAACGACGCGCGCATCGCGCGAGAAGGAGCGATCACCGATGACCGGATTGAGCGGGTTCGAATCGACATCGAGCACCGGCGCGAGATTGATGTCGAATCCAGCGTCGCGAACCTGCGCGCCGAGCTTCGAACCAATCGCCCGCACCGCGTTGGCATCGAGCGCGCCAAGTTCGCGCATCGCTGGGAACTTCTCGAAACCCTCGGTCATGCGCGCAACGCGTCCGCCTTCCTGATCGACGCTGAGGAGCAACTTTCCGCGAGAGCACCCGCGCAAGTCTTGGATCAGGGCGCGGCACTCATCGCGCGTGCCAATGTTGCGGGCGAACAGAATCACCCCCGACACGCCAGCAGCGATCAGCGCGCGTGCGTCGTTCGTTGGCTCGCGTCCGTCAAACCCAATCCAGAGGAGTGGTCGGACGAGGTCTTCAGCTTCCGTGCTGTGCATGCGAATGAGTCCCTTATCGCGTCGTTCAATGTCGATGCATGATCGGCAGCGAGATCTTCTTCTCGAGCTCTTCGGTCGGCACCGCAATGAGGTCGTAGCCGCTCGCATCCACAATCGTGCAGCGCACGAGTTCGCCCGCCGAGCGTGCTTGATTGGATTGCACCATCGTCACCGAGTCGATCGAAGGCGCTTGGAAGTACGCGCGGCCGGTGTAGAGGGTTCCTCCCTTACCCACACCAGTCGTCGCCTTGCTCTTGATCTTGCTCGCGCTTGGTGCCTCGATGAGCACATCAAACTGCGCTTTCGATTTCGCCTGCAGTTTTGCGTTGTCGTAGGCGATCTCTTGTTGAAGCAGCATGATGCGCTCTTCGCGCTCGCGCTTCACCGCATCGGGAACCGCGAGCGCGGGATCCTTCTCCATCGTGCCTGAAGGCGTGCCTTCCTCGGCGGAATAGCGGAAGACGCCCATCATGTCGAACTGCTGCTCGTTGATGAACTCAAGCAGTTGCTCGAAGTCGTCCTCGGTCTCGCCCGGATGCCCAACGATGAAGGTCGTGCGGATCGCGATGCCCGGCACGCGTTCGCGAAGTTTCGTGAGGAGGGCTTCCGTGTGCGCGCGGGTCGTGTGTCGACGCATCGACGACAGCATCGCGTCGCTCGCGTGCTGCAGAGGCATGTCGATGTACTTCACGATGTTGTCGTACTTCGCGAGCGCGTCGATGGACGCATCATCAAACTTCGACGGATACGCATACATCAATCGCATCCAACCGCCCCCGAACTCGCGCGCGACGCCATCGACCGTCTTCAAGAGTCCAGGCAACCCGCTGGCCTCGCCAATATCCATGCCGTAACTGGTTGTGTCCTGTCCGATGAGATTCAACTCAAACGCGCCGCTCGCCATCAAACCGCGCGCTTCCGCTGCAATGCGGTCGAGCGGCTTCGAGCGCATTTTCCCGCGAATCGATGGGATCGTGCAGAACGCGCAGCGTTGATTGCAGCCTTCGGACATCCGGAGATACGCCCAGTGCCGAGGTGTGAGTCGCACGCGGTCGGAGTCATCTTCGAAGTATCCAACTCCCTTGCCATCAGCACCGTTGACCGTAAGGCCAACCGTCGAAACTCCGCGTTCGCCCGCAGCAGCAAGCGCGTTGGCCGCGATCCAATACTTCGGTGCCTTCTCCGCAACCTGTGCGCGTGATTCTCCCGCGACCGCTTCGACGATGTGATCGCGGTCAAACACGCCGACCATCGCATCAATGCCAGGAGCCCAATCGAGAAGTTTGGCGCGATGTCGTTGCACGAGGCAGCCTGCGACGATGACGCGTTTGATTTCGCCACGCTGTTTGCGCGCGATTGCATCGTGAATGACTTCGAGTGACTCGTCCTTGCTCGCTTCGAGAAATCCACAGGTGTTGACAACGATCGCGTCGGGATTCGCGTCCTCGCTGACCAATTCGAACCCAGAGTTCTTGAGCACACCAAGCATCTTCTCGCTATCCACGAGATTCTTAGGGCAGCCGAGGCTGACGAAGGAGACGCGGGAAACGGGCGCAGTTGCGGTCATGCGAGTTCGGGGGCCTAGAGTGGAGGAGCGACGAGCGGCGGGGGGAGAGTGTAGGTCGGCACCGCACGCGGCGCGTTAGGGCGCTGCGTAGAGATTTTCTCGGGTAATGACGCCGCGGACGCGCTCGCAAATGCCCGCGGGCTGCTCTCCGCGCACAAGAGCATCGCGAATGGCGGTGGAAGAGAGTTCGACAGGTTCGAGCGGAAGCAGCCAGCTTGGCGCATCACTGAAGCCCGTCTCGATCGCGAATTCTTCGAGAAACGCGCGCGTTGACTCGTGCGTGTCGGGCGGGCGGGCGATCACCGCGGGAGTGGCGAGTCGGAGCAAATCCATGAATCGATGCCACCGTGTGAAGGATCGCATCGCATCAGATCCGACGATCAATCGGATGCCACCTTGTTTGCATAAGCCGCGCCGAAGCAGCGACTCCACAGTCTCGACGGTGTAACTCGCGCCGTCTCGCTTGAGTTCGAGATCGTGCACGCGAATGTGGCCGGTGGGATCGTCAAACGCAAGCTGGCACATCTCAAATCGGAGTGCGCCCGCGGTGGGCGGCGTCGTTCGCTTGAGTGGATTGAGGCGTGCTGGAATCACGATGGCGCGCGTTGCGCCAACAGACCGCATCGCATCTTTGAGTAGCGAAGTGTGTCGCGCATGTGGCGGATCAAACGAGCCGCCGAAGAGCAGTGTGCACTCACTCATGAGGTTGCCTCGTGCGCGCAGCAAAGTGCGTCAGCGAGAAATGCGCTTTCGCGGAGCGCGTGATTCCGTGTGCGGCGAAATGCGAGCAGTTCAGGAAGGAGTTGGGGTCGTCGCAGGAGCGTCGTGAGCACGCGCGAGATTCGAGTGTTGCCTTGCGCATCAGTGGAAGAGCGTACTTCAGTCGCGAGTTCGTCACTCGCGCCGCCAGTGACGCCCCGCACGATCGCCCACGGAATGCTCGCCTCAGTTGCGCACTTCGCGAAGGTGTAGGACTCCATGTCCACAAGTCGCGCGCCTGTCTGAGCGGCGAGTGCAGTCGTCTCTTGCAGTGAGAGCGCGGTGGAGGTGCTTTCGACGATTCGTGCGGTCGCCGGACTCGGACGACATTGAGCGCGAAGGGGTGGTGGTACAAGGACCGGAGCGTCGTGGATCGTCGTGGTGCAGGCTGCGTCGATGAGCAGCGCCGCGCCTGGCTCAAGGAGAGGATCGAGTGAGTTCGCGAGGCCGCAGAGCACGATGAAATTTGGTTGCTCGGTGCTGGTCAGCTGCGAAAATGCCTGCTTGACCGCATCCGCGCCGCGTCCGATTTGGAGGGCGCGAGCCTTGCCAAACCGTGCGCAGGCCTTGGCTTCGATGGCGAGGGGGCAGAGCACGAGGGGGCGGCGCATGGATGGAAGAAGAGAGAAGTTTTCGCAGAAACGGGACCGACGCGTTCGACTTTCGCGCGGAGGTCTGTATCATCCTCGCCCTTCGCGGCCCCATCGTCTAGCCCGGTCTAGGACACCT
>SXUI01000066.1 GCA_005790605.1 Planctomycetia bacterium | reverse complement strand
CGGCTGAAACTTCTCCGCAACACTGAACGGAACAAAGATCTCGGCGGAACTCGTGTTCATGCCAAAGAATCGCGACTGCACCGTTTCGATAATGCCGACGATCAGAAATCTTCGTCCGCCGAGCATGATGAATTGACCCACTGCATCAGTGGGCAGTCGCAGCTCCTTGATCGCGTCGTCATTGACGAGGCACACCTGCCGCTCATTGTTCTCATCGATGTTCGTGAATGGCCGTCCGCTCGTCACCGAACGATTCTCGATCTCGTGCCAGTCCGGCCAGATGCCCGTAACGCTGAGGCCTTCAATCTTCCGATCCCCGACCTCCACCTCGAGACCAACTTCGGTGATTGGCGTGATGGCGCGGATGCTTTCGCACTCATCGCGCAATGCCTTCGCTTCCGACAGTTTCAGTCGCACCTTTTCCCACGGGTAGAGATTCCGCGGCTTGTCATCGGGCCGATTGGGAAAGATGAAGACCTTGCTCGCGCCAACGCTCTCAAACTGGGTAAGCACTTTGGACTTTAGTCCGGTGAGCGCGGCGATCACGGCTGTCGTGCTCGCCACTCCGACGATGATGCCAAGCGCGGTTAAAAACGCGCGCGACTTGTTCGCCCAAATCTGCGAGAACGCAAGTGCGATCGCTTGATACCAGAAGAACGGGTTTAGCACGGCGCGCTCGCTCCATGCTCAAGGCTGCCTTTGGCGCCGCTGCCCCCGCGATGACGCCCAGCCGTGTCCTCCATGATCGGAAGATCACTCATGACCTTGCCGTCCCTCAGTCGAATCACACGATCACAGTGCGCAGCGACTTCGTCCTCGTGTGTCACGATGACGATCGTCTGCCCTTGCGCATGCAATTGACGGAAGATCGAGAGAATCTCAACCGTCGTCGCGCTGTCGAGATTTCCTGTCGGTTCATCGGCGAGCAGGATGGAGGGTTTGTTGAGAATCGCTCGAGCGATGGCGACGCGCTGTCGCTGTCCGCCAGAGAGTTGATTAGGACGGTGATGCACGCGATCACTCAGCCCGACCCGCGCGAGGGCGGCGAGCGCGCGAGGGCGCCGTTCGCGCCAACCGCCCTTCGCGTACACCAGAGGCAACTCGACATTCTCAAGGGCTGTTTGACGCGGGAGAAGTTCGAACGACTGAAACACGAATCCGATCTCTTCGTTCCGGACACGGGCAAGTTCAGCCGCACCCATGCGACTCACATCCTTGCCATTCAAGAGATAGGCGCCACCAGTAGGGCGATCGAGACACCCAAGCATGTTCATGAGCGTCGACTTGCCAGAGCCGCTCGAGCCCATGATCGCGACAAAGTCATTGCGCTCAATGCGCAAGTCAACGCCGTTGAGCGCTCGAATGACCTCGACTCCAACGCGATAGATCTTCTGGAGTTGACGCACCTCAATGAGGCTCATGCGCTGACTTTCTGAGCTGACGCCGCTGCGCTCACCTTGAATTGCACGCCGCTCTTCGGCGCAGACTCGCCCTTTGCAGCAGCCGCTTTCTCCACTTCGCGCTCATCCACGACGCGCTCGCCATCCTTCAGAGTCTCTAGCACTTTGAAGGGACCGGTGATGACCATCGCACCTTCAGCGACACCCTCAAGCAGAATGGTGTCCACCAAACTCGAAGGACCTGATTTCACGGGTGTCACATGGACGACGCCATCGGCGACGACATAGACAACCGCACATGTGCGACGAACGTGATCAATAAACGGCGACTCGCGCAGCGCGACCGGAAGATCATCGACACTCTTCTCAAGGATCGCCTGACTTGGGACGACGAGCCCGAAGTGCTCCGCCACTTTGATGTCGACATTCGCCGCAAGTCCAGAGAGCAGTGTTTCGCCAGGCTCAAGGTCGAGCGTGACTTCGGCCTTGAAAAACCCGGCGCCGCTTGAACCGCTTGACGCAAGGCCTGATTCCGTCGAACGCGACAACGCAACCTTGTCGACCTTTCCTCGAAACTCGCGACCGCGATATGCGTTGACACGGATGATCGCGTTTTGACCAACTGCGATGCGCGCGATGTCCGACTCACTGACCTTCGCCTTCAATCGCACGGTCGAAAGATCCGCGATCGTCATGATCTTGGTGCCGGGATTGTTCATCGTGCCGACGACGACGAGCTCACCAACCTCAGCGTTCAGCAAGGTCACTTGGCCGGCAATCGGCGCGATGATCGTGGTTCTTCGAAGGAGTTCTCGCTGCCGTTGAATGTCCGCATCCGCTGCGGCGAGTGATTGCTCGATGACGGAGATGTTCTCATTCGACGCAGCGACGGTGGCTTGCAGGTCGCGCACCCGTGCGATGGCGTCGTCGAGTTGCTGCCGACTGATGTCGCCAGTGTCGAACAATGACTGCTGTCGTTCAAGCGCAGCGGAAGCGTTTGCGAGGTTGCTCTGGGGGCCAGCAAGCCGTTGCTCTTCGCTGCGCAAGCGAAACTTCTCCCCCTCGCGCCGAGCGATCTGTGCGGTGAGTGCTGCCTGCAGATCGCGATCGTCCAGTTTGAAGAGCACATCGCCAGCGATGACGAGGTCTCCCTCTCTCTTGGGAAGTTCAAGCACTCGAGCACTGACCTCAGCGCTCACTTCGACCTTGACGAGCGGCTCCAACTCGCCAGGAGCAGAAACGGTCTCAACGACAGCGCGCTGCTCCACTTTCGCAAGCCGCACAGCGGTTTCATGAGCCGACCCGGAGAAACTCGGGATGTACTCAAGCGCGTCGGGACCGACCACCACAAAGCCAACCAGGGCAATGCCAAGGATGACCGCCATCACAACGAAAAAGGTCCGCACGCTTCGAACTCCTGAGGTACCAACGCGGCAAGGAGAGCCTCGTCGGCCCTCCGCGCCGCGCGAGAATGGGAGAGCCTATTCCCCTCACATGCTCCATGGTTGCATCGCAGGCGTTGGGGTGCCAAAAAACAGACTCCCCCGGCACAAGGCCGGGGGAGTCGAATGACCAACGAACTGGTTCAGACTTCTGAAGTCTGCTTCCTTTCGGGAGCAGGTTCAGAATTATGGGCAGGCGCCCCAACCGTTGAGCAGGACAGCAAGATCTGCGGCATCGGTGAGACCGTCGCCGTTAAGATCGATGCCACCCGTACCCCACGCGTTGAGGAGGATCGCGAGGTCAGCTGCGTCGGTGACGCCGTTGCCATCGAGATCGGTTGGGCAGGGGTTGACAGCCACTTCTGGGTTGCCGAGCACATGGAGTGCTGGGCGGAGGACTGCCGCTGGATCGCCACCTGGGCATGCCACAAAGGCGGTGCCGAGGGTGTAGCGAACGAATCCAACAGCCGCTGCGTTGGCGCAAGGAGCACCCGTGCCAGCCATCACTGTTTGAGTCGCAGGACCCGAGCCTGGCTGGGTCGCGCCGCGCCAGAGGAAGTAACCGTTGAGATCGCTTGTGACATCACCGGCAGGAGCGCCGATGAACCATGCAAAGTTCGAGTAGATCAACTGTCCGTCGTTCGCAAGGCAGGGGTTGCCCACGGCCGAAGCGAAGAAGGTGGCGTAGTAAGTACCAGCGGCGAGGTTGAGCGCCATTGGAACTGGTGCTTCACCTGCTGCGCCGAGAGCTGGGTAGACAACCTGTCCGCTTGCAACCTGGCTCGTCGCGTAGAGCGGCTTGTCAGAGTTGACGCGGTTCCAGAGGATCCAGTTCAACTTCTCGTTGATGACACCAGCTGGCGCGAAGCCTTCTGGCTGCATGAGGGTGAGGTCCCAGCTGTCCGCTGCGCCAGCGCCATCTGGATCAGAGACGGTGAATGGGGCTGCGAGCCAACGCTGCGGGCTGGTCGCGTTGATTGCACCGCTCGAGAGACCGAGGTTGGTTGCAGTTCCTGCAGCATCGCACACCGGAGCATGGTTGCCGGTGTCGTACACAACGCGCTCGAAGCCGATGGTGATATCACCAGCGCCTGGGACGCCTGCGCCGCCTGGGGTGCCTGGGTTGCCCCAGATACCGACGCGCCAGACATACCAAGTGCCATCGACGGTGTTGGGGAGAACAGCGGCTTCGCCACCGATTCCGTTCACATCGACGCAGCCGAGGAAGTTGTTGCCGAGCTCAGTTCCAACGACGGTCGTGCTTGTGCCGTTGTCGTAAACCGAGAGGACGCAGTCTTGTGAACCGGAGTTCACATAGCAGAACATGTTGCCGTTTCCTGGAGCCTGGGCGATCACCCAAACGTCGGAGTAGGTTTCAGCGCCGCACTGACCGTTGTTTGGACCGTCAGTCGTGGCGTTGGTGTTGTCGAATGCAGTGGTCGCCTCGAGAGCCACGACAGTGGCGTTCGTTGCGCAGTCATTCGAAGGAGCATTCGCTGGAACGCCAATCGTGCAGTTGTAGACGAAGACGCCGCAACCACCCGAAGCCGGTGGAACCTGTGCCTGCGAAGCGCAAGCCTGATCCCACGCGAGTTCGCAGCAGAGCGGATTCACGATGCAAACGGTGTCGCAGCAGACGAGGTCTGCGCAACCGACGGTTGCTGGGTGAGCGAGGCCGCAGTCGCCTGCAGCTGGATCGCCGCACGCTGGGTAGATCGAGTAACGCGCAGAGACATCGATGGTGTAGGCAGTCTCGCATGGCTCGGTCGCGACGAAGCTCGTCGTGACGACCACGGAGTAGGTACCGGCATTGACGCCCTGCTCTGGGAAGACCGCTGGGCAAGCCAGGAACTGGTAACCACCGAAGCTATCGCAGTTCGACGGATCACCGAAGAACACCAAGAAGTCAGTCGATGGGGTCGAGTCTGGACGAACCGCGCTCACCGTCATGTTGATGAAGCAAGGCGCATCAACGGTAAAGGTGTACCAGTCGAGATCGCGCGAACCGCCGACAGCGTCGAAACCCATCGTTCCACCGATGGAGAACGAAGGAGTCGCTGCAGAGATAGCGCCGGTCGCCTGGAAAGCGTTCGGAACGACATTGCAACCGCCGTTGGTGTCAATGACACCTGCGACAGGGCAGCCGCCGTCGTTCTGATAGAACGATGGGCTTGGGTTGATGACGCACTGAGCCGAGAGGCTCATAGTCGTCGTGAGAAGCGATCCGAGCACGACTGTGCTCAGGGATGCGCCACCGAGTGCGAAACAGCTCTTCATACCAGTGTCCTCCTAAGGACGGTGACCGCAGTGGGTCGTTGGTCGGAACTCAAACACAATTCGTTGCACTCGGACACGCATCCGAGTCGAACCTCAACGGCCGCTGCGCAGCGACCGCGCTCCGGCATCGGCAAACATACTTCTGTCCCGAAGCCAAACAAACGAAATTGGCGAAGTTCAGGATTCCCATACTGTGGTTGCGAAGTTTTTGCGGCGAACCGAAGATTTCCAGCCTGCAATCGTCCTGTAACTATGAAACCTTCGTGCCACCGAAGCGAAGCAGTCTCTACCGGCTGAGTTATTCGCCTACCGACGAAGCCGAATTGACTCAAAGCATGCTAGGCGCCGCGTGCTCTCTGCACGAATCGATCGTCGATCGCCACCAGTAATCGTAACTGTCTTTTTCCGAGAGACTTGTGCCTCCAAACCGCGGCCCGCGCTCGTAAGGCTGGTCAGCCCAATAGAAACTGCTTCGCGTGCCGCGATGCCTTCCCCCGCAAAGCTCGTCGACTCATCCGAACGCGCCGCCCGCTATCTCGCGTCGGGCTCGATCGTCACTCTCAATCGTGCCGATTGAAACTGCTCTTGAAGCAGTTCCGCGTGCTCACGATGGGTAACGGTGATGAGAGAGATCCCCTTCCGGTGCGCTTCAAACATGCAGCGGGTCGCCATCGGCACCGTAGCTCGAACAAACCGCACGATCGACTCAACCACATAATCCATGTCGCTGACTGGATCGTTGTGCAGGAGAACCTTCCACTGCGGCAATGTGGTGGCGGCTCGCGCCGGCTCTGATGGAGCCACGGCGGTGCTTGAAGCTTTTTCAGGAAGGTTCAGTGTGGATTCTGTGGACATATGGAGGTTCACTTCACCAAGTTCTGACGCCGTTCGCGCGTCGATCGCAGACGTGAGCAGAAGCGTATCCGGCTCGCATCTCTCTGTCAGCATTCAAAGTGCCAACGGGCTGCGAATCTAAGAGTTAGGGAATCAACTCCAATCAAGGACGATCTTCCCAAACTGTTCGCCGGCCTCGAGTTTCCGATACGCATCAACCGCATCAGCAGCCGGGAAAACCTGATCCACGACCGGCGTCAACTTCCCCGCAGCGTAGAGCGAAAACACCTCGCGGAACTCACGCATATCACCCATGGTTGAACCCACGATTCGAAGTTGGTTCCAAAAGATGCGAGTGAGATCTGTTACAGCATCGCCACCTGTCGTCGCCCCGCATGTCGCGTAGGTCCCACCTCGAGCCAGCGCTTTGATACAGGAGAGATGCGCCGATTTCCCGACACTGTCAACGGCCAAGTCAACGCCTCGACGACCAGTCAACTTGCGCACCTCTTTCGAGAAGTCCGCGCCGGTGTCAAGCACACCATGATTCGCGCCAAGTTCCGCAGCTCGTGCGAGCTTTGATGCGTGACGGCTCGTGACCATAGTCGTACAACCAAAGTGCCTCGCGATCGAGAGGGCTGCGAGCGCAACGCCCCCACCGATACCCGTGATTAAGACAAGTTGCCCCTCGCGCAATTGTGATTGAGTCACCATCATGCGCCACGCCGTAAGAAAGGCCAGTCCAAATGCCGCGGCTTTCACGGGGTCTGCGCTGCCAACGGGCAAGAGATTCGCAACCGGCGCGCGAAACTTCTCCGCGTGACATCCATGCACATGCTCACCAATCATGGTGATGTCACACGGTGTCGGAATGGTGTTTGGTTCGAGCGGAGTGACTTTAGGAACTGCCGCATTGAGCAGGACACGCGTCCCAATCCACGACGCGGCGACGCCCTCGCCAACGCTCTCGACGATGCCACAACCATCCGAACCACCGATGGCGGGATATCGAATGTCAATTCCAGGAAGCCCTCGACCAACCCACAAGTCCAAGTGATTGAACGCACTCGCTTCCGTGCGCACGATGACTTCATTGGTGCCCGCGATCGGGGATTCGAAGTCATCGCGAACCCGCACATTTGGAGTCACTGGTGAACCTTGCGAGACAATCGTGATCGCGCGCATCGAAGTCATGGCGTGAAGTGTAGAGCCTGCATGGTGCCAGTCGAACTTAACTCCTCATACACTCGCGGCATGCTCGCGCGAGACCGCTCACTCCCTCTTCGCTTCCTGCCGTTGATCGCCGTCCTCCTCGCCTTCGTCGGCTGCGGCGGAACGGAGCCGGCTTCACAAACGGCTGCTTCCACGGCACAAGCAAGCGCAAGCGTACCGCCGACAACAACGAAACCGCTTCCGAGAGGCGCAGAACGAATCTCCTTCACCGACCCTTCGAATGCGACTCGTGTCATGCGCGGAGCGAGTGCGAGCGCTGGCCCAATCACCGCCA
Organism: Planctomycetia bacterium; assembly: GCA_005790605.1. Taxonomy (GTDB): domain Bacteria; phylum Planctomycetota; class Phycisphaerae; order Phycisphaerales; family SM1A02; genus F1-140-MAGs142. Next base: position 22,583 of record SXUI01000066.1, on the reverse strand, counting down.
CGCCCGCGAGCGTTGAGTTCGGCGTCGTTCGACCTCACTCGATCGTCGAAGGCGAGATTGAACTTCGAAACGCGTCCTCGCAGCCCATCGTCATCGAGAAGGCGACTCCAAGCTGTACATGCACGACGGTTGAAATGGTTGGGAAAGAGATCCCCGCGAACGGGACTCTCATGATGCCGATGTCGATGAAGACCAACGATGCAATCGGCGCGAAATTTGCGAAGGTCGATCTCGTGTTTCGCGGCGTGCCCCAAGTTCTGACGGTGTCGTACAACGCCGAGACGGCGTTCATTGTTCGAGCGACACCTCCTTACATCGACACCACAACTGCAGACCCGAGCGGAAAGATTGAACTAGATCCGAACAAGCTGCGTGGCCAGTTCAAGATTCAGGCAGATGATCGAAAACCGTTTCGCGTCCTCAGCGTCGACAACGCCGCGCCGAAGTTCCTCGACTTCAATCCAAGCCAGGATGCACCACGCTGGGAGTACACGCTTCTCTACGACTTCTCGACGACTCCTGACGCGCAGATTCCTCGCTGGGTGATCGTCGAAACCGATCGCGATGATTGCCCGCTCGTCGACCTCCGCATGCGCCATCCAGCCACGCGATATGTGCCAGCGATTCCGTTTGAGCAGTTCCGAGCGGCGGCGGGCGCGACCTCGCCGGGAGAGACAGGTGAGTTTTCGATCCTGCTCAAAAAATTCACCGGAAAGATCCTCGCCGTGAAGAGTGGCGACCCAAAGTTCAAGGTGCTTTCGACGAGTCAGACCGCAGATGAGACTGGCGTGATGATCGAGGTGAAGTTCGTAATATCAGCGGAAATCCGAGGAACTTATCTCTTCCCTGTTCGGTTCACCGTCGAAGTCATCAACCCCACAACTGGCACCCCCGCGCCCCCTGTGCAGGCAGATTTGTTCATCTACGGCCTCGTGAGGTAGGACGACTGTCACACGAATTGTGCGTCCGAACTAGACCCCGTCCTTAGGGAAATCAATCTGCCAGATTCACAGAAAAATCTTCTCTGATTCTCGCGATTGCGAAACCTGCAGTCCCCATGCACGAACTACATGCATCATGGGTACTCCCTCGCAAACCGGGCAAGTCATTCGCATCCGCAAATATCCGAACCGCCGGCTCTACGACACCACGCGGTCGACGCATCTCACGCACGACGATGTGCTCCGACTCGTTCGAAACGGGCACCGCGTGTCGATTTCGAACAGCAGCACTGACGCAGACATCACTAACTCAGTCCTCCTCCAAATCCTTGTCGCGCGCGATCCCAACGCGATCGCTGGGATGTCATCCGACTTGATCTTCGCGCTCTGCCGCGCGGAGGCGACGCCCGCCTGTTCGATCCCAGCCCGCGGCGCCGCGCACTGTGCATCCACTCCGGTCGCTGGCTGCTGCGAACCCAAGGCCTAAGCCCGAGCCCGCGCGCGACATTCTTAGAATGCTTTGATGTATTCCGCCGAAGTCCTATTCGCGAGCTCTGTACTTTTTCTTGTCACGCCGCCTACGCCGCCCGCTGCGACGCCGTCGCTTGACGAGCGCATCGATCCATCAAAGTTGACTCTCGTGCCGGTCGCGGTGCCGGAGTCATCGATTCGTCCGTGCGCGAAATCGGAGTTGCGCGTTGCATCAACCGCTGCGTCCGTGCCACTCGATGAGGCAACATTCCATCGAGCGGCGACGGCAATCGATCGTGGATTGGCGTATCTCACGGGAACGCAATCGAGTCGAGGCGCGTGGTTTGAGGGAACCGAAGTCGAGGCGACGGACATGGAACCGAAGTCTCGCGCGAGCGCGATCGCGGTCACTGCACTCGCCGCGAAAGCGTTTGCGCAAGCAGGGCGAGAGCACGGCGCAGGTGAAAAGGCGTTCGCGTACATCGCACGACATGCGTCCACCGATGCGCAACGCAAGGCCATCGATGAAGGGGGTCTCGGGACGTATGTCATGAGCGCCATCTGCAGCGCGCTTGCCTCAAGTCAATCGCCGGAGCTCCAAGTTGAACTTCTTGAGACGATTGCGTGGATCAAGGCTGCACAGTGGGATGAGGGCGAGGGGCTTCAACCCAACACCGATTGGTATGGCGGCGCTGGATACGGAAACCGCAAGCGACCTGACCTCTCGAACACGCAGATGATGCTCGACGCGCTCTATGACGCTCACGTGTCGAGCGATGATCCCGCGATCCAGAAGGCACTCGCGTTTGTCGCCCGCGCGCAGAACATCAAGGGAGCAACGGAAGGAAACGCAGCGGATTGGGTCGAGCGAGGCAACGGTGATGGCGGGTTTGTCTACTCCCCAGCCAATGGTGGCGAGAGCTTTGCAAGTGAAGTCGCCGGCGAAGGACGGTATGGCGAGAAGATGCCCGCAGGGACGCGAAGTCTTCGCAGTTACGGCTCGATGACTTATGCGGGTTTCAAGAGTCTCCTCTATGCCGGTCTGTCGACCGAAGACCCACGCGTGCAATCCGCGCTTGGTTGGATCCGCGCACACTGGACCTTCGCGGAGAATCCTGGCCTTGGTCAACAAGGCTACTTCTACTACTTGCATGCGATGAGCCGCGCCCTCAGCGCCTGCGGCGAAGCGCAGATCGCGGATGCAAGCGACAAGACGCACGAGTGGCGACGAGAGCTGATCGATGCGCTCATCGCGCGCCAACGACCGGACGGTTCTTGGCAAAATGCTGAGCCTCGCTGGGAAGAAGGCAAAGCCGACCTTGCAACGATTTACGCCATCTTGTCACTTGAAGCGGCACTGAAGCCCTCGCGCATCGTCGAGCGATGAAGGAGACGCTTTCGAGTACCGCGTGTTTCGACGCAGCCTCGGCACATCCTTGATCACAACTCCGCTTCGCTCTATTCTGCCGCATGGAGATGATCACCCGTCTAGAGCGCCCCATCTCGAAGCGACACGCTCATCGTGCTCAAGCGCTCTATGGAAACACGCTGCTGTTGTTCGCTGTTGGTTGCACGAGCCCTCAAACGCAAGTCGTCCACCCGTCATCAACAACCTCTGCTCCACCTCTCGTGGGAACGTGTTGTATCGAAGTGAAGTTCTTGGGTCTCGATCAAAATCGTGGCTCCGGTCCCGTGCATGTTGCACTTTGGAACTCTCGCGAGTCGTTCATGCGTGACGGAGAGTGGCTTCGAGGCGTGAGCGTCCCCATCGCGAGAGCCGCGGAAGGCGTGCTGCTCTCTGAGTTGCCCGAAGGGCGATATGCAATCTCCGCGTTCCACGATTCGAAGGCGGTGGGAGCACTCCGCCAGGGACCGTTCGGAATTCCACTCGATCCTTGGGCGATTTCGAATGCGGGCTCGAGCATCATTCCTCCCGCGTGGTCATTGGCTTCGTTTGAACTGACGGCAACAAACAAGATCATCGAGCTCGACTTTCTCCATGGATCGAAGCGAACACCATGACCAGAGTGCGGAGACTAGCGTGGTCGTGCTTCGCAATCGTGATGTTTCATGGATTGAAGTTTGTCACGATGTCTCGGGTGCGCGCCATCGATGAAGGGGGGCTCGCAACGCTTCTGAGCGATGTGCCGATCGTGATCGTTGCCAATCATCAGAGTCACGCGGACACGGCAGTGTTGCACCGCCTTCTCCCTCGCAAGTGTCGAGCACGAGTTCACTTCGTCGCAAGCAGCGTGCGGTTCGCGTATGCCAGTCGCGGCGCTCCTCTGCTGGAGCGCTTGGAGCGTTGGTTTCTTCGTGGACTCGCGCTGCACGCGTACAACGCGATCCTCGTTGGCGGTGATCGACATGGACTTCGCGCAGTTGACGACCTTGCTGCGGTGCTGCGAGCTCGTGAAGTGGTCGCGATGTATCCAGAAGGCACTCGCTCTCATGATGGCTCGATTGGCGCGCTGAAGCCTGGCGTCGCGATGCTCGCCATCGCAACCGCGTGCAAGGTTGTTCCCGTGCGGCTCGATGGCACGCGTGAGGCGCTGCCAAAGTCACTGCACTTTCCACGGCTGCGAAACAAGATCTGCGTTCGATTCCGTGCGCCGTTGACCGCAGTCTCAGGGGAGTCGCATGACACTTTCCTCGCTCGCCTCGCGCAAGCGCTCGAAGCGCCGGAAAGCGATACATGATGCCGCTTCGCATGGATCGTGTCGTCGTCGACGGCGTGTACCATCAATTGCTCGAGCGAGCACCTCCGCTTCGACCGCTCGTGCGACGCGTCGCGCAAACCGGCGCATTTGCGCTCGCGTCGCAGTGGCGACGAAACCTACTTTTCAACGCAGGACTTGCCCTCGGAGCGAACTCGACGCGGACGTCGCGCGTCCGCTGCGCCTATCGCATGCTCGGTGCGATGCAACTGTTCATCAGCGATGTGATGTCTGCTCGCCATGCGACGGGTGATGAACTTCGTGCACGAGTGCGTCAGTTTGATGGCACAGCGGACTTCTTGGCGGCGCGCGGCATCAAGCGAGGCGTGGTTGTCGTCGGGATTCACATGGGCTCATTCGAGCCGGCGCTGGCCATGCTGCGCGGCCTCGAGCGCCGGATTCATGTGCTGTTTCAGCCCGACGAAATGCCAAGATATGAGCGCGCACGAAGCGCGCTCCGCGCACGACTCGGCATCATTGAACATCGACTCACGGATGGAGTATCGGCATGGAGCGGGCTACTCGACGCACTGAAAGCGGATGAGATCGTAGTGATGCACGCCGATCGAACGATGCCTGGACAAGGAGGCGTTCGAATGCCATTCCTAGGACTATCCGACGCCAACCTCCCTCCGGGACCACTTCGACTCGCCAGCACGCTTGGAAGTCCCATCGTGCCGACTTTCTGTGCGCGCGTGAAGGGCGGGTTGCACATCTGGGCTGATGGCTGGATTGAGACGAGCGTGGAACGACTCTCCGCACCGGATGTTGCGGCTCATCCAGCGCAGCTCAAACTCCTCGCCGCAATGGAGCGTGCGATTCGACGGTACCCTGATCAGTGGATGGCGTTTTCTGATCTTCGTGAAGGGGCTCGAGGCGAGATGCAATGACCGCGCAACCTCGCGTCCCAATCGCCATTACTCGGATCGCAGTGCGATCAGCACTCGGAGATTCACTCGACGAGACTGTCGATCGACTGCTCCGTGAAGAAGTAGGCATTCGCACGCCGACCGATCTTGAACAAACGCCCAAGCGTGATGTCGGCGCTGGTGAAGTGCCCACGCACCCAACAGATCGTGGCGTGTGGCGAGCCGAGATGCTGCTTCGAAGGGCGATGCGCGACCTTCTCGATGCGCAGGAGCTTCAGTCGATTGACGCCGATCCAACTCGGTGGGCGGTTGTCATAGGCACAACGCTCGCTGGCGTGCGTCATTGTGGCGTCGGGATGCGAGACGACGAAGGAAGTCGCCATGACGCTGCGGACGAGTCGTTCGGTCGGACATGCGCATCCTCAGTACTTGCGCATGCGCTCCGCGACACGGGAATTCGAGGCCCGACGATCACCGTTTCGTGCGCGTGTGCGTCCGCATTGAGCGCGGTCAACCACGCTTGCTCGATGCTCGCGAGCGGCGAGGCCGACGCGATCGTCGCTGGCGGGTACGACCCGATTGCAGAGTTCAGTTACGGAGGCTTTGCGTCGCTCCAATTGGTGGCGAGCGGGCCACTGAGTCCATTCGCCCGAGATCGCGAGGGCATGAAACTTGGCGAAGGCGTCGCGCTCTTCGTCCTCCGCCGTGCAGACACACTCAACAGGGAAGCACTCAATAGTCCGCGCGGTTGGATCGTCATGGGCGCGGAGACAAGCGACGCTTTTCACCTCACTAAGCCCGCCTCGGATGGAAGCGGAGCTGCGCAGGCATTGCGCGGGGCGCTTGCAGTGAGCACTGCCGAACGAACGCACCCAGAACTCATCGTCGCGCATGCGACTGGCACTGATGGCAATGATGGCGCGGAACACCGCGCATACCAATCGGTATTCGGCGACGCGCTTCCGCGCATCCCCGTCGTCGCGCTCAAGAGTAGGTTCGGTCACCCCCTTGGTGCCGCCGGTGTGCTCGAAGTCGCGGCCGCCATTGGATGCGCGGAACGAAACTTCATTCCGTCAACAGCCGGCAAGGGAATCGACCGAGCATCATTCGACGATCTCGATCTTGTTGAGGGAGCCCCACGAAAAGGAAGTCCCCGTGACATTGTTGTGCTCTCCGCTGGCTTCGGAGGCGCAAATGCCGCCACGCGAATCGTGCGAGGCGCGCCGACCGCGCATCCTCTTCCAACCGCGACCCAGGCACGCCGAACCGTACTTCATGTGACGGGCATCGGCGCCGTCTCGCCCGCGGGCAGCGGGCCCGAGGCGCTTCTCGCTCGCATGGACGATCCATCTCCGTGGCCGGCACTCTCAGAGTCCACTCTCTCACCCCTGCTTGATGGGCTGAACACGCGCCGATTGGCGCTTCTGCCTCGGCTCATGATCGCGGCCGTCCGCGATCTCGCCGCGCGTGCCGAGATAACCGAAGCCGAACTTCAGAGCACACCGCTCATCGCCGCGAACTGGTGCGGCGCAGTCGATTTCACCGAGCGGTACTACCGGGATCTCGTGCGCGAAGGCATTGACCTTGCGAACCCAATGCTCTTCGCGGAAAGTGTTCCGAACATTGGCAGTGCACAGTGCTCACTCGCATTCGGAATCCGCGCGCCGACGATGAGCGTGATCGGAAGACGCACCGCCGGGCTAGAGGCACTCTTGCTCGCGCGCGCGCGCCTCGCAACGGGCGAGTGGGATCGGGCGATCATCGTCGCCGCTGACGAGGAACATCCCATTCTGACTCGCACGCTTTCGCGGTGCGCAGCGCGCGAGACGCATCTGCGATCTGGAGCGATCGCCTTCCTGCTCGAATCTGCCGCTCCTGCGCATGGAACAGCACAAACCACCAGCATCTCCTCCGCGACCAAGAAAAGAAGGCAATCACTCTTCACACTTGGGAACATCATCTGCCGCACGCATCCGCTCTCGGCCGCGAGCGCTGTGCAGGAGGTTGTCGTGAACCAGCGGAACGCAGCTGAGTTGTCGCCGATCGTCACATCTCGTTCACCTTTTGATGACTCGATCGCGGACCTCTCCTGCCGACCGCATCGGTTTGATGTTGCAGAGTTCGGTTCGGCAACCGTGTTTGCACTGATGCTCCGCGCCGCAGCAATGCAACCCTGCGCCGTGTATTGCAGTGATCCGCATGGCGCGGCAAGTAGCGTTGAACTTCTTTCTCCAACTCACGCGTGATAGGATGCATAGGACGATGCCTGTTACTTCGCAGCGAAAGCAATCGAACGGTCCGTTGATCGTGCCGGAGTGGGTAGCTGTTGGGTGCCCGGACGAGGACTTGGGTTCGTGGATCCAAGGCTTACGCGAAGGCGCGCACGCGACGAAGTTCCAAATCGTCTCTCGCAGCGTCCCGGCTGATGACCTTCAGGGCTCTGAGCTCACGACCGCCGCACGAGATGCCTTCGTGAGTGCGCTCCAAGACTTGCCGGACGGGCCCTGCAGAACTTGGTCCTTCCTCCCTCGACCCACGGCGACCGACGACGAAACTTTGCAGCGCTACATGCGATTCAATGCTGGGCGAACCGAAGCGTATCGATGCCTTGCTGAGAAAGTTCGAGTGATGCCCGCAGCGACATGCGTGGGACATGCGGGTCGCGACCTCGTCGTGCATGCGCTTTGGATCGACGGCGAATGCGCAGCGGTTGAGAACCCACGCCAACGTCCAGCGCAACTCTACTCCGCTCGCTACGGTCCTGTTCCACCAGCGTTTTGCCGAGGAACACGCACTCCGCGAATGCTGCTCGCGAGCGGCACTGCGTCGGTCGTTGGCGAAGATACGGTCCATGTCGGCCAACTCGAAGCGCAGTTCGACGAAACCCTTCGCAATCTCGCAGCGTTGGCGACGGCCGGTGGGGGCGATGGCGAATGGAAGTCGCTGCAGTTTTATGTCCGAGATGAAGGAGACCTCGAGCGCGTGCGCGCGCTCGCAGTCGAGCACTTCGGCGAAGAAGTTGAGCGCGTCCTCCATGCGCCGATCTGTCGGCGTGAACTCCTACTAGAGGTGGAAGGGATCTGTCATGCTGCCAAGCCGTAAGTACGATTGCATCGTGATTGGCGCTGGACCTGCAGGAAGCGCCGCGGCAATGGAGATGGCGCGGGCGGGTCTTGACATTCTGGTGCTCGATCGAGGCGAGTTTCCGCGATTTCGAATCGGTGAGAGTTTTCTTCCGCGGACGAAGCGCGCATTCCGCCGACTTGGCGTGCTCGACAAATGCCTCGCGCTTCCTCACGCGCGAAAACTCGGCGTCGAGATTTCACTCGGCGATGCGCGTCATGGTTCACAGTACTTCCACTTTCGTGATGTGTATGGCGATGGCGATAAAGAAGCCTTCAACATGGCGCGCATGCATTTGGATCAGATGATGATGGAGTCTGCGCGCGAGGCCGGCGCGGATGTCCGCACATCCTGTGCCATCGAACAACTCCCCAGATTGGAAGACGGAAATGTCACGGTCAGAACCACGCATGGAGAGTTCCATGGGCGATGGCTGATCGACGCGAGCGGACAAGCCAGCACCATCGGGAAAGAACTCGGCCAGCGTCGATTTCATTCCTTCCTGCGGAATGTCGCGTACTTCGAGCACTTCGAGCACGTCGTGCGTCCGAGCGGTCGTGGACAGAACTGCTTCGCGCTCACGATCGCCGACGAGGGTTGGTTCTGGCTCATTCCTCTCGACGCGACGCGCACGAGCATCGGGTTTGTGGCACGCGAAACGTTACACCGCAATCTCGATGTCCCGAGCGAGGACCGATTGCGTTGGGCGATCTCTCGCACGCCGATGTTGCGCGAGCGCATGGCGAACGCGATCGGACCTGAGAAGAACCGCGTCATCTCTGACTTCACATATCGCTGCGACCCCTTCGCGGGGCCTGGGCATTTCCTTATCGGCGATGCTGCGGCGTTCTTGGATCCTGTTTGGTCGACTGGGCTCACCCTCGGCCTTCTCGCCGCGGAACAGGCTGCGGGAAGCGTCATTCGGATGTCGCGCAACAGCTCACCTGCCACGGAGCGCGCGCGTCACAACGCGTGGATGAAGCGAATCACCGATCGAGCCTTTCGCCTCGTTGAGGGTTTCTACGATCCGAACTTCCGCGACTTGCTTTTCAGTCGCAATCGGACCAAGCAACTCGAGCGAGCATTCGTCACTCTTCTCGCTGGCGAGATCGACGACATTCCCTTCGGCGTAGGCTTGCGCTGCCAGGCACTGCGCGGCTTGTGCGCAGTACAGCGCGTGTGGCCCGTCACCGGCCGCGTACGCCCATTTCGAATCGCGCTGTCTTCACCAGACGCGCCAACGGCGATCGTTTCTTCCGCCCCTTCCGCATGAAAGTCGTGCTCTCCGCATTTGCGCAGCACTGCGCGACCAAGCCACAGGACATCGCGATTGTCGATGAGGACGGTCATGCATTTACATGGGCGATGCTGCAGGAACGGGTCGCGTCACTCCGCGCACTGATCCACCGCACGACCAAGCCGAATGCGCGCGTCTGTATCAGCATCCCGTCCGGCTCGTCGTTCTGGATCGCCGTACTCGCAACCGCATCCGCAGGACGAACCCCCTGTCTCCTTCCCTGTCCCACGCCTGGATTGCTCTCCGCGCGGCTTGCGCATGAGCTTGGCCCAGATCTCTTCATGCTCGACGAAGCGATCGTCGCAGGATCGCGAGCATCGATTGCTGAACAGGACGACGCCGCGCCTCCCGAGGGCGCGATCTTGCTCTCCTCTGGAACAACAGAGCGATCACGCTTCATTCTTCGCTCGAATCACGCGATCGATCTCATTACGAATATTCTGCTTGAAGAGGACCTCGCGCGCCGAGACGACTGCATTGCTTCATTTCTTCCGATGCACCATGCGTATGGATTTGAGCATGCATTTCTCGCGCCAATCGCTGCGGGTGCGCGACTTCACGCGCTCGGCGCGTTCTCCATTGACCGTGCGGCGGAAGCGCTCGCGAACGGCGCGACGACGATGCCGCTCGTTCCCATCACTGTGCAAGCGCTCGCGGACGCCTCGCTTCCAGCCCCAAAACTTCGATCGGTTGTGAGTGCTGGATCGATTCTGCCACCCACCGTGCGAAGAGCGTTTGAGACGACATATTCGATTCGCGTCACGGACCTTTATGGCGCGAGCGAGCTTGGCACCGTTTGGCTTGATCGAGGAGACGGCGGCAAGCCCGTTCGCGGCGTCGAGATCTCAGGGTTCGAAAGCGCAGAGTGCGAGGGAGAGGTGCTCGTACGCAGCGACTCCGTGTTCGATGGCGTGGTCAACAGCAATGGCAAGGTCACAAGCACGCTCGTCGACGGCTGCTTTCACACCGGAGATATCGGAGTCAGGTCAGAGCGCGGAACATTCCGGATCACGGGACGAACCAAGTTGGTCTTCGATGTTGGTGGATTAAAGGTGAATCCGATCGAGATTGAGCAAGCGCTCGAGTTACACCCTGCAGTGAGGCGCGCCCTGGTGAAGCCCGTCTCTGCAGGGTCCGTCCTTCAACGAGTCGCCGCTGATATCGAGTTAAAGGAGAGTGCACCCGAGCCATCGCCCGAACAGATCCGCGCTCATCTCGCGCCTCTCGTCGCGGCGCACGCGATACCGCGCACCTTCAACTTCATCACCCGGATCCCGACAACACCCAGCGGGAAGATCATCCGAAGCACGGGAGAGGCAAGTGTATCCCCGGTCCTCAGGCGGCCGGATCGACTTGCTCGAAGAGAAGATCGCGAGCAATTCACGACGAGACTCTTCGATGCATCCGCACGCGGCTACGACAATTCGAGTGGAGCGGTGTTCCTGCGCGGCGGTCGCTGGTATCGCCGGCGCATGCTCGCGAATGCTGGACTGAGGGCGGGCGGTGCGCACCTTGATGTTGGGAGCGGTACGGGTTTGTGCGCCGCAATCGCGCAGGATCTGATTGGCTCCACAGGACGAGTCGTGGCGCTTGACCCGAGCAAAGGCATGCTCGAAGTGGCGAAGCGACGAGGAGTAAGAGAGATTGTCGAGGGACGAGCGGAGTCCCTGCCATTCCCTGATCACTCCTTCGACACAGTCTCTATGAGTTACATGTTGCGGCACATCGACGATCTCGTGCTCGCGTTCCGGGAGGCGCGTCGAGTACTGAAACCATCTGGTCGCATCGTGATCTTTGAGGTGACGCGACCAGCGTCGGCGTTGGGAAAGTGCGCCTTCGATCTCTCGATGTACTGGATCGTCCCGACCATCGGAGTGTTCACGAGTGGTCGTCCGTCGACTTTCCCGATGATGCACTACTGGGCGGAAACTATGAAGGATGCTGCGCGCCCCGACCGCATCGTCACGGCGCTCGACCAGTGTGGATTTTTGGGCACCCGCCACCTTCTCGAACTCGGCGTCTTCAGTTGCTACAGAGGAACCGCGCCCCCCGCGTGATTCCGACCGCGACTGGAAGTGCGAGGAGAAGCGCAACGAGAGAACTTGTGGCTTCCGCGAGAAGCACTGCGAGAGCAAACAGAGCGATCGTCAAGATCACGGGCGCGTAGAGTCGCCACGCCAACCACACGAGGATTGGAAAGAGCACTTGCCAGAACGGGAGCGCACCGCACAACACACCGACAAGTCCGGCACAAGCCGCGAGCCTCCTCCACGAACGGTCTCGCGCGGTCAACGCACCTCGAGGACGCGCTGCAGGAACCGCGCACACAACTCGTAGCGCTGCGAGGCGAAGCCAAACGGCAAGTGAATCCACCCAATCAAAGAGTGCGAAGTGGCTCACTCGTTCGCCTTGTGCGAAATACACAGCCTGAACTCCAACTTCGCGGATCTCGATGCCTGCCCACGCGGCGCGGACCAAGAACTCCGCCTCCCACGCGTAACGCCCAGCGCCAATCACCAGCAGTGCGGTTTCGTGAAGTGGGTAGCAGCGAAGCCCGCAGATGGGATCCGACACACCCAAGCCGGTGAGCGACCGTACGCCGAGCGCCCAGAGACGCCGGCCGAACAAACTCTTCACGGGGTAGCCGGAGATGCGTTCGCCGCGTGTCCCCTGCATGAGAACGCCTGGCGCGGCAAGTGAAGCAATGTGCAAAACATCTTCGAGAAGATGTTGACCGTCTGAGTCAACCGCAATCGCGAATGTAAAACCTAGTTCCCGCGCGCGAGCGAGACCAACTTCGAGCGCAGCCCCCTTTCCCCTATTCCGAGGCAGGCGCGACAACCAGCATCGGGTGTCAGCGCCGCCGCGGCTTGCAATCCAATGGTCAAGCCAAGGACCTGTTCCATCGTCCGAACCGTCATCGACCACCAAGACCGGAAGACCACTCTCCTCGAGACCTGCGATGACCGTTGGCAGCGTCCGAAGGTTTCGATAGGTCGGCACGATTGCGACGCCACGCATCTCACTATAGTAATGCGATGCTCGGTGCTGGGACTGACTTTGATCGGCTACTCGCCGAAGCACGACGCGATGTCGATGCCAATTTTCGCGAACATGGCAACGCCCAGTTCGCGAACATGATTCGGCTTACCGGGTTTGACCGCGAATGGGCTCGTGCAGACGGCGCTCTTCTCTTCGACGCTGAAGGCCGAGAGTATGTTGATTGCATCGCCGGCTACGCCGTCCACGCTATCGGGAGGTCGCACCCGGACATGATCGCGGCGCTCTGTGATGCACTGCGGAGCGGACAGCCGCAATGGGTTCAATTCGAGCGCAATCCCCTCGCCGCACTGTTGGCGAAGCGACTTTGCGCGCGAGCGCCTGCAGCGCTGAAGCATGTGTTCTTTTCAAACTCGGGAACCGAGGCGATTGAGTGCGCGCTCAAACTCGCGCGCCGCGCGACAGGACGGAGCGCGGTGCTGCACTGCGACATGGCATTCCACGGTCTCACGCTTGGATCGCTCGCCGCGAATGGAAATCCAAAGCTCCGCGAGGGCTTTGGTCCCCTCGGGGACTCTGAGTGCATTCCGTTCGACGATCTGCCCGCGCTTGAGCAGGCTCTTGCCTCGAGGCGCTTCTCCGCATTCTTAGTCGAACCGGTGCAAGGCAAGTCCTGTCATGCGGCCTCTGAGCGGTTCCTGAGCGAGGCTGCGCGACTGTGCTCCCGAGCAGGGACGCTCCTCATCGTCGACGAAGTGCAGACTGGCATCGGCCGAACCGGTCGGTTCCTGGCGGTTGAGCACGATCCAAACTGCGAGCCGGACATCATCGTGCTGTCCAAGGCACTCGCTGGTGGATTTGTTCCAGTGGGCGCAACGCTCGTCACGAAAAAAGTTTGGGACAAGACCTTTGATTCAATGTCGCGTGCGCTTGTCCACGCCTCTACATTTCAATCCGGAGTGCTCGCGATGACCGCGGGACTCATGACCCTCGAGATACATGATCGCGAGAACCTTTCAGGCCGCACTGAGACGCTCGGAAACCAACTTCGCAACGACTTCGAACGCCTCGCTCGGCAACACCGAGTGATCGGGGCTGTGCGTGGCCGCGGACTCATGCTTGGCGTGTCCCTTCGAAAGTCTTCGGCGGAAAATTTACTCGCGAGCCTCCCGGTGATCGGATCACTCGAGGAACTCGCGTTCGGACAGGCGTTTGTGATGGAGATGCTGGCGACACACGCTGTGCTGTGCCAAGTCACCGAATCCCACACGAACATCCTGAAGTTCACACCTCCACTTGTCGTGCGCGAGCCGGAATGCGCGCGCGTGGTCGCAGCACTTGACGCGACTTGTAGGAAACTATCAAGTGGAGTTTCCGCGAGTGTGCGGGGCGCGCTTCACGCTGTCCGAAATGCGTGCTTTACGCCGACCTCTGATCCCAGCGAGTCGAAAGAGCGAATTGTTTGAGCCAAGCGAACGCGTGAGGGAACTACTCAAGAACAAGTCTAAGGAAAAACATGCAGCACCCCATCAGAATCAGCGGCACACTTGCAATCCTGTGGCTCTCGGCATGTTCCCATTCGTACAAAATGGAGCACCCCAGCGCCTCCTCGAATCAAATCACTCCACTCATCGAGAAGGGCGCACGCGTCCTCGTCACGCTTCCGAAAGACGGCGCGTATGGAAACCGACCATACGCTAGTTCGGGTGCGTCGACGCAAGGTGCGATCATCTCCACGCTGAACTCGATGGGAGCAGATGCCGTGCCGGGTCCCTTCTGCGAAGATCCACGAGACGCCGCGCCGATGGGCCTCGAATCCAACGCAACTTGGATAGTTATGCCTCGCATTCAGGAGTGGGAAGACCGCCTCACCGAGTTCAGCGGGACCATGGATCGTTTGCGCATCGAGATTCGCACGACTGGCGTGCTCGATCGCTCGTCCGCAGACTTGACCGTCGTAGACGGAACAAGCAGGTGGGGCGGAGGCGGGCTGGCTGGCGGCGATCATCCGCAAGATATGCTGCGACCGGCGCTCAGGCCATGGGCTAACGCCATCATGAAGAAATAATCGGATCTTTGGCAAATGCCGCGAGCACGATCGTCCCATCCGCGACGACGCTCTCCCCGACTACCGCACAAACTTCAAAGCGCTGAAGTGCGCCAAGCGATCCTGTCCGCGTGGCGCGCAACTCGATTTGCGCCGGTGGGCGAGCCGGTTTTCGAAATCGCACATCTGTCTGGACGAGCATCCCGCCGTGGTCACCGGTATCGAGCGCGAGAAGATAAAGACCTGCCGCCTGCGCGAGCGCCTCAGTGATGAGTACTCCCGGCACGATTGGGTCACCGGGAAAGTGACCGCGGAAGACATCTTCCGTTCCGTCCACGCGCCAAACGGCGTCAATGAACTCCGCATGCACCGCGACAACTTCCGTCACGAAGACGAACGGCGGTCGATGCGGAAGTCGAGCGATAAGCGATTTCATTTCCCCGCCGCAACAAGCTCTGCGTGCGCGAATGACGCGAATCGTCCCACCGTTCCCATCGTCTCTCGATTGAGACGCTTCGCAGGAATCTTGTGGCCGAATCTCTTTTCGATCCCGGTGACGAGCATGAGCAGATCGAGCGAGTCGAGACCGAGGCCGCCTCCGACGAGCTCTAACTCCTCGTTGATTTCGACTCCGGCAAACTTCAGATCGGTGTGAATGATGTCGCGGATCGACGCAAGAACTTGTTCACGACTTACTTCCAATGGATTTCCTCTCATGCAGGCATCAGACGATCTCGTTCGTGAGAATCCGCCGTTTCGGCAAGCCAGTGCAGATGTGCGATCGGCGCTACTTGCCGGAATGGTCTTGATCGCAATTCAAGCTTACGGCCGACCCGGCCAGAGCTCCGTCGCTGCGCCGGGTACCCAATCACTTCTCCGCGCTTTGGCGTGGCTGGGCGGATGGGACCGGAAGCGCACACGCTTCCTCATATCTCTTGCGTGCAGCAGCAACGAGTTCCGCCTTCTTCGTCTCCCCCTCTTTGCGCGTTATCGATTTGTCCGCGACCTCTGGCATGGTGTTCACATTGATGCGCTGCGCCATATACATTTGCTTCTTCCGCAACTCGATGATCTCATTCCGCGCGTCCTTCCGCTTTGCGATCGAGTCCGCCCCGTTGTAGATGGCGGTCTCGTTCGCAATCACAACATCGCACTCACCAGTCACCCGCATGAGATCGCGGTAGCGTGTGTTTGAGCATCCAATTGCTGCAGCAGTAATCACTGCGCACACGATTAACCGCAGTCCCGTCCGATGGATGAAAGCTGAGTATTGCATGCGCAAAGTCTACAGGGGCTAGCCGAGAGGCACAATGCCGCGCACGCCGTGGGCGATGGCATGTTCGTACGAGCCGAGAGTCTGCGCTTCACGCGGAGATCCCAAGCGCCCACTGGGGGGAGCAGGGACGCTCAAGAGGCAGTCGCGTCGCTGAGGAATGCGCGGCGAGTCCAGGTCATGAGCATCGCGGCATGCGCGAGAATGAGCGCGCCAGTCACTTGGTGCGTTGTGGTCAGCACCACTTCGACTGTTGGGATGTGACCATCCTTGCGCATCATCATCGAGACAAGTGCTCCGAGTCCCAAGAAGACTTGCAGAACAAAGAGCATCAGAAGCGCCTTGCCCATCGCGCGGACGGGCTTCACGCCATCGCTCAACCCGATCGCGCGGGTGCAGACCAGAATGCCGAAAATAGCCAGCAATACTCCGATGCTCAGATGCGAATGCATCGCCCACGCCGGCGTCGAACCCTTGACGCCATCCGTTGGCGGAATCGTCAGGTGTCTGTAGCACGCACCGAGTGAAATCTGAATCACTGTCATGACACACAGGGCGACCGTGAACACGCGATCAAGCGACGCGCCATCACGCACTCGTGCCTCCATGTCGCGAAAGCGTTGACTCGTTGCAACGGCAATGACCGCGAGAAGCGCGAACACGATCTGTCCGAACGTGCCGTGCACAATCGCAAGCGTCAGACTCGGCGCGAGAGACGCACCTTCCACCGCGCTCGTGAGGTTGCCGGTTACGCGAAGTCCACCGAGCACCCCCTGCGTGATCACGCACAACAACGCGAGTGCGCCGAGGGCGCGAATCCATGTGCGCGTTTCAAGTCTCATCAGCACGACAAAGAACACGAGTACGGTTGTTCCCACCAGCATGCCGTAGAGCCGGTGCGCGTGCTCCCAGAAGATGCCGCCCGTCATCTCGCTGATCGGATACAGCAGCATGTTGTGCCCAAACGAGTTGGGCCAATCTGGCACTGCGAGACCGCTCTCGTAACTCGTCACGAGTCCGCCCGTGATGAGCATCAAGAACACTGTCCCCGCTGCGACCATTGCAAAGAGTCCAACCGGATTTGGTGCGCTGCGCGAAACGCTCGCGCCTCGCGCTCCGACCTTTCCGCCGAGCCATGCAAGTAACACAGAACTTGCGTACAGCCCAAGGACATAGAGCAGTGGCGTCCAACGGCTCGCGTCATCCTCACTTCGTAAGAATGCGCCAAGCACCATGACGTTCACCGTCGCCGATGCAAACCCGACGCGAAATGGAACTGCGCCCACGCGCGATGCCACAAACCCGCCAAAGAACACAGCGACCAGCATCAATCCGAAGAGCACTTCGCCCGCAGCAAGACCAGGCGACAGCATCGCGACATATCCGAGAAACCAGAGGACCGCGGTGGTTGCGAACCCGAGCGCAAGGTGGAGCGGACGCGAGTACGCCGCCCACCAAACGATCAGCGCGCATCCGAGCGCCGCGAGCGCGAACACCATCATCACGCTCGTCGGCGCGGAAGAGCCCTCAGTGGCATGCTGCAACGATCCCGACAATGATCCTAGAACGGCGATGGTGTGATGCATGAATTGACCCATGGGTTCTTCCGAACGAAAGAGCGGCTCCTATACTAATCGTTCCCTCATGCCCCAGACCACCGCGCCAACCATCCAAGAGAACCTGCGCGGCGTGCCTCCAATTGCCGCGCGACAGGTCTCCTGGGTGCGCGTCACCACGGAACTCACAAAGGCGCGACTCAATGCGCTTGTTGTGCTCACAACTGCGGTTGGGTTCTTTCTCGCATCAAGCTCCACGATTGATTGGTGGCGACTCGGGATCGCGATGCTTGGCACCGCGTTCGCTGCTGCGAGTGCGGCGATGCTCAATCAAGTCGTTGAGCGTCGGCGAGATGCACTCATGCTGCGCACTCGGGGTCGCCCTTTGCCCGCGGGCCAAGCCAACGCCGGCATCGTGTTCGGGGCGGGTTGCGCGCTCGGATACGCCGGATTTGCGCTGCTCTCGATGCAGATCAACATGCTCACTGGCGCGCTCGCTCTCGCCAACATCCTCCTCTATGTCTTGCTCTACACCCCGCTCAAACCGCGCACCACGATGAACACGATTGTGGGCGCTGTGTGCGGCGCGATTCCCCCGCTCATGGGCTGGACCGCGGTCACTGGACGCATTGATCCAGCGGCCTGGGTGCTTGCAGGGATTCTCTTCGTGTGGCAGATCCCTCACTTCCTCGCGCTCGCATGGAAGTATCGCGAAGACTACGCGCGCGGCGGCCACGCGATGCTCCCTGTCTTCGACACCGATGGTCGCATCACTTCTCAGGTTGCGTTACTCACAACACTCCTGCTCATGCCGCTCGTACTCAGTGCCACGGTCAGTGGGCTCACGGGATGGTGGAGCGCTCTCTTCGGCTTTTTCGCAACGCTGCTCTTCGCCGCCCTCGCCGTGCAGTTCGCGCGATACAAAGATGATCGAACGGCACGGACCTTGTTTCTTGCCAGCATCGCCTGGCTGCCGCTCGTCCTCCTGGCAATGGTGCTCGACCGCGGACCTGTAAGCCCGCGCGCGTTTCTCACCGGCCGTCCACAGGATCGGATCTGGGAAGTGAACGCGCCGCCAAGCGAGCCGCTGCCATGAGTGCGCCCAACGCGCATGATGGAACCACGCAGCCTCGTGCAACGCTCACGATGCGGGGCGGCGGATGGGTGATCTTGCTCGCCATCGCACTGGTGCTCCTCATCATCGTGTGGGCCACGCTTGCGCCGATGCTTGGAAAGCGCCATCTCGGCGACGGACACACAATCGAGAGTTACGGTTTTCAACTCACTCCCCTTCTCGTCGAACGCACAGACCTCCAACCATCCGGAAATCCACGCGATTTTCTGCCTGCGCTTGATGTGCAGTCGACAGTGCGCGGAAGCGAACAAGCGGTCTACAACGAATCGCATCGAAGTCGATATGTCGTCAGTCGGGATCGGGTCTTTGGACTTGTGCACAATGGCGAAGCGCGCGCCTATCCAATCTCCCTACTCAATGGCCACGAGGTCATTAACGACACACTCGGGGGCGAGGCTATTGTCATCGCGTACTCCCCCTTCTGCGATGCGCCCGTTGCGTTCTCGCGCGTGGTCGATGGTTCAACGCTCCAGTTTGGCGTAAGCGGTTTGCTCTGTGAATCGAGCTTGGTGCTCTACGACCGCGCGCTCGACGGATCTGATCCGATGCGCCACGAGGCGAGTTTGTGGAGTCCATTGTTGATGGAGGCGATCAGCGGCCCGTTTGCAGCGCGAGGCGTGCAGCTGACACCTCTACCGAACGCATGCACTACAACTTGGGCAGACTGGCTCCATGCATATCCCGCCACCACGCTTCCAGAGCGGGACCTCGGTGCGATTCGTCGTTACAAGAGCATCTCGTACGCGCGCAACTACCTGTCGCCGCGGCTCGACTTCCCTGTCTCGCCGATTCCCTCTGCACAGGAACTCTCCGCGCTTGGCTTGTCGATGAAATCGCCTTGTATCGCCGTGTGGATTCACGAGAAGTGGCGCGCGCTTTCGATTGAGCGACTGCTTCGTGTGTCCACGACGCAAGAGGTCCGGATTGCCGCGGTGGAAGTAGACGGCGTGATGATCGATGTCGTGCTTCCGGATGGACCTGGAGTTGCGCGCGCGACGCGACGGGACGGTGAACCCCTCACTGCAATTCCTTGCCTGCTTTATGCGTATCGCGCGCTCCTCAACCCGCAGGGTGCGTGCGAAGTACTTCCGATCACGCCCTAAGCTCAGGATCCCAAGAGCAGCGTCGCATACAGGACAACCCACGCGCCGCCGAGGAAGTGCCAGTACATCGCCGTGTAGATCGCACCGGCAGCGTCCGCGCTCGAGTACGCGCAGCGCCTTGCGCGCGCTGTCGTGATACCAAGTGGGATAAGCCCACCGAGCACATGCGCCGCGTGCAGGCCCGTCAGCACATAGAACGACCATGCGTAGAGACTCGATCCAATCGTCATCTGCTCTTGGATCAGTTGCACCCACGCCGCGCCCTGCAACGCGAGAAAGAGCAATGCAAGTCCGAGCGTTGCAGTCATCCACTTCGCCTGCGCACGATCGCCCGCCTGCGCTGCGCGCATGCCCAGATGCATCGTGAAACTACTGAGCGCGAGCGCTGCCGTGCTGTACCAAAGAATGGTTGGCGGCGGGAGCGCGTTCCCTTCCGTCCAAGTCGCCGCATTCTCGACGCGCACAAACAGATATCCGAAGAGGGCTGAAAGAAACAGAAGCGCGAGGACAATGAGGAAGATCCACATCCCCATACGCCCAGCTTCAAGTCGCGCCTTTGCGTCAGCGAATGGCGTGAGACGCGCGTTAGTCGAAAATAGGATCGGCTCCTGATTCATGCGTGCGCCATACGCGAAGCTCGCATGCACCGCACACTCATCGATTACTTGGATGTGATCGGTGCGAACTTCGCGTTCTGATCGAGATAGGTCTGGACAGCCTTCGGGTTGCCTTGATCAAACGCGAACGAATTCGCGTCGACATCCATCATCGAAAACGACATCATCAGGACGACGAACAGAATCGCCGCGACAAGCACGAGGAGATTGAATGGGCGGTCCCAGCGAAGGTGCATGAAAAACGCACACACGAGAGACGCCTTGATTCCGGCGATCACCAAGGCGATGTAGATGTTCGCTTCGCCAAGATCAACGTAGTGCGTCGCGACCGTAATCACGGTGAGGACAACCAACGCGAGGCCTGTGAGCAACAGCGTCGACACTGGGACAAGGTGTCCGACGAGCGGATGTCCTTCGGCGTGTGCTGCGTGAGAAGATGAAGAAGCGTGAGAAGACATCGTGCTTAGTTCCGTTGCAAACGGTGCTCAGTGGGAATCAATGAATGAGGTAGAAGAGCGGGAACAGGAAAATCCACACCAAGTCGACCACGTGCCAGTACAAGCCGACAAGATCGATGGGCGTGTAGTAATCACTGTTGTAGCGGCCGCGGTACGCGCCAACAACGAGCCAGCTGATGACGCCGATGCCGACAACGACATGGATGCCGTGCAAGCCGGTCATGCAGTAATAGATGGCAAAGAACTGGTGGGTGCTTGGAGGCAGTTTCGGATCGAGAAGATGAGGCGTGCCTTCAGTTGGTGTGTCGTGGATCGCCTCTTCGGCGTACTGACTGCGCTCCTGCGGCGTGGTTCCCGCGAGATCAACGACGCCGCTCGGACCCGCAAGCGGCGGAATAACCGAGGACTTGTCGACTGCTGGAAGCGGAGTAAGTACTGTCGAGAACGAGCCTGTGACCGGAGTGACAATCACGCCCTCGATTTGCAGCACTGGCGCAGCTGTACCCGGATCGGTCATTGCGATCTTCGCCTCATGCTCATCGACCGGGCGATAGAAGCCAGGACCCATGATCAAGTTCTCATGGATCTTGTGTGTGTACTCGAAGTACTTGATGACCATGAAGCCGATCGCACCGGCGAGCGTCAGCAAGAGGCAGATGATCAGCGGAATGCGCTTGTTCGTCTGCGCGAAACGAACCGCCATCGCCATCGTGAAGCTTGAGGCGATCAGCACAAGCGTGTTGATGCCACCGAGAATCGTGTCGAGGTAATGACTGGCGTAGGCAAAGACTTCCGGATGCAGCATGCGCAAGACTGCGTAGGCCACGAAGAGCCCGCCGAAGAAAAGCACTTCGGTTGCGAGGAAGAGCCACATGCCGAACTTCCCAGAGTCGAACTGCTGGTGCGGCGTATCGAAGTGGTGCGCAAGGAATGGGTACTTCCCATGATCGCCATGACCATGATCATGATCATGACCGTGATCATGAGCATGACCATGCGCTGCGTGTGCACTTGTTGATGCGGTACTGGTAGAGGCGGTACTCAAGGCTCGTCCTTCTTCTGCAATCAGTGCGTGTCTTTGCTTGGAGCCGCATTCGGATCGACTTCATATCCCTGCTCCGCCTCGTTCCAGCGAAGATCAGAGAAGTCGTATGGATTGCCCACCGAGGGCGTGGTCGCAAAGTTGTCGTGCGGAGGCGGCGAAGTGCATTGCCATTCGAGACTTCGACCGCCCCACGGATTGGCTGGCGCCTTCTTCCCGAAGAACAGCGAGTGCAAGAGATACGCACCCGTGATGAGGAATCCGAGCGCCATGCAGTAGGCGCCCATCGTCGAAATCACATGGTACGACTGAAACTCTGGCTCGTAGAGGTAGTAGCGCCGTGGCATGCCCTGCGAACCGAGCATGAACTGCGTGAAGAAGGTCACATTGAAACCGACGAAGACCAGCGTGCAACCGATGCGACCCCAGAACTCACTGAACATGACGCCGAACATCTTCGGCCACCAGTGATGAATGCCGCCGACCATCGCGATGAGCGCGGAGCCCATCATGACATAGTGGAAGTGTGCGACAACGAAGTAGGTGTCGTGCAAATGGATGTCAGTGTTCAGCGTGCCAAGCGGAAGCCCCGTGAGGCCGCCGATGGTGAACAGGAACATGAACGCGAGGCCGTACAGCATCGCGGTGTTCAACACGATCGCGCCCTTGTACAGCGTCGCGAGCCAGTTGAAGACCTTGATCGCGGATGGGATCGCCACCGAGAAGGTGATGAACGAGAACACAACATTCATGAGTGGCGACTGACCACTCGTAAACATGTGGTGGCCCCACACAAGGAAGCTGAAGATGGCGATCGCAATCGAGCTGAACGCAATGAAGCGGTAGCCGAAGATCTGGCGGTGGCTGTGCACCGCGATGATCTCGCTGATGATGCCCATGCCTGGGAGGATCATGATGTACACCGCAGGGTGCG